>JANMMU010000049.1:0-27094 GCA_031373555.1 Segetibacter sp. | reverse complement strand
AAAAAGCTGGCTTTGCAGATTGATAACTTATTGCTTTATTTAACGCTAAAAAGTAACCCAAATGGAAAAGTTGCAATTTTCCTATCATTTCGTCTGAATCCTCCATACCATCATGCCACAAAAAAAAATCAATTAGTTCCGGTGGGAAAAAATTTATTTTATGTTGTGCCAATGTTTCTTTTATATACTCTATACTATTACCCCTTCTAAGTAATGTATAAGCAAAAGAATGAGTATTCTTAAAAGTTTGTTCTAATTGTGTAAAAATTTCTATCACCTTTTCGTATTATTGGCCTGGGACCATCTGACTTTATTTATCAATAGAATATTGCCAAATAGGATTTAATGTAAATAAAATTACTTCGCATCCAAAAATGAAACTAAGCCGATCTTAATGCCTTTTTCGTAAACAGAATTTTAAGAAGATAATAAAATAGAATAAAAACCCACAACTTACTTCTCACTCATCATGTCCTGAATAGCTTCTACTATATCTTCCACATTAGGTTTGCTGAAGTAATCACCATCACTGCCATAAGCAGGCCTATGGGCTTTTGCTGTTAGCGTTCTTGCTGCTACATCTAAGTATCGATAACCGTTTTGCTCCTCAATAACCTTGTTATACATATATGCGGCAGCACCACCGGGTACATCTTCATCAATAAAAATGATGCGGCTTGTTTTCTTAAGTGATTCTACAATTTTATGATCAATGTCAAAAGGGAGGAGGGTTTGCACATCTATTATTTCGCAACTAACGCCAAGCATTTGCAACATATCTGTAGCCTCTTTTATAATACGCAGCATAGATCCGTATGAAACAATAGTTACATCATCACCTTCTGTTAATATTTCAGGCTGGCCAAAAGGAACGGTAAAATCCAATAAATTTTCAGGAAGATTTTCCTTTAATCTATATCCATTCAAACATTCAATTACCAAACCCGGGTCGTTGCTTCGCAACAATGTATTGTACATACCGGCAGCCTGCACCATATTTCTTGGTACGCAAACATGAATGCCCCGTAAGGAATTAATAATCATACCCATAGGTGAACCACTGTGCCAAACCCCTTCAAGGCGGTGACCACGGGTTCTAATGATAACAGGGCAGCTTTGTTGACCTTTGGTTCTGTAATGCGTTGTAGCTACATCATCGCTCAAAGGCTGTAATCCATAAAGGAGATAATCAAGATATTGTATTTCGGCTATAGGTCTTAGCCCACGCAAAGCCATACCTATACCCTGCCCCATTATGGTCAATTCTCTGATTCCAGTGTCAAAAATCCTGTTCTTACCGTGTTTTTCCTGTAAGCCGGAGAAACCCTGATTTACGTCTCCAATTTTTCCTAAATCTTCGCCAAAGGCAAATACTTTTAAATTGCATTGAAATAACTGATCGAAGTAATTATTTAAAACCTCGTACCCATTTAGGGCATGTGGTTCTGTTTCATACTTTGCTTTCACTTCTGCTACTTTCATTGCAGATTTCTCACCTTCATTGAAAAGGCAAGAGTTATACAATTCCTTGTTTTCTGATTGTAAGCTTTTCCAGTATTCCTTTATTTCATTTGCGGAGGGCACTAATTGCGCCACAAGCCTAAGCGCTTTGGCAACATCCCTCCTAGCAGGTTCACGAACACTTTCCAGTTCAGCAATGTATTGGTTAACCTTTGTATTAATTTCATTATTGGTGCTTTGAACATTTTTCAATAATGTCAATGCTTTATCTACCTGGGTCTTTACAGGGTTGATGTAATTTTCCCAGGCAGCATTTTTACTTACCCTGACAACATCTTTTGCCTGTTCATCTATTTCTAATAAATCTTCTTCTGCAGCAATTCCATTTGCAATAATCCACTCTCTGAATTTCTTAAGGCAGTCCCATTCTTTTTCCCACTGCAACCTGTCTTGTCCTTTATACCTCTCGTGGCTGCCACTTGTACTGTGTCCCTGTGGTTGCGTTATTTCTTCTACATGAAAAAGTACTGGTGTGTGGGTAGTCCGCATTTCGGCCAGGGCTGTTTCAAAAACTTCGCACATGTTGGCATAATCCCACCCTTTAACCTTGTAAATATTGATGCCATTGGAAATGCTTGTTTTTTGAAACCCGCTTAAAGCCTCACTTATAGATGCTTTTGTAGTCTGATATTTTTTAGGAACAGAAATACCGTAACCATCGTCCCAAACAAATACAGCGAGTGGTACCTGTAATACACCGGCAGCATTCATAGTTTCCCAAAAATGACCTTCACTGGTGCTGGCATCACCAATGGTACAAAAGCATATCTCATTTCCATTATTGGTTAAGCTTTCAAACCCGGTTGAATCCACCAGGCTTCTAAACGCCTTAGAAGCCATAGCAAGACCCAATGCCCTTGGCATTTGCCCTCCTGTAGGTGCTATATCACTTGAAACGTTTTTCTTGTTAACGAGATCTAACCATTTGCCTTTTTCATCTACAAAAGGGGTAGAAAAGTGGGCATTCATTTGCCTTCCACCACTAAAAGGCTCTTGTGTTACATCAGGATTAGCATATAATTGTGCAAAAAATTGTTCTACTGTTGCAAGTCCGGCAGAAAACATAAAAGTCTGGTCTCTGTAGTAACCTGAACGAAAATCGCCGGGCTTAAAAAACTTAGCCATAGCAATTTGTGCCAACTCTTTACCATCACCAAAAATTCCAAATTTAGCCTTTCCTGTCAGCACTTCTTTTCTACCCAACAAACTGGTTTCCCGGCTTTCTATTGCAATCCTGTAATCTTTTAAAACTTCCTGCCTGAAACTGTCATAGGAAATGGCTTCTTCATTTACTTCCATATTAGCATGCTGATTTTCCATATTCAAATGTAAGGTTAAACGTGTAGTCTTAATTCTATTAACCACATTTTGTTAAATTAAATAGGTATTTATACCCCTAAATAATTTAAAACAATAATAGCCGTTAATTTGAATTCAGGATTTATTACTAATGAAATCTTAAAAAATATGTTTTTAAGAAATCAGGCATAATATTTTCCTTTGAAAAGACATAATTTTACAAACATAAAATGAGTTTTCTTATGAAAAAAATATCACTGTTACTTTCAGGTTTGTTTGTAGTTTGTTTATTGAATGCACAGACTCCCGAAACCAAGCAATCAGAAAAAGGCAACGAACAGACTGAAACAAAAACAGATATTACACAGGTATTAATGTTTAATGAGGAAAACCATGATTTTGGTCAAATACCAAATGGCAAGCCTGTGGAGTTTGATGTTGTAATTAAAAACATAAGCAAAGACTCTATAAAGCTGGATAATGTAAAAGTTGGTTGCGGATGCACAACCCCTAAATACGAGCAAGGAAAATCTTATGGACCGGGGGAAGTGTTTAAAGTAACACTTGGTTTTAATGGTTACGCAAATGGTCCTTTTGAAAAATATGCTGATATCAATTTTAGCAATGGTTTATCTAAGCACGTTAAGTTTCATGGTGTTGGGTACAAAGTTCCTGATACTGCTGCGCCTACAAATGGAGCAGTTGAAAAACTAAAAGGTGCTGGTAAATAATTCCTATGTTTATTATCTAACAAGTTTTAATAAAAGGCTCAATTCAATAACACTATACAATTTAAAAAAACATGAAAAAAGTATTATTTCTATCGTTAGCTGTACTATGTTTAAACACAGTATTTGCAGGACCTAAAAAGAAGAAAAAAGTTAAAGCCACAACTGAATTAAAAGCGGTACCCGTAGCAGCAGGCACAGCAATAAAGGCTGAAGAGCAGGCAGTAGAAAAGGTAGATCCTAAAGTTGCCACTCTTTCTTTTAAAGAGTCAAAGCACAGTTTTGGAAAGATAAAGCAAGGTACACCTGTTACCTATGCATTTACTTTTAAGAATGCAACTGCAGCACCTGTTGTTATAGAAAGTGCCACTGCACAGTGTGGTTGTACTACTCCAAAATACCCTACAGCACCTGTTGCCAAAGGAGGTTCTGATAAAATTGAAGTAACATATAATGCAGCATCTGTAGGATCATTTACAAAGCAAGTAACCGTTAGAGTTGCTAAAAATCCGGAGCCTATCATCCTTACAATTGAAGGAGAGGTTTTGGCAAATCCTACACCGGCAGCTGAAGAAAAGAAAGATTAATTTAAAATATTATACCCATTTGCAAAGCCATCCTTTGGGGTGGCTTTGTTGTTTTTGCGCCAATAAAATACTTTGTTAGATTTACTTCTCTTTAAATAAACTTTCATGAAGAACTTACTGACTATTATTGCAGTTTTTGTTTGCATCAATTGCGTTATGGGACAATCCCGAAATTTGAAACAAAATGAAGTGGAACAACCTGCAAATACTGCAAAAATTGAATCCAATTCTTCTGCAATTACTCCCTTACAGTTTAAGGAAAAGAAACACGATTTTGGAAAAATAAAAAAAGGCACACCGGTAACCTATGAGTTTGATTTCACAAACATTAGCGACAAGCCCGTGATTATAGCAAGTGCTACAGCGCAATGCGGTTGCACTACCCCGGTTTATCCAAAATCGGGCATTGCAAAAGGGGTTTCCAACAAAATTACCATTACTTATAATGCTGCTAACCCCGGTACATTTATGAAACAGGTTACAGTAAGGTTGTTGAATAACAATACACCCATATACCTGGTTGTATCAGGTGAAGTAATGCCAAGTGCCCCACAAAAAGAAGACTAAAAATAGACTGAATTGATTTTGATGCTATTATTTGGGTAGAATTTTTCACCCGTTATCTTTGCTGTATGTTAACTATCAGCAACCGTGGACGGCAAATGCCCGCCTCTCCTATCAGAAAATTAGTTCCATTTGCCGAAGCGGCTAAAAAAAGAGGAACTGTTGTTTATCACCTTAACATAGGTCAACCTGATATAGAAACCCCTAAAATGGTGTTGGATGCCGTTCGTAACAGCGACTTTAAAGTATTGGAATACAGCCACAGCGCAGGCAATGAAAGCTACCGCAAAAAATTGGTGGAGTATTATGCATCGGTTGGTATCAATGTAGATCATAACCAAATCATTGTAACAACAGGTGGCAGCGAAGCTATTCTATTTGGCTTTATGGCTTGTTTAGATGCAGGTGATGAAGTCATTATTCCCGAACCATTTTATGCAAACTATAATGGGTTTGCCGTAGAAGCCGGTGTAAATGTAGTGCCCATTACTTCTCATATTGAAAATGGATTTGCACTTCCGCCAATAGAAGATTTTGAAAAAGCAATTACCCAAAAAACAAAAGCTATTGTTATCTGTAATCCCAATAACCCAACCGGCTATTCTTACAGTGCCGGCGAAATGGAGCAGTTGAAAATGTTGGTTCAAAAACACAATCTCTATCTCTTTTCTGACGAAGCTTACCGCGAATTTACTTACGAAGAAAAACAGTTAAGTGCCATGCATTTGACAGGTGTAGATGACAACGTTGTCATCATGGATACCATCAGCAAAAGATATAGTGCATGTGGTGGCAGAATCGGGGCTTTTGTAACCAAAAACAAAGCCGTTTTGGATGCTGTAATGAAATTTGCACAGGCAAGATTGAGCCCGCCAAGTTTTGCACAGATAGCAGGCGAAGCTGCAGTTGACCTGCCTTCAGATTATTTTGACACCACCAAACAGGAATACAAAAACCGCAGGGATCTTATTGTAAAAAGACTGAACGCAATGGATGGAGTATTTTGCCCCAACCCGGGTGGAGCATTTTATGCAATGGCCAAATTACCAATAGACGATAGCGACAAGTTTTGCCAATGGTTATTGGAAAGTTTTGATCATAACGGTTCTACAGTAATGTTGGCACCTGCAACCGGTTTTTATGGAACTGCCGGGCTTGGAAAACAAGAAGTAAGGTTGGCTTATGTGCTTAATTTGACCTCAATTGGTGCGGCAATGGATTGTTTAGAGGCTGCATTGAAGGTGTATCCGAGGAAGGTGTAGCGATTATTTCCTGCAACGGGGACAAAGAATACAAAGTTATACAGAAGTATGAATTGATTGTCGCCAATAACAATAATAAAACTACTCTTACTTGCAAATAAAAACGCTCATACAAATCCTGGACAACATCGCTCCTGCTTCTTATCAGGAAAGTTATGACAATGCCGGATTCCTTACAGGGGACTCCAATGTTGAATGTACCGGTGTATTGTGCACATTGGATGCAACAGAAGATGTCATTAATGAAGCTATAGCAAAAGGTTGCAATCTTGTAGTTGCACACCACCCTATTATTTTTGGTGGATTAAAAAAAATTACCGGTAAAAACTATGTGGAGCGGACGATTATTAGAGCCATAAAAAACGACATCGCTATTTATGCCATTCATACTAACCTTGACAATTTACTTTCGGGTGTGAATAAAATGATGGCAGATAAGTTGGGATTGGTCAAAAGGAAAGTTTTGCAGCCAAGGCAAAGTACTTTGATGAAATTGGTTGTTTTTGTACCCGTTTCTGATGCTGAAAAAGTACGAAATGCATTGTTTGAGGCAGGTGGCGGTACAATTGGTAAATACAGCGAATGTAGCTTTAGCACAAAAGGTACAGGAACTTTTAGACCCAGTGAAGGAACCGACCCACATATAGGAGAAATTGGGAAAAGGGAAACTTTAGAAGAAGAGAAAATTGAAATCATTTTTCCTGTTTATTTAAAGGATAAAATGGTGGAGGCAATGTTGAAAGCGCATCCTTATGAAGAGGTTGCTTATGATTTACTGCAATTGAGCAACAATTTTCAGGAAGTTGGTAGCGGATTAATTGGCGAACTGGAAAATGAGATGAACGAAACTGATTTTCTTGCCTTGTTGAAACAGCAATTTGGGTTGTCTGTCATAAGGTATACTCCACTTTTAAATAAAAAAGTAAAAAAAATTGCATTGTGTGGTGGTGCCGGTAGTTTTTTAATCAACACTGCATTAGGGGCCGGTGCTGACTTTTATATTACCGGAGATGTGAAATATCATGAATTTTTTGATGCTGAAAACAGGATGGTAATTGCGGATATCGGGCACTTTGAAAGTGAACAGTTCACCATTGAGCTTTTATATGATATTTTACATTCAAAATTCCCTACCTTTGCCGTCCTTAAAAGTGAGGTAAAGACAAATCCTGTCAATTATTTCATTTAGGTATCTGGTTCAATAGCTCCTCAAAATCGCTGCGGAAAATGCTCAATCAGGGCTGAAAAGATGAACGGATTGTGACGCAACGATGCTTAACCGGAGTACAAAAAGCTGGTATCAAAAAAAGGTTTTTTAAAAGAAATTAAACACAAATATGGCGGCTGTAAAAGACTATTCAGTAGAAGAAAAATTAACCGCACTGGTTAAATTGCAAAAAGTTGATAGCAAACTTGATGAAATAAGTATCCTGAAAGGTGAATTGCCTATGGAAGTAAGCGACCTTGAAGATGAAATTCAGGGCCTACATGCAAGGCAACTACGAGTAGAAGAAGAAATAAATGGTATTTCTGACTTTATCAACAAAAAGAAAGAAGCTATTGTAGAAGCTGAAGCATTGCTGAAAAAGTACGAAAAGCAAAGTGAAAACGTAAAAAACAACCGGGAGTTTGAAGCTATCAACAAAGAGATAGAAATGCAACAACTGGAAGTTAAACTGGCTGAAAAGCATATAAAAGATGCCAATGAAGAAATAGCTGAAAAAATAAAGCTATTGGATGCTGCAAAAAAACAAATAGCCGGCAAAGAAGGCATTCTAACCAATAAAAAAGGCGAATTGCAAAAAATTATTGCTGATACTGAAAAAGAAGAAAATGTATTAAAAGCACTAAGCGAAAAAGCAAGAACTGCTTTGGATGCACGTCTTTTGTTTTCTTACGACCGTATCCGTAACAATTACCGCAACGGATTGAGTGTGGTGCCTGTAATGAGAGATTCATGTGGAGGATGTTTTAATGCTATACCTCCACAAAAACAGAGTGAAATTAAGCAACACAAGAAAATAATAGTTTGCGAGAATTGCGGAAGAATTCTTGTTGATGAAGATTTAAGCAACAACGTTACTACAAAATAATTATTTGATTCATACAACAACAAAAGCTGTCATTATTGGCAGCTTTTGTTGTTTCTGACATTTTTCCTCCAGAACAAAATGAAAGATTCCGGATAAAATTTGCAAAATTTACTTATCAATCGGGAGAGATATGTTCTACACAATATGATTATTATCTTTCTTAGTTGGGGTTTTTATTATCCATACTACAAATGAAATTGCAGCATAAATCATTACTACACCCGCAGCTACGGCTGTAGTTTTTGCAAGTGATTTGTTTTTAGAAACAGAACTTATATATGCTAATGCAACTATAATTACTAATACTAACAATTGCCTTTTATATACTTTCAAATATCTCATCATATCTAGTTAAATGTAAACAATAAAGCTATACCAAAACCTTACCAGCAAAAAATTATGAAAAATTGAAGTGTTTATAGGGTCTGTCATTACAAAACGACTTCTAAAAATCTGTTATGCAATTGCAATACCTGTGGAATCAAAAGTTGTTGTTCATCATTTATAATAACAAAATCGCACAGCTTCATTTTTATTGATTCACTTAGCTGTTTGTCCATTCTAAGCAAAACTTCATTTCGGGTAATCTTATCCCGATGCATAGTTCTCTGAATCCGGATATGTAAAGGTGCTTCTACCCCTATTACATAATCAAGATTGTTTGCTGTTCCGGATTCAAACATAATTGCAGCTTCCCTAACTACATATGGAGCAGTTTGGGCAGCCATCCATTGTTCTGCCGCTATGATTACATCAGGATGTACCAATGCATTCAATTGTTCAAGCTTTGCGGGATTGTTGAATACTATTTTGGCTAAGTAAGCACGGTTTAGTTTAAACCCCATATAACTTTCCTCACCAAAACAAGTTTTTATCTTATTTATCAAAACTGGATCAGACTCCATCAGAACCTTGGCTTGACGGTCTGCATCAAAAACCGGTATTCCGAGTACTTTAAAAATACTTGCTATAATGGATTTGCCACTACCTATGCCACCTGTTAAACCTATTTTTAGCATTTATCAAGGTTTCAGAAGAATGAAATCAGAGACCAAAGCATTTTTCAATTATTTAATAGAAAAATGCTAAAAAACTATAAATTACCTGGTGAACAAATGCACTCAAAAATATATATCAAGAAACATTATTTTTCCGTAGTAGCAGGTACAGCAGCTTTGTTCAAAGCATTACTCCACTCCAGGCTTATAGCCGATTTTTCAATTTTTATATAACTACCCGGACTAACTTCTAATTGAATAGTAGTATTATCATCATTCACTTTATTAACAGTACCATGAATACCGGCAATAGTCACTATTTTATCTCCCTTTTTTATATCGTTGATAAATTGTTTTTGACTCTTAGCTTTTTTTGATTGGGGGCGAATGAAGAATAACCAAAATACGATCATAATAGCACCATAGAAAAATATTATTGTGTTACTACCGCCTTTGGGGTCACCCATTAAAAATACTGTTTGAAGCATTGTTTGTGTTTTATTAAAAAATAATTAATTGAAAGCTATTTTGATTTATTAACTGATAAACTATCCGGAATTATTGTTCCGTAAAAGTAAATATAGTTGTCTGTTTTTTCTTTGGTATTAGTAGTCACCCTTATACTCTTTCTAAAATCGCCCTGTCCATCTTTATGTACATTATAATCAGCCTTAATAACTCCTGTTTTGCCAGGCAATATAGGTTCTTTAGGATAATCTGCCAATGTGCAACCGCACCCAGGTTTAGCGTTGATTATATACAATGGTTTATCTCCTGAATTTAAAAATTTGAAACTGATTCCGGCAGTTTTACCCGCCGGTACATTTCCAATATATTTTAAAGAATCCAACCATTTGATATTTGTGTAATTGACTGTATCAGCAGCTTTTTTGACCAATTCCTTATTTGACACACTGTTAGATTGACAAGCCTGCAAAAGCCAGATAATAATAATAAAAAAACAAATTGATTTCATTTGTAAAAACAATTATGCCTTTTGCTTAAAATTAATTTTATGAATTTTATTCTGGGCTTCAAGTTCTTTGTGAATATTATCTAATATACCATTTACGAACTGTCCGCTTTGTGGCGTACTATAAGCCTTTGCCAAATCTATGTATTCGTTGATAGTAACTTTTGTGGGTATGGTTTCAAAAAAAAGCAATTCGCATACACCCATTTCCATTAAAATCATATCAAGCATCGCAATTCTATCTGCATCCCAGTTTTTAAGTTTGGGCTTTATCATTTCCTGGGTAACCTGCTTCTTTTCTATTGTTGTTGTAAGAAGTGTTTTAGCAAAATTCCATTTGTCTGCACTCATCATTTCCTGCAGGCTATAGTTATCTGGTTTTTGCAGGTAATTCATCATCAGTTGTTGCATCATCTCAGCGTCATCATCCCAATTTGTAAAATATTCTTCTACGTGACTGGTGAAGTCTTCAGAGGGTAGCATTAAATCGTTGAAAACAAAAGTAAAAATCTCTTTTTCAGCCTTCTTGTTTCTACTTTGTTCATCTATATAGTTCTGATATTCAACAGTGTCTACAAGTTGTTTGTAAATTTTTTTCACCTGATTCTGGGTACCTTCCACCAATTGGGGCTTTGAATCTTCTAATGCTTTTTTGTAGGATGCACTATCTAAAATTTTCCAAAGAAAGGTATTGCCGGATAATTTTGTATTTACATTCAAATCCTGTTGCGAAGGAAGATTTTTAGAAGCCCTTTTTAAAGAGTCCGTCTCGGCATACCGGCCAACTTCTGCCAATACATGTAGTAAATAGGTAAAAAGTTGGATTGTGGAATCTATTTTGTTTTTAAGTTGTTTTACCGGGTCAACAGTTGTTTGCGTGCCCTCACCCGAACCTATTGTATATAGGGTTTGCATCACCTTAACCCTAATGTTTCTTCTGCTTATCATTTCCTGCTATACTTTTTATATTGAAATTGGGCTGCGAAGATAACAGGTTAATATTAATTAGAGGTTCAACAACTTGAGTATTTGCAGGTGTTTTATTAACAGATTTGTTATAGTTTGATAACGGTTTTTTTTAAATTGAATTACAAAATCAGCTATTTATAATAGAAAAAGATTTTTTTGAAAAATTTAATCGTTCCAAATCATTCATATTGTCTTTATTTATACTTGAATGTTGCATTGAAAAAATTTTCAAAAGACTTAATATAGGTCAATTCAAGAGCATCCGCCTTCCAGTTGTATAAAGTATCTTTTCCTGATGGCAATGTCATTTCGAGGTCAGCATTATTATTTATTAGTTGCCAATTAGTATATCCAAAATCATAATCTCCATCCATACTTACAGAACTATCTTTTTTAAACCCAATTTTTGCATTTTTAAGAAATGCCTTTGCAACATTATAGCTATACTTAGCAGTGTCTGATAGGGTTGCATATGTTGCCGGCAAATTGATGAGCAAAGTATCAAATACCCATACTTTATCTGTGAGGTATAGAGGTATATAAGAACTATTGTCTGTAGTTGCTTTTTTACATGAATTTCCCACAATTAAAGATGCTAAACAAAACGCAAATAATAATTTGGTATTCATGATAAGTAGTTTTTAAAAAAATAAAGTTAAGCAGGTTTTAACGTTTCAATAAATAGGTCTGCCAACTATTTAGAATTAATATACTTTTTCATAACAAAAGAATCTCCAATTTGTTTGTCAACTACCCATCCATTTCGTTGATATGCCTTTGAAGCAATAGTGTTATCTTGCTTTACCCCAAGGCATAATACAGGTTTCTTATGTGTAATTGCATATTTTTCAACATATCCGAGCAAATCATCTACAATACCACTTCCTCTAAATTCCGGATGGACTGCAATTATAGTTATAGCAACAGAATTTAAGTAATCCTGAAATTCTAACGGAATTTCTGTTTCGTCTTTTGTACTGCTTTTCCGGATCAATTTCCATTTATTTTTTATGAAAACCAGCCCAAAATGCCATAACTCTTTTTTGAACATTAAATGAGGCCTCCGTAAAAGCCCCTTGAAAGCATCTTTTATAGCAAAGCTTAGGATACCGCTTTTGCTTCCATCACCAATAAACTGAGGCATAAATCCACCACAAAAACCAACTACTTTCCCACAATCTTCAATATGAATAAAAAACCGGTTCTGCGAAATAAAAAACCACTTCAAAGATTTTTCAAGACAGTCATTGCCAAGTTTAACTGCAAATGAATCAGGAAAACAAATCGCCTGGCATTGTGCAATAGATCGAACATCTTTAAAAGCAGATATTAAAATTTCCATAAGATGGTTAAAACATTTTAATAATCTCCATATTCCATTTTCTAAAAAATATATTTGGCAAACAATACTAAACTAATGCTTTTTTTTAACGGTACAAAACCATTTCAATTCGATAACCGGCTTTTCAGAATTTGGTATTTACGAAAACTATACTTCCATATTCTGAAAAATGATATGGTAAAACTGGGTTTTAAAAATACTGCAATCACTCAATTTCCTTATGCATTTTCTGATGCTGATGTGCCACCGGCAATTACCCTTGAATTTACAAATCTCTGCAACTTAAAATGTAGTTATTGTACCTCACCTTTAAAAGAAAGGCCTGTAGGTCTTATGAAACATGATATTTTCAATAAAATCATTAAAGATATTCATTTATTAAAGATAGCAAGGGTAAGAATTGTTGGTAACGGCGAACCGAGTATACACCCTGATTTTGGAGACTACTTACATGAATTAAAAAGGGTAACACCTGTAGTTCAACTTACATCAAATGGCAATTTTGTTAAACCACGCATTGTTTATGACATTGTAGATTCAGGTATCAACCAAATTAATGTATCGGTAGATGGGCATACAAATGATGTTTATGAACATTATCGTCCGGGGGGCAAGTTTAATAAGTTGGTTGAAGATCTGAAAGAGCTTAAAGCCTATAGAGATCAAATGAAAAGCACTCTTTTAATCAACATCAGGGTTATGATCAGCCCTTCAGAATTTCATCAAATTAAAGAAATCATTGCTTTCTGGCAACCTCTTGGAGATGTAGTAAGTAAGCAATTTATTATTGACCTTAATAATTCCACAACTACCGGATGCTTTAAAACAAATGATCACAAAGATCGTTTCCCCAAATGTAGCCTCCCGTTTAAAATTCTCGATATCCATTGGAACGGTAATGTACCATTGTGTACCTACAGCATAAAACAAAGCGGACTAAAAGAGGGTGTATTATTAGGAAATATCGGCTCTACAAGTTTATATGATTTATGGAACCACAAACTCATAAAACAATACAGAGATGCACACAGAAACAGGAAAACTGAAATGATGCCATTATGCAATGGTTGTATTGGTACTTAGGATTACATTGGTTTGTTGAAAAACTCTAAATTTTCTGATTACTAAAATTACTTTGCATTACAATTTAAATCCAACCGTTAGTATAATATTACCACGTTGGTTATTTTGTATGGCGTAGTAATTTTCTTTGGTAGTAAGCCTGTAAGGAAAGTTTACGTCTTTCATCCAATTGTGGGCATAGGTAAGATCAATAAACATACCATGATTGCGATAACCGAGTCCACCACTTGCCTGTATGATACTTGACTTAAACAGCTTCTCCTGATATGGACTTGAATAGTATGCACCGCCTAATCTGAACATTATGGTATTGAATTTTAGTTCACCACCTAATCTGTAATTGAAAGAACCTTTGTACATACTTTTGGTAACTGCTTTAAGGTCAGAATAATATTGCTTATCAGCGGCTCCAATATTTTCGCCATCGGCTGCAAAACGTGTTCCTCTATAGTTGACATACTCAATATCGGCTGTAATAAATGCACGTTGTTTACGGGTATCTTTTACTTCTCTGAATACATAAGACCCACTCACCATTACACGCCACGGAGATAAACCGGTGTACAGAGATTTACCTTCTATACCACCTGTTAGAAATTTGGAATAAGTACTTTGAGTACCCGCATAGTTTTCAGTATTAGTAGTTAGTCCCGTTGACTGCCTGTCTGTAAGGCTGTAGAATGTAGGCGTATGAAGTGCTAAACCCAATCTTATGTACTCTTTGGGTTTGTAAATAAGACCGAGTTTCAGGTTAAAACCAATTCCTTTTGTATTAACAGTATCATTTAGCTGAAAATAACTAAACCTGTTGGAATCAAGTCCTGAAGGGTCTGATTCTCTATACATACTGCGCCTTTCATAACTTACTATAGGAATACCCATAGATGCGCCTAACATTATTTTATCGTCCATATTTGCCGCATAGCCAAGCGCTATTTCATAAATTCCTCCTCTTGTTTCTATCCTTTTTTCCTGATTTAATGCTATACCACTTTGTTGTAAAAATTCAGGGAGAGATTTAATAACCAAATCTCCACTTGCATTTCTAAAAGTATCAACCAGGTAAGTATATAATGCCAACCCTGTACCATAAGCAAACCTTGGGTTGTTTATTGCATCGTCTATATTTTGTCCACTGCTTGCAAATTGGTTGGCAAATTCCTCGCTATAACTGCTTAATCTATTACTGCCTTTGTAATAAACATTACTATTGAAATTAGCTGTTTGATTTACCGCTATGCTGAACGCTTCATTGGTCCATTTGCTTCGGGCAGATTTAAACCCAAATACTGCACCGGCTATTCCCAGATCAAAACCATTTCTTTTTGCAAAAGTATCCTTACCCAAATAACCGGCTTTGTTGTTACTAAGGATAAAACCGGGGCTTATAATCACATCAGAAGTTCTGTAAAATGCAAGTCCGGCCGGGTTTACATAAAGCGCAGTAATATCACCGCCCAAAGATCCCATTGCTCCGCCTATGGCCATATTTCTTGCAGTACCATGTTGTGGAAAATAACTGTAGCGAAGCACGTCATCGGGCAATTGTGCATTGGTCAGGTAAGTACACATGAGTACAATACCTGAAAGTAAATATTTTTTCATGCTTGATATTTTTATAGAAAAGTTGACCTGAAAGTGTTTGTGTTTGTCAAATTTAACCACACTCCTGCTTAACATTTCCTGATTATTCTTAATTTCTTCCCGGTCTTACAACACGTGCAGGTGTTGATGATGATGAAGAAGATGAACCCGAAGAACTACCGGATGATGATGGTGTGTAGCTTCGGTCGGTAGAACGATAAGTGCCATTACTATTGCTGCTACTGTTACCCGAACTGAAAATCTTTTTGATAGAACTGCCCACAGAACTTCCGCTGCTGTAATTAGAGTTAGAATAACTTCCCAGTTGCGGCCTGTTTACATTTGGGTGTACCACTTTAGGATTTATGATATAAACATTACCGTAAGGATAACTATTGTAGCTGTTGTAATATCCTGTGTAGAAACTTCCGATATATGGATTATAATATCCGGGATAAAATATGGAAGTGTATCCATTGCAATTACATGCACAGGAATTATATCCATGATTGTAACCATAATAAGAGGAAGAATTATACGAATAGTTATTATAACGTGTGTCGTACCAATATGCATAGTCGTCCAATGATGACCAACGATTTCGATTTGCAACTTTCATGCGTAAATAATAATCTTCGGCGTTGGCATAATCATTATACCTGCTGTCATTATACCTGCTGCTATTTCTTCTGCTTTCCTCTTTTTTCTCCTCTTTCTTAGCCACATCTGCAGGAGGCGCAGGTGAATAATATACGTCGTCAGGAGTTTGACTGCTTTGATAACGTGTGGAACAACTTGCAAAAACGATAGCTAAAATTGCATAAAAAAAATAATTACGTTTCATATAAGGATGATTTTGAAAAGTTATCTACTGTTAAGTTATTACTTTTGCGACAATCGCATTAACAATCTTAACTAAGTCAAAGAGTTTGCCAGAATATTAACAGTCGTTAGTTTGAATTGTTAAGATTGTTAGAAAACACAAATTTACGTATGAGTAAGGAGATAACATCAAGAAAAGAGGATTATTCACAATGGTATAACGATTTAATTATTAAAGGTGGCCTTGCGGATTATAGCGCCGTAAGGGGTTGTATGGTAATTAAGCCTTACGGTTATGCGCTATGGGAAAACATGCGTGACCAACTGGATAAAATGTTTAAAGAAACCGGCCATGAGAATGCATACTTTCCACTGTTTGTGCCAAAAAGTCTTTTTGAGAAAGAGGAAGAAAATGCAGAAGGTTTTGCTAAAGAATGTGCAGTAGTTACTCACTATCGGCTAAAACTTAATCCTGATAAAAAAGGGGCGCTGATGGTTGACCCCGAAAGTAAGCTGGAAGAAGAACTGATCATAAGACCAACAAGTGAAGCAATCATTTGGAACACCTATAAAGGTTGGATACAAAGCTACCGGGATCTTCCACTACTTATAAACCAATGGGCTAATGTAGTAAGATGGGAAATGCGTACACGTCTTTTTCTCCGTACTGCCGAATTTCTTTGGCAGGAGGGTCATACAGCACATGCCACACAGGAAGAAGCTGTAGCAGAAACAAAACAAATGCTGGAAGTCTATGCAGAGTTTGCAGAAACCTTTATGGCTATGCCGGTTATAAAAGGGGTAAAAAGTGCAAACGAACGTTTTGCAGGTGCTGTAGACACTTATTGCATAGAAGCACTTATGCAGGATGGTAAAGCATTGCAGGCAGGAACATCCCACTTTCTGGGACAGAATTTTGCGAAAGCGTTTGACGTAAAATTCAGCGACAAGCAAAACAAACTTGACTACGTATGGGCCACAAGCTGGGGCGTAAGCACCCGGTTAATTGGTGCATTGGTAATGGCACACAGCGATGATGAAGGACTGGTAATGCCACCAAAACTTGCACCTATTCAGGTAGTTATCATCCCAATTTATAAAGGGGAGGAACAGAAAGCCATTGTTGATGAAAAAGCAAACGCTTTAAAGCAACAACTAAAACAATCTGGTATAAGGGTAAAATATGACGACAACGACAACCAAAGACCGGGATGGAAGTACGCAGAATATGAAATGAAGGGTGTACCGGTTAGAATAGGAATTGGTGCAAGAGATATAGAAAATAATGTGGTAGAAGTAGCCCGCAGAGATACTAAAGAAAAAAAGACCTACCCTATGGATGGGTTGGCGGAAAGCATTATTGCATTATTGGATGAAATACAACTAAACATCTACACCCGGGCAAAAAGCTACCGTGAAGATCATATTACAAAAGCGGAAACCTGGGATGAGTTTGTAAAATTACTGGACGAAAAAACAGGTTTTATCTCCGCTCATTGGGATGGAACCGGTGAAACTGAAGACAAAATAAAAGAACTGACAAAAGCCACTATACGGTGTATTCCCCTGAATAATGAACAAGAAGAAAGCAAATGTATTTTGACCGGCAATCCTAGTAAGGAGAGGGTTTTGTTTGCGAGGGCATATTAATGTTTAGAGTTTAGGGTTTAGGGTTTAGGGTTTAGGGTTTAATGAAAGATTTATTAGAAAATGGCCGTTGGTCAAAAAAGCAGCATGTGTATTCATTTCGATTTGTAGATCGGTTCAATCTCAATATATTGTTATGGGATGAATGTGTGCTACAATCATCTGAGGGGTTAATCTATGGACATGCATTTTTTCTTGATGACCTCTCCCCCGGTTGGTCCGCTATAATCCACGAAAATTACGAATGGGTTTTGCCGGTAATTGCTAACAAGAAGTTTGGGGTTTCTTATCTTTATCAACCTCCTTTTACCCAACAGTTGGGTTTATATGCAAAACCAGGTGTTGAGGTACCAATAGATGAAATTATTAGTTGGTTGAAAGCCAAATATAGTTTTTGGGAAATTAGTTGGAATAAGGCAACAGCTTCATTGGTAGAAGATGAAAAAATAATTACTACATCAGCTACAAATTATATTCTTGATCTTTCTAAAGATTATAAAAGCATTGCCCAAAACTACCACAATGACCTTGTGAAAAATTTGAAGAAAAGCACACAGTTTGCAATGCAATATCAACCGTCAAAAAAATACAAAACCTGCATTGATTTGTATGTTGAGCACTATGCAAAACGTACCCCAAATATTTCCAAAAATGATTACGCCAATTTCAGCAAACTATGTCATTTTGCGGAGCAAAATAATATGTTGCTGTGCCGTGATGCAGTAAATGAAAAAGGAGAAATCCTTTCTACAGCTCTGCTATTATTCGATGGGAAACGATTGTACAACATGATGAACACAACGACAGATGAAGGTCGAAAAATGTCTTCAAACCATTTTATAATTGATTCCATCATACGGGAGTTTGCAGGGCAGCCTTATATCTTCGATTTTGAAGGAAGCGACCTACCAGGAGTGAAATCATTTTATGAAAATTTTGGTGCAGCCAATGAACCCTATTTCCATATTAAGTACAACAACCTGCCCTGGCCGGCAAAGCTGCTTAAGCAGTAGCTTCTTTCATAAGTTTTTCTGCCACAAGGAGATCAATGGGGCGTGTTATTTTAAGATTGCGGTATTCGCCTTCAATTAAATAAACCGGTTGCCCATTTAATTCTACCACTGTTGCTTCATCTGTAAAAGCCTCATTATAATCCTGTTGAAAGGCCGGAAGCAATAATTCAGATTTAAATGTTTGTGGAGTTTGAATAATTTTTACGCTATTTCTGTCCAGGGATTTGTTTCCAACTTCTGTTTCTATTCTGATACTGTCTGTAGAAGCAACTGCGGGTACTGCACTCCCCTTGATAACGGCCTGTTCATAACAACGTTGTAATAAATCCCTGCTAATTAAACATCTTACTGCATCATGTACAAATACAATAGAAGGATTGGTAACAAGTGATAGCCCGTTTTTTACGGAATGAAACCTTGTTATTCCACCTGCTATAAAATTAAATTTATTGCTCAATTGTAAATCACTCACCATCTTTTCTCCGGCTGACATATGCGATTGTGGCAAAACAACTATGATTTCAATATCTGCGAATGTATTTGCAAACGCAAATATTGTATGCTGAAGCAATGATTGACCTTTTAACAACAAAAACTGCTTTGGGGTTTCTGTCCCCATGCGCTGTCCGCTTCCACCTGCAACAATTACAGCATATTTTTTCATATAAGCAAAGGAAATATAATTTGCTAATAAAAGGACATGCAATTACCTGATACGGTTAAATAGAAAGACTATTTTAAATCAAACCACAGATATTTCAACATAAATTAAGTGAGATAGAAAAAGTGCAAAAAAAAAGGGCTGGATAGAAATCCTGCCCCGTTTTATCCAATATTCTATGAAAAACCAAGTGTAAGATAGATTGTAAAACAAAATGGTTGCTTCTTGCTAATAGTTTTTAAGCAAGAATTAATCTCTTTAAACAATATTTCAGGAAATATCTTCGGATGTTTTTGCCGAAGGAAAAATGAATGTCAATAACCAAAAAGTAAGTGTAAGCCATATTAAACTAAGACAAAACCCTGCTATGGCATCACTGGCATAGTGTACACGCAAGTAAACCCTGCTTAACGCAATTAGCATTGCTGATATAAAACTTAATCCAGATAATAACCATTTGAGTGGAAGTGAAAGGGTGGATTTCACAATAATATAAATTACAATTCCACATAAAATAAAAGATGAAAAAGAATGTCCGCTTGGAAAACTGAACCCACTCACACTAGTAATCAATGGATTAAAAGGTCGCTGCCGGTGAAAATAATATTTGGTAGTAAATAGCAGTGCAGTGCTGCTAAGCCCTACTATTGTAATTTTAAGAGATCGCCGTATGTTATTTGAAAAAAATATATAAAAAGCAATAATTAATAAATATGCGGGTAATAGGAATGTCCCTGATCCAAAGAAGGTAAGAAAAGTAAAAACCCTGGTTGTTTGTTCAGATTTATACCTATTTAAAAAACTGAAAACCCCTTCATCAAAAGCGGTTTCATTTTCGATCACTATTTCATTGGTAATGAAGGCAAAAATGCCCACCATGGAGAAAAAAATCAATAAAATAATGAATATACCGGGAGTAAATACATCAATAACCTTCTTGTTTTGAACATTCCCTTTCATTTGAATATAGACCTGCTACAGATTAATTTACCACATGCAATGATTATACCCTTAAATAGCCGAAAATGAATTGGATAAGACTATTTATAAATAGCAACCTCATTTGTTCCGTCGCTGCTTTTTACACCACGGTACATGCCGGCACAATTTAAAACCATAGCATAATTGCCATCACGGTCAACCCCTATTAATCCACCCTCGCCGTTCATTTTTACGAGCTTTTCTAATACTACCTGCTCTGCCGCAGCTTTTAAAGAAAGGCTTTTATATTCCATCAACGCACTTACATCGTATGCGGCTACGGCCTGTATAAAAATTTCACCATGACCCGTACAGCTTATAGCACAGGTATTGTTATTGGCATACGTACCGCATCCAATTAATGGACTATCTCCGATTCTTCCAAATTTTTTGTTAGTCATTCCGCCTGTACTTGTTGCTGCAGCAATATTGCCATTCTTATCGCAGGCTACGGCACCTATAGTTCCAAACTTTTTATCTTTTATCTCGCTGATATCATTGTGGGTGTGATCAAGCATATAATTGTCAGAATCCCTGACCGCCCTCCACTGATCGTACCTGAATTGTGAGAAAAAATAATCATCAGGTTCAAGTTTTATACCCTGTTTTATGGCAAAATCGTTAGCTCCTTTTCCGCTTAAGAAAACATGGTTACTGTTTCGAAGCACTTCTGTTGCCAGTTCTATCGGGTTTCTTACATTTCTTATTCCTGCTACTGCACCTGCATCAAGGGTCTCTCCATCCATGATTGCCGCATCCATTTCCTGTACCCCTTTTTTGGTAAAAACAGAACCGCGACCGGCGTTGAACAACATATTATCTTCCATAACTACCGATGCAGCCTTTACTGCATTAACCGCAGAACCACCTTCTTCCAATACAGCATAGCCTGCATCTAATCCATCCTGCAAAGCTTTTAGATAAGCTTTTTCAAGCTCGGGTGTCATTTCGTCTTTAGTAATGGTACCCGCTCCTCCATGTATGACAAGTGTTAGCTTTTGCATAATTGAAATGAAAATTAATTGTTGCGAAAATAGGTAGTATTAAGTAAACATTAAACGGTATAGTATTTTTCCATTTCTGTTGGATAACAGTTTAGAAACCTCGTTATTAGTTTGTACATACAAAATGCTTACTCCCGTTTGGATATTATTTGCCTTCAGATTAAAAATAAAGGTAACTTTTATGCCTGATAGACTAAGTGTTCGTTGCGCTTGTTTGCACCTTCTTTGTATTCATCTATAATGGAGCTGTTGTCCCACCCGTAAGGTTTTGGTATGTTGTGCCTGTCCATAGCGGTTAGGCGGTTGAGTTGGTCGTAGCGGTAGGTATAGCCGGCTTTGGTGCCATTCTCTATTTTGCCTATGGCATAAGTGGCGTTGCTAATATTGCCATTGTAGAGTTCGCGGCCACTTTCTGTAGAGGGCAAGGTGGGTGGCACATAGGTGGTTTGGAAGGCGGGGGTAGGGAAAAAAAATGGTGACCAATATTGGCCACCAAAAATAACTTTGAAAATACTTTTTTTTGTATTGAAAAACGGATGCTGCTATTACAAAATAATCAAACAACAAATCTGGAATACTACCCGTTAAAAATACTATTTCCAAATCAACAAGCTGTCTGCATTAACCCAATCGTCCGAAGAATTCAGAATTTTGTCATAATTATTAACTATAAACCAATCCGGTGAATATAAGTAATTATACATAAACCTTCCCGACTTTGAATTAGCCCATAAATCAACGTTATAGACATCAAAATCACTCTTTTTATGACCTGTGCTTAAAAGGTAAAAATAATGTCTCTTTAAAATAGCTATAAATAGTTTTCGAATCGTATCCGATTGTAACAGACAATTCTGTTCATATTTCATCAGAAAGGGAATTACAGTGTCATATGAAAATTTTTTATTCATTGGTTTATAGCGGTTCAAGATTTTTAAAAGAGCTGTATCCTTGTTTATGGTATCAAAACACTTGAAATTATTTGATTTTTTTTTATCCTTTTTTAAACTACTACAATCAAAAAAGATATTTATGATGAATAGGAACAGAAAAAATTTAGTACAATAGGTCATTTTATAACTATTTAATAATCTTTGCTGGATCAATTTTCTTACCTAAATCAGTCCTTGTTTCATTTATTAATGTTGTTTTGATTGAAACCCCAGCTGGCGTAAGTGTTCCTGCTGCTGGTTGAAGTTTTGCGAAGCTAACTTCAATCTTCAAATGAAACCCAGGTCTCCCGACTGAAGTTCGGGACACGGTGCGACCGGTAGATTTTAAACCAGTTCCAATTCAATTTTGCCCTTCACATTTGTGCAATAATCAATTGCACTGCTGTATTTATAATGCCAGGGTTCATACACAATACCAGCCCTCACAGGGTTTTCGTGAAGATAATTAAGTTTCTGTTTCAATGTTTCATATCCATACAATTCTACCGGGTGATTGTCTTGCTGCCAAAATTGAAAATTTTTGTTGTTACTATTCTTTTCGCCAGCTCTTTTAAAAAGCCATAGCATCCCCGCCTGAACGGACGGGCAGGCAATCCTTTCTACTTTCAAACGTATTTTGTCTGATTGCTTCTTCTATTTTTTTACTGGTAAATTTCTTTAAATCCCGCATAGTGTCTGCCAGTTGATACCCTTCCTGGCTGCGGGCTACCAGGTGTACGTGATTACTTATAATAACCCAACCATTTATGATTAAGCCCTTTTCTTGTTGGCAATGCTTTAAACTATCTACCAGAATATCTTTGTAAACAGGCCTGCTTAATGCATCTATCCAGTTAACCACTGCAAAAGTTATGAAATGAACAGCATATTGGTCTCTGATTTTGTAGCCGTCCTCTTTCATGGGTTAAAACATTTGAGCTAAGATAGGATTTGGAAAGAAAATTTCAACAGTAGTTTTTCAAATGCCAGACACAGTCTGGATTTTCATTTGCCTCCGTAGTCACAGACATACGGAGAGCTTTCATAGGTCTTGACTAATCTACAGAGAGCTGGGGTTTGGAAGGCGTAAGTTTTAGGAAATAAAAAAATGGTGACCAAAAATAACTTTTAATGCTTGTTTTTGTATTGAAAAACTGATTCTGTTATTGTAAAATAGCTTAACAACAAATCTGGGACACTACCTAAGCATATTCATGCTCAAACCAGCATTTCTAATTTAAGCAATGTTTAAGCTTGACCGAATCAGGCAAATAAGGAGGTTTATCCAATGAAAGATTTTGCCAAATTAGGGTAGACTCTTTTGCAGTATAAAGTAATTGAATGTTATAGGAATATCCAGTGTCTGAATTTGCTATAATTTCCTTTTGATATTCATCAATTACACGAATGATAATTTGATTTCTTGAAAGATCAATTTCTTTTGAAAAACCCGAAAAACCATTGATTGTTTCATTAATTCGATTTCCCCCATTCATAATATATGAATATCTAATTAGTAAAGAATCATTTGACTCATAAACTTGTATTGTAAAGTCTGTAACACTGTCTGAATAACACCACTTGCCCAAAAAATTATTAGAATTTTTATTGTTGCAACTTTGGAGCATTCCGATTAATAGAATTATGTATCTCATGAGATTATTTTTTTTTCGGTTTCAATTCTCCTAATCTATCTAACCAGCCTTTTAAAAAATTCTTTCTATTACTCTTTGATAAACTATTATAGTGCTCGGTCTGTTTTTCAATAAAAACATTTAGTAATTTTTCTTGATCTAAACTATTTAATTTGTCTAACTGATCATTTGTAAGTTTTGTATTATTAAGGTCATAATGTGTACCTGAGACATCATTAATACTTGCTTTTAAGTTAATATTAATAATTCCGGGGGTAATGACACTTTGATCAAAAATAGCATAAGCAACACCTTCATTTTTTATATCGTTTATGCTATACTTTTTAAAACGTGTGTTTAAATAATATTGATCTGCGGCTTTAAACTTACTTATTTGTAAATAAATATTTGTCGCTTATAGTTTCAATTTCCGACTTTGAAATATTTTGTAATGCTTTTAATTTATTTATATCATAGGTTTTTGTTTCAGTTGTGTGCATAGCATTTGTATCAGATTTTTCTCTTTTTTCAATTGTAATGCTATCCATTTCACAATGATAATAAATACCACCATAATATTCATCATAACTCCCAATTCTTAATCTAAAATTTGCACTATCTGTTAAATAGTCATCTACTAAATCACTACCAAAAGCACCACTACCAAATGTTCTATAAACTTCTATATGCAAATTATTGCAAATTTGGACAGTTCGTTTATAATCTCCTTTTTCGCTTTTATTATTACAACTATTCATAAGGCAAATAAATAAAATTGAAAAAAAACAATTACTTACTTTATTCAGCATCTTTTTCTGTTTGTGCATCTTTCATTCCTTGAGTATTAAAGTAATGGTCTCTTGGTCTATCTCCCCAATATTTATCAAGTAAAACTTTTTTTGTGTAATATATCGGGTCCCACATTGTCCTATTGAAATTTTGTTTTAATTGCTCAACGTGTCCAGCTCCTATTCTTTGTAACATCATTGGAATACCACAATGAGTGCCTGTATATCCTGCATTATAGTTCCCAACATCAGCAGAATTAAAAATTCCATTTTGCCCAAAATTTTTATAAGAAAAAAAAGTATATTCTTCTTTTCCTGTTTGTTTGTTTTTGGCTAAATCATAATCCCAAGCAATTCCAAAAATTGTATTCTCATTGTCTTTGTAATCCCACTTGCCATCTTTTTTTACATTATTAAACCAATCTATTGAAGAACCTTTTTTGGCTTCTGCTTTATTGTCTTTTAGAATATTCCCAAATATTTTATTGACATCAACTTTTTTTCCTAATTCTCCTAGTAGTGTTAGTTTCTCTCCGTCTTTCATAAATACCCTTAAATCTTTGTCTTTAGGGTCATAATGTAATTTATCTCCTTTGTTGCTAAATACACTACTATCTCCTAAAACATCTGTACCCCAAATTGGATTATTATTAAAACAAGCATAAACAGAAATTGACGGATTAGGTTTTGGGTCTCTGTTCCAACGTCTTCCCAACCTTGTATCATATTCCCAATATAGTGCTGTGGTGTGGTTGTCGAGTAGACCAAAGCATTTCAGCTCTAGCCGCTCACAGAACCGTACGTGAAAGTCTCCCTTCATACGGCTCTTGTTATTCAGTCAATAGGTAATTCCTTTCTGCCAGTGGATGAACAATCGGGGGTTTTCCTGCACGTAGCTTTTGTATTTTGCCAATGTCATCATTTTACTCCTTATCCTGAACTTTTCGCTGAACCATCTTTGTATCAACTCATTGAGATACTCAAAAACTTTGGCCGCTATTTTTGCATTAAACCTGCAATAGTAGTTTAGCCACCCCCGTATTTTGGGGTTTAGCTTTAGGGCTACCTGTTGCAGTGATACAGCTATGTTTCGTGGGTTGAATACTGCTTTTATCTGTTGCTTAATATGGGCTTTTGCCCTGCAACAAATGGCTGCATCAAATGCCATGAACTTATGCCCTTTGACAGTCCGGTTTGCCTTTATACGTGGTTGAAAACTGTAGCTAAGAAAGGTAAAGCTATTGTGCTCATGCACTTCCTTTCGCCTGTAGTTTTGGCAATATACCAGCTTCGTCTTTTCAGGATGCAACTCCAACTCAAACCTTTGTAATCTTTGTCGTATAGACAACAAAAGATGTTCGGCTTCGGCTTTGCTGTTGCAGTGTACAATGATATCATCTGCATAACGTTCAAACGGATGAGATGCAAACTGACTTCCCATCCACCTGTCAAAGGCGTGGTGCAGATACAGGTTGGCTAACAACGGACTAATAACACCTCCCTGCGGCGTACCTTTTGTCCTTGTAGCTATACTGCCGTCAGCCTGCTGTATGCCTGCCTTTAACCAGCGTTCTGTGTACAGCAGCACCCACTTCTCTTGCGTATGGTGGCTCACCATTTTCATCAACCACTCATGGCTGATATTATCAAAGAAGCCTTTGATGTCTAAATCAACTACCCATGAATAGTTTCTGCAATTGTGTTCACACCGTGCAAGTGCATCATGCGCACTGCGACCAGGACGGTAACCAAATGAATTGACACTAAATAAAGGCTCTAAGATGGGTTCAAGATAATCTTTCACTACTCCCTGTGCTATACGGTCGCCTACCGTAGGAATACCCAATGGCCTTGTTCCTCCCTGTTTCTTTGGAATTAATACAGTACGTACAGCCGGTGGAAAATAGCTACCCGAAGCCATGCGGTTCCAGACTTTGTACAGGTTCTGTGAAAGGTCGATGTTGAACATCTCAATCGTTTCCTTGTCTATACCTGCTGCACCGTCTTTAGCGCAAACTTTCAGATAACTGTCATACACCATCTGCTTACTTACTGCAAATGACTTTGTCTTTTCTTCATTCATCATTCCACTTTTTGGTGGTTGTTTACAAATACTCTAACTGAATAACTGTACCCCTTGGCTCTATTGCCATTACGGCAACTTCATCGCTACTATGGGTACATCCGACGCTGCTTATTACCTTCCACCGCCTTGGGCAGGGTTAAATGACAATCGTAACCTTAGCAGCCTAATTACTGCCGTGGTAGTGGTTTGTACCACTTGTTGTCATTGTACTTTGACTCATTAATAAGCAGCCTCTCATGTTCCATATAAAAGCCTGTGTAGAGTTCTTGCCGCCTCAATCCCGGTTGACCTGTAATCAGTATGCGGTTTGTCCATTACAGTCTGTCCTATCAGTGCTGGAAGCCAATAGTTTTGTCAACGTGTAGTCTTTCGAAACGTCATCGGTCGGTTTACTTTCGTTCAACTCCTCTACATTTACCTGACACCTTTAACAATGCCTTTTCTTCATCGCTCAATACCATAACTTTTGATTACAGCACCATGAAGTGGTTTATATACTCCCCCCGCAGGGCGTATATGAGGG
>JANMMU010000107.1:0-48288 GCA_031373555.1 Segetibacter sp. | reverse complement strand
TTATGTTTTTTTAGTATTTTTTTGATATACATAGAATCACCCAATGCTGCTAATGCTTTTTCTACGGCTTCCAGGTTAGCATATGATGAATTATTAGTTATCAAAATGTTTTTGAGTAATGGTATGGCCTCCTTTATTTTTGCTGTACCCAAATTTAAAATTATTTCATCGGGTACACGCATTTCCAAAATTTCGATTTCTTTCTTCTTTTTAAACTCTTTTGCAGTACTATCAAATATATGCCTGTACACAGAATCATAGGAAATACTGTATCTCTGAGATTTCTTCTTTGCCTCGTCTTTTGCCCTATAATCAGCAATATCTTCTGCAATATCCTTTGTTGAGGAATCGCTTTTCAGTTTTAATAAATATTCAGTATAAGTTACTTTATATATTGAATCATAAACCTGCTTTTCTCTATCCTTCATATTGTTTACAGAGTTTAAAATTCGCTGCAAATACACTTTCTCAAAATAGTTTCGAAAATCTTTTATAACCAATTTTTCAATCTCTTCCCTGGTCCACTCTTTTTTAAAAAGAGACAGCAATTTGGTGTTAATCGTATTGTTTGTATTAACACCATATTTAATTTCACCTCCATAAACTGTAGTAATAAGATCAGTATGATAAGTGTTTAGAGCACTGATAATGTAAGAAGTATCCCGGTATTCAACATGTTTTGGAATTTGGGAAAATAAAGTCATTCCACTGTATAATATTGATATTATTGTCGCTGCAGTTTTTTTCATTAAGCTGATTTTCATTAATTTCTTTCGTAAAAAAAACGGCTATCTAATAATAGACAACCGCTTTTTTATTTATGATGAATTGAAATCTTTTTTTACAAAAGGTTGCTCTTAACATACGCTATACTCTTACGAATACTCTCATCAGATGGCATTGCAAAATTTTCCTGCTCTACAAAAAAATATTCCAGGCCAGAAAGTTTTGCTTTAGCAAAAATGGGTTTGAAATCTATGGAACCCGAACCAACCTCGGTCTGAAGTTTTGGATTGGATTTGTCTTTGTCTTTTACATGCCACATTTTAAAGCGGCCTGGGTTTTGGGTAAATAGTTCTATAGGATCCCTACCCGCAGTTACTACCCAATAGATGTCCATTTCAAAATTAACTAAGGAAGCATCACATTCTTTTAATAAAATATCATAGCCGCATACACCACCCTCATATTTTGTAAACTCAAAATCGTGGTTGTGATAAGCAAGTTTAATATTGTTTTCTTTACATAATAAGGCAGCCCTGTTTACACTTTCTGCAATTTTTCTATAATCATCCAATGATTTTCTTTGCTCTTCCGGAAACCATGGAATGACAATGTATTTATGCCCTAATTCTTTTGCTGCATCAATAGTTTGTTGTCCTGTACTATCAAACAAATCTAACTGATAGTGACCGCTGGGAGAAATCAAACGGCTCGATTTTAACCACTGACTTACAACTTTGCTGCTGTTTTTAAAATAAGCATCTTTTGTATTGTACCCATACATTTCTACACTATTGTATCCTGCTGCAGCTATTTTATTCAGGGTAAATTCCAATCCTTTAGAGGATACATCTTCACGCAAGGAATACAACTGAATGCCAATCTTTTTTTTCTTGAAACTTCCGGCCATTGCTTCTGCACTCAACAGCGTACCTGCTGCTGCAATTCCCGTATTGATTAAGAAACCTCTCCTGTTGATCATAATTAAAGTTTAAATATTTTCATTAAGATTCCAACCAAGCTTTGTCACCTTTTTTATAAGGGAATGCCCCATCAAATTTTCCCGGAATTGGTATGTGTCTTAGGGTTTCTGTACCACCTGTTTTGGAGGTAAAAAAGCCCAATAAGGTTAATTGCTTCATCATGGTATAATAGTGTAATGTTGCATCTTTGTCACCTGTTCCGGGGTTTTGCTTTAATACATTTTCGTTAAAGGGTTTTGCTTCTTTTTCAAGGCTTATCAAAAATTCCTTACGTTGTTGTGCATCACACTCCATAAAAGATTTCTTGTGCATTTTTTCACAAGCTGCATCTAATTGTGCAATACCATTAGTAAAAGCGGTTTTCTGTTCAGGGGTATAACAATCGGCAACAAATATTTTCATAAAATCACCCACCTTAGCTGCTTTGGCACCCGGTGTTGATGTGGCAGGAATTATGGTTTCTGCTACTTCATCTAACAGTGCAATATTGGCTGTAGAAAATCCTGCATCAGATTTGTTGCCCGATTTACACCCGGTTAAAAACAAATCTCCACCTATGACAATACCGCCTGTAATCAGTGCTATTCTTTTTAAGAGTTCTCTTCTTTCCATGGTAATAATTTTGAGTTATGAATGATGAGTTATGAGTATGGTAGAACCAATAACACTTCATTCTTCATGTTTATATTCTTATAAGTTTCCTTTTTTCAATTCACTTACTGCAAAATCAACAGCCCTCGCAGTCAATGCCATATATGTGAGTGAAGGGTTTACACATGATGCGCTTGTCATACAGGCACCGTCTGTTACAAAAACATTTTTTGCATCCCACACCTGATTATTTCCATTGAGCACACTTGTCTTTGGGTCTCTTCCCATACGAGCAGTTCCCATTTCGTGAATACCCATGCCCATAGTGTACCCATAATCGAAAGGTTTTACTTCTTTCAGCCCCACATTGGTAAGCATTTCTACAGCGTCGTCCACCATGTCTTTGCGCATTTTCAATTCGTTTGATTTCATTTCTACATCAAACGAAAGCACGGGCAATCCCCACTTATCTTTCTTGTTTTTATCCAGCGATATTTTGTTGCTGTGATCTGGCAGCACTTCTCCAAAGCCCATAATATTCATTTTCCAATGCCCCGGTTCTGATAATGATTCTTTCAATTCGGCACCCAAGGTGAATTCTGCTATGTCCATTCCCCTGCCACGGTTTGCACCACCCTGATAACCAAAGCCCCGCAGGTAGTCTCTTTTATCATCATAGATATTTCTGAAACGGGGAATGTATATTCCTGTAGGGCGCCTTCCATACAAGTATTTATCTTCAAACCCTTCTACTATACCCTCTGCACCATTTTTAAGATGGTGATCCATTACGTTGTGCCCAAGTTCTCCGCTGCTGCTGCCCAAACCATCGGGCCATATTTCGGTCGCAGAATTCATAAGTATCCAACTGCTGTTAAAAGAAGAAGCACATACAAACACTATTTTAGATTTGTACGTGTATGTTTTATTTGTTTCAGCATCTATTACTTCAACACCGGTTGCTTTCTTAGTGTTTTTATCGTAGATCAGTTTGGTAACAATTTTATTGGCTTCAAGCGTTAGATTGCCTGTGGCCCTTGCAGCGGGTAGCGTAGCAGATTGTGTGCTAAAGTATGCACCAAACGGACACCCACGCCAACACCTGTTGCGGTATTGACAATTCGTTCTGTCGTGATGGGGTTGTGTTATGTTTGCACTTCTACCTATGAACATGTGCCTATTTCCCTTGTAGTGTGCTTTTAATTTTGCAGCCACATCTTTTTCCGCAACATTCATTTCCATACCCGGCATAAACTCACCATCGGGCAATACCTCCAAGCCTTCTTTTGTACCTTGTATGCCGGCAAATTTTTCTACATAGCTATACCATGGCGCAAGTTCATCGTATCGTATTGGCCAATCTACTGCAATACCTTCTTTGGCATTGGCTTCAAAGTCCCATTTGTTCCAGCGATAGCTTTGTCTGCCCCATAAAAGTGACCTGCCGCCTACATGATAACCGCGGTACCAGTCAAATCTTTTTTGTTCAGTATAGGGACAATCTTTTTCATTAGCCCAACTACCAAAAGTTGACTCATTCAGCGGATAATCTCTTTTAAGCACAGGATAATCCTGTTTCATTTGTTGGGTAGGTCTGTCTCTGTGAGGAAACTCCCAGATTTCTTTTGTGGCATTTACATAATCTTTTACATGCTCAATGTTTCTGCCACGTTCGAGCATAAGGACTTTCAGCCCTTTTTCTGTTAACTCTTTTGCAGCCCACCCTCCGCTTATTCCCGAACCAATTACTATGGCATCGTAGGTATTGTTTTCTGGCATTTTTTTAAATTAAAAGTTAGATTATTTTAAGATTATACATCGCAAATTTTAATGGCTCTCTTCAGTGATGCTACTTTATCATCTTTTTCTGTTGCTGTAGGAATAAATTCCTGTGCTACATATCCTGTATATCCGGTATTTACAATTGCTTTTATTATTGCCGGATAATATAGTTCCTGACTATCTTCTATTTCGTGCCTGCCCGGAACACCTGCTGTATGATAATGACCGAAAAATTCATGATTCTTTTGTATTGTCGCTATAATATCACCTTCACTTATCTGCATGTGATAAATGTCATACAGAATTTTGAAATTGGGTGACCCGATACGTTTACATAATTCAATAGTCCATTTGGTATTATCAGCCATATAATCCGGATGGTTGACTTTACTATTAAAGACTTCCATCTGAATGGTTACATTTTTCTTTTCTGCCAATGCCATTATTTGCTTCAGTCCTTCGGTACAATTTTTTAGACCGGTTTCATCATCCATTCCTCTCTTATTTCCGCTAAAGCAAATCAGGTTTTTATATCCGGCATCACTTACCAAAGCTATGTGTTCTGTGTAATTTTTTATTAAAGTAGAATGATATTGTTTATCATTCCACCCTTCGGTAAGGCTTATTTGAGCACCATTACACATGGAAGAATAGATGCCATACTCTTTAAGTATGTTCCATTCTTTAGGCCCAACAAGGTCTATTGCAGAGAAGCCGATTTTCTTAACGGTTTTACATAATTCCTCTAAAGAAAGAAAGTCATAAGTCCAGCGACAAACAGAGTGATTAACCTTTCCCCTTAAAGCTGTAATGTCATCTTTTTTTTCATCATTAAAAGCGGACAAAGCAGGATACGCCCCCAATACTATGGAGCCTAATGAAATATTTTTAATCATGTTCCGGCGGTTTGTCATCTTAATCTGCTTGAGATTGATTGTATTATTGGATTACGGGTTGTTTCTTTTCGTCTTTAAAAGCAATAGCAAATATGAGGAATACCGCCAAAGCTATTCCTGAAGGTATTAACCAAATCATTTTATAGTCAAATACATTATCGGCTGTTTTATAATGGTCCGTTATGTTGCCCGCTACCCAAAAACCAATCAACATACCTACACCATAAGTCGCAAGTGTAATAAGCCCTTGTGCGGCACTTTTATATTTGTCTCCTGCTTTGGAGTTGGTATAAATCTGACCTGAAACAAAAAAGAAATCGTAACAAACTCCATGAAGTGCAATACCAATCAACAACATAAAACTTAGCGAACCAGAAGTGCCGTAGGCAAATAATACATATCGAAGTGCCCATGCCAACATACCCACCAATATGGTTTTCTTAAACCCATATTTAGTAAAAAACACAGGAAGTAGTAATAAGAAAAGTACTTCCGAAATTTGACCGATAGTCATTTTCCCGGTAGGGTTTTCCATTCCAATATTTGATAAAAATGCATTTGCATTCTGGTAATAAAAAGCCAGTGGAATGCATATTAAAACAGAGGATACAAAAAAGATGGCAAAGTTTTTATCTTTCAAAAGTTTCAATGCATTAAGGCCAAGCATTTCACTTACACTTACTTTTTCACCTGTACTCTTTTTGGGAGGGGTTTTGGGCAGAATAAAACTAAACAACCCCATAACAAGCGAAGCCAAAGATGCCATAAGAAATGTATTTTTTAGCAAGCCGGCAGTTGTGTTTTCCTGTGAATCCCAATGGAAAATATAACTGATGGCAAGGCCGGCAACAATCCACCCAATAGTTCCAAATACCCTGATAGATGAAAATTCTTTTTCAGGGTCATTCATTTGGTTGAAGGCAACAGAGTTTACCAAAGCAAGTGTTGGCATATATACAACCATATAAGTTAACACATAGGGGTAAAATGATGACATGTCCACCGCCTTATACATTTGATACATCATTATAGCGCCAGCCAAATGCAATACTCCCAATATTTTTTCTGCGTTAAAGTATCTGTCAGCAATTAATCCAATTATAAATGGTGCAATAATAGCTCCCCAGGATTGTGTTGAGAAAACGCTACCCGTTTCACCCCCTGTAGCATGTAGATTGTTACTTAGAAATGTACCAAGGGTTACAAACCAACCGCCCCAAATAAAAAAATTAAGAAACATCATTACAGATAACTGAAAACGAATGGCAAACTTCATATTGAGTTGGTTTAGCTTTTGTATTAATGAATTCTTTGTTTTAGTTCATTAACAGTCTTTGGCAAAAGTGCAAGGGTAAATTTAAGTGTTTATTCTATTGAATAGTTTAGCGGTTCTTTTTATTTTTTTAATAACATCAAAAGTTATTCATTACCAACTCTGTATCAGAATAGTTTTAAAATGATTTTATCGTGGGAGAAAAATATTTTTCTTAATACTCAATTTTATAGTTTTAAATTTATACCTCTTCATTTTATTAAACCGCTATATGGGAGAATTTCAAATTAAGGTACAACCCAAAAATTATGATGTAGTCATAGTAGGTTCGGGTGCAGGTGGTGGCATGGCTGCCTATGTATTATCTAAGGCCGGTCTCAAGGTTTGTTTGCTAGAGGCAGGTGCCATGTACGATCCACAAAAAAATATTACACAACTAAAATGGAGTTATGAAAGTCCAAGACGTGGAGCAAGTACAAAGTTCAGACCTTTTGGCGATTTTGATGCCTGCTACTATGGTTGGGAGATAGAAGGTGAACCCTACACCAAAGCCGAAGGAACTAAGTGGGATTGGTGGCGTGCCCGTATGCTGGGTGGCAGAACCAATCATTGGGGTAGAATATCATTGCGTTTTGGACCCAAAGATTTTAAACGAAAAAGTATAGATGGATTGGGAGATGACTGGCCGATTGGCTACGAAGACATTAAACCCTACTACGATAAAATAGATGAACTTATTGGCGTATTCGGCACCAATGAAGGATTGCCAAACGATCCCGATGGAATCTTTTTGCCGCCACCAAAACCGCGGCTTCATGAACTGATGATTAAAAATGCGGCAGTTAGTTCAGGGGTACCGGTTATTCCGTCACGGCTTTCTATCCTTACCAAAGAAATTAAAAGTACAACGCAACGGGGAGCTTGTTTTTTCTGCGGACAATGCAATCGTAACTGTAGCATGGCCAAGGCAGACTTTTCCTCGACCAATGTATTAATATATCCTGCTTTGCAAACAGGCAATGTAGATATAGTTGCCAATGCCATGGCAAGAGAAGTTTTAACCAATAATGAAGGTAAAGCTACTGGGGTTTCCTACATTAATAAAGATGATATGCAGGAATATCAGGTAAATGGTAAAGTTGTAATTGTAGCAGCAAGTGCCTGTGAGAGTTCAAGGTTATTGTTGAACTCAAAATCAAAACAACATCCTAACGGATTGGCCAACAATAGCAATGTTGTAGGCAAGTATCTTCACGATAGTACAGGTGCTGCAATGGGTGGTGTATTGCCAGAATTATTTGACAGAAAGCGATACAATGAAGATGGGGTTGGCGGCATGCACATTTACTCACCATGGTGGGGCGATAATAAGAAATTAGATTTTGCAAGAGGTTACCATGTTGAATATTGGGGAGGTATGAGTATGCCTGCTTATGGTTTTGGCTGGGGAATAGAAAATCAAAATGGAAAATATCTGGTTAAAGGAAAACAAAAAGAAGCCGGTGGTTATGGCGCTTCATTAAAAGAAGACTACCGTTATTTCTATGGTGCAGGTGTAGGTATGGCGGGCAGGGGCGAAGCAATACCCTTAGAATCTAACTTTTGCGAGATAGATCCTAATGTGGTGGATAAATATGGCATTCCTGTTTTAAGATTTAATGTAAAGTGGAGTGAGCAGGAAATAAAACAGGCCAAGCACATGAAAGAAACTTTTAAGGAAATCATGCACAACATGGGTGCAATCATAACGTGGGGTGCAGATGATGATGAAAAAAATGATTACGGATTAGAAGCCCCGGGCAAAATTATTCATGAAGCAGGAACGGTAAGAATGGGCAATGATCCAAAACGCTCTGCACTTAATAAATACAATCAGGCGCATGACTGCAAAAATTTGTTTGTAGTAGATGGCGGCGCTTTTGTTTCGCAGGCTGATAAAAATATAACATGGACCATTCTTGCATTAAGTATGAGGGCAAGTGAGTACATCATTGATCAATTGAAAAAACAAAACCTATAAATCTGGTTTATCATGGACAGAAGAAAATCGTTGAAACTCCTGGCCGGTGGTGCTGCTACCGGTGCTTTTCTTGCAGGTTGTAAAACTGATGAAAAAAAGAATCTACAAACTTCGGTAGATACTAAATTTACTATTGACCGATCTAAAGAGGAATTAGAAAGGGAGAAAAAGCTTCTTGCAGAAACTTTTTTTACAGATCATGAAATGGAAACCATAACCATTCTTGCTGATATCATTATACCAAGAGATGCTGTAAGTGGCAGTGCAAGCGATGCAAAAGTACCCGACTTTATTGAGTTCATTGTAAAAGATATGCCCAATCATCAAACACCCATGCGTGGTGGTTTGCGTTGGTTGGATATGCAATGCCTGAAAAGGAATAATAAAACATTTAATAGTTGCAATGAAAAGCAAAGGCTGGAAATAGTAGATGAAATAGCATGGCCGGATAAAGCGAAACCCGAAATGAAACAAGGCGTAGCATTCTTCAGTCTTATGCGCAACCTCACCGCAAGTGGATTTTATTCATCTGATATTGGCATAAAAGATATTGGGTATGCAGGCAATGTTCCCAATCAATGGAATGGTGTACCCAACGATGTTTTACGTCAATACAAATTAACCTATACGGAAAAGGAATTGAAAGAATGTGTGCATTTTGACAATAAAGCCTAACTATAATTTACCATTATGCCAGCCAAATTTTCAAGAAGAAGTTTCTTAAAATCTACCTCCTTTGCGGCAGCATTTTATATTATACCCCGCCATGTTATGGGGCGTGGCTTTGTAGCACCAAGCGATAAACTAAATATTGCCGGCATAGGTGCAGGAGGAAAAGGCTATAGCGATTTGGTAGAATTTTCTAAAAGCTCCAAAGTAAATATAGTTGCCTTGTGCGATGTTGACGATAGGCAAGCCGCTAAGGCTAGAGCATTATTTCCAAAAGCAAATTTTTACAACGATTTCAGGCAAATGCTTGAAAAAGAAAAAAATAATATAGATGCTGTTTCTGTATCTACCCCGGACAATACACATACTGTGGCTGCATTAATGGCTATGCAAATGGGTAAACATGTGTATGTTCAAAAACCATTAACCCACGATATATATGAAGCAAGAATACTAACCGAAGCTGCAGAAAAGTATAACATAGTAACACAAATGGGCAATCAGGGTGCTAGTGGCGATGGTGTAAGACAAATGCAGGAGTGGTATAATGCAGGTACAATTGGTGATGCTCATACAATATATGTTTGGACCAACAGACCGGTTTGGCCGCAGGGTTTTGGCAAGCCCAAAAAATTAGCCCCTGTTCCAAAAGAACTGGATTGGGATTTATGGTTAGGCCCAGCCCAATGGGAAGAATACAGAGATGGCTTTACTCCATTTAACTGGCGTGGTTACTGGAGTTTTGGTACAGGTGCATTGGGCGATATGGGATGCCATTTAATTGACCCGGCCTTTAAAACAGTTGGGCTTGGCTATCCCACCGAGGTTGAGTGCAGTGTTGCCGCTATTTACGAGGAAATGTGGAATGCTTCCTATTATCCTGAAAGCTGTCCGGCTGCCTCTACAGTTACTTTAAAATTTCCCGGCAAAAAGAAAAACCACCATGTACTGTTACATTGGATGGATGGAGGAATAAGACCCGACAGACCCGAAGAACTTTTACCCAATGAAATAATGGGAGATGAGGATGGTAGCGGTGGAGTAATAATAGAAGGCAGTAAAGGAAAAATGATGTGTGGAACTTATGGAAGCAATCCAACATTATTACCTTCTTCACGTATGGTAAATGTGAAAGTTGCACAAACAATTAAGAGAGTACCCGAAGGACATTATGTACAATGGGTAAATGCATGTATTGCAGGCAAGGGCAATCAGGAATTAAGTTCATCATTTGACTATGCGGGTCCATTAACAGAAGCTATCTTAATGGGCAATCTTGCTTTAAGAAGCTGGAATATTAAAGGTGCTGATGGAAATGGTTTTCCCGGAAGAAAAAAATTACTATGGGATGCTAAGAATATGAAAGTTACCAACTTTGATGAAGCTAATCAATTTGTAAAAAGAACCTACAGGCAAGGTTGGTCACTGAATATTTAATATTACAAAATCAACAAAAAATATGCAAAGAAAATTAAGAATGGGAATGATTGGTGGCGGCAAAGACGCGTTTATTGGTGCTATCCACCGACTGGCTTTTAATATGGATGGTATGATAGAAATGGTGTGCGGTGCACTAAGCATTAATCCCACAGTTGCAAAGGAATCTGGTGAATCTTTGTTTTTGGCACCGGATAGAATTTATAATAATTATGAAGAAATGCTGGAGAAAGAAAGCATGATGCCGGCAGATAAAAGAATAGATTTTGTAACTATAGTAACCCCAAACTTTGCACACTTTGCACCTGCAAAGATGGCTTTGCAAAAAGGCTTTAATGTTGTGATAGAAAAGCCTATAACATTTAATCTTGCCGAGGCGAAAGAATTGCAGCAATTGGTAAATGAAACCGGATTAATGCTTTGTCTTACGCATACTTATTCAGGTTACCCAATGGTTAAGCAGGCAAAGGCTATGATTGCAGATGGCGTTTTAGGTAAGGTAAGAAAAGTGTGGGTTGAATATCCGCAAGGATGGTTAAGTAAGCTAAGCGAAAGAGAAGGAAATCTACAGGCAGCCTGGCGTACAGACCCCACCAAAAGCGGAAAAGCAGGAAGTATGGGCGATATTGGGACACATGCTGCACATCTTGCAGAATATGTTTCTGGTAGCAAGATTACTCAACTGTGTGCAGACCTAAATATTATGGTGCCGGGCAGATTGTTAGATGATGATGGAAATGTACTGTTGAAGTTTGATAATGGTGCTGCAGGTGTGCTTATGGCTTCACAAGTTGCTGCAGGAGAAGAAAATGCGCTGAAGCTAAGGATATACGGCGAAAAAGGTGGATTGGAATGGGCGCAAATGGAACCCAATACTTTAATTGTAAAATGGCTGGATGCACCTGCACAAATACTAAGAGCAGGAAGCAATTATGGTGACAGACTAAGCAGTTATGCTGTTCATAATTGCCGCACTCCCGGTGGTCATCCTGAAGGATATCTTGAGGCATTCGCAAACATTTATCGCAACTTTGCTTTGTCATTAAGCGCAAAGATTGAAGGAACAACAGCACCAAAGGAAGCTGCTGATTTTCCCGGTGTTGAGGATGGCATAAGGGGAATGGCCTTTATAGATACCGTAGTAGCATCGGGTCAAAGTGATGTTAAATGGACACCATTTCAGGTTTAATTTTCATGAAGTAAAATCAGTTAAAAAGTTTCGCGTTAGCAATAAATAATTATGCAAACAATAAAAGGGCCGGGTATTTTTTTAGCACAATTTGCGGGTGATGAAGCCCCTTATAATTCCTTTGCCTCAATTTGTAAATGGGCTGCATCAAAGGGATTTGTTGGAGTTCAAATACCATCATGGGATAGTAGGTTTATTAATCTGCAACAAGCGGCAGAAAGCAAAACATACGCTGATGAACTTACAGGTTTTGCAAAAGAAGCAGGAGTTGCCATTACAGAATTATCAACACATCTTCAGGGTCAGTTGGTTGCAGTTCATCCTGCATACGATACCCTCTTTGATGGCTTTGCACCTGAAGCATTGCGTGGCAATCCAAAAGCTAAAACCGAATGGGCCATACAACAATTAAAATATGCAGCAGCAGCTTCGCAAAATCTCGGGCTTACAGCACATCCGACTTTTAGCGGTGCATTGCTATGGCATCTTGCATATCCATGGCCACAACGTCCTTCGGGTTTGGTCGAAGCTGGTTTTACAGAACTTGCGAAGAGGTGGCTGCCAATCTTAAACCATTTTGATGAACACGGCGTTGACATTTGTTATGAAGTACACGCAGGCGAAGATTTGCACGACGGCGCATCTTATGAAATGTTTTTAGAAAAAGTGAATAACCACCCCCGTGCCTGCCTGCTATACGATCCTTCGCATTTTGTTTTGCAACACCTTGACTATCTTGCATACATAGACATTTATCATGAACGTATAAAAGCATTTCATGTAAAAGATGCAGAGTTGAACCCTACAGGCAGACAAGGTGTTTATGGAGGATATCAGAGTTGGGTAAACCGGGCAGGTCGCTTTCGTTCGTTGGGAGATGGACAAGTAGATTTCAAAACTATCTTTAGTAAATTAGCCCAATATAACTATAAAGGCTGGGCTGTTTTGGAATGGGAATGTGCCATTAAAAATGCTGAAGATGGCGCAACAGAAGGTGCCCCATTTATAAAAAACCACATTATTAAAGTAACAGAAAAAGCATTTGACGATTTTGTACAGACACAAAGTGATGATGCTTTTAACAAAAAAATTTTAGGCTTATAAAAAATAAATTAACCGTATGAAAAAACTATTAATCGCTCTTTTGGTGGCAGGTTCTTTATGTGCTTGTGGAGGCAACGCCAATGAAAAGGCAGCATCAGAAACTAAACCTGTAGAAAATGATTTAAGCAAAAACCCGGATTATACTACAGGCCTTGAGTTAATGGGAAAGGCTGATTGTCAAACTTGTCATAAGGTTAATGAGGCGGCAATTGGACCGTCTTTTAGTAGCATAGCTGCAAAATATCCCAATACCCCTGCAACAATTGATACACTTGCTCATAAAATAATTAAGGGCGGTTCAGGCAATTGGGGAGCTGTACCTATGGCTGCACATTCAAACATTTCTGTTGGCGATGCTACGGCTATGGTGAAGTATATTTTGTTGTTGAAAAACTAATACAGGAAAGGGTTGTTATATCCCGCCAAAAATTTATTAGTTGTCATTTTACAACTCTCTTACCCAAATATTTCTAAAACTGATAGGCTCACTTTTATCACCGTGATCCTGTAGTTTAATTGGGCAAGCGCCATGTGCCTTGTATTCAGGCTTTCCTATGTACACCGTCACACCTTTTATTTCCACATTGTTTTGTACTAATACTCCGTTGTGTAGTGCAGTAATGTGAGCAGCTGATTTTAGCGAACCGTCTTCATTAAAACGAGGTGCAGTCCAAATGATATCGTATGTCTGCCATTGCCCGGGTTTCTTACATGCATTTGCTAATGGAATATATTGCTTGTAAATGCTTCCCGCCTGACCATTTGAATATGTCTTATTATTATAGCTATCTAAAATCTGAATTTCATACCCTAAATCTCCACCACCTGTAGAAGCAAGAAAAAGACCGCTGTTGCCACGTAGTTGTCCTTCGCCGGTAATATTAGCAGGTATCTTCCACTCAAGATGAAGTTGATAATCTGTAAATGATTTTTTGGTTTGAATATTACCTGTTCCTTTTTTAACAGTAAAAGCACCCTTTGCAACAGTCCATTTTGCAGGCTGTTTTATGTCATTTACCGAACACCATTCGTCCAGATTTTTTCCATCAAACAAAATAATTGCATCTTCAGGAGGTGTGTTGGTAGCACCGGTACTTACAATTTTAGGTTCAGGACTCCAAACTTCTGTTGCTTTGGGGTCTCCCTGTGCAAGTATATTTTGAGAATAAAGTGAAATCATAACAATCGTTAATAAGCTGATTTTTTTCATTGGGGCAGTTTTATTATTTCGTAATATTCTACATTCAAAAAATTATTTTCAAAATTCTAAAATGGATTTTTTTTTATTCATTTCTACATTAAAAATAGCACTTTCTATTATGCTAATGAGTAACTAATATTTCCATCCTTTTCATCCTTTAAAACTATACCAATATTCAATAATTGATTTCTAATAGTATCAGAAGTAACATAATCTTTTTTTGCCTTTGCCTCCTTTCTTAATTCTATCAGTATTTGCAGTACACTATCCAATCTTCCTCCATCGCTTTGCTGCTCACTTTGGAGTCCGAAAATGTCTTCTAAAAACAATTTCATTTGTGATTGCATTAACTGTAGCGTCTCTCCTCTAAGAGATGTTATCGGTACATGCTTGTCTTTAATACCATTGATTACCGGAGTCAGTTCAAACATATTTGCCAACACTTTGGCAGTATTGAAATCATCATCCATAAACTCTCCAAACTCTTGTATTAATCGCTGCACTTTAGTGTCAAGTTCTCCATCTACATCGGTACTGACAAAGGTTATTTCATCCAACTTCATCTTTTGCAAAATTTCATAAGCTTCCCATAAGCGCTTCAATCCTTTTTCTGCCGATTGCAATGCCTCGTTGCTAAAATCTAAAGTAGACCGGTAATGCGATTGCAAAATGAAAAACCTGATGGTCATAGGTGTATAAGCCTGCTCCAATATTGGATGACCACCACTAAAAAGTTCACTTAACTTAATAACATTATTATAACTCTTTCCCATCTTTCGTCCGTTGATGGTAATCATGTTATTGTGTATCCAATAACGGGCAGCCATTTTATGATTGCATACAGCACTTTGTGCTATTTCACATTCATGATGCGGAAATTGTAAATCCATACCTCCGCCATGTATATCAAACTGATCACCCAGATATTTGGCACTCATTGCAGAACATTCTATATGCCATCCGGGAAAACCCTCTCCCCATGGACTTATCCAACGCATAATATGTTCGGGAGGCGCATTTTTCCATAAAGCAAAATCTGATTTGTTTCTTTTTTCCTCCTGATTATCCAGTTCTCTTGTACTATCCAATTGGTCTTCAAGTGTACGGCCGCTAAGTATGCCATAGGGCAGACCGGTTTTACTAAAATCGGTGTTGTATTTTTCTACATCAAAATATACGCTTCCGTTTGCTTCATAAGCATAACCTTGTTCTATAATTTTTTCAATCATCACAATCTGCTCAACTATATGGCCGGTTGCGGTGGGTTCTATACTAGGTTCTATAGTATTAAATTGCTTCATGGCCCAATGAAAAAGGTTGGTGTATTTCTGCACCAGTTCCATGGGTTCAAGCTTTTCGAGTAGTGCTTTCTTGCTTATTTTATCTTCTGCTTCGCGGCCTTCTTCTTCAAAGTGGCCGGCGTCAGTTATGTTACGAACATACCTCACCTTGTAACCTAAGTATTGCAGGTAGCGATAGACTACGTCAAAAGTGATGTATGGTCGGGCATGACCCAAATGGCTTTCGCCACTTACTGTAGGGCCGCAAACATACAAGCCCACATGACCGGGGGTTATTGATTCAAAAACTTCTTTTTTACGCGAAAGGGTATTATATACTTTGAGTGTTGACATAATTATGTAAAGTTGAACACGGTTAAAAACTAAATGATATAAGGCAAAAGTAGGGGAGTTGCATTAGCAATTGCAACAACAACAGGAGAAACGGGTATGGAAGATAAATATTTGCATCAACCTATGCGATTAGTAATGCGAATATAAGAAAAATATTTTTTCGGTTAGATATTTACCCGTCTGTAATAAACCTATTTCAAACTAAGGTCAGTAACTAACATCAGGTGGTCGCTTAGGTCTTCGTCAACCAAGTCAAATTGATGGATAGAGAAATTGTTATCGGGCAAAATATAATCTATGCGCAAAGTTGGACCCATAGTCAGGTAGCTGCGGCCAATTCCTAACGATGTTGCCAAAAAAGCATCCTGCCAGTTTTTGCGAATGTGAAAGTAGGTATAGCTGTTGGGGACATCGTTAAAGTCTCCACAAACTATAGATGGAAACGGTGTTGCATCTAATGCATCTCTTACAATATTGGCCTGCTCACCTCGTTTTTGATAAGCGAATTTCATTTTTTGAAGTAAGCTTTTTGAAGCAGGTAGTGTTTTATCCCCTGTGTTTTTTATTTCTTCCATATTATCATAATCACCCTGCTTAAATCTATATGATTGCAGATGTGTTGTAAAAATGCGGATAGTTTGGTGGTGTTTTTTTATATCAGCGAAAATAAGGCTGCCGCCTTGTGGATCGGGAAAGGGTATTCTGCCTGAATCAACAATGGGATATTTTGAAAAAATAATACTCCCTGAATTATAGCCTTGTTTGCTTCGTTTAAAATCTTTTGAAAAATAATAATAATGGTACCTGGAGAGAAATGGAGCAATATTGTTTTGTATAGAAGAATTATTAAACTCCTGAAGACAAATAATGTCAGGATTTTGAGCAATGATTGTTTCTGGAATTGTTGCCCTGTCTATTCGTTTCTTTTCAGATTTATTACTCAATCCTTCCAGGCTTCTGATGTTCCAATTAACCACACGAATGTGAGTACTGTCTTTTTTTTCTGAAAAAATGACTGATTTATTTGTGGCAAAAAGTACCCCTATTTGCTTATAACCTATGAGTAAAGTAAGCACCGGGATTAACAAATAAGCCGGTTTAGTAACCCCCCAAAAAATGCAAAAGAAAATAAGTAATAATGCCAGGTAAGGGAAAGCCAAGCCTATAAGCCCCATAAACCACCATTGCGCCGGATTGAGATAAGGCACAAGGCAGGCAATGAGAAAAATAGCCGACAGTACTAAGTTCAGTATTAGAAAAAAACGTTTAAAAACCCATCTGACTTTTTTAGCCGCCATACTGTAAAGTTATAATAAATCAACATGACGGTTTGTAAACACAAAAAGACTGTTGTTGAATTAAATAATTCCTAATTATCCTTCCATGTTACATCAATTATTTGTGGATAATGATCTGACAGATGTAGTTGCTTAAGAAAATAATTTTTTATTGAAATTTTTTTATCTACCAACATATAATCTATGCGTAAAGTTTTTGGTAAACTATCCATTGTTGTTCCCAATCCGCACCCTTTTTGCAGAAATGCATCCTGCAGGCCATCTGCAATTGTATGGTATTGATAGGAAGTAGGCACACTATTTAGATCACCACAAAAAATTACAGGATAAGGGCTTTTGTTTAGAATGCTTTTTGCAAGCCTGCTTTGTAATACCTGATCCTGTGAAAAGACTTTTAGCTTTTCAAACTTTGAGGCGTCATAAATAAAATTTGTATCCCCATAATATTTTGCCCTGTTATCATTTTCAATGTATATAGAGCCAAAATTAAATGACTTAAAATGGGTGGAAAAAATGCGAAGCGGTTTGCCTTGCATTTGAATATCTACATAAGCAAGGTGTTCAGGATAAGACGAGTCGTTGTACATTACCTTGCCACTATCTGTTATAGGTAATCTTGAAAAAATGGCACTACCGCTTACCACTAAACCATATGGATAGAGGTGAGACATTTCGTTGGTCCTGTAATAATAGTTATAACCCAGGTCTAACAGTTCCGTGGTGTTGCTCACCATCCCCTTTCCAAAATGTTCAGTAAACTCTTGAGTGCAGATGATATCGGGATTGGTTTCTCTGATAAAATCAAACATTTGTTGCCTTATGGAGCCTAATGTATCTATATAAGTAGAAGGATTGTCAAAACCTCTTACATTCCAGGTAAGAATGCGTAATGCTCCGGCAGGCCTAGCAATAGGATGTTTTAAAAAATGGATACCAACTGTAGAAAATAAATTCTGATATCCTGCCAGCAAAATGACTACGAGAAAAAGACTTATTTTTTTTTTGATAAAAAGCCAAATGAATATGAGTCCAATAATGCCTGCTGCTAAATACGGAAATCCCAAAGCCAAAAATGACATGGGCCAAAAAAATCGTGGAGTAATGTAAGGAGTAAGACAACTTAAAAAATAGATGAGTACCCATAAAAAAGTACCAACCGATAAGCATGTCAGCAGAAGCTTTTTCATGCAATTAAAGTTCCTCCTTACTTGCTTTTTTCAGGAAATTCTTTTCTTCTTCGGTCAGGGAATAATATCCCTTGCTGTTTATTTTATCTAACAATTCATCAACCCGCTGCTGTGTTACATGGGGCATTTTTTCAAAAGGCTTTTGGCTTGCCTTATAAAAAAACTCATCCTTGGGGGAGAATGCCCCCCTTTTTTTATTTGGGTTAAATAAATCATTCATCCAGTTCACCATATCACTCATCCACTGCCCCCAATCGTTTCCTTTTTGTAATTGCCATGCAAATAGAAATCCTATGCAACCTCCGGCTACTAATGCTGCTGCGTGTCCATAATTGCCTACACCTACTGTGCCCACTCTTATGATAACAAACACCAAAGTCATTGCCCAAAGAGGAAATTTTAACTGTGGAAATATGCTGTATTGAGGAGCCAGGGTAGTGGTTGCAATTGCTACCGCCATTACTGAAGGACCTGCCCCCATTAATGGGTAAACACTATTAATATTTTCCCTGATTGCCGGAACCAGATTTGATAATAGAAAAAATGTAATAGAACCCGCAAGACCACCATATAAATATACAGGGATTAATTTCTTGTTGCCGGTAAGGTTTTGCAAAATGTACCCAAATGCCCATAACCAACACATACTGCTAAACAAATCCCAAAAGTCAAAATGGGCAAACATGTAAGTGAGCAAAGACCAGGGTCTTGAGGCCAAAACCATGGGTTGTGCAGGTACAGTTAACCAACTAAAAACCTGTCCCCTGAAAGCATCTGCAGTGCTGTCGTTAACAAGGTAAACAACTTTTACAAAGCTTAACAGTATAAAAAGTATAACATTTACTGCAAGCAAAAAGACAAGAGAATTACCATCTTGCCCTAGTAAAACCTTCCTTCTGCTATGTTGTTCTAAAATGTTCATACTCGAAATTATTTATAACGCTTTATTGCTAGTAAAAGTTTCTTCTGTCTTTTTTATTCCATGTTAGTACCAATAAAAAGCCAACTATCCCCCCGCCAATATGTGCCCAATGTGCAACATTATCTCCCGGATTATTTGCAATAGCACCCCAAAGTTCATAAATAAAATAATACAAGCCCATCCATTTGGCTTTTACCGGGATAGGTAAGAAGATAAAAATAAAAGAAGTATTAGGAAAAAGATAGATAAATGCAGCCACACATCCAAAGACAGCCCCACTTGCCCCAATAGTGGGATTGCTGATAAACTCGTTGGTGTAGTAAGAAATGTTTTTTACAACCGCTGCAGTTGCCTGGGGTGAACCATCGTTATCATAATAGGTTTGTAATAAATTCATGCTTTTGGTATCATGATTTAGTCCGTAGGTTTTATAAAAAGCTATTATTTTATCAATATTAGGATTGTTTTTTAAAGCAATAAAATTGTTGAGTAGATCATTATATTCATACCAAAGTGAGGCTAATTGTATTATGCCGGCACCCAAGCCACATAATAAATAAAATGTAAGAAAACGTTTAGGCCCCCACAATGTTTCAAGAGTAGAACCAAACATCCACAAACCAAACATATTTAATGCAATATGCAGAAAACCGCCATGTAAAAAAAGATGGGTTATAAGTTGCCAGGGTTGAAAATAAGTAGATTTTACATGATGCAAACCCAAAAGTTGCTCCATATTTATATATCCGCTTTTGCCAATTGTAATCTGCGCCAAAAAAAATAAACCATTAATTATAAGTAGGTTTTTTATAACAATGGGCAATGTTTCAAAGCGATTGGGTCTAAATTCTGTCATAACTGAATAATGCGTACTTTATACAAATGTAGGTCTGTAAAAGTTAGCGAAGTTTTAATTGCACCACATTTTCAATATGAAGGGTATGTGGAAACATATCAACTGGTTGAATTTTTGTGACTTCATATTTTTCGTTAAGTAATGCCAAATCACGGGCTTGTGTTGCAGGATTGCAACTGACATATACAATAACCGGTGCTGCAATATCCAATAGTTTTTTCACTAGTTTTTCGTGCATGCCTACCCGTGGTGGATCTGTAATAATAACATCGGGCTTTCCATTCTGTTCAAAAAAATCATCATTGCAAATGTCTATTACATCACCTGCAAAAAATGATGCATTGCTTAGGTTGTTCAGCAGCGCATTTTCTTTTGCATCATTTATAGCATCCTCCACTGTTTCTACACCTACAATTTTACCAGCCATTTTACTTACAAATATGCCTATGCTACCTGTACCACAGTAGAGGTCATAAACAGTTTGTTGTCCGGTCAGTTCTGCAAAAGTTCTAGCTACTTCATACAGTTTTTCTCCCTGCCGGGTATTGGTTTGAAAAAATGATTTGGGTGAAATTTTAAATTCAAAATCTTCCAGCTTTTCTATAATATAGCCTTTGCCGCTAAATATTTGCGGTTCTAAATCATAAAGGCTATCATTCATTTTGGGGTTAATGGTATAAAGTAAGGTTGTTATTTTCGGAAATTTGGCAGTGATATATTCCAACAGTTCTGTTCTTGCTTTTTTGTCTTCATGTGCTATTACAATATTCACCATTATTTCTCCCGTAGTAGCAATGCGGATTACAACATTGCGCAGAAAACCCGTATGGTTTCTGATGTCGTAGTGAGACAGGTTATGGAGTTTGGCATATTCTACTACTGCCAACCTAATGTAGTTCGTAGGTTCGGCCTGAAGGTGACATTCTATAATAGGAACTACTTTATCAAAAAAACCACGGGCATGAAATCCGGCAACCATTGCCTCGCTTGATATGTCGGGGTTTTTTATTTCCTCCGGTAAAAGAAAACGCTTATTGGCAAATGTGTACTCCATTTTATTGCGGTAGCGGGTAGTTTGGTCGGCACCAATAATGGGCATTATTTCAGGAAGCTCAACCTTACCAATGCGCTTAAGATTATCAAGCACTTGTTGCTGTTTGTATATCAGTTGTTGTTCATAAGGAAGCATTTGCCATTGACAACCACCACAAATACCAAAATGCTGACAAAACGGTTCTATTCGAAGGTTGCTATAATTGTGAAAGTGAATCGCAATTCCTTCGGCCCAGTCTTTTTTATTTTTTCTCAAAAGAACATCTACCTCATCACCGGGAATTGTATTTTCTACAAATATTACTTTGCCATCTACCCTTGCCAATGATTTACCTTCTGCTGCATAACTTTCCATTACCAGGTTTTGAAGTACAATCCGCTTTCGTTTCATGCAGCAAAAATACGAACCGTTTTACGTTTTCCTGATTTGCATTTTACAGCAGATGTTATTTAATATGTTTTGTAGCTAAGCATTTTTGTGCAGACTCATATTATCTTCTTCTTCACTAATGCTTTCCCCATTATTTGTGTTGGGTATCAATTCATCAAACTCTAAATTTTTTCCGTGTAGCTAAGCTCACATTGAGCCATCAGCGTTTTAGCGGGTTTCATTTTTGCATATATTTTAAAAAAACAAAAATGGGAAAACAAAAAAATAAGCCTGAACCAGCAAAAGATCCAATGCCAACTGACCCGAGCGATACCGGTGACATAGGGCAAAATGAAGGTCAGGGAATAATTAAAATCAATGAAGGGTTAAGTGAACAATCCGCAAAATGGGATGATGAGGTACAAAAAGAAAAAATCCGGGACAAGGAAAAAGCAATTGAAAATTATATTAAGCATCCATCACCAGAGGAGAAGGGAGGGGTTTAATGTTTTTCCCAACTCTTTTTGATGATACTTTTTGCTTTTTCCATTTTTACATCAATCCCATTTTTTAATTGAATGGCGTTGGGTCTTACCTCTATATCAGGAAAAACGCCCCTGCCATTTTTAATCCTTGTACTATCCCAAACAACTCTGTATAGGGGAAGCGTAACCCTTATACCCGTGTTTGGAAGGGTGATAGTGGGTAAAAAAATTGCATTGTTACCATAATACCCACCTCCGGTTTCCTCCCCAACAATCGTTACGTTTTGCTGACCTTTCAATTTTCCGGCAACAAGTGTCGCACCTGAAAAAGTATAACCACCTGTTATTAAGAAAATATTTCCAGCAAAATGGTTTTGTTTTTTTAGCGGATAAATATGTTTTTCAAAATACCTGAAATGTATTGAGTTGTCTTTGTATCGTCGTCCTGAAACAAGCATACTTAACCAATAAATAAACCATGGGTTGATATTTTTTTTATAAATAAATGTTTTAGAGTTTGCTATTACCGTATCTGCAACTCTAAAAGGTTGATCAGTCAAATATTGCAAAAGTTTTGTACAAGCCTGTACATCTCCACCCGTATTTATTCTAAGATCAATAATTAAATTTTCAACCTTTTCTTCCCGTATTTTTTTAAAGCTCCTTCTAAAAAACTTTCCCAGTTTTCCTTCGCTAAATGTATTAACAGGCATTATTGCAGTATGGAGCATTGTATCAATAATGATACTTCGTTTAAATGCTAATTCCTGAATTTTTCTTTGTCTTTTTGTTATAGTGTCTTGCAACAATTTCTCTACAACGGAATCTTTTTTTGGAAAATAATTTTTGATAAAAGCTACTTTTTCGTATCCCAAAGTATCAACGTATTTAATTGCATACTCACTGTCTATACCAAAAGCATTTTTATAATAGCCAGGAAAATTGTTGCTAACTGCCTGATATTTAAAAACATTGGCGTAACCATCTGTTCCAATTAATTGAAAAATACTATCACGTATAAAAGTCAGGCTTCGGCCATTAATGCTTTTTATTATTGTCCCTCGTTTTAAGAAAGAATCGCTTTTAATAGTGTTTTGAGTAACCAAAGCAGAATCTTTCCAAAGCTTCAGCGATAGTGGAAACTGTGGCGTTTTATTTTTTGTAAAATAAGCGGCATATTTTTTTGATGGACGAACAGAGGTGTGGCCACAATGAATTTTACTAACTGCATAAGATATTTTATTTCTAAACTGCTGCTCTGTTAGCGAATCATTTAAATCTGCAAAAGCTGATTTGAAATATCCGTCTACAGAATCTTTAGAAGCATACCAATACAAGCCCGGATGACTATGATGAAGAATAGCTTCAAGTGTACTAAAATCTTCTTTTAACTGCTTAGCACTGTATTTTTTTTCTGGAGTAAAGTTTCTTTTTTCTACACTGCATGAGAAAATAACGAAAATTAAAAAACTGAACAACCACCCATAAGCCCTCAATAATTTCCGTTTAAACATTTCGTTGATATTTCCATACTATTTTCCTGAAAATGCGTTCCAGCCCTGCGCAGTCAGCTTATGTGTATTGCCACCTTTTGTTGTAATGTGTACACCTTCTTCTATATCCGTAATGTACCCGATCACTGAAATTTGTTCATTCAAAACTAGTTTGTCATATTCTGATTGAGGCAATGTAAATACCAATTCATAATCTTCGCCGCCACTCAATGCACAGGCAGTGGGGTCAAGTTCTAATTTATAGGCGTATTGTTTTGCATCATCATTTACAGGAATTTTATCCTCATACAACATGCAGCCTACATTGCTTTGCTTGCAAAGATGTAATACTTCACTACTAAGGCCGTCGCTTACATCCATCATGCTGGTTGGCAGTATATTGTTTTGCTCAAAAAAGTCTATAATATCTTTTCTAGCTTCGGGTTTTAGCATACGGCCTACTATATATTCCTGTTGTTCCAGGTCGGGTTGTATTGCAGGATTTTCAAGATAGATTTGTTTTTCTCTTTCAAGCAAGGTAAGCCCTAAGAACGCCCCGCCCAGGTCGCCGCTCACACAAATTAAATCTCCTTTTTTGGCCCCACTTCTTTTTACAATTTTATCAGCTACAATTTCGCCTATTGCCGTTACGCTTATGATGAATCCTTTTTGGGAAGAACTTGTGTCCCCACCTATAAGGTCAACATTGTATTTTTCGCAGGCTGCATATACACCTTCATAAAAATCGTCAAGCGCCTCCAGGCTAAATCGGTTGCTGAAAGCAATGTTCATGGTTATTTGTGTAGGTGTAGCATTCATAGCATATATATCGCTAAGGTTTACCACTACACTTTTATAACCCAAATGTTTGAGCGGTGTGTACATGAGGTCAAAGTGGATGCCTTCGACCAACATATCAGTTGAAATAACTGTTTGTTTGCCAAAATGATCAATCACTGCTGCATCATCGCCAATGCTTAATATGGTAGAGGCGTTTTGTATTTCAAAGTTTTTGGTCAGATGGTCTATTAGTCCAAACTCACCCAACTCTGATATTTCTGTTCTGTTGTTCATGTTATTTTATATTCTATAAAGGTTTGTAATTGTATTGTTCAGGATTCCATTTACCGTTTACTGCCAATATCATTTCATCATGAATGTGCCCATTTGTCGCGGCAATACTTGGCTGATAAGGCGAATAATAATTTCCTGTAAAATCTGTAACCTTGCCTCCTGCTTCTTCTACGATTAAGAAACCGGCTGCGCTGTCCCATGCTTTCAGATTATGTTCGTAAAAACCATCAAAGCGGCCCGCAGCTACCCAACATAAATCCAAAGCTGCACTACCCAAACGCCTTACCGGGATGCCTTGTCGTATCATTTTTTCAAAAACCTGCAATGGGCCATTTGGCATATCAAGATAAGCATAGGGAAAACCGGTTACCAAACAACTTGTGCCCAAATCAGATTTGGTGCTTACGCTTATTTTTTTGTCATTAAGCGTAGCGCCTTTTCCTTTTTCTGCAAAGAAAAATTCGTTCATAAAAGGATTATAAACAACTCCCAATATCATTTCGCCATCCTGTTCTACACCTATACTTACACAACAAATCGGAATGCCGTGGGCAAAATTTACAGTACCGTCAATAGGGTCAATGATCCATTTTATATTACTATCTGAAGTCAACTCCCCGGCCTCTTCGCTTAAAATAAAGTGTTCGGGAAATTGTTGCCGTATCACTTTTATGATTTCATCTTCTGCTTCATTATCAGCTTGCGTTACCAGATCATTTAGACCGGTTTTGCTGGCAATGGTAAATTGTCCTTTAAAATATTTTTTCAAAACCAGGGCTCCTGCATGGGCTGCGTCTATTAACGTTTGTTTTAACATGGGGGCAAAGATAGGAGTAGTAACAAGATGTTAGTAGCAAGTAGCAAGAAAGCTGGAGGTTTGTTTAACGTAAACTACTAAGCGAGGACAACTTCAGTTAGTTAAGGCATTGCTAACTTCAAAATTTTTTAGCCTGAATTTTCTGTATCTATTATTCCTTTTATAGTTTCTAAAACCAATTTAAACTTAAGTACTAATTCATCATTGTTCTCTCTTACTTCATACATTTGGTTAATATCGGTTTCGCCAAAACCTCTTAATTGGTGATTTAGTATATCAAGTATTTTTTCTTTCAATGCGTTGTTCTTTTTTAAAATGGGTGTCATGTGTCTGCCAAGCATTCTTGCGGATGCAATCTGCATTTCAAAATCATCAACTAAAAGGTCACCAAAATTTCCTTCAAATAATTCTTCACCAGCTATTTCATGGTAATTTTTCACAATGAAATAGAAATCTTCTATGTCTTTTTCCCTGCTATCTGGTTTTTCATTGTATGCTATCAGTTTCATAACACATAATCCAGCCACAGTCACTACTTTAAAATTACCTTCAATTATTACAGCTTCCCCGGTGACTTCTTTACACCCATATACCGACAATTCAGTTGTTGGGTTAGTTAATACAACCTCACCATTTTCTTCTATACCACCAAATGGTATCAGGTCAACTATTTCACTATTATAGAACCGGTATGGCTTTTTTTCGTCTCTTTTAAAGCGTTCCTCTTTTATCAGATATTCCGTAAGATTGTTCCAAGTGTGAAGGTCTTTTACATATACACAGTAATCTATGTCTCTTGTTGTTCTTTTCTCTAAATTCAGATGGTTCGTCCAAACATCTCTCGATTGGGCTCCTATCAAATAGTAGTCTATATCAAATTTTTTTAATGCCCTCTCCAAGGCATCAAATATTCCTTTATATACTTCCTTAACCTCATCAAAATTTGTCTTGTAAATATTGTTCATAAAGTTTTTGTGCTGTTTCAATACATCTGCCGTCGTTTGTGTTTATTAGGTCTGTATAGGCTAATAACGGCGCTACTACGTTATCATTCCTTTCATCGTTATGCCAAAACTTTTTAAATACCTTGATATTTCCCTTTTCATCAGGAACCATCCGGTAGTTTTTTATCAAATCGTTCCGGGTTTCTGTGGTGTATAAGGTGAGTTCTGCCGGTTTCAAATAATTGGTTAATAAATCTCCTGCCGGTTCGCTACCCCATTTTGTTTCACCATTTAAGTGCAGGTTTTTCCAGTTATTGAAATCTTCTGTTTTTAGAAAGCGAAAGGTTCCCTGCTTCAATGTTGGTTTCAGCCTGAGATGGTAGGCTGCAACCCATTTTTGTAATAAAGCGGGTTTGTTGTCAAATCGATATTTGTTTTTAGCAACGGTAAGTAAAAAGCCTCCCTGCTTTAAACCTTTAATAATGTTTGTAACGTTTCCAATGCCTGTCTCTGTTAATGCCGCTATATGCCGATATGGTTTGTTTATAAAAGCATCATCTAACAGAAACTGAAACACTACTTTAAGACCTGTTTTTGTAAATGCCCTGTTTACATTCTCCTGTTGGGTTTCTATTGGTTTGTTCGCATCAATCCACAACAAGGTTTTTCCATGTTTCAAATAAATATTTCCATTTGCTTCTATGTATGCAATATTGTTCTGCCTAAGTTCCTCTTTAATTTTTGGATATAGACGTGTTGCAGCTACCATAAAGGGTTTGTATTGTTCTGCAAATCCTATTATCTGCTGGAGTTGGTGGCTTCGCAGCTCATTCTTTATTTCAACATAGTATTTCAACTGTTGATTGTCAATATGGAATATTGCCTGTCCATCCACTTCTTTTTGAGAAAACCTTTCCCAAACAGCTTCAATGTGAGCATTCTTATGTAGATTTTCCAAAGCCATGTATATGATTTCCTGCTCTGTCATGTTCACTTAGGTTTTATGTTCACGAAAACGTGAACAGTTGATATTTGTGAACACAAACTTACAATTTTAGTGTGAATTTCTACTTCTCATTTCCATAATCCAAGTTGCAGATGAAAAAACCTTTCATAATAAAAGTTAACCACCTAACTTGCTTCTGTATGGAGTAATCAGAATCAAGGAACGATAAACGTCTATTTAGCGTAGTTTCGTACCCATTTCAATATGCCAATAATAGACATAAAAATACCATCAAGATTAGCACGGGCACTAAGGCTACCGGAAAATAATATAAAGCAACAGCAAATAAGGGTTTTAAAGAAATTACTGCGCAAAGCCAGATTTACCGAATTTGGACAGCAATTCAGATTTGACGAAATATTATTAAACAGGCACCCTGCTAAAAAGTTTCAGGAATTGGTGCCGGTATTTGATTACAATAAAATCTATAAAGACTGGTGGCACAAAACCCTTGAAAACAGACCTGATATATGCTGGCCGGGTAAGATTAAATATTATGCACTAAGCAGTGGTACAAGCGAATCTGCCAGTAAGTATATACCGGTGACCAACGATCTGTTGAAGGGCAATAAAATGGTCATGTTAAAGCAATTGTTAAGCCTAAGACATTACGAAGATTTACCTGTAAAATCAATTGGTAAAGGTTGGCTTACCATTGGCGGCAGCACCCAATTACAAAAACAAAAAGGTTATTATTCAGGCGACTTAAGCGGTATTACACAACTTAAAGCACCATTTTGGTTTCAACCCTTTTACCTGCCGGGAAAAAAAATAGCCCGAAACCGCGATTGGGATAAAAAAATAAATGAAATAGTAGAAAAAGCTCCCCAATGGGATATTGGTTTTATTGTAGGGGTTCCCGCATGGATACAACTGACTATTGAGAAAATAATTGAACGCTACAAGTTAAATTCCATTCATGATATATGGCCAAACCTGGGTTTTTTTGTTCATGGCGGTGTAGCTTTTGAACCTTATAAAAAGGGTTTTGAAAAACTATTATCTAAACCACTTATTTACATAGAGACTTATCTGGCAAGTGAGGGCTTCATAGCCTATCAGGATCTTCAACACAGCAAGGGCATGCGATTGGTTACTTCTGAACATATCTTTCATGAGTTTATTCCTTTTGACGATATAAATTTTGACAGCGAGGGCAACATGGTTGAAAACCCGGAAGTGCTGATGATTCATGAAGTAGAGGAAAACCGGGACTATGCATTACTGTTAAGCACAAGTGCCGGGGCATGGCGTTACCTTATTGGTGATACCGTACGGTTTGTAAATAAGGAACGGGCAGAAATTATTATAACAGGACGTACAAAACATTTTCTGAGTCTGGTAGGGGAACATTTAAGTGTGGATAATATGAACCATGCAGTAAGTATTGCTGCTGAAGAAATGAACATTTCTATACCGGAGTTTACCGTAGCAGGTGTACCTTACAATAACTTTTTTGCACATCATTGGTATGTAGCCTGCGATGATTTAGTAGATAAAGAGTTGCTTCTGAAAAAAATAGATGCAAAACTTAAAGAGTTGAATGATGATTACGCAGTGGAAAGAACTAGTGCCCTAAAAGGCGTATTTCTGGATGTGCTTAAAGAAAAAGAGTTTATGGAATTTATGCGCCAAAAAGGTAAAGTTGGCGGACAGCATAAATTTCCCCGGGTGCTTAAGGGAAAAATGCTGGATGAATGGATGAATTTTCTGAAAGAAAAAGGTTGGTAAATATTTGATTAACCGGTTAACTACAAACCGACCAAATGAAAATAGACTAACGATATGTTTATTGCCGCATTATTGAAAGGATTGGCTTTGGGACTGATGTTAAGCATTTCGGTTGGCCCTGTTATTTTTTCAATTATCAAACAAAGCCTCAACCATGGACATAAAGGCGGGTTTGCATTCATAGCCGGTGTTTCTTCAAGTGATATTACAATTGTGCTTATCAGCAATCTCTTTACACAAATGTTTGAAAACATGCTTGACTACAAAGTGCCTATAGGCATAGGCGGTAGTGCATTGTTAATAGCTTTAGGTATTTATGTTACTTTTTTTAAAAAAATTGCGGTCAACAATGACGGTATGCAGATAATACAAATGGAAACGCACCATTATGTAAAAATCTTTTTGTCAGGCTACTTTATGAATCTGCTTAACCCTAGTGTTATTGGGTTTTGGTTACTTACCTCTACTTCTCTATTGATACACCCGCTTAACTATAGATTATTGGTGTACCTCACCTGCCTTGTTGTAGTTGCGGGTTTTGATATTTTTAAAGTTATGCTTGCCGGAAAAATCAGGCAGAAACTTACGCCACACAACATTCATCTTATTAACAGAATTAGCGGAATGATTTTGATTGGCTTTGGGATAGCCCTAATTTGGGGATTGCTGACTTATGGAAATGATATTAAGTAGATGCGTTAGCGGGAAAATGTAAAAATCTTTTCAGTTTCATTGCCAGCTTCGTCTGTTGCAATAATTTTTAAGTCATGCATTCCTTGGGTTATTCTTCCATCAAAAGTATGTGTAATCATATTGTCTCTTTTGCTGAATAAAATCCATTTTCCGTCTACAAATCCGTCTACTTTCTTAATGTTTTCAAGATTGTCCTTAACAATTAATGCAAAAGATTTGCGACTACCGATATAACCTCCATTGACCCAACCTAAAGGACTTATTGTTGGAGGTATGGTATCTAAAAGCATGGTGTAGATACCCAGATCGCGGAACTTTGCTTCCATCCAATTATTTTTCCAGATTCCCTTAGTAACAACCTTTTTTTTATGACTAACCAGTTTTATAACTACACGTTCTTTTTGTAAACTGTTTATGGCTACAGATGGCTGTATTCTAACCGAAAAACTATCATGAACCGGTACCTGATAATTCTGCAAATTGTGTACTGGTGAAATAGCACCTGTCTCAACAGATTTTTCTTCGGTATGAACTAAATGAACTGTATCATAAAAAGCATTTGTTGAAAAGGCTGCAACTATATTTTCAGCAACATATAGATTTTCAATGTTTGGTGAGCAGATTACAGATTGTTCGGTCGTTTTATATGGTTTCTGTTTAGACTTGTCATACCTGAAGTTGAAATGCAAATTAGTAGCATTTCCTTCTGCATCAATTACATCAATAGAAGCTTCGTGAATACCTGTATCCTTAATGAAATAGGCGCCGTTTTCACCTTTTGAAAATACAGAGGATTTATTGCCGGGCAACCTGCTTAGATGCTGTATATATGAACCACCACCCAATCTTGTTTTATAATCAATGCTTGCATTTAAGTAGCGTGTTTCATCATAAGAAAAATCATTTAATCGAAAGGAGCTTCGCAATGTGTCATCTATAGAAATTGAAGCTTCGTAAATGCCAAAATTGAACGATGATGGGGTTGTCTTGTCTTCTGCAGTAATTCCAAAACTTACATAAGGTGTAGGTAAGGTTACTACCGAACCCGAAGTAGTATACTTTCCTGAAGATCCTTTTAGTGCAATGCCTTGTGGGCTATTTTCGTAAGTGCTGTATTGCCTGTCATAGTAATATAAACGATAAATTACAGGTGGAATATTATCGGGTAATCCCATGTCAAATAACCATGGGTTAAGGTTGTTGCCGGTTTTTGTATCCCGGATTTCAAAATGCAGATGTGGACCTGCAGAACCTCCCGTATTGCCACTGTATGCTATAAAATCGCCTTTTGCTACCGGAAACTGTTGAGGGGTAAGCGTCATTTCCTGTTCCCATTTTTTATCTTCATACTGTTTGTTTACAACAAACTCATTAAGCACAGGATAAAAATTATTGAGGTGAGCATATAGGGTTGTATAACCATTTGGGTGGGTAATATAAATGGCGCGGCCGAAGCCTCCCTTTTCAATTTTTACTTTGCTGATGAAACCGCCTGCTGCTGCATACACAGGCAGGTTCTCCCGTTGATTAGTGCGAATATCAAAACCCATGTGAAAATGATTAGTTCGCAATTCTCCAAAATTGGCAGCAAGTTTTATGGGAATGTCTAATGGGTTTCTAAAATACCCTTTGGGATAATTTACCGGTTGGGTATAAAATTTTTGAGAATTAACGGGTGCAAAACATAGCATTGAATTGATGGTTAAGAATACCATCAAAAAAACACTTTTCAAACAATTTAAAACTACCACCATACTTGCAAGTAAATACAATAAAATGCTTATCGTGCTTATGTAAATATCTTTTTTCTGCTCAACTTTTTTTGCACCGAAATAGAATTTGTGATTGTGTAAACAAACATTCAACCTTTCGCTTTGCTTATAAATTTATTAACGTTGAATAAAAAAAGGTATTTCAATTTTATAAAAATTTAAATCCTCAAATGCAATTTAAATCCTCAATAAAAAAATCATTCCTTTATTGATTTTTCTTTTTGAAACCCAGTAGTAAAACAGGGAGTAAAGTAAGATTGGTTATTGTGCCGGTTATTAATGTAAGTGAAGTAAGCCAACCCAAAGCTTTGGTGCCCCCAAAACCACTAAAACAAAAAATTACAAATCCGGCAATTAACACCAACGAGGTGTACATAATACTAATACCTGTGTGTCGAATGGTTTGCTCAATTGTAGTTTGTACATTATTAAAATTTGATGGCAACTCCTGTTTGTAATTTATCAAAAATCTGATGGTGACATCTATAGCAATACCCAACGCAACACTAAAAACTAGTACGGTTGATGGTCGTAAAGCAATACCCATCCAACCCATTACACCTGCAGTTATTACCAACGGTACAATATTCGGTATCAATGAACAAAGCAGAACCCTAAAAGATTTGAAAAGATATAACATACACAATGCAATGAGCAAAAATGCCCAAATGATACTTTCCTTAAGCCCGTTGATAATGAATTTACTTCCTTCTAGAAATGTAACACTTGCCCCTGTAAACTGAATATTGTAAGATGCAGTGTCAAAAATTCTGTTGGCTTGTTGTTGCAGTGAGTCTAAAATAACGGGTAATTTTTTGCTGCCAACATCTTTCATGCTAAGGCTTATGCGGGTATATCTTTTAGTGCTGTCAATAAAGCCATTCATAAGTTTGGCCAGGGCTGTGTTTTTGGTGTTGTCTGTTTTGGCTTTTAAGTAAGGCGCTAGAAAGGGCATGTCAAATTCTGATGGGGTGGCGTAACTTGTACTATCATTATCGTAGTAGGATTGTTTAAGAAACTTCAACCCTTCTACTACTGAAAGTGGCCTAGACATATTTGTGTCAATTGCTATAATAGCTGAAAATTCATCAATCTTGTTAAAAGTTTTCAGCGAAGCTGTAACCCCTCTTTTCTTTTTTGTATCAACAACTATTTCCAATGGCATAACACCATTGAAATTACTTTCGAACCACTTTAAGTCAGTATAGATTTTATTTGTTTTGGGCAAATCATCCACTATGTAAGCTTCATTTTTTAGTCGAAAAATTCCTATTACTGCTATCATTGTTATTACCAGAGTAATACCATAAATCCAATGTTTATGATGTATTGTCCATAGCTCCAGTTTTGTTAAAATACCGGTAAGCCATCGGTTGTCAAGGTACTTTAGCTGATGTGCTTTGGGCGGTGGTAAATAACTCAAAACAGCAGGTATAAAAATGAGCGAAATAATAAACAGCATCATTATGTTTATGCCCGCCACTACTCCAAACTCTTTGAGTAAGGCACTTTTGGTAAATGCAAATACAGCAAAGCCAATAGCTGCTGCAATGTTGCAAAACAGTGTAACAATACCCATACGGCCTGTCATGGTTACCAAGGCCTCGTGTCTGTCATTAGACTCTCTGTACGCAGTATGATATTTGTTTAAAAAATAAATACAATTTGGAATGCCTATCACTACAAGCAATGGAGGTATTAACGCTGTAAGCAACGTGATTTTATAGCCACACAGCACCATAGTACCCATGCTCCATATCACTCCCATAATCACTACCAATAGGCTCATCACAACAGCACTGCCCGATCTGAAAAAAATCAAAAGTGTGATAGCAGAAAGCAATAGTGAACCGATCAAAAACCATTTCATTTCAGACTTAATAAGATCGCCAATGGTAGTTCGGATAAATGGCAGACCGCTTACATACACAGAGAGTTTGGAATCCTTTTCAAATTGGTGAACCTCCTTCATAATATCTGCAACCAGTGTGGAGCGATATTTACTGTTTATCAATTCCTTATTTACATTTATCCCTAATAAATAGGCATTTGTATTAGGGTTGTAAAGCAAGCCTTTGTAAAACAACAGATTTTCAAAAACCTGTTTGGAGCTGTCAAGTTGTTGTGCAGTATTATTTCCTTTTACAAAAACAGGAGTTGGAACCAATTTGTCAGTACTGTCTGTTTTTATTAATTGTACAGCTTCGGGAATGCTTAAAATGTTATCAACTCCTTTTACTTTTTTCAGCCTGTTGTCTAATGCTACCAAAGAATTAAAAACTGTTGGGGTATAAAAATCCTTGGTTTGAATACCTACAACCAAAACGCCACCATTTTCGCCAAACTTTTTTTTAAAGGCTTCAAACTCAATATATTTTTGATTATCGGTTGGTATTGCCCTTGTAAAATCATAACTCAATTGCACTTTAGTAGCAAAAAATGTAATAATGCCAGTGGCTGCAAAGAGTACAATCAGCAATTGAACCCGGAAACGAAGAATAAATTCACCCAATTTATACCACATGTATCAATATATTTAGTGTTTTTGGGGCAAAGAAAAGAAATTAACCAACCAAATATCATTTCATTACTAAAGCCGTAAAGGCTGTTATCATAATTACGGGCAATAAAAAAACAGAGAAAGAGGGGTTGCGGTGAGTTGTTTTTAAAACTAATTGTCCTTGCTTTTTTATTTTTAACTCCCTGTTCACCCAATTTGTGGCTTTGCTTTTTTCTGTTGCCTTATTTTTGTTACAATCGAATATTGAATGAAATATTGCATTGTTATATTATTATTGTTGTGGCAGGTGTGTGTAGGGCAATCCTTTACTACACGAGTGTCTCAAAAGGTCATTGGCCGCGAAGATGTACTACAGGTAGAATATGTTGCAGATAATGTGGATATGGATCAGTTTAATCTTCCCCGCTTTGCAAATTGGACCATGGTTTCGGGTCCTGATTTGAGTAGTTCTAAAATACTTTCAGGAAATACGGTAAATCAGCAAACCATTTATGCGGTTATGCTTAAGCCACGTGTTGGTGGTGTACTTGTGGTACCCGGTGCTACAGCATTAATCAATAATAAACCACAAAGAAGTAATCAGGTTTCGGTTCAGGTAAAAAATACAAGCCATATAGGTGGTGCCCCGCCAGTGAGTTCACAACCGCCGTCATCGCTATTGGATTTGATGCCCGACCAACTGCCCGCCAATCAGTCTTTAAGGGCAGGTGAAGATCCGTTGGAAAAAATTAAAAGAAATATGTTCGTCAGGCTCGAAGTGAGCAAACAAAATTGTTATGTAGGCGAACCCATTATAGCTTCATACAAATTATGTACACGGTTAAAATCAAGATCAAAAGTAGTAAAGCAGCCCGCTTTTAATGGATGTACAGTTGTAGAATTAACCAGCAGTTATCAGAATCAGCATATAGAAAAAATAGATGGTGAAGAGTACAATGTGTTTGTTATTAGAAAAGTACAATTAACACCTTTGGATGCTGGCAGCCTGACACTTCCCCCGGTAGAGGTTGAAAATGAAGTATCATTTCATTCCACTTCAGGTAGTACAAGCACAGATGTGTTTGGCAACCGAATAGGGCCCACAGAAAAACATGTGGTAAAGTTGCAAAATAAGCCACTAACCATAAATGTAAAGTCTTTGCCACCTTATACAGGAAACGGAATTTTGAGCGGGGCAATAGGAGATTTTAATATTTCAATTCAACCTGGAGAAGAAGAATTTACCACCAATGGAACAAACCATTTGCATTTAATCATACAAGGGATAGGTAACCTTAAGCCGGTAAAAGTACCGGTGATGAACTGGCCCAAAGGCATAGAATCTTTTGAAGCTACCGAGACTGAAGAAATTGATAGAGATGTAAATCCTATTATCAACAGAAAGATATTCACCATACCCTTTTCTGCTGATAAAATGGGGAATTATATTTTACCTCAGGTTTTGTTTACATATTTTGATCCTAATACAAAAATTTATGTAAATAAAGTAACACCCACCTTTCTCTTAAAAGTAGTGCCGGGTTCAAATAATATAGTTAAAAAGTCTTCACAATTAATTACCGACGAAGACTTTGACCAACGATTGTACATATTAATTGGGGTTGGTTTGTTGGCGATTATTTTAGGGGTAACATGGTACAGTGGTACCCGAAGGGCTAAATTACCTCCTGAAATTATTACTCCTGTAAAAGAAGAAGTTGTACCTGTAGTTAATAATGAAATGTTTTCTACAGCATATCTCTATAATATTTTGCAATCAGAGCCCGGAGAAAACACCTCGTTTTTTTACAAAAACCTACATAGAAATCTGACAGATTATTTAGAGTTCAGGTTTAAGATAAAGCCTTCTGAAATAGCAGACTACGCAAATAGCCATCTGACCCATTCTGTTTTACTTTTGAAAATGAATGAGCTTATAAAAAAATGTACTTTAGGAATGTACACACCTGCATTTAATCAGGAGGAAGCAATGCAACATCGCTTGCAGGCTATTGAGTTATTAGAAAATCTTGATAGAACACTATAGGCCAAAGCTTATAACTTTTGACCTTTATCTTCGTTTTTGGACGTTGCTTTTTTTCTTAGTTTTTTAAATACATCCAGTTTAAAAGCAACAATACCATCGGCACCTGTTTGTCCCCTTATATAAATACTGGCTCCGCCTTTTTGATCGGCACCTTTATTTTCAGGGGTATAATCTTCCCCCCTTTTCTTAAGATTGCTGATAGGTACCTGTATGCTGATATCTGTGTTACCCTTTGCACTGTAAAGACCTTCTACAAATAAAGTCAGTGCAGTGCTTTGTATCTCCATTCTATTAATCTTAAATTCATTATTTTTTATCTCAATCCTGTCTTTCAACTCTGCAAAATTTATCTCATCAAAATTTCTTTTTTTGAATATAATAGTCTGAACTTTTTTCAGCGGTTCATAATGCAATAACGCCCCGTTTTTAAGCGAAAAATCAACAAACCCAATCAGGTTAGAAGGCTGTTCTGTATTGCGGTCTATATCTAATTTTACTTCAGCTAAAGAGGTCAGTTTTCCCTTTAGATTATCGGCATCGATTCCCTTTTGTCCAAAATTATCGAAAGCATACATTACCTTATTCACATCTACATTTTCCATTTTTGCTTTAATATTGGCTTCGTAGGTAGTTGAATTTTTTTCGAATAGTGTTCCATTTATCTGCATACTACCGCCGGCATGTTGTAGAGAGAGACTGTTTATTGACCAGTTTTCATCTATGAGTGATAAGGCTGCATTTACATTAGAGGCTTTAAATTTTCGATATAAAATTTCATCTGCTTTTACGTTTATTCTAAAGTTGGCATTTTCTACAATAAGATCCAATTGATTAGCGGTACTTCCCAGTTTTGTATTGTTGGCGGGGGCTTTGGCATTTGGGTTCCTTTTTTGTAACAACGAAGTCAGGCTATTAAAATTTATAGACGGGGAGTAAATGTTCCAATCTAGAAACATTAAACCTGGATTGGTTTCTATGAGCGCTAACAAATTTTTTCCACTGCCGTTCATCGTAATTTTATTACCCTGAACATTGCCTTTAAAATTGGTAACATATACGTCTGTATTTTTAAACAAAATATTCCCGCTAACGTTTTTCATTTGTATGTTTCGGGGACTATACACCATGTACCCATCATCTATTTTTATCTTACCGTTTATTAGCGTGTTTTGTTTTGTATTATTTCCTAATGGCCCTTCATAAGTTATATCTATTAAACCCTTCCCTTCTTTTAATTTGAGGGTGTTGCTTCCAATTATTTTATTGAGTTGAGGCAGCACAAAATCAGCTTTTACATCGCAGGTAACTCTGGGGTATAAAAGGTTGTTGATGAACACATTTTCTGATTGAATTGGCAATCCTTCATATACAGCCGTAAGGTGTTGAAAATGTAATTGTGAGTTAGGGTCATTCCGTGGTTGTCCGGTAATTACTTCATTTATAAAAGAACCGGATAAGGAGCAATCTGACAGGTTTACAAAGGAAGACTTGATAGCCGTATTTTTAATAATCCAATTTACTTTAACCAAAGGTTCACCACCTTTAAGCGGCCCATTGATGTCTGCTGTAACTGCTTCAACTGCTTTGTCAATATCAACTAATGATATAGCAGAAGCAATTTTAGGAGTAACCAAACTTTTGGCAATTTGAAAATTTATATTTTTTGTAAATACTTTCAGAGAAAATGTTGGAGAATCTGTAAAATTAAATTGACCAGAAAGTGTAAAGGGTTGCTTCTTTAAATTGACCTCGATCTCTTTAAAACTTAATTGTTTTTTTCTTAGATCAAATGCAATATAAAAGTTGCCTTCAAAAGATGTTTCTTTAACATAACTTCCAATTTGAGTATTAAAAGCAAGACTATGAATCAGTATATCATTTTTAGTTCTTACAGTCAGAACCGAATCCTCTGTATTTATCTTGTAACTGACTTTTATAGCCTCAAAGTCATACAACTTATTTTTTAACTGATCGTCCATAACAATACGGACATTTCTAAGCTTGATACTTTCAATTTCTGTTTTAGCAGTTGATTTTTTGGTTGAAGTGTCTGTTGATTTTTTTGGAGAAAACAAGTACTCATTGGTATATCCTGTAGTGTCTGTAAAAACATAAATTTTGGCATTATCTATTCTTATACCTGATAATGGATTGTTCTGAAGCATAACATTACCAATACCTAATATCGCGTATATTTTTTCGGCCTCTATAAACGCATGATGGTGTACATTGTACATTGTATCGGTAATAGAAACATTTTCTAAAGTAATAGAAACCTGGGGAAAGTTTTTGGTAAACGATAAACCGATATTACCAATTTGCACATTCCCATTTAACTTTTCTGAAAACTCCAGTTTAACTTTTTCAATTATTTCTTTTTTATGAGTTGTAACATAAAAGTACATAGATATATATACCACCAGGAAAATAGCTGCTAAAATTGCAATAAACTTAAGTGTGTATCGGAGAATTTTTTTCAATAATAATAAAATATAAAATTTTGTGCCACCACTCATTTTTTGAAAGTCGACTTGTTGCCGGAAACTACCTATTAACAAATAAGGATGACTATTTAGAATGAGCAAAGGCTTAAAACCTGCTATTTCAAATTTGAGAATCCTGCAATTTTCTTATTCATAACCTTAAACCAAAGCGGTGGTATGGCAGCCAACAACATACTGCCCGGATAACCTGTAGGGAGTTGTGGCGAGTTGTCATAATGACGAAGCAGTTGATATTTGCGACTGGCCTGATAGTGGTGGTCGCTATGTCGGCTCAATTCAAACAACATTAACCGGCCTATGACATGATTGCTGTTCCAGCTATGATGTGGCATTGCCCTTTCATATTTACCCTCACCGGTAGGTTTGCGGCTAAGCCCATAATGCTCAATATAGTTGACTGTTTCCAATAATAATATTCCCATGATTGCCGCTACAAGAAAGTATGCAAAAACCGCAATTCCAAAAAAGTAAACCATAAGAATGCAAAATGTAACCTGTATTAACTGAAATTGTAGCATTTCATTTTTCCGGTGAAAAGCAGGCAATCCCTTCTTTTTCATTTCCGCATTTGCAATCTTCCATGATTCGACATAAACACCAGTTATACTTCTAATCCAAAACAAGTACAATGGTTCGCCAAATCTTGCACTTGCCGGGTCATAAGGTGTGCCTACATATTTGTGATGCCCCTTGTTGTGCGCTATAATAAAATGCATGTACAACGAAGTAAGCAACAAGCTTTTTGCGAGAAATTGTTCTATTATATTAACCCGGTGTCCCAATTCATGTGCTACGTTAATACCAAATGTACCACAAAGCAAACCCATAACCATAATGTGCCCAACCCTATCCACAACCGGCATATCAGCCTGCATAATTTTTAAAAAAACAAATAAAGCCAGATATTGCAGCGGAACTATAAAATATAGAAACAGGTCATACAGCCTGTCGTTTTTTGCTATTGTTTCCTCGGCGGCATCCAGGTTTTTATCATTGGGTTTTAAAAACATTTCAACCAGCGGAATCAGCACAAATCCATAGATAATAGGAAGCCATATCCATAATCCAGTTCTATGAAAACTAGCCCACGAACCAACGTAGATTAGTACAGGCAAAAGATATTTAAAAGCATTCCATTTCATGAAGAGTAAAGTTAATGAAAACCCTCCTATTTCAGGACTATGTTTTTAAGGTAAAAAGTCCTGAAATTGCGGTTGACCTTACCATGACAATATCCTTGAAAGTTTCATGAATAATCACTAATAATCAATCACCTGCTCCTCCATCACCTCCGGCATTTTTCTAAACTCGTATTGTTGATTGCGGAGTTGGGGTTCAAAACTGGCTTCTTTTATGGCGGCCTGTATGCCTTTGGCGGTAAAGCGGTGTGGCGCACCGGCTGCACTTACCACGTTTTCTTCTATCATTATGCTGCCAAAGTCATTGGCGCCACTGTGCAGGCATATTTGTGCTACCTGCTTGCCCACGGTCAGCCAGCTTGCCTGTATGTTTTTAACATTGGGTAGCATAATACGGCTCATGGCTATCATGCGGATGTATTCGTCGGCGGTGGTAAGATTATGAACGCCTCGGATGCGGGCTAATAGTGTATCCACATCCTGAAATGTCCATGGAATAAATGCGATAAAACCTTTGGCATGTTCGGGTTTTCGTGCTTGCACATCACGCAGTTTTACCAGGTGCTCCATCCGTTCTTCTATTGTTTCCACATGACCAAACATCATGGTGGCGCTGGTGGTTATATTGAGTTGGTGTGCTTCTGCCATAATATCTAACCACTCCTGTGAGCCGCATTTTCCTTTGCTGATGAGGCGGCGCACCCTGTCCACCAATATTTCTGCACCGGGGCCGGGCAAGCTGTCAAGGCCTGCTTCGTGCAATGCTATAAGTACCTCTCTATGTGTCTTTTTTGATATTTTGGCAATGTGTGCTACCTCCGGTGGCCCGAGTGAATGCAACTTCAGCGTAGGGTACATTTCCTTTAGTTTGCGGAAAAGATCTACATAATAAGCAAGGTCAAGACCAGGATGGTGGCCTCCCTGCAGCAGCAACTGTTCGCCGCCATATTTAAAAGTTTCATCTATTTTTCTACGATATGTTTCTATATCGGTTATGTAGGCTTCTTCGTGGCCGGGTATACGGTAGAAATTGCAGAATTTGCAATTGGCTATACAAACATTGGTGGTGTTAAGGTTCCGGTCTATAATCCAGGTTACTTTGCCATGAGGCACTTGTATTTTACGCAGTTCGTTGCCAATGTTCATCAGTTCGGCAGTAGGCGCATTATTAAACAGAAAAACGCCTTCTTCCACACTTAGGAACTCAAAGTTGAGTGCCTTTTTATACAGGTCAGCTAATTGCATTATGTTTATTTAAAGAATTGCAAAATTAAGGTATGCAACTCGTTTACAAAGGTGATTTCATTTTCCGTATTACAAGGTTCACACAGTTTTAAGAGATAAATCAAACCGTATTTGCAATCAAACACTCCATTCATAAATATTGTTCTGACATGAGACAATAGTTTGTGTAAATTGAGCCTTGCAGCAGCACATACTAAACAAATCAATGAGTGAGAATAGCATTACAACATATCTTTTACAAGGTTTTAATTCCAATTTTTCTTTTAGCCTTCCTGTATTTAAATCCTTTTAGTTCAGGTGCTCAAAATGTTGAAGATTCTGCCCGGCCGGCAAAAGCTACTTTCATTACCAGCTTTCCTTTTACAATGCTTTCAGGAGGAGTTATGGTAATTGCCGGCAGCTTAGACGATTTTACCGATTCATTTCATTTTATTTTAGATACAGGAAGCGGCGGCATTTCACTTGATTCAGCATTGGTTGATTATTATAAACTACCAAAAGTTATTTCTCAACGTACACTTAGGGGTATAGCCAGTATACGGCGAATTAGTTATGTGATGGACAGAACACTTCACCTGCCAAACCTTGATGTAGAGCATCTGGATTTTCATATAAATGATTACGAACTGCTTACCAGTACCTACGGCATTAGAATAGATGGAATTATAGGATATAGTTTTTTAAAACAATTTATTGTAAAAATCAATTACGATAGAAACATTATTGAAATATGGCAACAAGGCACAATAAAATATCCGAAAAACGGATTTCTTCTAAAACCCAAAATCAATAATATACCGGTTTTGCCGGCTATAATAGAAGATGGCAGGGCCTGCAATGGTAATTTTTTCTTTGATACAGGCGCCGGCCTTTCCTTTTTAATGTCAGAAGATTATGAAAAGGACAGTAGTATTTTAAGAGTGGGGAAAAAAACCATTACTACACAGGCAGAAGGATTAGGCGGAAAGAAACAAATGAGGCTAACTACCATTAAGCAACTGAAAGTGGGGCCGTATACTTTTAAAAAAGTGCCTACCCATATTTTTAATGATGACTACAATGTAACCTCATACCCTGAATTGGGTGGCCTCATTGGGAATGATTTACTAAGGAGATTTAACCTGGTATTGAACTATCAGGAAAATGAGATACACATGAAACCTAATTCTCATTTTCGCGAAAACTTTGATTATTCTTATACCGGGTTAGGCATATATCTTTTAGACGGTAACATTGTAATAGAAGATGTTTTACCAGATTCACCCGGTGAAAAAGCAGGATTAAAACCGGGTGATATCATTATTGCGGTGGATAATGTATTCAACGGCAATATTCAAAATTATAAAGATGTGCTACAGCAGATCGGCACCCGTGTCAAAGTTTTGGTTTCAAGAAATGGAAAAATGGAAATGTGCTGGGTTAAAGTAAAGAGTTTTTTGAAAGAAACATATTGATGCCAATATTTAATTAAGTTGAAAATTTTATATCCTAATCGAAAGAATTGAGCATTATCTTAAACGTAAAAAGCCTGAAAGGCTTTCATTTGAATAGCCGCCGGTGTAACCGGAGGAATTAAAAAAACCTAATTACATTAACCCCTACGGGGTTACACAATACTAAAGTATTTAAATAGTTCAACTCCGTTATAATTGTAAAAATGGCTTGAATAATTCTACTGCGGGCATTGCCCAAGGCTATTAAAATGTTACTACTTTTAGGTAAAAAATTAATGCCAATTTTTACTCTATTGAGCATTGTTCAAATAGGTCATTTCTCCTCAATTTCTTTTTTCAATAAGTAAAAAGGAATTCCTTTTTTTAGAGAATTGTTTTCAATCCATAAAAGAAAGATGAAGTTGTATTCAGTCTCAACCATTTCTAGCTCCAAATTCATAATAACTCATCACCTCATTTATCCCTTTATCTTTGCTCCACTTTTTTTATAAATATATATGATAAAATTTGACCGGTTTGTATTGGATAATGGATTAAGGGTTATAGTTCACGAAGACCATAGTACACCCATGGCTGTAGTAAATGTAATGTACGATGTTGGTGCCCGTGATGAAGACCCACATAAAACCGGTTTTGCCCACCTGTTTGAACACCTTATGTTTGGTGGCAGCATTAATATAGAAGAATACGACGAGCCGTTGCAAATGGCCGGCGGGGAGAACAATGCTTACACAACCAATGACCTTACCAATTACTACATTCAACTACCTGCTGAAAATCTGGAAACTGCATTTTGGTTAGAAAGCGATAGAATGCTTAGCCTCGCTTTCAGCGAAAAAAGCCTTGATGTACAGCGAAAAGTTGTTTGCGAAGAATTCAAAGAGCATTACATCAATAAGCCTTACGGCGATGTATGGCACAAACTACGTGACCTGTCATACAAGCAACACCCCTATCGTTGGATGACGATAGGCAAAGATTTGAGTCACATTGAAACAGCACATATAGACGATGTAAAACATTTCTTTTTTAAACATTACCGTCCTGTTAATGCAATACTAGCCGTAAGCGGACATATAACTTTAGAAGAAGTAAAACGCCTTTCGGCAAAATGGTTTGGCCCAATACCAATGGGTGAAAAATACATGCGCAACCTGCCGGTAGAATCTAAGCAGACACAGGCAAGAGTATTAGATGTACAAGCCAATGTACCGTTAGATGCATTCTTTAAAACATGGCATATAGCTCCGAGATTGAGTAAGGGTTATTACACTGCAGATCTTATTACAGACATATTGGGTGGCGGTGGTTCTTCAAGATTGTATCAGGCATTGGTTAAGGAACAACAATTGTTTAGCAATATAGACTGCCACCACATGGGTAGTGTAGATGCAGGTTTGTTAAGCATAGAAGGACGATTGGTAAAAGGGATAAAAATGGCGGATGCAGAAAAAGCTGTACAACAGGAAATCAATAAAATAAAAGATGAAGCGGTAACAGAAATTGAGTTGCAGAAAGTAAAGAACAAAACCGAAAGCATGATTGCATTTGAAGACATGACTATTATGAACCGTGCTAACAACCTTGCCTTTTATGAGTTGCTCGGTGATGCAGGTATGATGAATACAGATTTGGATAATTACAAAAACATAACAGTACCTGATATAAAACAAGCTGCTGAAGAAATCTTTGATGAAAACAACAGCAATACCATGCGCTATTTCAGTACAAATTAAAGTATGAATAGTTTTTCAAAAAATAAGAAATAACGATCAAAAAAAATTTTCGCTATTTGCTTTTTTAAACATTCGTAAAAAGTTTTTTACCAAGAAAAAATAATTCATGTTAAATAGAACGATAGCTCCACCCATAAAAGATGCCATTGATTTTAATCTGCAGCTAAAAAAAACTGAACAGTTTGTATTGGACAACGATGTGCCGGTGTACAGCATCAATGCAGGTGCACAGGAAGTGACTATGGTTGAACTGGTTTTTTATGCCGGCAACTGTTACGAAGATCAAAACATTGTAGCAGCCTCTACCAACTTCCTTTTAAAAAACGGAACTTCCAAAAGAACAGCTTACGATATTAATGAACAGTTTGATTACTACGGTGCCTATCTGAACAGAAGCTGCTTCAACGAAACAGCAACTATTTCTTTGCATTGCCTCAACAAGCATTTATCAAGTGTTCTGCCCATAGTTACAGAACTCATTACGGACTCAATTTTTCCTGAAGAAGAATTGGCCATTTACAAACAAAATCAGATTCAGCGTTTAAAGGTCAATCTTCAAAAATGCGATTTTATGGCCAACAGGTTGATAGATAAATACCTGTATAGTCAGGAACATCCCTACGGCAGATTCACAAGTATTGCAGAATTTGAAGCCTTAAGCAGAAATCAGATTGTTCAGTTTTACAATGATTATTATGTAAATGGTAAATGCATGATTTTTGTTGCAGGAAAACTTTCACCGGATATTTTTCAGCAGTTGAACAATGCCTTTGGCCATTTGCCACTAAACCAAAAAACTTTAAAAGAAAAATCATTTAAACAAATTGCTTTTGCAGAAAAAAAACACCGGATTTTTAATGACGAAAATGGGGTGCAAGGTGCCATACGCATAGCTCGTCCATTTCCCAATCGCCATCATCCTGATTTTATGAAAATACAGGTGCTCAATAATTTATTTGGAGGTTTTTTTGGTTCCCGGTTGATGAGCAATATTCGTGAAGACAAGGGTTATACCTATGGCATACACAGTTATTTTCAAAACCATATACAGGACAGCGCATGGCTGATAAGTACAGAAGCCGGAAGAGATGTTTGCGAAGCAACCATAGATGAAGTATATAAAGAGATGAAGATTTTGCAGGAAGAATTAGTTGACGAAGAAGAATTGCTGTTGGTAAGAAATTATATGATTGGCAGTATCCTCGGCGACTTAGATGGTCCGTTTCAGATAATCGGCCGCTGGAAAAATTATATCCTAAATGGATTAGATGATCGTTATTTTTATGAAGCAATACAAACCATAAAATCTATTCCGGCAGTTGAAATAAGAGAACTAGCACAAAAGTATTTGGTAAAAGAAGACTTTTTTGAATTGGTAGTGGTGTAAGAAATTTCTAAAAAAATGGTAAGAAAAATCAATTTTTCCGATTTTGGCAACTCTTTGTAAATGTTATTCGCTCTTTACAACAGTTGTTGCATAAGGAGCCTTATTCTCTGGGATCCCAAGCGAAGCGTAGGGATTCTGAAACATGCGTAGCAGTTTCAGAAACAAGAGAATTCAGCTCCGTTGAAACAACGAAGCCCGGCGGCTTGAGCCAATTTAAGATATTGAGTATGTTTCACGAACTATTTACTCAATCGTATTAGTTTTTATTTTTTTGCTAATAATGCTAATTAAGGCTTAGATAAATAGCCAGGAAATAATTCTATTGATGTTTAACATATTGTCTACTACAATTCAACTCCTACCGGAGTTGTAAAATCGTAGGAAGATGTTTATTTTACAAATATTGAACTCCTCAGGAGTTTCAACTTTTAATTAGCTATCGAAATATATTCCGATGTATTTCTTTAATAATTTAATAGTAAGCCAATGGCAAAATTTTTAACCAAAGTATTAATAACTGCAATAGCAGCATTGGCTGTTGCATATATACTCAAAGGGGTGCATATAGATGGTTTCCTCACAGCCATGATAGTGGCATTTGTATTGGCTTTGATGAACACTTTTGTAAAACCCATTTTAATATTATTAACGCTACCCATAACCTTACTCACCTTCGGATTATTCTTATTGGTTATCAATGTGGTCATAATCAAGTGGACTGCCACAATTGTTAATGGTTTTAGTGTAGAAGGTTGGTGGTCTGCGCTGTTGTTTAGCATCTTATTGTCTATTTTCGCAGCCATAATTGAAAGCCTTGTAGGCGATCATATAAAAAAGTAAAGCTGCCATCATGCATTTTGAACGCAAACAACTTACCAACGAACAACTTGTTCATTTCTATAAAAGCATTTTGCTTCCCCGATTGATTGAAGAAAAAATGCTGGTATTGCTCCGTCAGGGTAAAATCAGCAAATGGTTCAGCGGCATTGGGCAGGAAGCTATTTCTGTAGGTGTAGCTTTGGCTGCACATCAGGATGAATGGGTAATGCCGCTACACCGCAACCTTGGCATTTTTACTACACGAAATATGCCTTTGCACAAACTTTTTATGCAGTGGCAGGGCAATAAAGAGGGCTACAGCAAAGGCCGCGAAAGAAGCTTTCACTTTGGCACCCGTGACCACCACATTTGCGGAATGATTTCTCATCTCGGCCCACAGTTGGCATTGGCAGACGGTGCCGCATTAGCCTACAAATTAAGAAATCAGCAAAAAGTAGCTTTCGCTTTCACCGGAGATGGAGGTACAAGCGAAGGCGATTTTCATGAAGCATTAAATGTGGCAGCAGTGTGGGATTTGCCCGTTATTTTTATCATTGAAAACAATGGCTATGGCCTAAGCACTCCTGTTAATGAACAATACCGTTGCGGAAGTTTAGTGGACCGTGCAAAAGGCTACGGAATGCATGGCGTAAAAATAGATGGAAACAACCTGCTCGAGATGTATGACACTATAAAAGGAGTTAGGGAATTTTGTATTAATAATCAAAAGCCATTTTTGATAGAATGTATGACCTTTAGAATGCGGGGCCACGAAGAAGCAAGCGGCACCAAATATGTACCTAAAGAGATGTTTGATATTTGGGCAGAAAAAGATCCTGTCAAAAATTTTGAAGCATATCTGTTGTCACTAAATGTACTTTCAGAAAACACAATTGAGCAGATAAGAGAAGACATAAAGCAACAAATAGAATCAGAATTGCAAATAGCCTACAATGAATCTCCCATTGTACCTGATACAGAAGAAGAAATAAGAGATGTATATGCTCCGCAAAATAACAAACCCATTTTGCACAATGCGGCGATGTCTCAAAATGCAAGCAGAGAGGTACGGTTTATAGATGCTATAAAGGAAGGATTGCATCAATCTATGAAGCAGCATCCTGAAATGGTCATCATGGGGCAGGACATAGCAGAGTACGGCGGCGCATTTAAAATAACAGAAGGTTTTGTAAATGAATTTGGTAAAAGCCGCATCCGCAATACACCCATTTGCGAAAGCGCTATAGTTGGTGCTGCACTCGGTCTTAGCCTGGAAGGTATAAAGAGTGTTATGGAAATGCAGTTTGCCGATTTTGCAACGGTAGGATTTAATCAGATTGTAAATAACCTGGCAAAAATTTATTACCGTTGGGGGCAAAATGCAGATGTAGTTATACGGATGCCCACAGGTGGCGGAGTAGGTGCAGGGCCGTTTCACAGCCAAAGCAATGAAGCATGGTTTACCAAAACACCTGGCCTAAAAGTGGTTTACCCAAGCACACCAACTGATGCAAAAGGGCTGCTGATAGCTGCAATAAACGACCCCAATCCTGTAATGTATTTTGAGCACAAAGCACTATACAGAAAGATCAGTGAGAATGTGCCTGAAAATTATTATGAAATAGAAATTGGCAAAGCAAGAACAGCCCAAAGCGGTGACGACATTACTATCATCACCTATGGTATGGGCGTACATTGGGCATTGGAATATGCCAACGAAAATCCAGATGTTTCTATAGAGATTTTAGACTTGCGAACACTGCTTCCGTTGGATTATGAAGCCATCAAAAATGCAGTACAAAAAAACGGCAAAGTACTGCTGCTACACGAAGACACACTCATAGGCGGCCTCGGCGGCGAAATAAGCGCCTGGATAAGCGAACATTGTTTTCAAATGCTCGATGCGCCGGTTATCCGCTGCGCATCGCTTGATACACCAATTCCATTCAGCATAGAACTGGAGCAAAATTTTATGGCCAAAGCAAGGTTGGGTGAGTGTGTGAGGAGGTTGATAGAGTTTTAAGAGTGTTTTTAAAAATAAATACTGAACGATTTTGCAGGTTTTATTCACCTGCAAATCTGCACATTTTTCAAGCTGTTGATGTTCTTCATCAGGGTATTCCTGTAAATGCGAAGGGCAAAAAATATATTATAAAATTATTAGCTACATTAAGGTTTGCCTCTACTTTTTAGTTTTATTTTATTGGTTTTCAGCTATTGATCTGATGTTGGGGCTATTTCTGTGAAGTTTGGG
>JANMMU010000106.1:0-30926 GCA_031373555.1 Segetibacter sp. | reverse complement strand
CCCAAACTTCACAGAAATAGCCCCAACATCAGATCAATAGCTGAAAACCAATAAAATAAAACTAAAAAGTAGAGGTAAACCTTAATGTAGCTAATAATTTTATAATATATTTTTTGCCCTTCGCATTTACAGGAATACCCAAACTATAACCCACGGGTTTCACCCGTGGCTCTTCATATTTTTCCCCTTCGGGGAAATTTCTAATGCAATTATTTTGAAATGAAATTGGCGGTTATCCTTCAGTGCTTTTCGGTTTCTCCCCTATTGATTTTGCGGCAATCCATCCGCTTGTCCATGCATGTTGAAAGTTGAAGCCGCCGGTAATGCCATCAACATCCATAATTTCACCGGCAAAATAAAGACCCGGAATGATTTTGCTTTCCATTGTATTGGCATTTATTTCACTTAGGTGAATGCCGCCGCAGGTTACAAACTCTTCCTTGAATGTTGTTTTGCCTTTTACCTCAAATTCATTTGCTACGAGATTTTTGATCAACTTATTTTGCTCCTTGCCGGGAAGGTCTGCCCATCTTATTTCTTCACTTATGCCGCTACTATTTAGCAAGTGATTCCAAAGCCTGACAGGCAGACTAAATGGGTTTTTGTTCCCGATTTTTTGCGAAGCAAAATTGTTGCGCAATGATTGCCAACTCTCCCTTAAAGTATGTTCAGTATATTGAGGTAGCCAATTTACCAACAAAGTAAAATGGTAGTTCTTATCGGCAAATTCTCTTGCGCCCCATGCGGAAAGTTTAAGTATTGCAGGGCCACTTAATCCCCAATGGGTTATAAGCATTGGCCCTTCACTTGACAGCTTACTACCGATTATTTTCAACACTACATTTTCTACAGATATGCCCATTAATTGGGTGATAGAATTATTGGGAATATTGAGTGTAAACAAAGATGGAACAGGATCTTCAATAGTATGATTAAGAGCGGTTAACCAATTAAACATAGCTGCTTTTGGATAACCTCCACTTGCAACACAAACAAAATCTGCTGTTATAGTTCTGTCGTTGTTGAGTTCTATTTGAAAATTTTGTCCATCAATAACATGACTACTTTCATTTGGTGTTTCTATATGTTGCAGGTATTTGGGAGTTATCTTCTTTACTTCACTATTCATCAAAACCTCTACTCCGTATTTATTAGCTTCTTTAAGCAAACAATCAATTATGGTTTGAGATGAATCTGTAATGGAAAACATTCGGCCATCGGCTTCTGTTTTTAATTGCACCCCTCTTTCCTGAAACCATTGGATACAATGATTTGTATTAAACTGATGGAATGTTTTTTTTAGAAAATTTGTTCCCCGTGGATATTTCTTAACTAATGCAGGTATTTCAAAACAGGCGTGGGTAACATTGCACCGTCCACCACCACTGACCCTGACTTTGCTAAGCAGCTTATTGGTTTTCTCAACTATTATTACGCTTAGATTATTATTGATACGGGCTGCATTTACTGCGCAAAAAAAACCTGCTGCCCCACCACCAACCACTACCAAAGTTTGCTTCTTCTTATTCATATTACTTCATGGCATTTCACCAAACAAACCCGGGCCAATCAAAATGTATTATTCCCCAATAACCATCGTACTGCATGGTTAATTTATAATTTCCTTCAAAATGCTTCACTTCTCCATTTTCTAAAATAGCATCATACTCCACACGCCCTTCAGCATAGCCACTCCCGTTTTCTTCATCTTTTAATTCAAAGAAAATATCATCAACACTATATGATGCATTTTCAAATTTGGTATAACTGTCAAAAATATTTTGAAAACGTTTGAAAAGTTCTTCCCTAGTTAATTCTTTACCATCAGGTGTTGTAGGATGATAGGATAACTCGCTGCTAAACTCATTAAAGTTTTGATTTAGCCAACTATTGAAAAATTTATCGGTATTGTTACTTATATCTAACCTATGATTAGGATGAAACTCTTCATAAATGTAATGCATGGTCATGCCGGGCATGTGAAAAAATCCCGACTCTTTTAGAAATAATTCTTCTGTAACAAATGTATATTTTAACCGTGCCGGATATTCTTCACCATAATCCACCATTATCCCTTTTTCGTCCATCAGGTTTTCTAAGGTTGATAAAGCAGTTTCTATTTCTTCATCTTTTAATGATTCAGCTTTGGGGAAAGCTGGTTTTCCAAGTATTTCAAAAAGTGTAGAAGGGGTTGTTTTGGCAAATTGATGTTCAAATTCTATTACGTTCTTTAAAAAGGCATTTTCTATATCCGGGGGCAAAACACCATCACTTTCATAATCCCCGCCTAATTCGGCCTGCAGCTTCAATTTTAAAATCTCATTTTCAATATTCAATTGCTCTTCGGGATCATCGCTAAATATTTCTTCTTCATTGTCTTGTGCCATAAAAAACCGTTTAAAGGGTTGATTAGTTTATTGGTTAATTGGTTAATTAGTTAATTAGTTTATTGGTTAACTTGTTAATTGGGTTATTGATCTTATTGATTTTTTTCTTTTTCATTTCTTCTAAATAATCCAAATACTCTTAACCACAGAGGTCACAGAGAAATTACACACAGAGAAAACACAGAGTTTGAATATAATTGTCCCTACATACTTCAATCTAGTTTATTAGAATAGTCCAAACAATTGTGCATCAATTTTATTGATAATCTCACCCATATCTTCATTCTTCTCTGCAAATTTATTTTTGTCAACATCAATTATCAGCAATGGACCTTCATGATATGACTCAATCCATTTATTGTAATAATCGTTTAGCTTTTTTAAATAATCCAGTCTGATGTTTTCTTCATATTCTCTTCCTCGTTTCTGAATCTGACCTACCAATGTTGGTACAGATGCCTGCAAATAAATGAGCAAATCCGGAGGTTTTACCATTGACTTCAATGTCTGGAAAAACGTAAAATAATTATCGAAATCACGTTTGCTCATTAATCCCATATCATGCAGGTTTGGAGCAAAAATGTTTGCATCTTCATAGATAGTCCTGTCCTGAATAATGGTTTCTGTTCCTCGTTCTATTTCAAGCAACTGGTTTAGCCTGCTATTAAGAAAATATATCTGAAGGTTGAAGCTCCAACGGGGCATTTCTTCATAAAAATCGTTGAGATATGGGTTGTTAGCCACGTCCTCAAACTGTGGAATCCATTTATAGTGCTTAGCCAAAGCCTCTGTAAGCGTGGTTTTGCCTGCACCTATGTTGCCTGCTATTGCTATGTGTTTGGGTTTGATTGTTTTTGCCATTTGGGGTATTTGCCGGTATTTATACTTTGAGTTAGTTGACTAAAATAGATGTTTTTAAGATAACGCCACAATTAAAAGTATTTAAGTCCAATACTTTCTCTCACTATTTGCATTGTTGCTGCTGCACTTGTTCTTGCTTTTTCGGCCCCCTTTTCCATTATTTCTTTTAAAAGCTGCTCATTTCCCAATATATCTTCTACTTTTTCTCTTATCGGTGCAATGAATTTTACCATATCCTCTCCAAGCTGTTTTTTCATATCTCCATACCGGATATTACATTGGTTGTAATCGTTTTCAAATTTGGAAATGGTATCTTTTTCTGAAACAAGATTCATAAGCAAAAAGATATTTTCAATATAGTCCGGCTTAACTGAATTGTTTTCTGTAGGTCCGTTATCAGTTTTAGCTTTCATTACCTTTTTTCTAATCAATTCGTCGCTGTCAGCAAGATAAAGCGTAGCCATGGCATTTTCACTTTTACTCATTTTACCAGTTCCATCCAGGCTTGGAACTTTTATCAACTCATCGTTATAGTTAAATGCTTTTGGTTCCGGGAACACATCCCCATAGCGGTGATTAAAACGATTAGCAAAAGTCCGGCACATTTCAAGATGCTGTTCCTGGTCTTTTCCTACAGGTACAAGCGATGCCCGGTGAATTAAAATATCAGCAGCCTGTAACACAGGGTAAGTTAATAATCCTGCATTAATATTGTCAGGATGTTGCCGTGCCTTATCTTTAAAGGTAGTGGTTTTCTCCAGCTCACCTTTATAAGCCATCATATTTAGATAAAGGTACAGTTCGGTTGTTTCATGTATATGGCTCTGACAATAAAACACAGCTTTTTCGGGATCCAATCCACAAGCTATATTTTCAGCCAAAACTCTATGAACATTTGCTTTCAATTCTTTGGTATCAGGGTGTGTTGTGAGTGAATGTAAGTCTGCAACCATGAAATAACACTGATACTCTTCCTGCATACGAACATAGTTGCGGATAGCCCCAAAGTAGTTACCAAGGTGCAAAAAGCCTGTAGGCCTTATGCCACTCATTACTATTGATTTGTTATTGTACATACTATGAAAATACCAACTATGGGTTGGAAATAATTAAAAAATGGTGAATAGCAAATATATGGCAGAAGCCCAGACACTATTTGAAAAAAATATGACTAAATATGGATTATTTTCTGGTAGCAATTTGCTTTCTGATCCTGCTTAATGTTTCTGCAGTTATTCCAAGATAGGAAGCAATCATATGTTGCGGAACATTTTGAAAAATAAGTGGAAAAGTCTGAAGCAGGTTTGTATATTTTTCTTCTGCATTTTGGCTCATGGAGCTTATTATTCTACGTTGCAACGCAATCATAGCATTAAGGGTTAGCAACCTGAAGTATCGTTCCATAGCAGGTACGTCCCTAAGTAGTTGATCGTAATTTTCTTTTGTCAAAAGTAATAATTCACTGTTTTCAAGTGCCTCAATATTAAGTAACGAAGGTTGTCCTGTCATTAAACTGTTCATATCTGAAATCCACCATCCCGAAAAAGCAAACTGAAGAATATGTTCATACCCTTTTTCATTAGAAAAGTAGGACCTTAAAACACCACTCTCAACAAAAGCTAAATAATGACATTGCTCATCCTGTTGTAGAAGAAATTGTCTTTTACGAAGGGTTTTGTGCTTAAAAAAATTTTTACAAAGTTTCTCCTGATCGGGTGTAAGTGTAACTTTTTGATGCAAACTTTCCAGAAGGACTTCAAACATAATTACAATCTAATGATAATTATCAAAAATAGCATTTTAAGCCAAATAGATTGTAATAAGAATCATTTTGAGCATTTAGTGCCCGTTAACCTAGGTTTTCAAAAATTAAAATTTTCTTTTTTAAAAATAATACCGGTTGGATATCCGTAATAGTCCAATTGTATTGGCCTTAAGGGCTATCGCATCGGCATTATACCAAAATCAGACTGGACTATTTATAATTCAAAATGGTATAAAATAAAAAGCCCCTTACTTTTTGAAGGGGCTTTTACAAATCCACAAAAGGGGGGTAGGTTAATTATAATTTAGGATATTTAAATTCAAACTGGAAATCATCTTTTTATTCATCATCACACAAATAAAATTGATTAATAATTTCCACTATAAAAATAATCTTATTAACAACCTTGGTTCATTGATGCAGAATAAGAAATTTCGTTGACCTATATCAAGATTCATTTCGCCGATTACCACCAAGCATACCACTTGCCAACAACCCAAGGGCAATCCCTATAATCAATCCGATTTTTACTTTTTTAATTACAATACCTATTATTAAACCTATAATAATTAAAACCACGAAACTTATTTGCCGGCGGGATTTCATCTTTGGTTGATTGGTTGATTGGTTAATTAGTTGATTGGTTTATTGGTTGATTGGTTGATTGGTTGGTTGGTTAATTGGTTGATTGGTTTATTGGTTGATTGGCCGTTTATTTATTCTTTGGAAGTGCAATAAGATTGGCGATCAATCTATAAGCTCCTCCTACACCTGCAGGTAATTCACGAAAGAAAACTAAGCCGGTATAGACAAAATTTCCTTTGCCATATTTGCTAATTATCAAACTTCCGTTTGAAGGTTTTTCACCCGGGTCAGCCATAGAGATTGGTGTTACATAATTGCTATCTAACTGTTCTGCATGATATATACTTCTTTCCTGTATCCATCCTTCAAAATCTTTGTTGGTTATTTTATTGGGGAAATTGAATACTGAATGATTGGGCAAATCAAAATGAACTTCAGCTGTTTCATCAGTAATCCTGTTTCGGCTTATTGTAAATGGAAATGGCCCAATCTTTTGTGGTGCGGAGCCCAACTGATTATTGGTGTTATACTGCACTATAAGATTTCCTCCCTTACTGACATACTCCATTAAAATGCTGTATTTATTATCGAGAAAACTATTAACGTTGTAAGCTCTTATACCGGTAATAACTGCATCATACTGTTTAAGAATGGCTGTAGTTATGTCCTGTTCGCTAAGCTTTGTAACCACGTAACCCATTTGTTCTAATGCCTGCGGAACTTTATCCCCGGCACCAGTGATATAGCCAATATGTTTGCCTACAACTTTTACATCAAGGTTTACAATTGACTGCACAGCAGGTTTAAAATAAGTTATGTTAGGTATATGGTCGTAATGAATGGCGATGGGATATACAGCAGGTTCATTTCCACTAAGCGTAAATGTATCCTTAGTCATTCCCGTTACATCAGTTTTACCTTTTTTATGGTATTGATTAAGAGCATTTAAACTTGTTTCAAATAATTTTTCACTTCCTTTTTTCATTGATGATGTATCATTGACCAATATATTATTATGCGCATTAATCATTGCTCCTTTTACAGTAGTATTTGCTGTATACCGAAGTTGAATTTTATGTTCATTTTGTTTTGTAGATAAAATTAAAGCAGGCTCAACCTGTACAGATAGTTTTGGCATTATTACAACCGGTTGAAACAATTCTCCCTTTACAGGATCTGTATATTTATACTGAACGGGCCTTTCTATCTGAAATGATTGTCCTTCAATTTCACCATAAATTTTGGCTAAAAATGCAGGTGAAGATTCCGCCTTTCCAATAAGGTTTTGATCTGACACATTAAACGAACCTGTAGACATTGTATTTTGTAACCAATAAGGTTGCGAAGGTTTTACATTGTTGTTGACTTTGAATGCTAAAGGGGTATTTACATTTTCATTTGTTGCAAGCAGCTTATTGAGTTCAGCATTTGCAATAGTTGTGATTTTGTTTTCCGCCGTAGTATTAACCTCTATATTTTTGATTGAAATATTTGTATTATTTCTTTTGTTCACCCATACATTTATTTTAAGGCTATCACCTGCAGCCGCTTGAATTTGCGCCGTGGTTGCTTCAACATATAACCCGCTACAGGCAACAATTAACTGCTCTACTTCCTTAAGCTTTTGCGTTTTCCAATAACTATCATTTAACTGATTAATTTGCTTGTACAATACAACTAAAGACGGCACACTATTTTCAGGATGTTCAAATGAGAAAGTGGAAATAATTTTATCAATTGCTTCCTGAATTGATGCGCCTTTTTCTATTCTGCTCCAGTTTGTTGAAATATCTTCAAGCAAATCCTTTTGCGGAGCAGTGCCTCCTGTTGTTTTAAAATACTCCAACGAAACCCCTCTTTGTCTTGGCACACCAAAGCCCTGACTCTTATGCTGACTGCGGCTTTCACTTGCTATCTCGCCATAACCTTTTCCCAACAAAGGGTTATAAGCACCCACGTCAATCTTTAACTGATCTTCAGCCGTTGTATTAGTACTTCCAAAGTTGAATGTATTCCATAAGATACGTTTGGCCTGCCACGGTTTTACGACATACCCAAATTGCTCCGGAAAACGATTAGGATCTGCCGCGGCTGTATATGCTTCATTAGCTAATAACGAAGAAGCAGCATGATGTCCATGACCTGCCCTTTCATCGCCGGGAAAACGGGTAATGATTACATCGGGCTGAAACTTTCTTATTACCCAAACTACATCACTAAGTATTTTTTCTTTTTCCCAAATACGCATTGCTTCATCGGCACTTTTGCTGTAGCCAAAATCATAAGCCCGGCTAAAAAATTGCTCTGCACCATCTATCCTTCTTGCAGCCAATAATTCCTGTGTACGTATAAGTCCCAGTTCTACTCCCTGCTCATTACCAATAAGGTTTTGGCCGCCATCGCCACGAGTTAGACTAAGGTAGCCGGTTCGGTACATTTTTTCTTTAGCAAGAAAAGCCAGCAGACGTGTATTTTCATCATCAGGATGTGCAGCTATGTACAGGACACTACCGAGTACATTCAGTTTTTTTAACTGTAGGTAAATGTCTGCGCTATTGAAACTTGCAGGAGATTGAGCTTGTGCAGAAAGATATAAAAAATAAAAAGCAAAAAGGGTGATACTTTTTTTCATGCTGCGAAGATATTGTGTTTCTTGGTTTGAGGGAATGGAGGTAGAGTTGGGGTTGGTTTGCAGAAATTAATGGGCCATAGATGTGCCATAGTTAATCTTAAGAGCGTCCCGAAAAATTAAGAGGTTAGTGCTGTTATAAGCAGAAAGGCCTTTTACAAATCTTTCACCATCCAATGTTTGCGATGTTCTTTTTTCAACTCTTTTAATTCTTCTTTCTTTCTCATATCGTCTTCTTCAAGTCTATAATTATAAACTAACAATGGTACAGAATTTGGATATTGCTGAAGTGATTCTTTAAAGTGTTTTCTTGCTTCGTTCGTCATACCTGCACTAAGCAATGCCTCACCCATATAAATGCAAACCAAGGGCGGAACTTTTCCAAAAACCAATAAACATTCTTCTGTTAATTTTTTTATTGTAGGAAGTGCAATGTTTGCGGGTGGTTTTATCCCATTAGATGCGGAATTTAAAATTAATTGTTGATAGCTATCAAGAAGGAAAGCAATGTGCCTGTTATATAAATTTGTATCGGTTCTATATTCGTTTAGTCTTTGAGCAATTTCCATTGTCGGTTGTCCATCATTAGCTTGCAATGTTGTACTATATAATTCCTCCATTAGCTTGAGGATAGTTTCATCCGACGACGAAACTTTTGCATTTCGTTTTATTATCCAATACGGAAATGTAAATACATGACTTGATAAACTTAAAGTAGAGTTACCTATTGTATCGAAAAGAAAGCCACTAGGACTCTCTCTAGTGAATAGTCCAATGAGTGTAGTGTCTTTTAATGCTATAAGTACAAATGGTTCCGCCCCTATAAAAAATATCCCTTCACCCTCTTTCCAATAAGTAACTTTTGGTGCTGCCTTAAAATTAGGGTTAGCTATTTTTTTATAAATCTCTTTTAGGTTATCACCTTCTTTTACACTTTGGGCTAAAGAAATTGTTACGGTAAAAATTGTTGCAATGGTTAAAAGGTATTTCATAAAAATGTTTAAAGTGTGCTACTCTCCCCTCAAAACTATCCAAACCACCCCACCTCCCAAAATATAATTTAAACCATTGTCTATTGTTCATTTTTCACTCTTCATTATTCATTGTATTTTCACCTTTCCGGAATGGGCATTTTAAAAAACATACAAACCAATACATTTTCTGATGCTGATTTGCTAAAACAATATCAGCAAAAGCAAAACCAGCAAATTTTGGCTGAACTTTACCTGCGCTATGCTGACCTGGTATATGGGGTTTGTATGAAATATCTTGAAGAACAGGAAGCGGCTAAAGATGCAGTAATGAATATTTACCAGGAACTGGTAGAAAAAGCAAAAAACCACAATATTGAAACTTTTAAAAGTTGGCTGTATGTAGTAGCAAAAAACCATTGCCTCATGGTATTGCGCAACAATAAAAAAATGACCGTTGTAGAATTTGATGGCAAAAGTGTGCAATCGGAAGATTTTTCGCATCTGGAAAGTGTGATTGAAAAAGAAAAGCAACTGGATAAACTGGAAGCCTGTATTGAAAAGTTAAGTGAAGAACAAAAACAAACAGTGAGATTATTTTACCTTGAAAATAAATGTTACAACGAAATAACGGCCACTACCGGTTTTGAATGGAATAAGGTCAGGAGCCTGGTACAAAATGGAAGACGTAACCTGAAAAACTGTATGGAAGAAAATGGCTGAAAACAAAACATATAGCCAGGAGGATATTAAGAGGTATCTGCAACAACAAATGTCGCAGCAGGAAATGTATGCGTTTGAAAAAGCACTAATGGATGATCCATTTCTTTCAGATACATTAGATGGTTATCGAACAGCAGATTGGGAGAAAGCAGCACATCATTTAACCACTATAGAAAAGGAAATAAGACAACACAAAAGTCGGAGTAAGGTAATACCGTTTATTTCTAAAAAAAATAATTGGTGGCGTGTAGCTGCTATGATTATTTTTATTGTGACCGGCGGAATGATAACTTATTCAGTATTGAATAAATCTACAAATGAATCAAGTGCTGTGAACTCTATTGCGGTGAATAACACTCCAATGACTGTACCTAAAAATGATTCAATCAAATCAACTGAACCTGCTTTGGCAAAAGCGGATCCAATAGTTGAAAATGACATTGCAGGAAATAGGGAGTTAACAGCACCAATGCTCACCAAAGAAAATAATGCACCGGTTGCCAGATTGGATAAAACTGAAATTAGTAATGAATATACCACTATGGCTTCAAGTGCAAGTGAAGCAGAAAGTTCAAAAAATTTAGGACAAAGGCAGGATGATGTGGAAGATGCAAAAAAGCCAACAGCAGCAATTGCCATGGCTCCAAAACAAGCTAAGGAATTTAAAGGTCAGGTAATTACAAGAGAGGGTGAACCTGTACCATTTGCTTCTGTTAAAATTGCAGATCAAAATATGGCAACATCTACTGATGCAAATGGCAATTTCTCTATCAAGGCTCCTGACAGTATTGCAAAAGTTGATGTTAGTTCAGCGGGATATGCTTCAGCAAATGCCCGTATAAAAAGCGATGGTGCTGTTAATAAAATTACTATTGAGCCAAACAATACAACATTAAGCGAAGTGGTCGTAACAGGCTATTCAACAAAGAAAAGGAAAGCTGTTTCATCAAGTGTATCAAAGGTTTCTAATAACAAAATAAATACGACACCTGAGCCAATAAATGGGTGGAATAATTATCTTGAATACTTACGCAAACAAGTTGATAGCACATTGCTTGCAGATGGCAAAACACGTACTAACCTTTCTGTCGAAATCGAGTTTTCTATTAATAAAAAAGGAGAGCCTGTGAGATTAAAATCTCAAAATAAAGTTGATAAATACTTTACCAAAAAAGCAATGTTTTTTATAACTAACGGTGCAATATGGAACAATAATAACGCTTCCAACAAAGCAAAAGTTACTGTTACTTTCTAAACCTTTTCTGTAAAATTGCAATTGCTTGTTTATACCTGTAAGCAACATTCACTTGCTTATTTTTGACTTAGGAATAAATGGCATAAATTTAGTTTCAAAAAAATAGGATGCACTTAATAAACCATTTTTGATTTTTTATACGTTTATAAGAAAGAAGGACTTGCCTTAAGAAAGATTGTTTACAATGTAATACCTACGGACATGAAAACATTATCTGAAACCTGGTTTACGGAAGGGTACATAGATTTTGAATTAAAGAAGTACACACTTCTTGCTTATCTGACAGAGGTGAGTAAAGTCTTTAACCAAAATAAACTTTACCCTCAATTGGCTGATGTTATCTTTCATTACAACAACATTGTAGCCTTTCGTGAAAATAAAAAATTTTTGCAGGAGCATTTCCCCAAACAACTGACAGACATCAACATTCAGAAGCTACAGTTTGCTTATGAAGCCATGATAGAAGACGATGAATTAATGAAAGAACTTGAAGACATAATTCAATACGCTTCGCGAAAAATAAAACACACCATACAAATGGGTGCGGAGATTTATGAGTTTGTAGAAGACAAGCTGAACATAGAGCCAGTTGGTTTAATTCCCCTTGACGTGAATGAAGGATATTTATTTATAAAAGATGGCACTTACAGCAATACAGTTGTTTATCAATACCGTCTGACCATTTTTGAAAAACACGATGAGAAATACCGTGGCATAAGAACAGACTATGTGCAAAGCTGGCAACGCACTGTTAGCAATTCTCCTCAAAATATAAAAAGCGAATTAATCAGAAGCAAGAAAGATTTACCCAATCCCGCGGTATATCATATAGAAACAGACCTTGCTTATCCATTGGAAGAAACACTTTTACCTATTGCTAAGCGGAGCTTTGTTAAGTATTTGACGGAGAGGGTTTAGGAATGTTAGGGTTTAGGGAGTTGCCGTCATTCCGAGTGAAACGAAGCAATCTGCTGTAAAAAAAGGTTTTCACTTGCCGAAATCAGAACAGATTGCTTTCCCGAATTTCGGGAGAACCTGTCGTTTCACTCGCAATGACGCCTGTTACACTTACTGACCAATGACTTAATGACCAATGACTTAATTGACTAAAACTCCACCACTTCCCCTTCCAAATCATAATCATAAGCCTTTGTAATTTTTACATTTACAAACTCGCCAATTGCAAGTTTTTTATCGCTGTTGATGACCACTTCATTGTCTACTTCTACGCTGTCAAACTCAGTACGGCCAAGGTAGCGGCCACTTTCTTTTTTATCAATCAAAACTTTGAAAGTTTTACCAACCTTCTCTTCATTTTTCTCAAAACTGATTTCCTGCTGCACTTCCATTATTTCCTGTGCACGGCGTTCTTTTTCTTCGTCGGGTATATTATCCTCCAAGTCATATGCAGTAGTGTTTTCTTCGTGGCTGTAGGTGAATATTCCTACTCGGTCAAACCGGGTAACTCTTAAAAATTCTTTCAGCTCTTCTACATCTGCTTCAGTTTCGCCGGGGAAACCTGTAATAAGTGTTGTTCGCAAACAAATGCCCGGCACTTTTGCCCTGATGTCGTGAACCAATTCAGTCATTTCCTCACGGGTTATCTGCCTACGCATAGCTTTCAGCATGTTGTTGCTTGCATGTTGCAGCGGCATGTCCAGATACTTGCAAATATTATCGTGAGCATTCATTGCATCCAAAATTTCCATGGGAAACTTGCTTGGATACGCATAGTGCAATCGAATCCATTCCAACCCCTTTATTGCGGCCAATTCATGAAGCAGTTTGGGTAGTTCTCGCTTTTTATACAAATCAAGGCCATAGTAAGTCAGTTCCTGTGCTATCAGCATTATTTCCTTTACACCCTTTTTAACCAAACCTTCTGCTTCAGCTACCAATTGTTCAATTGGTCTGCTTACGTGCAACCCACGCATCAAGGGAATAGCGCAGAAGGAACAGGTACGGTTGCAACCTTCACTAATTTTTAGATAAGCATAGTGAAATGGGGTGCTTAGCATACGTTCCCCTATTAACTCTGCTTTGTAATCTATGTCAAACCGTTTCAGGATTTGTGGTAGTTCCATGGTGCCGAAATAGGCATCTACTTCAGGGATTTCTTCTTCAAGATTGGCTTTGTAACGTTCGCTAAGGCAGCCTGTTACATAAACTTTATCCAGTTTACCTTTCTTTTTCAGGCTTACCTGGTCCAGAATGGTGTTAATGCTTTCTTCCTTGGCCTTATCTATAAAGCCACAGGTATTTACAATTACGATATTGTGGTCACGTTTGCCGCTTTCATGCACTACATCTACATCATTGGCCATAAGCTGACCGCTTAAAACTTCGCTGTCCACCATATTTTTACTACAGCCGAGGGTGATGATGTTGACCTTATCTTTTTTTAGAGTTCTTGCTTTCATAAAGAGAGGCAAAGATAAGGAACGATGAACAGAACGCTATCTAACGCTAAAACCTACACATTTCACAATTTTTTTTGTATCGTCTATAGATCTTTATTCTATTGCGGTTGTGTTATCTAATCCCGATTATTTTTCGGGACTCACTTGTACTGTATATTTTCATAGCAGCTTTTATGTGTTTTGTTTCTTTAATCCACACAGGCTCAATGAAAAATTATATAAAACAAAAAAAAGTGTGCGATTAAAAAAAATCAGGTAGTTAATATAAAATTATTAGTATTCTTTCGCCCAATTAAAATCAAATAATCAACAAACATGGAAAATGGTGAATAGCATTACCCAAAAGTTGAAGTCCCGATTCAAAAGGTACTTATCGGGATGCCGACAATGAATTCGGCAAGTGACACAACGGTGTTGAATAAAGAATCTAACGCCTGATACATAAATCCTTCATTATCCTACTTTATTTTAAATCTTTCGTTTATTTTTACCCACTAAATTAAAGATTATGCTTTGGCGAGGTAGAGAAGGTAGCGATAATGTAGAAGACCGCAGAGGTATTGGCGGGGGTGGAATGGCCGTTGGCGGGGGAATTGGTGGTATTGTAATTTACCTTTTGTATGTACTCTTAGGGGGAAACCCTGATAACGCACCTGCATTGTTGCCAGGTCAAAATGGGGCCTCGCAACAACGTAGCGCCCAAGCTAACCCCGGTGATGATACCCTTGCACAGTTTACTTCTGTTGTACTTCGTGATACTGAAGATGTTTGGGGAAAACTCCTGAACGGATACCAAAAACCAAGACTTGTAATGTTTAGCGATGCAGTGCAAAGTGCCTGTGGCAATGCAAGTGCAGCAGTCGGCCCTTTTTATTGCCCCGGCGACTCCAAAGTATATATTGATCTTTCTTTTTTCAGGCTAATGAAAGAAAGATTTGGTGCAACAGGTGATTTTGCTATGGCTTACGTAATAGCGCATGAAGTAGGGCACCACATACAAAACCTGATGGGCACTTCGGGACAGGTGCATAATCAAAAGCAACATTTAAGTGAAGCTGCCGGTAATAAACTATCTGTAAAACTGGAACTTCAGGCAGACTTTTATGCAGGTGTTTGGGCACACCATGCACAACAAATGAAAAATATACTGCAACCCGGCGATATAGAAGAAGCTTTAACAGCCGCCAACGCTATTGGTGATGATAAACTACAACAGGAATCTCAAGGACAGGTTGTACCTGATGCATTTACTCATGGCACTTCTGCTCAAAGAATGTACTGGTTTAAAAAAGGTTTTGAAACCGGCGATATGAATCAGGGGAATACCTTTGAAGATGCAGGGTTGAGGTAGCGGTTTCTATATTTTTTCTATTTTATCAACAATAAAGTCCCTTTCTTAAATAGGTCTCCACCGCAGGCTGTAGATGCTTTTATGATGTAGACAAAAGCGGCTGTACTTTGTGCTACGCCTTTGTATGTTCCATCCCAACAGTCGGTGGTATTGTTGGTAAAAAATACCCTTTCACCCCAACGGTTGTATATTGAAAATTCCAATTTGGGTACATTGCCCCATGAGCGGAGGCTTAAACAATCGTTCCTTCCATCTTTATTTGGAGTAAAAGCATCAGGTACATCATAGGTGTGTTTATTGTTTCCATAATTTACAGCTACAGTTATTTTTTGAGAAGTAGAGCAACCTGAACTATCTGTGACTTTAACATGATAGACAGTAGTGGCAGTTGGCGATGCAACAGGATTGTGCACATTGGGGTTGTTCAATCCATCTGAAGGTTCCCAATGGTAAATGAGACCACCACCTGCCTGCAACTGAACATTGGGAAATTTACAGTCAATATCATTGGGTTTATTAATAGAAACAACAGGGCCGCCATTCACATTTACAATACTACTCAAAATGGTAGTGATGCGGCATACGGTATCCGTAATTTTTACCTTATAAATCTGTGACCCGGCCGGAATAACATAGGTTGAAGCACTATCCGGCGTTAGAATATTGCTGCCAGATATCCACTTATAAAAATCTCCACCCGATGCTGTTAAGAAAAGAGTATCCGAGCCACAAACAGAAGTCAATGGCGGACTAATAGTAGCGGGCCTTAAAGGTGGCCGCACAGTAACCCTGACAGAATCAGTAGCGATACAACCATTACTACCTGTTACCTGCACATGATAGGTAATGCTGGTATCAGTTGATGACACAGGATTGTAAATATGTGGATTGGATAATCCGGCAACCGGTAACCATTCATAGCCAACTCCACCACCGGCAGAGAGATTGACAGTTGCCCCTTTACAGATGGTATCGTTAGGGCTTTTAGACACAACAGGAGGTATAACGGGTGTAATATTAACGGTGTCTTTAGCTGTACAATTGTTGGCAGATATTACTGTAACAATAAATTGTGTATAAACCCCAGGATTAGCCGATGGATTAGCTACTGTGCTATCGCTCAACCAACGACCCGGTGACCACAGATAGGTGACACCCACAGTAGCAGTTGTAGTCAAAATTCGTGGAGTACCCAAACAAACCGATGTATCTCTTATCGTTTGCACAAAAGGTTTTGGGTATACAGTCAGCTTCACAGAATCTACGGTTGTGCAACCATTACTACCCGTAACTGTAACAAAATATTTTATTGTAGTATCTGGAGTTGCAGTTGGGTTATGAATGCCATTGCCTGACAACCCTATTGCAGGTGACCATTGATAACTGCCACCACCCGTTGCATTGAGGTTGTAAGTAAAGCCTTTACAAAATCCTGTATCGTTGTTGAGTGTTACAACTGGCTTTGGTTTTATGTAAATGTTGACTGTGTCTTTGGCTACACAACCGCCATTGGTGGCGGTTACAATGTATCGGGTGGTATCATTTGGCGAAGCCAAAGGATTGACTGCGTTTTGATTGGACAAGCCATTGTTAGGAAACCAACTGATGCCAGTGTAATTGCTTACTAAAGTATTAAGTACGACTCCACCGCCTTTGCAAAATGTAGTATCTGGCCGGGTTGAAACAGTAGGTATTTTATATACCGTCAACCTCACAGAATCTAGAGTGGTGCAACCATTGCTGCTGGTTACGGTTACAAAATATTGTGTGGTGGTATCTGGAGTGGCTGTTGGGTTGCTGATACCATTCGCAGACAGCCACGTTGCAGGTGACCATTGATAGCTGCCGCCACCTGTTGCATTGAGGTTGTAAATAAAGCCTTTGCAAAAACCAGTATCGTTGTTGAGGGTTACAATTGGCTTGGGTTTTATGTAAATGTTGACCGTGTCTTTGGCTACGCAACTGCCATTGGTAGCGGTCACAATGTAGCGGGTTGTATCATTTGGCGAAGCCAACGGATTGACTGCGCCTGGATTGGATAAGCCATTGCTAGGAAACCAACTGATGCCAGTGTAATTGCTTACTAAAGTGTTCAACACTGCCCCTCCACCTTTGCAAAAAGCAGTGTCAGTTCTGGTGGAAACGGAAGGCTTCGCAACCCGTGAAATGGTAACAGAATCAATATTCTTACAACCTTGTGCCGATGTGACCGTAACATAATATTTGATGCCGGAAGTGGCCGTGGATACAGGGCTCCCAATGCTGGTACCGCTCAACCCTGTGGATGGTGACCAACTATAAGTGCCACCACCGGTTGCTAACAATTGGAATGAATCACCCGCACAGGCTGTATTGTTTGGAGTGAGTGTAATGACCGGTTTAGGCAAAATAGTAATCTTTACTGTATCACGACCTACACAGCCCGGCTGCAAATAGCCAGTCACTACATACTTGACAGATGTGTCGGTAGTGGCAATGGGATTATGGATATTACTGTTAGACAATGAGCCTGCAGGTGTCCATGAATATACATTGCCGCCTGTTGCATCCAGTTGAACCGGTGTGCCGCTGCATACGGATGTGTCGCCAAGACCGTTGATGGTAGGATTAGGTGCAATGGATATTTTAAGGGAGTCGTAACGCATGGCTACTGTGGCAAATCTGATATCATCTATTGCGAAATCATTTCCCTGAACTACTGTATTGTTGTTGATAATAGAAAGGATTGCTGTGGAAACATTTCCGGAATTCCACGTTATATAAAATTGCTTCCATTGGCAAAGTGTTGTACCTGCCAGAATATTGTCGCCCACTACTCTGCCATTAATAGAAAACCGAAGACTGGCGGGATTTACCGCATACACACTCTGTATCCAAAAAGAAAATGCATAATTTGTATTAGGCGATATTGCTACCGTTTGAGACCACACTTTGGCGTCAGCAATTGGTGAGCCATTTACCAATAGCATATTACCCACACCAGAAGTGTGATCTGTGCAGTTGCTTAAACCAGCATTCCATGCAGAAGGGTTGTTACCAACCCAATATTGGCCTTCGGTTATGTTGGGGTTGGCAGCAGCATAATCGGAAGTAAAACCGGTATTGCCTGCCGAGAAATCTCCGTTAGCTACAAGGTTGATACCCAGTATTTGGGAAGTAAAAAAATAAGTAGTGGGAGCTGTAGGAGAAATAGTAGTATTTGAAATTGTTGTGTTGTTGATGGATGCTTCGGGCTTCCAACAAAAGGCCACTCCACTGTCAGAAGCAATTTGTAAAGTTGTACCGGGGCACACGGATGTATCTTTATTGAAAATAATGTTGGCTTGTGCTATAAAAACAGGAATAACTTTAATGGCAGAATCCTGACAGCTACCACCATTTCCCACAATAAGTTTGACAGTATAATTTCCATAATTAGAGTAAGTCACTATTGGATTTGGATTGCCGGTAGAGGTATTTCCATTACCAAAATCCCAGGAATAGTTTGCCCCTGATGAGGTTGCAAAAAACTGTATTGTTTTAGGACTACAAGGGCTTTGTTTGTATGTAAAATCTGTGATACCTCCTCCAGATACCGTGACCACTGCCGAAATACCTGCCACATTATTGGTAGAAGGACAAACCATAGCATCTCTGATGGAAATAAGGGTGTAACTTGTGGTGGTAGTTGGGTTGGGCGAAAGGTTGAAAGGCACGCCACTCTGCACATTGGTTTGGGTGTATGTAGTGGTGCCATTACTATATTGAATGATAAAAGGTCCTGTACCGGCAGTAGCAGTAAATGTAAGGGTGGCTTGCTGTCCCGGGCAGATGGTGCTACCTGTTAAAGTACCGTCCGGCTTAGGATTGTCGGGCCAAATGTACTTTGCAACGAAGGCGTCACTGCTGCCCTTGGTGCTTAGGTTGTTGGTGAGCGGGCCAGGGTTAAAGTCTGTGTTGGAGGAAGATAAAATTCCTGTTGTATATAAGTAGCCGGATGTGTCCGCATCTATGCTGTAGGCATCATCATTTGCTGATCCACCCACTTTGAATGCACAAACATAATTACCGTTTACATCAAACTTGGTCATGAAAAAATCATTACCTCCGCTACTTACCAAGTTATCAGGAATAGTGCCGGGATTAAAATTCATCGTTCCCTGAAAACTTCCCGTTATGTATATATTGCTTTTGGTATAGGCGAGACTCCATGAAATATCAACACCTCCTGCACCAAATCTTTTTGCCCATTGATATTGACCATTATTATTGTATTTAGCAATAAAAACATCCCTGCTGTTACTGCTCAAATTAGCTGTGGAACCAGACGGATCAAAATCAATATTAGCTCCGTCAAAATCGCCTGCTACATATACATTTCCAACATTATCTATTTCAATATCCCTACCCACATCTACACCTGAACCTCCAATATCAAATGCCCACGCATAGTTACCTGCTGATGTATATTTTGCAACAAAAACATCGAAACCACCTTTTGAGGATATTAGAGCTGAACCCGTGGGTGATGGGTCAAAATCTTTATTAAATCCCTGAAAATAGCCAGTAAGGTAAATGTTTCCAGCAGCATCTGTCTTCATTCCAAATGGAGAGTTATCTACATTTCCTTCTCCCACACTAAAAGCCCATAAATAAGTCCCATTCGTATCATACCTGGCTACAAACATGGTACCGGTAGAAGCCGTTAAAATTTTAACACCCGTGGGTGAAGGATCGAAATCCGGACTTTCGCGAAAATAACCACTCATGCAAACATTGCCATTATTATCACAACCTATCACCATTCCATTGTCACCTAAAGAGGATCCACCCACATTAAAAGCCCACACATAATTTCCAAAACTGGTATATTTAGCCAAAAAAATATCCCCTCCATAACCCGGATCACCACCCGCTTCACCATTGCTGGTCAAAAGTGCAGAGCCAGTCGGTGAGGGGTCAAAATCAACACCACCCCCTCTAAAATATCCTGTTATATAAACATTACCAGCTGGATCGGTTGTAATATTACGAACATCATCAAGATTGGCTCCGCCAATACTAAAAGCCCAAACATACTGGCCGGTCGCTGTGTATTTTGCAACATATCCATCTTTATTTCCGTTCGAAGAAAGATAAGCCGTGGCAGAGGGAGAGGGATCAAAATCAATATTGCTTCCTGTAAAATATCCTACCACATACACAAAACCTTTATTGTCTGTATAAACCACATTTCCAAAATCATTTGTACCCCCACCAATATTAAAAGACCATTGATGGTTTTGGGCAATGCTATTTATAGAACAAATAAATCCTATAGAGAAAAGTGAAACGAATATTTTAAGTCTTGAAATCAAAATTTAATTTTTCTGCTAATTTAAAAGAACTCTAATATATTACAAATTTTACAAAATAAAAAGTTTGAATAAACTTTTTCAAATAAATATTATTCAATCAAAAATTGCATTCCATTATTTTTGTTGCTTTCTTCAATAACTAATTTTTATTTAGTGTGTGTCTGTATTGAACCTTACCGATAAAGATACCGCCATAGAATTCTATGACCATCGCTACGAAGAGGGCTATATGGAAGAATGGGACGATGATAAAAAACAAAAAGTAAAGGAAATATTACTTGGATTAAACCTACCATCAAAAGGAAAAGCATTAGACTTTGGATGCGGTAATGGAGTTTTTACCAGTATTATAAAAGAATGTTTGCCAAATTGGGATTTTTATGGAGTAGAAATTAGCCTTACAGCAGTAAAAAATGCTTCAAAAAAATTGCCGCAATGCAGGTTCTTTACCAGCGATAAAGCACCATAATAGGAACTTTTTTTGATTTTATTTTCAGCCATCATGTAATAGAACATGTGCAAAACTTAAGCGAAACATTTGCCACATTCAATACATATTTAAAACCAAACGCATCTCAATTACACATTCTTCGCTGTGGTAATAGAGGTAGTTTAGAATACCGCATTTGTGATTTAAAGTCAAATGGAATTGAAAAAGGAAACCGTTTTTTCTTTGAAGAACCTGGTCATTTAAGGCGTTTAACAACTGATGAATTTACCAATTGCGAAAGACAAATAGGTTTTACGCTGAAAAAAGAATTTTACTCCAATCAATTTGATGGGGCTATAAATTGGATAACCAAAAGCTCTCCCCGCTTTGTAAAAAAACTTACTGATGATAAGGCTGACAAAATCTATAGGCATTAAAAAAAATTAAACCCTATTTTGGGAGAAAAATTAATTTTAGCTAATGTTAATTAAGTGTATTATTGTAAAAAAATGCAATAAAAAGATTCGTAATTATCCTATTCAGCATAAATATTCAATAAATGACAAAAGTTAAAATCAATATCGTAATCCTGTTTTTGCTGGTATTATTCACGGTGCAGGTGCAGGCACAGAAAGCAGTAACTTCAAGTGGGGGTAGTGCCACAGGGAGTGGTGGCACTGTAGAGTATTCTATCGGGCTGATAGATTACTCCGCTATTAGCAGCACAGCCGGTTCTGTGTATCAGGGTGTCCAACAGCCCTACCCCGGCAGTGCGTTCCCTGTCACTATGCTTAGTTTCAAAGCCACCAAAGTAGAAACAAAGGTTTTGCTGCAATGGGAAACTAGTACTGAAATAAACAGCAAAACCTTTGAAGTGCAACGGAGCGAAAACGGTAGTACGTTTATTAAAACCATTGGCCACCTTGCCGCCGCAGGCACCAGCAACTCCATTAAAAGATACAGCCTGATAGACCAGCAGCCCCTTAAAGGCTGGAACTATTACAGAGTAAAAGAAACTGACCTCGATGGCAAATTTATTTATACCAAAATTGCGGGTGTTAACTTTGATCTGGCAGAAAACACTGCAATTGTGTATCCCAACCCTGCCACAGACAAAATGGTAGTCATGATTGAGAATTTTGTTTCAAACACATTTAGCTATCAGTTGTATGACCTTAGCGGAAAATTGCTTTCTGGCAATAAAATAATCGACAGTCAAACAACCATTGAATTGAAAAATCTGCCATCAGCCACCTACTATCTGAAAATAATAAAAGACAATAAAGTAACTACTACATTCAAAATTATCAAAAATAAATAATCATGAAAAAAATCGTAACCATCATCATTGCAGCAGTACTGCTTACATCCGCTGCATACAGTCAGGCACCTGCCAAAATGAGTTATCAAAGTGTTGTAAGGAATAGTGCAGGCACACTATTAGCAAACAGCAATGTTGGCATTAAAATAAGCATACTACAAGGCTCTGTAAGTGGCACACCTGTGTATGTGGAAACACACACCAAAACATCTAACGCCAATGGTTTGGTAAGTTTAGAAATAGGTGACGGTACATTTGTTTCAGGCTCATTTCCCTCCATTAACTGGGCGTTCGGTCCCTACTTTATTAAGACAGAAACTGATCCTACAGGTGGTATCAATTATACAATTTCAGGTACCAGTCAACTTCTAAGTGTACCATATGCATTGTATGCTGAAACAAGTGGTAGTAGCGGTAGCGGGCAATGGAATACTGATGCGAATGGAATTAATTATAATGCTGGAAATGTTGGTATTGGTACTGGCTCAAACTATGCCAACAAACTTTTTGTTATGGGTGAAACAAATGGTGTAGGGAGTAATGTTGCCACATTTACTTCTAATGATACATGGCACTCTGCTGTAGCGTTAAAAAATAACAATACCCAATATACTTTCATTGTTGGTGGACCATTTGATAACGAACTATTAGCAAACAACTTTGGTATATATAATGGACCTTCTGCAAAGTGGGCATTAACTATTAATGGTGCTACTAGTAATATAGGTGTCGGCAACCTAACCCCTTACCCACAACCTGCTAAATCAACTATTCACGTTTTCTCGGGTGATGTTAACATTGAACAAGTTGGTAGTGGCATTATTATGAAATCTCCAAATGGAGGGTGCTGGAGAGTTACAGTTAGTGATACTGGTAATTTTGTAAGCACATCTATTACATGTCCATAAACAACACTATAACTTATATATGCCCCTGCATGTCAGGGGCTTTTTTTTACCTCAAATCTTCTAACATCTTATATTCGCAAAACATTTTAAACTATGAATACAGACCTGCACAATATTGACTGCGCCATAGAATTCTATGACCATCGCTACGAAGAGGGCTATATGGAAGAATGGGACGATGATAAAAAACAAAAAGTAAAGGAAATATTACATGGATTAAACCTACCATCAAAAGGAAAAGCATTAGACTTTGGTTGTGGTAATGGTGTATTTACCGGTATAATAAAAGAATGCCTGCCAAATTGGGATGTATATGGTGTAGAAATAAGCCCTACTGCAGTTATAAACGCATCTAAAAAATTGCCCCAATGTAGTTTTTTTACCAGCGACAAAGCACCGGAATACAATCATTTTTTTGATTTTATTTTTAGTCATCACGTAATAGAACATGTACAGGATTTACATGAAACATTTGCAACAATAGACACTTATTTAAAACCAACAGCTTATCAACTCCACATACTACCCTGCGGAAATAAAGGCAGTTTAGAATATCATATTTGCGATTTAAAATCAAATGGTATTGAAAATGGAAATCGTTTTTTCTTTGAAGAGCCGGGACATTTAAGACGTTTAACTACAGATGAATTTACCCATTTCGAAAAGCAAATAGGATTTAGTATAAAAAAGGAATTTTACTCCAATCAGTATGATGGGGCAATTAATTGGATTACAAAAAGTTCGCCCCGGTTTGTAAAGAAACTTACAGATGACAAGGATGCAAAAAACAACGAGGCTAAAAAAGAATTGAATCAGTTAAGAAAAAAATTGCTACCCCTTACTTATTTGCAATTTCCTTATTCTAAATATTGGTTAGAAAAAAGCAAGTGGCGTAAATCTGCAAAAGACTGGATGTTGATTTCTGCCCTCTTTGTTCCATCACTGTTTTCAAAAATAATTTTTGATGCTTATCAAAAAAAAGCAACAGCAGAATGGGAGCAAAAGAAAACAGAAAGAAACGGCAGTGAAATGTTTTTATTTTATACAAGATAAAGCCACATGGTCATCACAGAATTAACAGGTGGGTTAGGCAATCAGTTATTTCAGTATGCTTCATCAAAAGCATTAGCACTTCATCAAAATACCGAACTGATACTTGATATTTCTTCATTTTATAGAGAAGAGTTGCCCGAACTGGAAGTGCCAAGGGCGTTTGAGATGAAAAGCTTTAAGGGAGTTACAGAAAAAACAATTGCAGCTAAAGACTATGAAACCAATGAAAAATATAAAGTTTTTAAGACCTCACGAATAGAGAAATTATTGCCACGGCACAAAAGAAAAATATACAAAGAGCCACACTTTCATTATGATAAAAACTTTTTCAAAAGCAGAAAAGATGTTTTATTAAAAGGTGTTTGGCAAAGCGAAAAATATTTTGCAAAATATCAATCTCAACTTAGAGATATTCTCCAATTGAAAGAAGAAACCATTATTAATGTAAAATCAAAGGGAGCAGAATTACAAAACCAAAATAGTGTCTCTATACATGTTAGGCGTGGGGATTATCTAAGATTGCCTATAATTTTAGAATGGCATGGAGTGTTGGATGTTGAACATTATAATAATGCAATAAAACTATTAAAATCAAAAAGAGATCAGCCTTTGAAATTGTACTATTTCTCCGATGATCCTGAGTGGGTTGAAGCAAACCTATGTACCATATGGCCCGGTGAAGTAATATCAAAAAACAGTCAAAATACCGGAATAGAAGAGTTCTACCTGATGAGCCAATGCAAACACAACATAATAGCCAACAGTAGCTTTAGCTGGTGGGCAGCATGGCTAAATAACCATCCGGAAAAAATAGTTATTGCCCCCAAAAATTGGTTTGGGAATGCGCCAAACGATACTAAAGATTTGATCCCCGAAAGCTGGATAAAAATTTAATAAAAATGGCTCCGAAAACAGTAGCCATTTTTATTAATTCAACACGACAAACTTAATGACTCACCTCTGTTATAGCATTAGGATCATGCTTGTGCTTAAATAAGAAAACGAATAACACCGATATCGCCAAGGCATAAATAGAGAACGAGCCCCAGATGTTGTGCCAGTCTTTATCGCCGTTTGAAAGTGTAAAATAAGTATCTATCAGATAACCGCTAATCTTGCTACCCAGAAAAGCCCCTACCCCATTGGTCATCATCATAAACAATCCTTGTGCACTGGAACGTATTTTAGGATTTGTAGTTGTTTCTACAAATAATGAACCTGAAATATTGAAAAAATCAAAGGCCATTCCATACACTATGCATGATAGAATTATCATCCACAAACCCTCTGCAGGATTGCCATAGGAAAATAAACCAAACCGTAGCACCCATGCCAACATAGAAAACAACATTACATTCTTAATACCAAATCTTTTAAGAAAGAAAGGAATTGTAAGTATAAACAAAGTTTCAGAAATTTGTGATATGGACATGATGATGGTGGAATATTTCACCACAAAAGATTCAGGGCCGTAGGCAGGTATCTTTTTAAAATCGTCAAGAAAAGTATCACCATACATATTTGTCAATTGCAAAGCACCTCCCAATAACATAGAAAATAAAAAGAACAACGCCATTTTGTAATTACTGAATAAAGTAAAAGCCTGAAGCCCCAATTGTTCTATTATTCCTGCATCTTTTGATATAGATTTTTGTGGAGCACATTTTGGTAGTGTAAAGGAAAAAATACCAAGTAAAACCGCACCCACTCCCCCAATAATAAATTGATTGGTGTTTGCTTTGCTGCCCGATAAATTAGTAAACCACATTGCGGCAATAAACCCAATTGTACCCCATACCCTAATAGGAGGAAACACTTTTACCACATCATACCCTTCTTTTTTTAGTATAGTGTATGCAATAGAATTTGATAAAGATATGGTAGGCATATAAAAAATCATAGCCGCAAAAATTGCATAATACAATGTATTGGCATCCTTAACCATAGGTACATAAAACAACACTAGCCCGTACAGTATATGCAAAATGCCATACAACTTTTCCGCATCCAACCATTTATCGGCTATAATTCCGGTAATGGCCGGCATAAAAAGAGAGGATAATGCCAGGGTAGAAAAAATGGCACCGAACTCCGCACCACTGCCCATATTGTTGGAGAAAAAATAAGTTGCAATCGTTATTAACCATGCCCCCCAAACAAAAAACTGGAAAAAACTCATAATCGTGAGGCGAAACTTTATACTCATATGGCTTAGGTTTTAAAGCGAAAGATAAATAATTGTGTTTAATGTTGAGGGGGTTAGTGTTTAAATGGTTTAAGAAGTTTAAGAGGTAGAAGAAGTTCAAAAGGTTTAAGAGGTTCCAGGGGTTTAAATATATTGGGGTTAGATAAAAAAGTTTTTCAGTTTATAGTTGTCATTTTTATTAATCAGGCATTTGTCCATTGATTTGCTTCATAGGCTGCCTGCACCATCATTTTTGCGGGGTCGCACATCTCCATATCGGGAATGCTATTTTATTTCTAAATCAACGGGGTTATTTCTCAGGTTCATTCATGCTTCAAAAAAACAGAATTATTATAAATTTTTAAATTGTACACAATGACAATCATCAGATAGTTCAGGAATAAAAAAAATAATTTAACTTTATAAACTGAATATAGTATCATGAAAATACCATTGAAAAATATAGTCTGGAAGGAAAGTGATTTTTTTGTAGCACAGTGCCTGAATGTTGAAGTTTCGAGTTTTGGGGTATCAAGAGATGAAGCCCTTAAAAATTTGCAGGAAGCCCTTGATTTATACTTCGAAGATATGCCAATAGAAAAAGCATTGAAAATTGAACATGTAGAAATATTTTCAACAGAACTGGAACATGTCTAAATTATATTCTTCAAGTAAGATTTTAAAAATATTGGAACAGCATGGTTTCTTTTTTGTATCCCAAAAAGGAAGTCACGTAAAATACCGAAAGAAAGGCAATCCAGAATTGACCGTAATAATTCCAGCAGAAAGAAAGCAAATCCCATTAGGCACTTTTCATTCAATTTTAAAACAATCAGCTCTTTCAAAAGAAGATTTTGATAAATAGTTTTCACCTCTTTTTCCATAAAATTTTGGTATTCATTTTTCGAAATTTCCTTGTTTATTTATAAAAAAAATAAAGTAAGAACCCTGCTATAACTTTTCAGGTGGGCTTTTTGTATGCCTTAACACTTGTCTTCTGATTGTAAATTATCTGTTTGCTTTCCAATTATTGAACATTAACTGTGAAATAGTGTTTTACTTTTACACCATGAAAGAATATGCAGTAAAGTCACTTGTAGAAGCATGCAGTGATGCAGATTTGAAAAAGATAGGAGAAAAAGTAATTGCCCGTAAAAGAATCTCTTTTGACGACGGGGTATTGCTATTTGAAAAAGGTTCTCTTTCTTATGTTGGCGCTTTGGCAAATTATGTTCGTGAACAACTGCACGGCGATAAAACTTATTTCAACCGAAACTTTCATATTGAACCAACAAATATCTGCGTCTTTTCCTGTAATTTTTGCTCATACAGCCGTCTATATGCCCACCGCGAAGAAGGTTGGGAACTTTCAGCACAGCAAATGGTGGACATTGTAAAAAAATATGACGGACAACCAGTAACAGAAGTGCATATTGTTGGGGGTGTTCATCCAAAAATGGATCTTAACTTCTTTATCAATGTTATAAAAGGAATCAAAACACACCGGCCCGATTTGCATGTAAAAGGCTTCACCCCTGTAGAACTTGATTATATGTTTCGCAAGGCAAAAGTGAGTGCAGAAGAGGGATTGCAGCTAATGATGGATGCCGGCTTGCAATCATTACCCGGCGGTGGTGCAGAGATTTTTCATCCTGAAATACGTACACAAATTTGTGAGGATAAAGTAGATGCAGAAGGTTGGTTACACATACATAAAGTAGCGCACAGCATGGGCATGCATACCAACGCAACCATGTTGTATGGCCACATTGAAAAATTTTGGCACCGTGTTGACCACATGGATCGCCTTCGCCGTCTCCAGGATGAAACGGGAGGTTTCAATACTTTTATACCGTTGAAGTTTAGAAACAAGGACAATGGCATGAGCAATGTTGCAGAAAGCACTGTGGTTGAGGATATGCGTATGTATGCCATAGCTCGATTGTATATGGACAACTTCCCTCACCTTAAAGCCTATTGGCCAATGTTAGGTAGAGAAAACGCACAACTTACTTTAGCATTTGGCGTCAATGACATTGACGGAACTATAGACGACACCACCAAAATATACAGCATGGCCGGTAGCGAAGAACAAACTCCCACCATGAATACCGCCCAATTGGTCAGCCTTATAAAGCAGGTGAAAAGAGAGCCAATAGAACGTGATACTTTGTACAATGAAATTAAAAACTACAGCGGAGAAAATGTTGGAGAAAATATAGTAAACCCAATACTTAACTAACGGAATCATTACACACGAAGTATGAAATGTTTATGCATACTTAATTTTTAATGGCTCTTACAGTATAACCCTTTGCTCTTAATAGCTTTAATACTCCTTTTTCACCCCCTAAATGTGCTGCCCCCACTGCAAAAAGTGTTGAATTTTTAGATGCTATTGCAGGAAACTGTTCTACCCAATTCTGATTCCGTTGGTAAACCATTAAATCTGCATGGGAACTAATGGTGCTATCTTCTTCCATACTCATACTATATAGTTTTTCAATGTCCTGTTGCTTGTAGACCTTCAACATTTCGTCCATTAATTGTCTGGTTTTTGGAAGGCTATCTATACTCTTTAGCAATTCCCTGGCTTGTTCCTCATAAGGTATTGTGTCAAAAATACTGGCTTGAAAAGCCACCGTTTCAAGTCCTTTTGTATCTTTTTTCTGCGTGTACGCTTCATCTATTATTTTCATTTCTACCCCATTCTTCTGTTCACAAGGAAGTAGTAGCTCATACAAACTGGCAGACAACATAAGAGGGGGCTGATTAGCCAAAGTACTAAAAGGTAGATTTGGTTGGTGTTGCTCAAAAAATGTTTTTACCCGATTGTATTCATCCTCATTCAATACATTTTCCAAAGATTTATCAGAGTCTTTAAACAAATCAAACATACCGCCCAATAATTCAGATGCATTGTCCATATCTACTTCAAGATAAATCTGATGGGTCTGCTTAATAAGGTCAATTACATTTTTGGTAAGTGTAGCATCATCTGCACACATCAGGTGCATTGTTCCAAGAAAATAGGAAGGCTTTTTTATTCCATTGCCCGATATTTCCCAAAGAAGGCTCTTACCATTTGTAACAGTTTCAAATGTGGGAGATTGTTTGCATGATAATAAAAAGCTGATTCCTAAAAGCGAGAAAAGAGACGATGCTATCTTGTACATTTATTTTTACCGGAAAGGTAAAAGAATGGCATGGTTTTCCTCTTACTATAAATGTTTTTTAAGGGTTTAGGGTTGAAAAGGAGGCTCAATTCTTTGAGCCTCTTCCTTTTTCACTACTATTATCAAAATACCCGCAATATTAAATCAATAGCATTTAATAATTTATACTAAATCCATCAACTAATAAATATGTGGAATTTACTTCCACGATTGGAAATTTTTTGTAGAAAAAAAATCCCACTTTTAAAAAGTGGGAACGTTTTCTGAAAATCTTTGAGAAATATTTTTTGTTATTAGGAATAAATTAACTTTTTAAAAAAAAATTAGAATCCACCCGGGCAGCCTAACCTTCTTAAAAATCCTTTTCTACCAGATCTTGTTCCTCCCCCTGATCCATCTCTCCATGCTAACTTAAAACTAATTCTAAACTGACCAAAGTAATACCAATCTTTACCATCAGAATTTCCTCTTTGTGCACCGCCTTTAGGATAAGCAGCAGAATATGGAGGTAACTCATCGCTCCTAAATGCAAGATCTACTGCAAGTTGTCCACGTTCCCTAAGCAAGTCAGCTCCATCTACAAATGATGTACTAAGATCATCAAGATAGTCTGTAAATATCTTTCGAACGCCAATTTCCCCGGCAATAAAAATTGTAGATGAAATATTATATTTAAATCCTCCTCCAAAAGGTATATTTACCTGTTGCAACTTATAAGGCTTTCTTGTAGGATATTTTGATAGTCCCTGCCCTTCTGTGCTTAGATCATGGAGAAATACTTTTCGACCGGCTTTATCAAAAGTGTATGGATTAAATTTAAAAGCACCTATTCCTGTAAACACATAAGGCACAAATTTACCGGTATAATCATTTAACCAATTGTATTCTCCCAACAATGTAACTTCAGTAATAGATGACTGAAAATTAAGATTACGTTTTTGCAATTTTGAATTTCCTTTTTTATCATCCCCTCCCACACTGCCTTGCGAAAAGTCTGCACGAAGAACTATCTTGTCAGTTATATCATAAGCAGCACCAAAAGAGTACATACCTTTTGACTGATCAAATGAAAACTTTTTTTGCTGAAGGTCGCCTAAATAGTTGGCAAAGCCGCCTCCTATATGCAGGCGAAAACTTTGTGAGAAAACTTGCGTGGATACTACTAAAAGTATCGGAAGGATTATTTTTTTCATGTAGAATATGGTTTACATCCAAAAGGCGGATATTATTAAAAGATGCAAACGCTGTAAAAAAGTTGCAAAATGCAAAAATGAACTTTTTTCCAAAAATGGGAAGAAATTATTTTATTGATTATGCATTTTGATGATTTTATTATTTAAGTTAATACATAATGATGACTAAACAACTATTGGTTTCGATTAGGTATACGAATAAAAAAAGTGATAGGCTGCCCTTTTGAGACAGCCTCTTTAAATAAGTCGGGACGACTGGATTTCCCGCAACATGCGGGACTACCCCAGATCCCCAGCCTGATACCCCGCCGCGGCGGGGCTACGTCTCTCCCAATATGCGGTTGAAAGCCATTCCGCCCTTATAGCTTTTTATTTGC
>JANMMU010000104.1:0-16496 GCA_031373555.1 Segetibacter sp. | reverse complement strand
CCCAAACTTCACAGAAATAGCCCCAACATCAGATCAATAGCTGAAAACCAATAAAATAAAACTAAAAAGTAGAGGTAAATCTTAATGTAGCTAATAATTTTATAATATATTTTTTGCCCTTCGCATTTACAGGAATACCCTTGAGTTGGCTGATTAAAAATGAATCAAGGGAGAAACATATTATTTACTCGCCGATAGTTCCATAATAATATCCCATTCAGCATCAGAAACAGCACTTACAGAAAGCCTGCTTAACCTAACAAGCTCAATACCAGCAAGTCTTTTATCTGTTTTTATCGTAGAGAGTGATACAGGTTTTTTTAGTTTTTTTATGGGCTTAAAATCTACCACAACCCAATTTTTATCCTCGGTAGTAGGATCCTGATAGGCTTCTTTTACTACCTTGCAAATACCTACAATCTCCAGTCCTTCATTGCTATGATAAAAGAAAACCTGATCTCCTTTTTTCATAGCACGAAGGTTGTTTCGGGCAGCATAATTTCTTACACCATCCCAAAAGGTTTGTCCGTCTTCTACAAATTTGTCCCAACTATATTTAAAAGGTTCAGATTTGATTAACCAATGTGCCATACCGAAGAAGGTTTAATGTTTAGGGTTTAATGTTTAATTACGTTTATTCCCAACCGCTTACCAATACATCAGCTATATGCATTGCTTTTAGGTCATAACCTTTGTTTTGGATATACCCATCCAAATGCATAAGGCAACTAACATCGGTACTGATTATATATTTAGCTCCGGTAGCCAATGCGTTTGTAATTTTTTGATCTGCCATAGCAATACTTATGGCTTCAAATTTTACTGCAAAAGAACCTCCAAAACCACAACAGGTTTCTACATCATTCATTTCTACTATTTCTAGTCCCTTCACATTGCTTAGTAGCTTTCTTGGTTCTTTTTTAATTTTACATTCTCTTAGGCCTGCACAACTATCATGATAGGTTGCCTTGCCTTCCAGTTTTGCACCAACATTATCAATACCCAGTACATTAACCATAAACTCGCTGAATTCAAAAGTCTTTTCAGCAACCTTAATAACAGTGTTGTGGTCAGATGAATTGTCGAATAATTTGCTGTAATAATTTCTTATAAACCCAACACAACTTGCACTTGGGGAAACGATGTATTCTGCGTCTTTAAAATCTTTTAAAAACTTAGAACATACACTTTTACTCTCGTCCCAAAATCCTGCATTGAATGCAGGCTGACCGCAACATGTTTGGTTTTTATTATAAGAAACTGTGCATCCTGCTTTCTCTAACACTTTTACCATATTAAAAGCGGTTTCAGGATATAGTTGGTCAATAAAACAGGGTATAAATATTTCTACATTCATGATAATTAAAGGGTTCTTTTTAGGTGGATCATTTTAATGGCGGTTGTAGCAGCTTCTTCTCCTTTGTGACCATGTAAGCCTCCAATTCTTTCCTGTGCCTGTTGGAGGTTATCTACGGTTAATACCCCAAATATGGTAGGCATACTTAATTGCAGATTTAAATGCATAATACCATCGGTTATGCCTTTACTTACAAAATCGAAGTGCGGTGTGTCTCCACGTATAATTGTAGCCAGGGCAATGAAAGCATCTATAGGGTTCTTGTTTGTTTCAGCTATATTTTTAATAGCCCATGGTATTTCAAAAGCACCGGGTACAACAATAGTTTTACTTTTTATTCCCGCATTTTTTAAAATTTTTTTGCAGCCTTTTTCAAGTTGGTCAACTATGTCACTGTTCCATTCTGTTTTTACAATAATAACAAAGGCATCCTGAATATTCGGGATGCCTTTGTTTAATGATGTATTTCCTTTTGAGGCCATATTATTTTACACTAAACTCGTTTTTTTCAACCTCTAAACGATTTATATATTTATCAATAGTAAAACCCATTTGGGTTTTAGGATACTTTTCTTTTATTTGTTTGTAAAATGACAATGCTTCACTGTTTTTATTCATAGTCTCAAGCAAATATCCTGCACGAAACAAAAATTCAGAAGATGCATTGTCATCTTCCGGGAAATGGTTTCCTGCTTTTTTATAATATTCAACAGCTTCATCTTTTTTACCAGCTTCTCCATAAGCGTCGGCTAAACGTCCATAAGCCATCATTTGTATTTGCTTAGAATCTGTGCTAAAGTCTTTAAGGTGCTCTATTGCTTTATTAAAATCGCCTTTTTTAAGATAAATTACCCCGGCATAATAATGTGCAAGATTGCCTGATTTTGTTCCACCGTAATTGGAAATGGTGTTTAAAAATCCTTTAGACTGACCGTCACCATTTAAGGCAAGGTCTAAACTATCTTTTTCAAAGTATTGTTGAGCTTTAAAAATAGCCTCTGCTGCTTTTTCTTCTTTAGGTAACTGTATATAATTTTTATAAAGATACCACCCACCTACAACAACTATTACAGCTGTAGAAAGACCTATTATTATCTTCTTATTTTTCTCCCAGAAACCTTTTACAGTTTCCAATCCTTCATTTACTTCTTCAACTTCGTGTACCACAGGTACTTTTTTATCAGCCATTGTTATGTTTTAATTTTTGAATTTATTGTTACAGTTTGTTACGTATAAAAAATCGTTTTAGAAAAATCAGGATAAGAGATGAAAGAATTATCATCATTTATTCCGGTTAATCAACTATGAATGGATAATTTTCATCTGCATAAATATCTTTCAGCATCTCACTATCATCAGGCCATGGGCTTTCCTCCGCAAATTTTACGCTTTCCTCTACTATGTTGTTGATACGCTCATCTATTGCATCCAGGTCTATTTGTGTAGCAAATTTATTCTCAAGTATTACCTTAGTAACCAATGAGATAGGATCTTTGACTTTGTAATCTTCCAGTTCCTCTTTGGCCCTGTACTTCTGCGGGTCACTGATTGAGTGGCCTTTATAACGGTAAGTTTTCATCTCCAGTAAAGTAGGGCCTCCATTTTCTCTGGCTCTTTTTACCGCTCTTTCAACTGCTTCATGCACTGTTTCCGGGTTCATGCCATCTACTTTGTCTGCCGGCATTTCGTAAGCATCAGCCAGTTTGTAAATGTCAACTACATTGCTTGTTCTCTCTATAGACGTACCCATAGCGTAATTGTTATTTTCACAAATAAAAATTACCGGTAACTTCCACAACATGGCCATATTAAATGTTTCATGCAGCATGCCCTGCCTTGCAGCACCATCACCAAAAAAAGCTAAAACTACATTATCTGTTCCCTTGTATTGCTCTGCAAATGCCAATCCTGCACCTGTACCAATCTGTGCACCAACTATACCATGGCCTCCAAAAAAATATTTATCAACTCCAAAAAAGTGCATGCTTCCTCCTTTGCCTTTGGCGCAGCCTGTAACTTTGCCGTATAATTCAGCCATACACTCTTTGGCAGTCATTCCTTTCGCCAATGCCCAACCATGATCCCTGTAGGCAGTTATAAAGGGGTCTTCCTGACGGGTAGCTGTCATACAACCTGCAGCAAGCGCTTCCTGACCAACAAAGGCGTGAAAAAAACCTCGAATTTTTCCTGCCATTTTATACTTCTCTTCAGCTTTTAACTCAAACTGACGTATCAGCTGCATAAGCTCGTACCAATACAGGTAGGTTTCTTTTGAAAATTTAGTTGGCAATTTCTGGAAAATTTTGAGCGCAAATATAGGGAATACAATTAAAACTTTAGGAGAGGGGAATCTTTGTAGATATACTTACCGGATTATGATAATAATACCAGCTATTAACCTATACCTCAAATGATTTGAATTTAGGTAATCGGAAAAAAATATTTCCGCAATGCTACAGATGTTTTATTTTACAGCACAAATTATAATACTGCTATGGTTCCCGAAGTCAGAAAAGCCTTTAATGCTGCATTTACTCAAGAAAAATACGATCAATATTTAGCTGAGCTAAATCATAAATATCCCGGCAGTATTGATTACCGTATAGCAGAAACCCCCATTTTCTGTAGTAAAGATTTTACTCAAAAAATGATGGCAGCATGTGAGGGTATTGTAGATGTGATAGTAGCACCGGGGTTTAAAGCAATGACAGAAAGGTCATTGCCAAAAGAGGTAAATGTTCCTAATGAAAATGGACACAGCCACTTTATAGCATTTGATTTTGGTATTTGTGAAAATGAAAAAGAAGAATTGGAGCCACAGTTAATAGAAATGCAAGGCTTCCCAACACTATTCGCCTTTCAGGATTTTCAGGCATTGGTTGGAAAAAAGATATTTAATATTCCAGATAATTATACTAATTATTTGAATGGCTACAACGAGGACTCCTATGCCGCTTTGCTTAAAGAAATTATTGTGGGAAGTTTTGACCCTAAAAATGTAGTCCTATTAGAGATACTGCCCCATCAACAAAAGACACGCAATGATTTTTACTATACACGGGATTATACCGGTATTAGTATTGTATGTATTACAGAATTGATAAAAAAAGGACGAAAATTATATTATTTATTAGATGGAGTTGAGACAGAAATAAAGCGTATTTATAACCGTGTCATTTTTGATGAGCTACAGCAGCAAACGCCTGAAATACAGGAAAAAGGAAAAATTCTGCTTGAAGATTTGGAAGTGGATTGGGTACCGCATCCTAACTGGTTTTTTAGAATCAGCAAGTTTACTTTACCGTTTATAAATAACCCCTATGTGCCTGAAACCCGTTTTCTTAGTGATATTAAGACAATGCCTTCAGACCTTGAAAACTATGTACTAAAACCTTTGTTCTCTTTTGCAGGGCAGGGAGTTGTAATAGATGTTACGCAAGAAGATTTTGAGAACGTAAAAGACAAAGAAAACTGGATATTGCAACGCAAGGTAAAGTATGCCGAAGCTATTGAAACCCCTGATGGCCCGGCAAAGGGAGAGATCAGGTTATTTTATTTTTGGAAAGAAGGTGAAACCCGCCCCATTGCTGTAAACAACCTGGGAAGGTTAAGCAAAGGTAAAATGATTGGTGTAAGGTACAATAAAGATAAAACCTGGGTAGGTGGTACTATGGTTTATTTTGAGCAGTAATACAATTAGATTATCCAAAATGAATGCTGATAAAACTGCTTTTCTATAATGCAGTAATCTGTTTTTCAAATAATATTCTCGACTTCATTAATTTGAATCGTTCGTTGAATATTCACTTAAGTTCTTTTACTTACAAACGTCACCCAAACATAAATCAGCATCGCAACCATTCCCGCAGTAAATAATATCTCGGAAACAATAATGGGTAGTAATTTATAAAAATCGTGAAGCATCCATGCACTGTTGGCTGCTATCCAGCATATCATGGCAATATTCACTGTTAGAAAACCAAGGCTTTTATTGCTTTGGAACATTACATAAAATGCCATTAGCAATGTGGGTAAAATCATAAAGACAGCAGGGGTTTTATATCCCATCATCCAACACATGTCTTTTATCAGCCAACATATCACATACAGGTTTTCTATTTTTCTTATTTTGTCCATACTATTTTATGGCTTTCAATTTCTTTGCTGACTGTAGAAAAATGAAATGCAATTGAATCATTTTAAAAGCTTTTTGAATTTCTGAAATTCATGTGTTTGTAACACTGTTGGTTAAAAAAGTAATAAAACTCAATATAACAACTTTCAAATTAACATTTCAGAACTTTAGTTGGACAGACTTTTGAAGTATAAATGTAAATGAAATATTAACCATGAAAATGCTATTATATATCTTCCTATTGGGTGCAACTCTATTGCCAGGGCAACCAATCCTTGCGCAAAATATGCAATCGGGAGTCACTTATCAGGCTTTTTACAACGAGCTTCAGCCTTATGGCAACTGGATCAATTATCCGGGCTATGGTTACGTATGGCAACCGGCTATGGGCAAAAGTTTTAGACCCTATGAAACCAATGGTTACTGGGTATCTACTGTAGATGGCTGGGCATGGGCTTCTGATTACAGTTGGGGTTGGGCACCGTTTCACTATGGCCGTTGGTTGTTAGAACCTGCTTTGGGTTGGGTATGGGTTCCCGGTTACGAATGGGCACCTGCATGGGTGCAATGGGGTAGCAATAATAAGTACTATGGTTGGGCACCACTTTCTCCAGGCATCACTTTAGGTACAGGCAACAGTTGGATGGCGCCTTCCAATTATTGGTGCTATGTGCCACATAATTATATTCGCCACCGGAACATAAACCGCTATATAGTTCGTAGCCATGTAAAAAACATAGTCATCATTAACAACTATAATACTTACAATCAAAAGGATTATTATCATCGCGGCCCACAAAACGGTGAAGTAGAAAAATTTACACACAGACCTGTAAAACCTATGGCAATTACTGCTTCAAATAGCCCCGGAAAAACAAAAGCGTACAGCAAATTTGAGATTTACCGTCCACGGGTTACAAATGTAGGCAATGTAAAAGCAGTGCCGGAAAAAGTGAAAAGTATAGAAGAAATAAAGATCGAACAAAACCGCAGTAATAGTATAATGTCTGTACGAGGCATAAAGCCCGCCGGTAGTGGTACAAAAGCCGCAGTGAAAGGTAATACAGAGATGAAGTCAAATTTAACCAAACCGGTAAAACAAACTACAGGTGGCAGCAGGACTACTATACTGCATACTCCCATATCACCACAAAATCAACCACCCTTACCAAATGCAGTAAAAGGTGATAACGGAATTATGGAGCAGCCGGGAGAGCAATTACCTCCTTCGCCGCCCATAAAAACAGGTGGTATAAAACCACCACCCCCGGATGATAATAGTATTATTACAAAATTACCACCGCCTGTTGACCCTAAAAAGATGCAACACAGAAATGATCCTGATAATAAAGTAACGAATCAGCCTTCAAATGGCTTGCCCGTAACTAAACCGGTACAAATTGTAAAGCCTGTCCGTCCGGTCGGTGGAGTTAATTAGGTATTTCCTATTAACGCACAACCTGAACATCAACAAAAACTACAAAAAGGGAATGAAAAAAGTAGAAATAATTAAGACTGATTAATATCAATTGAATACCATTGACTAAATATCAGTTTACAGGTAAATGATTTCTATTTGGTTTATCAAAAATGTGTTGTTAGTTTTGCCTCAACAATGTTGTAACACTGCAACTTGCAAACTTTAAAGATCTCAACAATAAAAATGACAGCAACAATGGATATAGATAGCTTCAAAAAACTCTCAACAGAGGCCAAGTTGAAAGAGATTAAGTACAATGGATTAATTCTGGGTTCTTATGACCGCAATGCAGAGAATGGCGGAGCCAAAACACCGGGAGATATATATGAATTGTATGATTTTTGGGTTTATCTAAGTGAAGACGAAACTGTAATTGTACCATCAAGAAGAAATCCCCTGCCCGAACAATAACCGTGTAGTAAACTTGATAATATTAAAAAGGTTTGGACATACGGTCTGAACCTTTTTTATTTATTATGAATTTTGAAATAAAGGTTCGCTTTTAAACCACCGTTGGATATTATTCATCAACAGTAAATAGTTTTAAAGAGAAAGAACAGCAAGAAGTTGAAACGACTTATAAGAGGTAAATCATAAAAGCACATTTTAATATTGATTATTTACTTTGCGCATTAATAAGCATTAAAACAGAAAAATGAATATCGTATCTAAAATAAAAGAAACTGCAGTACATGCCATTCAAAATTTGTATGGAGTAAATATGCAGGCAAGCGAATTATTAGTAAATGAAACAAAACCTGAGTTTGAGGGAGAATACACCATTGTAACATTTGGTTTTGTAAAGCAATTAAAGAAGTCGCCGGAAGCATTAGGGCAGGAGTTGGGTGAATATTTGACTAAACACAATCCCTCATTTTTTACGGCATTTAATGTCATCAAAGGGTTTTTAAATTTGTCTGTAGCAGAAGCCTTTTTTATAGAATTTTTGCATAGCCAATTTGCAAATGAAAACTTTGGCAAAGCTGCCAATACAGGTAAAAAAATTATGGTAGAATATTCTTCTCCCAACACCAATAAACCGCTACATCTTGGGCATTTGAGAAATAATTTTCTGGGTTGGGGTGCTGCTGCTATATTGGAAGCTACCGGCAATGAAGTTGTAAAAACCTGCATTGTAAACGACCGTGGCATTCACATCTGTAAGAGTATGCTTGCATGGCAAAAGCATGCCAATGGCGCAACTCCACAATCAGAAGGTAAAAAGGGAGATCATTTTGTGGGAGATTATTATGTGAAATTTGAAGGTGATTTAAAAGTTCAGGCTCAGGTGGTTATTGACGAAATCATGAACAATCAGTTGAACAATTTTTCATCAGAAGAACAAAAGAAGCTTACGGCATTGCTTATTGCATTAGAAAAGGCTACAACAGAAAACAATACCCAAAAGCAAGGAGAAATAAAAGATGAGATAAAGGAAATAGCACGTAACCACACACCCATTATGCAGGAGGCCAAACAGATGCTGCTTAAATGGGAACAAGGTGATGAAGAGGTTGTAAACCTTTGGCGCAAAATGAATGGTTGGGTCTATGACGGCTTTGCAACAACATACAAAGCAATAGGTAGCGATTTTGCAAAAACCTATTACGAAAGTGATTTGTACTTATTGGGCAAAGACATAGTGGAAGCAGGTTTGCAAAAGGGTATTCTTTTTAAAAAAGAAGACGGAAGTGTTTGGATAGACCTGACTGCTGATGGGTTAGATGAAAAACTATTGCTTCGCAAGGATGGTACTTCAGTGTATATGACACAAGACCTTGGACTTGCTCAATTGAAGTATAAAGATTTTAAAATAGACCAAAGTATTTATGTGATAGCAGATGAGCAAAACTATCACATGAAAGTGTTGAAGCTCATCTTACAAAAGCTTGGTGAGCCCTATGCAGCAGGTGTTACACATTTAAGTTACGGCATGGTCGAATTGCCTACCGGCAAAATGAAAAGCCGCGAAGGCACTGTGGTAGATGCAGATGATATAGTTGCAGAAATGATTGCAATTGCCGAACAAAAAACGAAAGAACAAGGCAAAACACAGGGATTTAATGCTGAAGAGTTAAAAGAATTATACAACACCATAGGACTGGGAGCGCTGAAGTTTTTCCTGCTACGCGTTGACCCCAAAAAGCGTATGGTATTTAATCCGGAAGAGAGTATAGAAATGCATGGATTCACAGGTCCGTTTGTACAATATACTTATGCAAGAATCAAAAGCATTCTACGCAAAGAGCAACCTAAAGGCAATTCATTGGCTGCTGAATTATTGCCAATGGAAAAAGCAATTTTGATTCATTTGGAGCAATTTCCATCATTGCTGGAAGAAGCTGCTAAAGAATTTGATCCATCTAAAGTTGCGATTTATGTTTTCAATCTGGCTAAGACGTTTAACTCGTTTTACAGCGAACATTCAATTGCCAATGCTGAAAATGCAGAAAAGAAAGAACTTAGGTTGCAAATGGCCCAATTGACAGCTCAAACAATTAAAACCGGGATGCATTTATTGGGAATAAATGTTCCGGAGCGAATGTAATACCAATGTGATTTTTAAAATATGCCAATATTTTAAAAATCTTACAGTGGTTTATACCGATGGTATCAAACAAATAGTCAAATGAGGCGAAGCTGAATTGGACTATATTGTTTGTCTAATCGGTATAATTCAGGCTAACACAATCTTTCGTAGCAGTTCTGATACTTCTATTGCTTTATCCATAATCATAATGTGTGCCCCGCCTTCTATAGTATGGTGGGGCTGTACATATTTGTAGGGTAGCAGGCTGTCTGCTGTGCCGTGTATGTGTGTTATATTTGGTGGTACCGTCATGTTTTTCCAGTTTAAAATTGCACCAATAGCCCATCTCGTAAATGCAGGGTCAGAATCATTTAAAATCTGACGTTGTATTTTTTTTTGTTCTGCACCGGTAACACCCAGTACTTTTGATGGAACCATTCCTGAAAGTTTTTTAAGACGGTTGCTGTGTAGCTTATATAGCGGCAGGTATCGCCAAAACCGAAGATAGCCGGGTATTTCTTTGTAAGTCTTGCAACTTGAGACCAGAATCACTTTTGTTTGAGGATATTTTTTTGCAATTTCTGTTGCCAACATACCTCCAAATGATAAGCCAACAATGATAGCCTCTTCATCGTTAATGGTCTGAAATATCCGCAGGGCATATGATTGTAACGTTTCATTTGCCGAAGGGGTAGGCCAATCTATAAAAACAGGTTCGCAATAACTTAAATCTAAAAAACTGAAAGCCCTTTTGTCTGCTCCAAGACCTGAAATAAAATATACCTTCTTCATGTGTAGGTTCAAGGTATTTTGTTTTGATAAAAGCACAAAAAACTAATGCAAATTTTAAGACGCCTTTCCCTTTTTGATTAGGGGTGCCTGATATAATTTTTAGGAATTGCTTTTAACAAGCAAATTGCACATTTTGAAAAGTAGGCGTGCCGCAATGTTTGCATCTACGCTTCCATCACCAACACCAACTTCATTTAAGTCAAAGCCAATCAGCTTTCTACCGCTTTCTACCATTTTCTTAAATAAATAGTTTACCTGCTCTGTTTCTAAGCCACCTGCTACCGGGGTGCCCGTATTGGGGCAGAGTTTTGGATCAAGACCATCTATATCAAAACTAATGAACACCTGTTGAGGTAATTTTTCAATAACATCGTTTACTATGCTTTTCCAGGTTTCTCCTTCAAATTGTCTTTCCTTAATCTTACTATCGAAAAAAGTTGTAATCCGTGAGGGATTATCTTGTATATACTGAAATTCGTCCTCGCCATAATCTCTGATTCCTACCTGCACCAGTTTGGTGATTTCCGGTATTTCAGTAAGTGCATTGTACATTATTGATGCATGGCTGTATTTAAAATCTTCATAGGCAATACGTAAGTCAAGATGGGCATCAATTTGTAAAATCCCAAATTCGCCATATTTTTCTGCTATTGCCTTAAAATAACCTAACGGTGTACTATGGTCTCCACCTATAAGTCCAACCAGCTTTCCTTTATCCATTAATGATTTGGTTTGCTCATAGACCCAATTATTCATGAAAATATTGCCTTCATTAATTTCCCGGAGGCTTTTACACATGAATTTATTTGCAAGTACATCGTTTCCTTTGGAGATATAATCAATATAAAGCTCTGCTTCTTTGCGGAGGTAATCGCTTTTAAGTAAAATTTTTCGATCTACAGGCCGCATAAAATATCCATTTCTCCAGCCATCTTTTACCTCGGGGTCAAATAGATCAACTTGTAAACTGGCTTTGAAAATATGATCTGCAGCACGGCTTGTACCTGCACCAAAACTAACAGTCACCTCCCACGGAACAGGTAGCAGGACAACTTTGGCTTCTTCTTCAGAAAATGGTAATCCAAAAATATTGTTATTAGGGTTGCCTGCCTGATTGTGGTCAAATTGCGATAAGTCTACCATTGTAATTTTTTAGAAACGGAGTGCAAGGTAGGGAGAAGCAGTAGTAATTTGTATATGCGAATCCAGATAATTTTATTAAAAATGTAAATCTTGTTTTGAAAAGATGCTTTCTGAAAAAACAACAAAATATGCTATTGATAATTTAAAAGCTGTTTAAATTCATTGCAAAGCAATATAAATATTTTGCTTGAAAATTGTGCTAATTATATTAGTGATCAAAGATTTCTGGCACTACTGCCTATATAGAGTGCAAATGCTGCCAAAGCAGTATCCTTTAACATATTAACAAGTGCCATTTGTTTCATTTCATTATCTCCGGCATTGAGAAAATTTGGTAAGTTGATAGTCAATACAAAAATGATAAGTAACAAGGCCAATAAATAACCTGCGAGTTTTACCTGTTTGTGCAAGATAAAGGCAATGCCAGCTAATATAAAAGCAACCCCGGTAAGATACACCCACATAATGCCCCCCGGAAGATACGAGGGTACGTAACCAAACAAATCTTTCGGTTTCAGCAGATGAAAAGAGCCAAAAATTATCAGTATGATTCCAAGAATAATAACTGCAATTCGGGCAATTGGATTAGGTTTCATATGGCTTGTTTTGTTTAAGAAAGGTATGATTTTTTTAGCATAGTAAAAACAAATCGCGTATTTTATTTTATTTATCACAAAATGATATCCTTTCTAATTCTTGATTTTACAGGCAGACCTTATAGTTTTTTTGCAACATCCTTTTTGCCACTCATCTTATTTACCAAAACATTGAAGCTTTTACAATTAATTTTACCCATAACTTACAGGCAAAGCATACAATAGTAATACAATGCAAATCGGTAGAATTCACAGCTGGAAAAAAGTGATAGCACAGTTACTGTTGCTTGCTTTACCCACAGCTGTTTTAGCAGGTTATTTATTATTTCATGCAAATAGTTTTTTTTCTATTTTAGAAAATAACTGGAAGCAACAGTCGCTCTATTTTGTAACCGGCCTCATTTTGGCAATCTCCTTTTATGCTTATAGGTTTCGGTTTATCAGTACTGCATTGCTCTTATTTATTGCATACCTGATTGCATACAGATTATTGGGCAAAATAAATGTGGGGGAATTTGATGCCTTTTTCTTTTCAATTAAGTTCTTAACCTTTTCCTACTTATTCTCTGCAGGATGGATAGCGGGTTATGGATTTTCGCGGTCCAGGTATTTTACTATCTTTTGGTCGGTGTTTTTACTTTCGATGCAAATTATTATTGTGAGTAAAACATCAGAAATATCTGCTAACACATTGATTGCAACTTTTGCACCGGTATTGTTCTATTCTTTCTATGTTATTTATACCGCAGAGCTTATCAGAAACATGAATGAAAAGGAGAAGGGCTTTGGGTGGTTTGTAACTAAGCGCCTTATGGGTTTTATGTTTCTGGCTGTTGTATTGTTGTTCAGCATATTGCTTTTTTTTCAAAAAGAGTTTAAAGGCATTGAAAAAGACTGGGCTGGCAAGGAAGGTGGCAAAGCCAGCGGAAAGGAAAGCATGACAAAAGACAATAAAGATGGTACGGTAAGCAATAAAGATCAGATGAAGATGACAGGTTCGCTGAGTAAAGATAAAAGGCTGGTGTTTGTAGCTAAACTTGATAATTTTTTACCTGATGGCCGTACACCTAATCCGCTTTATTTTACAAGTATGTTTTACACAAAGTTTGATACCGCTACCCAAACTTTTGAAATAGATACAGCTTTGCCAAAGAATGACCTTTTCAGTCCTGATCCTTCTAAAATTCCATTGTATTTTACCAAAACTGATACAAGTGTGATCCGTAATTCAATGGCAACGCTTAATAGGAAGATTGTATCTGCTGATATTTATAAAGTCATCCTTTCCCCAAATGAATTTGTTGCACCATCTACCTCTTTTTTCTGTCAGCCATTGCCTGTAGAAAATGAATACAAATCACAGTTTAAGAGCGCCTACAGGGCAAAAATGTGGGTAAGCAGTCTTAACAGTGCCTACTTTATTTATAATCCGGCAGGCAACAAACAGTTAGAAGCATTTCAAAATGTACGGTTTGCAGAGTTGCGCAATGCCAGAAATTATGACGGCATTGATAAAAAGTTTATGGACTATTATACTTTTATGCCCAGAAATGAAGAATATAATAGAATAACAGAGTTAGCAAAAGAAGTAACAAAAAATGCTGTAACACCTGTTGATAAAATGATAGCGATAAGGGATTATTTTACCAGTAAGGATGATATTGGTCAGCCAATGTTCAGGTATAGCGACAACCCTGGAATACCCGGACTGCCCAGTGCCAGCAAACTCAATTATTTTTTGTTTGAAAATAGAAAAGGATATTGTGCCTACTTTGCCGGAGCTACTTTGTTTATGCTACGGTCACTTGGAATACCTAGTCGCATAGCGGCAGGGTTTTTAACTGTTGACCGCAGTAGTAAAAATCCGGGCTGGTATTGGTTTTATGCTGACCAGGCGCATGCCTGGGTACAGTTGTTTTTCCCTGGGTATGGCTGGATTGATTTTGATACAACTGTTCCCGATCAGAATACGCAGGAATCGCCACAGCCCGATGGCACCCCACCCATGAATACACAACAGGCATTAATGGTTGCAGATGGGCAGGCAATTACCGTAGATACTGTAGCTAAAAGGGTAACCATGAAAGTAAATAAAATGCTGTATCATGATGAGAATATCCCTGTTGCAGCACCTAAGGAATTGTTGATGGATGTATCAATAGCTGCTATAACAAAGGATACAGGCGTAGGTACGCTAAAAGATATAAAAGCGGGTACCAGCATTGTTGCTGTTTCTTATGCCGAATCTTTGAAGAATATTTTTTCAAATGAAACAGATAATCTTGCATCATTGATAAAAAAAATGCCCAACCCCGTTCCGGTGGATGAGATAAAGATTATGGAAACCGAGGAAGAAAAAATGCAACGACAAAGCAAGCAAACCCTGGTAGATCAACCCATTGACTGGACAAAGATATTAAGGATATTTCTGGGAGTAATGGGGGGATTTGTTTTACTGCTATTGTCATTGCCATGGTTGATATGGCAATACCTTACTTACAAAGCAAAACAGCACAAAGACACAAGGGCTAAGGCTTACAATGTCTATAGTGCCGTAATGTATTATCTAAACCAGATTGGGTTTAGCAGAAAATCAGTTAGTCCACAGCATTATGCACAGGGTTTAGATCAAAAATTTGGTACTGATTTTCATTCTTTTATAAATGTTTATCAAAAGATTAAATACAGTAAAATCAATTTATCCAATGAGGAAGTAATGGTGGTGAATGATTTCTATAAACCATTCTTACAGCAATTAAAATCTAAAATCGCATTTAAAAAAAGAGTTGGCGGATTTTTGAATATTTATAATACACTTCATTACTTCACAAAAGAAAAAATAAGTTAAGAAAAAAATGGAACAGCAAATACAAATAGAGGAGGCCCTTCAAAATATACAAAAACTGGTAGACAATATTGAAACAGTAATAAGGGGAAAGCGTACGCAAATAAAACTTATTCTCACAGCCCTGCTTGCAAAGGGTCATATACTTATGGAAGATAACCCGGGCACCGGAAAGACTGTAATGGCAAAGACTTTGGCTCAAAGTATCAGCAGTTTTGCTCACGATAGTTCAACCAATTTCAAAAGGATCCAGTTTACGCCAGACCTCTTACCAATGGACCTGATAGGATCTCATATTTTCGATGATATAAAAAAGGAGTTTGTTTTTAAGAAGGGCCCATTATTTTGTAATGTACTACTGGCCGACGAGATAAACCGTGCTTCTCCTAAAGTACAATCAGCTTTGTTAGAGTGTATGGCAGAACATCAAATTACAATAGGAGATACTACGTACCCATTGGAAAAACTCTTTTTTACCATAGCAACACAAAACCCGGTAGAAATGGAAGGTACATACCCGCTTCCTGCCGCACAGCTTGATCGTTTTTTTATTAAAATTATTTTCGGTTATGTAGATGAAGAAACTGAACTTGATATTTACAATAACTACCTCGGCATTGCAGATAATCTTAGCCACATACAACAAGTCCTTTCAATGGAAGAAATCCTCTTGTTACAAGAGGAAGCAGAAAAAGTATTCATTGACGAAGAAATTATAAAAGCAGTTCGCAATATTGTGTGGGACACAAGGCGTAACTCCGATATCTTATTAGGAGCCTCAACCCGTAGTGGCATTACTTTTCTGAAATGTCTAAAGGCTTATGCGCTGGTAAATGGCCGCACGTACGTAACAGAAAACGATGTACAGGAAATTACACATAGTGTATTAGACCACAGACTTATTTACCGAAATAAAGAAGCTAAGTTAAAATCCCTATCAGCAATTTTAAGTAAGGAAATAAACAGATTAAGTAAGTTAAGGATTGTTTAAAAAAAATGGTTAATAAAGATAACATCAGGTTTTCTACGAAGTAATAACACTATGCAACAGTCCTAAAAACACTGCCTGCATTAGAATTAATACCAGTATTGCCATAGTAATATTATTCTGTAGTTTTTTGTATCTGACCCTCTTTGGATTGGAGGTTAAAACCATATTCATGTATGGATAATAAAAGAATTTAGACAAACTCCTGCTACGGTATTCACTGGTAATAAGTAAGAATATTTTATACCCAAAAAGCAGTGCTATGAATACATATGTACGGGTAAAAAGGAAGTAAATAATGAGATCAAGCATAGCAATTATGTTGGCAATAAAAAACTTTGTTTATGCTAAAGTAACAAATTTTTGATAAGCTAAAATTAAATTTTCATTTTTGTAAAGCACATTGTTAATAACTTGTATTAGATTATAAATCATTTAGTTGTGTTCTTCTCTTCAATCTTATCGTATAGTAAAATTACTATTTACAAACAATGTCATTAACTTAAGATTTTTTTGGGCAAACATGCGTTCTTTATTCAACTTTGGTTGTGTTATGATAATCCCGTTTTTTCGCATTTGCTTCAACTTAACAAGCCCGAAAGGCTTTCTCTTCAATAGCCACGGGTGCAA
>JANMMU010000042.1:0-15921 GCA_031373555.1 Segetibacter sp. | reverse complement strand
AACACGTTTCAATTGCTATCTACGCATCGGGAAGTGGTTTAATACCTCTGCTTGAACAGCGATACTGATGGACCTACCATCATCTTTTATACAGCATTGACTAACACAATTCAAATTAATCATTCACAGCACACCTTGGCGAAGTGGGGGATAGTTGTTCCGTCCGCCCCGGCAAACCGAAGCTAAATTTATAAATTAATGTTGATGATTTGCACTTAGCTTAATTATTAACGTCCTGCCCGATATGAAGCACAACAGAAATACAACTGCTGAGACACGGCTTCCGTCAGCCCCCATTTTGCCAAACCCGATGTTGTGTGTAGTGTTGTTCGTTTTCTTCTGCCCATTTAATTGCTGTTTCGACTACGATTTTTTCTATGTTGTCTTTTTTCGCACTTTCCCAATAAGGAGTATAATCATTTCCATAGTCTATGTCATCCCATGCCCAATGAAGCAGATAAAAATCATAAACTAATTTTTCATAGTCCCTGGCTTGGCAAAATTGATAAACGTGCGTTAGATTATTTCTGATATTGTCCGAGTTTGCGATTTTCTTTATGTAGTAACTGCAATAACTTAATGTTGCTTCGTCACCCATTTTCTGTGTCAAGTTTAATGATAATAAAACCTCTGGTAAATAGCCAGTAACTTCAAAGAAATTTGTTGGCTTGTCAAGTCCAGCTAAAATTCTAAGAGAAGGAGTGTCGTACCCTAAAAAAATCATTTCTGTTGCCCAGTCAACACATTCGTCCGCGTTGAAATTTGAGATTTCAGAAAATGCAACAACCTTATATGTCAAGTCACTAATTTTCAAAGTATCGGAGATGTCGTTTAACATTACACACAACGGTAGGGCTTTGTGCAGGTTGGGAATTAGTATTCCTTCTGCCCGGAACCGCTGCCGATTGAAAAACAAATGTACAAATAAAGTACAAATGATGATTGAAAAACTTCTGCCCGAACCACTGCTTGGATATGCACTGCTGCTCATTGTTATTCCTTCTGCCCAACTTGCACAAAACCCAATGTAAGCAGCAGTTTTGGGTTTAGCGTTTTACCACAATTTTTTGCACAATCTTCGGATTCTTTGTTTTCAAAATAAAAGATGTCAATGCGATTCCAAATAATGAACCAAAAATAAGCAAAACATTTTTTGTCCCTAAAGATGCTAACATTAATACAATGCTTGCAACAGAACGTTGGTTACCTACAACTTTATATTCGTCACCTTGTTCAATACCACTTGATATATAAAATGTCCAAAAGCAAATTGCAAATACAACAAACATTGCAATTAAGGGCTTTTTTCCTGCTCTAAGTTTAGAATATTTGTCAATGCTAAATTTAGTTCTTGGGATATTTGTTTTCAAATAATCAAATATATCAGCTCTTACTAAACTGTCATTTATTTTTAATTGTTCAGTAGAATCTCCGCCAAAGAAAATCTCTATATAATTTTTCCCTTCCTCTAAATGTATTTCTTTCAGATATGACAATGGTACACTTGTGAAATTATTAGTAGGAACTTGGTTGTTTTTTAGATTATAAAATACATTCTCAATTTCAGATTCTTTAGGATTGCATTTATAGATTGTTTCATTAAAATATGCAATAATTTTATCGTCATTTTTATTTTCGCTTCTCCAAATATTCATTTAAAAATTTTACTGTTTTACAATTTGGAGAAATTACCATTCTCTCCATTCTGTTGCTAATCCTTCTCCATCTCCATATTTTTCAGGGTCGATACCACAAGCTCTAGTAATTAAATCTGTTAGCTCACATAAATCTTCTCTTTCTCCTGTTTCAATTAAACCGTCAATTTCGTCATTTAACTTATTACTTGCTAAAATGGCTGTTTTAAATATTTCAACTTTTTCCTTTTCAGGTATATTTTCTCCTGCAATTACTAACTCAGAAATAAGGTTGTCAAAAACACTTTTAATTTTATTACAGTTTATTTCGGTGTACTGTTCTAAACCGTGAGAAAAGGATTCTCTCCAACGATTAAATGGATATGAATTTTTACATTCATTTAGTTTGTTTTGATAGTCCATATTTATTTTAGTTTCGATTTTATTTTCACTTTTCTTATTCGTGCAAGAAATAAAATTCAATACAATAAATATTATTGATAATGATTTAAAGATTCTCGGCATTAGTAATATTTATTTTGAAAAGTCAAGTTGTATTTTATTTTTCTTGACTTGGATTTTAGAGTGCTCCAATAAAATTGCTGCTTACGAACAGGGCTTTGTGCAGGTGTGGCATTAGTATTCCGTCAGCCCACAGCCGCTGCTGATTGAAAAACTGAAGTTGAAGTTAAGAACTAAAGTCCAAAGTTGTTTGTCCAGCCCGAACCACAGCTTGGCTTTGCAATTGGCTGATGTTTGTTTGTCAAGCCACACTTGCACAAAACCCCATGTTACCTGCATGTGCTACTGTTCGTCTGAAGCCGTCAAGTCCGAAGTTTGCATTAAACTTTATTTGATTAGTTAGTCCCACCATACATACACAACATTTTTATCAGCGTATTTTTTATTTAGCACTTTAATACGGTTTTCATTATCGTATTCTACTTCGTCAGGCATTAAAGATTTAGTCGCTGCTTTAATTTCTTCCTTTGTCAAGTCGCCAACAAAATAAATTATATCGGAGTAAAACCATTCGTTGTCATTTAACTTGCCATCGTAAAGCATGACTTCTTTAATTTCAGCAAATGCAACAATAGTCTTAGGGTTGTCCGCTAAGTTTTTGAGGATTGAGTAGTATTTAGACATATTTGGCTTCTCACTTAGATTGGGAGCAATAGATGCTTCGTCATTGTTGCCGTCAAAGAATTCGTCAACTGTCAAGAGAATTGGTTGTTTGATATTTGGGAACTTAAGAAGGTCATACTTTGCAACAAGTTTGTTTCGCTTTGCAGTGTCAATAGGATTATTTGCGGAGGTAAATTCTGTGTCATGGGAATTTTTAGTAAACTCCTTTTTGTTTGACTGTTGGTTGGCGTTGCTGTTACAACCAAAAAGACCAAGAAGTCCAGATATAAATCCCATAAGTAAAATTTGTCTTGTCATTGTTTATTTCTTGCAGTCAGTTTTGTGTTAGCACCGGCTCAAGCATTGCAGGTAACGAACAGGGCTTTGTGCAGGCAGGGCATTGTTGATTGTCCAGCCCGGAACTGAAGCCCAATAAAGAAATAAAAGTACAAGATAACAACTAAAAGCCCAACAGAATTCCGTCAAGCCCGAACCAAAGTACAGCGATGCAAAATGCCGAAGTTTGAACGTCAAGCCCTGCTTGCACAAAACCCCATGTTAGCGGCTGTATTGGTCACCTTGCATTGTTAAGCTGCTCCAATTTTTGTTTGAGTTTGTCCATTGTTACTTTTTCAAATGCAAGGTTATTTATTGATTTGAGATTTGTGTTACTCTCTGTCAACGAAATAAAGGTGTCGTTATTTATTTTCTTAACCACTACAACTGTTACAGCTTCGTCGTCTGGTATGTTTTGAAATTTAGCATTTGGCTTAGAGGCAAAATTATTTAAAACTGCTTTAAAGGAATGGAATACAAGATTAACATCAAGTTCTGTATAATTTCCGCAATCCACATAAAAATCTGTCCTTGGTTTTGGGTTGTTATAAAACCTATCACAATTTATCCATCCCAATTTTGAAGTGCTGAAAATATATTGTCGGATGTCAGCAGTTTTTACCTTGTTTATATTGGTATCATTGATTGTTGCTTCAAAATCTTTTTTGAAAAGGGTATCATTTATATTTTGTTCTTCATTGTAAAATGTTATTGATTGGGAATAAGTTGATTTTATAGGAATGCCATTTCTTTTTGCAGGTTTCCATCTTGGCATTTTTGAAAAGGTGTTGAGGATAGCGTCTTTGAACCCTTTTTGAGAACGGTTATTAAAGTTCACATCTTTTGCTTTCCCTGTTTCATCAATTACAAAATCCATTTGAACCATACCGCCAATTCCCATATCAGCTAAAGTGTCAGGATATACAAGGTTTTTTAGAATGAAATTGTTTAAAGCAATAGTACCGCCTGGAAATGTTGCAAGTTCCTCAACAATTTGCATTTGATTTGCTTCCTTTGGCGGAAGTAATTGCCAATTTATATTTTGGTCTGTCCAACTACCACTAAACAAAAGCATACTATCTTTTTTTTCTGTAAATGGGAATGAAATTTCAATTGGTGAATTGTCTTTGAGTTTGCACAACTGTCCGTCAGAAGTTGCCTGAATAAAAAGCATGCCTCCTGTTTCAAGAATATTTTCGTTTGAATGTGTCGTAAGCCTTGCTGAAATAATATCGGATGTTTTATAAAATTCTTTCACTTGGAAAGTGATTGTTCCTTTTACTTCTGTCAAATTAGATACAATTAAAAAGCTTGATTGCTTTATTTTAATTACTGTTCCTTCTTTGCATACAATGGTCGTGTCAAAATTGGTATTAATTACAAAATCTTGAAAGTTCTGTTCTATTGTTTTAAAATCATTTTCTAATGAAGTTTGAACTTGAAGATATGAATTAGCAAGAGCCGCTTTTTGTGTCTTTTTAGTTTTAGAAGTGACTGGCTTTTTTTCTATAACTGTTGTTGTGTCTGGATTTATTTCTGCTTTTTTTGAAACAGTCACAACCGTATCCTTTGTCAAACTTGGCGAATTGATTTGTTCTTTTTGTTTGTCGGTACTATTGCAAGAAAGTAGTAAAATAATAAGTGTCGAAACTAACAGTTGTCTTGGTTGAAACATAAAAAATTTATAGTGAGATGCAATCAGCGGAGTGTTTCCATAATATAGCCGCTAACGGACAGGTATTGCTGCAGGTGTGGCATTCATTGAACGTCCAGCCCGGAACCGCTGCCCAATAAAGATTTAAAAGTACAAGATAAGAACTAAAAGCCCAACAGAATTCCGTCCGCCGAAACCGCTGCTGATAGCGAGCTACAGCCGAAGATAACAACGTCCAGCCACACTTGCAGCAATACCCATGTTGGGCGTAGTTTATCGGTCTCTTAGAAACTTATTATAGTCATTGTATGCTTTGTTTATTTTGTCTCCGATGTATGTTGGAAAAGTACTTCCTTCATACTTTACTTGTGTTCCTGGTTTTTTGTCCCAAACCATATAGCCTTTATTCCAACGGTTAAAATAATCCTTTAAAATATTAATCTCTTGATTAGTAATAGCACTTGTAAAAAAACTGGTATTGTCATTTAGCAATGATGTCATTTGTGTGTTTACAGTAAAAAGACTGTCTGCATAAATTGGGCTGTAATTTTTCTTTTTATAATTTTCATATAAACGTTTACTGGTTACCAGAAGGTTTACTAATGGTTTATAATGCCCTAAAGTGTCTTTTATAAGTTGAACTGTATCGGTGATATTTTGATTGTGCTTTGTTGAAACCGGGTCTGTTGTACTTTTTGTGACAAGATTTTTTTCTTTTTTGTCAATTAGATGCTGTTTATACCTTTCTCTCAACATTGAAAGTAGTTGTCCCTCAATTTTAATTGTGTCCTGCCATTCGGTAAGTGTACCACTTGACTTAAATGCTGTTGAAGTTGTCTTAGTTGTAACATCTATTTGGAAAGACTTGACAATCAAAAATGTTGGGTCGGGAATTGTGTCATGTTTTACTATGGTAGTGTCTTTAACAAGTTGTTTCAGCTTGTTAATTTCTTCGCTCTTACTAATGTTAAAATAAGTTAGGGAAGTAATTGAAATTGCAAGAAAAATCAAACTTGTTAAGTGTAAAGGTTGAATGAATTTACTTGCCTTAAATTCTATATTTTGTTTCGTGGGTGACTGTTCGTCTTCTGAAACCATTACTTCATTTTGCATAATGTGTGGTTTTAATCAGGAAATACTTTGCTTATGACTTTGTCAAACATGCGAAATACCCCGGCGATAGAAATCCCAATTATTCCAGTAGGGCCAAAAAATGATAATGCACTTTCTGTGTCTAATTTGCCATGAAGTATATAATAGTAAATTAAATAAAATAGCCCAAGGCAAGACAATGTAGTTAGAATTAAATAAACAATTCTTTCAGCTGCAAATCGCCTAACAATCTTGTCGGCAGTTGATTGTCGTGCCTCTAATAATTTGACTTCTTCGTTTTTAGTTAATGCCATTGTTTTTGTTTTTACTTATTATTTGATGAAGGTCTGTCTAAATTACGCCCAACTCATAAATTTACGAAAGTTTTCACCACCCCAAACAATTTTCCTTAAATCACAACCCACTCAAAATCAATGACAATTGAAAATACGCAGGTGTAAATTGTTTTATGCATCTTGCGGCAATACCGCATCTATTTATTCATAATATTTATTCAATTGCTAAAATACAATTTTTTATCATAAAAAACTTTTTTACTACATATTTTTTCCATTGTTTAGTATAGCTTACAATCCAACAAAAAATGCCTGTCCTTTTCAGAACAAGCTTTTAAAACAATTATTAATCAAAATCTAACCCAAATATTAAACACTAGACTTAACACCTTACATTTTACACCTCACACTTAACACCTTACACTTAACACCTTACACTTCTAACATCTAGCTACTAAAGAACCAAACTCTCTTTCGTATTTCTAAATACTTTTCTTACATTTATAGTTCAACCACCAAACTACTTTTTATGGCTACCAATCAGTCTGACTTTCCGGCAAGGCCGGGCAAGGTCAAAACCCCGCTGATGCAGCAATTGCAAAAAGCATTTCGCCTGGCATTGTATTCTCAAAAAAATAAAATACCTGCTGATGAAGTAGCAGGCATTATATCTGATCATAACAGGTCAAGAAGAAGATTTATTGAGCAAACAACAAAAGGGATAATTGCTTTAGGTGCCAGCAATTTGTTTTTGCAGGCTTGTGCTAAAACTGCTGCATTGAATAATGAAACCGAAGCCGGGTCTTTGTTGCAGCTAAAAATGAATGGCCGCACTCAACCTAAAATAGCAATTATAGGAGCAGGTATTGCAGGACTTAACTGTGCATTTACATTGCAAAAGCAAGGCATAAATTCAAAAATATATGAGGCAAATACAAGAACAGGGGGCAGGATAATTACTGCTAATAACATTATGGCTAATGGACTATCAACAGAATTGGGAGGTGAGTTTATTGACTCGGGACATAAGGATATGTTGCAGTTGGTCAGCCACTTTGGATTACCCCTTATTGATGTAGAATCACCTGCCAATAATGGTTTAATAAAAGACACTTATTATTTCAACGGTCAGCGTTATACCGAGCAGGATATTATCAATGCCTTTGTTCCCATAGCTGCTACTATGCAGGCTGACATAGACCAATTACCTGCTTCAATTACATACAGCAATCCCGGTAGTGCTGTACTGTTCGACAATATTTCATTGGAACAATATATCACCGGTCTTAATTGTGCAGCCTGGCTAAAGGAACTGCTCACTACGGCGTTTGTAACAGAATATGGATTGGATGCAGGTTTGCAATCGTGTATCAATATGTTGTACCTGATTTCTACAGATACATCTGCCGGTAAGTTTGATATTTTTGGCGATAGTGATGAGCGATATAAAATAAAAGATGGCAATCAAAAGCTGACCGATGCCATTACAAATCAATTGCTTAACCAACTAAACTATGAACACAAACTGGAAGCTGTTAATCAAAAGGCCAATGGAAAGTATATCCTTACTTTCAGAAAGAACAACAATACCTTGATAGATGTAACAGTTGATTATGTTGTATTTGCTTTGCCGTTTTCTATTTTACGCAATGTAAATTTTAAGTTCAGCCTGCCCGCATGGAAGAGTAATGCCATCAACAACCTTGGTTATGGTACCAATGCAAAATTGTTGATTGGTTTTACCAGGCGGATTTGGCGTACACAGGGTTACAGGGGATATACGTTTACAGATCAGTCATTTCAAACCGGTTGGGACAACAGCGAATTGCAAAACGGTACTGCAGGTGGGTTTACTATGTATTTTGGTGGTACACCCGGTGTGCAGATGGGCAACGGTACCCCGCAATCGCAGGCAACAATACACCTTCCGGGGTTTGGACAGATATATACCGGTGCTTTACAACATCTTAATGGCAAAGTGGAACGATACCATTGGCCTACTGCCCCTTATGTAATGGGTAGTTATGCCTGTTACAAGACCGGTCAGTTTACTACTATGGCCGGTGCAGAACGCAAACCTGTTGACAACATGTATTTCGCCGGCGAACATTGCAGTCTCCACTATCAGGGATTTATGAATGGCGGTGCAGAGACAGGGCGCAAAGCCGCAGAGAAAATACTGGAGGATATTTAATGCCAGATAGAATTTTAAATAGTCTAATCTGGTTTTGGCATAATGCTAGCCAGTCCCGACTTTCTTTCCTATCGTGTAGATACATTTATTGTGTATATGGTTTTTGCTCCTTCGGAGCGGCGTGTTTATGGCAAATTAAGAATGAGAAAGGTTTTGCAGGCTCCGGAGGTGCCTCGTATGGATGATGGGCATTGTTGATTAGCTCATTTTTACAGAAAGGTTCAACCTGTCAAAGCTCCTTTAGAGCCGGAATCCACAAACTCAGCCCTTTTCTATAAACACGGTACTCCGTTGGAGTGTGAAAAAAGATGTGTCCACACGATAAGACTTTCTTTCGGGAATGTGATAGCCGTTTAGGTCAAGGTAATTGGACTATTAGGGATATCCAATGGGTATAAGAGTGTGTTGATGTTTTGGTGTGTGTGAATTTTGAGCATTAAAATTTTCTCACTTCTTTATCTTTTTTACTTGCTTACTATAATAAAAAAAGACTTGCATTTTGCAAGTCTTTTATATCTAAAAAATTAATTGACTACCAAAGCATTTGTTTTGCATCCCAACTATAGGTTGGTAACAGGCCTTTTGAACTGGTACTTTCTTCTGAAATTTTTTCGTTTGATTCAATAAACTTGCACCCTTTTGATCCTGCCACAGTAATTCCTTTACAACATTTTGTTACCACTTTTACCCCGGAATCAATATTGGAAAATGTGTTTGAATTGCAACTGGTAAAAAATGTTCCTGCTATGCATATAATTATTAAAAACCTTTTCATAAGCTAAAATTTGGTTTTGCTAAATTAGATTTATTTGAATAATACTATATTTTTGGGTTGTTAAAAGCATCAGAATATTCATTAATAAACTGTAAACGAATCAACTTATAAAAGGTTACACACTCTGGTAAATTTTATTTTTCCAATTGTAACACCCACATAGTACCCGCCGGTATTGTTGGATGGTCATTGGTATTATACCGCTCACTTCCCCAAACCGATTTGGCATTGTTAAAACCATTTGTTCTTTCGCTATAATCCTTAAAATTAATGGTTTTGGTTTCTTTTGCGGTATTCATGATGCACATAACCGTTTGATTGTTGTCATAACGAAAGTAAACATACAAACCATCCACAGGCAAATATTGCATCATTTTACCCGTCTTTATAGCCGATGAATTTTTACGGAAATTCCCCAGCTTTTTCACATAATCCTGCATGTCTTTTTCATCGGTAGTAAGATTATTTCCTGTAAATGCATTTTTTGAATCACCCTCCCAACCTCCGGGAAAGTCGAGGCGTACCTGCCCATCATTAATGCCTTTATCACCTTTCATAAAAACCTCTGTACCGTAGTATAGTTGAGGAATACCACGGCAGGTATATAGCCATGCAAGTGCAACTTTTACTTTGTTTACATCGCCGCCAAACTCTGTAGCTACGCGGGTAAGGTCGTGGTTGTCAAGAAAAATGCAGTTGTTGCCTGCATCCTTATACAGGAAATCATTGCTCAAAGTGGTGTACAGTTTATTTACGCCATCCGTCCAGCCAAAGTTGTCTTTTATAGCTGGAAAAATTCCATAGAAAAGTGTTTGAAAATCGGTTGCACCTGTAAGGTTGCTTTTGAATGGGGTATTAAGCACATTAGCTGTAAAATAAGCCTGATTGGCTGTACCATGTACCCATGTTTCGCCAAACATTGTCATCTTAGGATATTCATCGTATAAAGCTTTGTTGCAACGGTTCATAAATTCCAGGTCATTGTAAATGTAGGTGTCTATGCGCCATCCATCTACGCCAAATTCTTCTACACTCCAAATGGCATGTTGTATAAGAAAGTTGGCAACAAAAGGATTGTTTTGATTTACATCCGGCATTTCATAATCAAACCATCCGTCCACCATTTTCTTCTTGTCAGAAGGGGCAACATAAGGATCAAATAAAGTCTGGTCTTTGTAGTTGGGACGGGTAAATGTTGGCCATTGATGTATCCAATCTTTAGATGGTGGATCAACCTGAAAAAAGTGGTGAATGTCCACATGGTTGTACACTGCATCCTGAATCAGTTTCATGCCACGTTTGTGCAGTTCATTGCTTAGTTTTTTGTATTGATCGGCTCCGCCAAAACGTGGTTCTATTTTGTAGTGGTCGGTAAATCCATAACCATGCTCTGTACGGGTAGTACGGTCGTTTTCAATAACTGGTGTCATCCAAAGGGAGTTTGCACCAAGACTTTGGATGTAATCAAGATGGTTAATAATACCCTGAAAATCACCACCATGGCGGTGATAAACAGAATCTCTGTTGAGGGTTTGGTCACGCATTCCGGGGAGTTTGTCATTGGTTGGGTCACCATTGCTAAACCTGTCGGGCATAAGCATGTAAATGAAATCAGCCTGTGTTACACCCTGCGCAAAAACAGTTCCTTTGCCCGGTCTCCTCGATTTTAGCTCATAATTATACACCAATGGATTGTTGGGTGTTTTTACATTTATTTTAAAACTACCCGGTTTTGCGGCAGCACTGATGTTAAGGTCAACAGCCAGATAATTCTTGTTTTCAAAACGGCTGATTTTTTCAACTTTTACACCGGGATAATTGATCTCAACTTTTGCTGCATCACCAACTTGTTTACCTAGGATGAGCAGTTGCAATTTGGGATTTTTCATGTTTACCCACCAATGAGTGGGGTAGATGGCGGTTTCATTTTGCGCTGAAGAACTAACGCAGATAATGAGCAGTAAAAAAAGTGTTATTATAGTTTTCATCAGGCAATATATTTAAAAGATAAAATTTGTGGATGTTTTTTTAATTTTGGGAAAATAGTTTTTATGGAAAAATTGTTAATAAAGGTAGATTCAAAGAATAATGCGGATGCAATTGTAGCATTTGTAAGCCAGTTTTCTCATGCTACCATTGAAACACAAACATTGAACGAAGACACCTATTATCTAACAACTTATGGCATGAATAAAGCCGCATTTGAAAGCTGCATTAACACGGGTATTGCTCAAAGCATTTTAGGAATTACCAAACCATGGGATGAAGTAAAAAAAGAACTTTTGGAAAAAAAATCCGGTAAATGAAAACCGCAATCAGGTATTCTCACCTGCTAATTGTATCGTCATTTGAAAGAGCTGTTTGCTTATCCAAAACCCTGCTTTCTCTTTCAACTCTTTCAATATGTCTTTTACGCTTTCAATTATTTTTTTCTCTTTAGCTAAAAGTAAAATCCCCATCAGGCCTATAATATTTAGGTTGAGCTGTTTAGCATAATGCCGTCCTTTTATTTCGTCTATTATCAATAATTCTGCATTGTTTTCTTTGGCAAGGGCAATAGCTTCAGACTCACCTTTATCTAGAATGAGCAATAGAATATCTACTAAATCAGTATTTTTTACCGGCACAATTTCTATCCAATCTGCTTTGCGGATAAAATCTATGTTGATAGAATCGTTTTCAATTTTTTCCAACTCATCAAAGACGGCTCTTGGCAAAAGAATTTTATGATACAATTTTTCAAGTATCCATAATTTATCAATCAAAAACAAATTACTGATAGTGGTAGTGTCGCTAACGATTACCATTTTAAAGGTTCATTTTTTTAATCGTTTCAGCATCTTCCAGTAATTCAGTTACGCCATAGTTAATCGGAATATGGTTTCTCCCCAATAGAAACTGGAATTGGATATAGTTCATATTTGCTGTTTGTGCGGCTTGTCCAAAAGTCAATTTTCTTTTTTGGTAAAGCATTACAGCAATATCTTCAAGCAACTCATTCTCTGATAAGTTTGCCCATTCAAATATTTTATTTTCGAGGACGAGCATAACAATTTGAGGGTTTAAATTTTATACAACAAATTTACTTTTATTGTAGTGTGTTCCATAAAATTCATTTGTTCAAAAGTACCATTTTATTTAAAGATGAATGGGATGTCGCTTAAGGTTTTAATCCCCGCCACTCACCACTACACCGTTTGATTCATCTTTTGTCTCTTTTACAACAAAATAACAAATAATACCTGCAAGTATCATTAATCCACCACCTATTTGTACTGCTGCCATTCTGTTATTATCAAGTAAATGGGTCATTATCCATCCAAAAAATAAGGAAGCAATGATTTCCGGTAGCACGATAAAGAAATTGAAAATGCCCATATACACACCAATTTTATCTTCGGGTAAAGAACCCGCAAGCATAGCATAAGGCATTGATAAAATACTGGCCCAGGCAATACCTACACCTGTCATGGATGCATACAACAAGTTCTTATCATGAACCAGACCCACTGACAATAGCCCTATTGCGCCACAAAAAAGGCATATTGTATGGGTAAGTTTTCTGCCCAATTGAGCAGCAATAAAAGGAATGAATAAGGCAAACACAAAAGCCACAACATTATAATAAGCTAAAGTAAGCCCACCAAACTCTATCCCTTTTGTATAATTAGGGTCTGCCGTATCTACAGCATTGAAAACATCTCGTGCTACAGCCGTATTGTAATAAAACCACATTAAGAACAATCCCGGCCACGTGAAAAATTGTACTAAAGCTAGTTGCTTCATTTTCAACGGCATATTTTTAATACAATGTGTTATCTCTGTTATGCCGCCACCAAAACCTTTGTTGCTTTCTTTTACCTTTTCCTTAAAAGAAATGTCTTCCGGCGGATATTCTTTAGAGGTTAGAATAGTGTACAAAACTGATACAAAAAATATTCCACCACCTATATAAAATGAATATTTAACCGAATCAGGAATACTTCCGTTCGTGCTTAATCTGGAAAGCCCAAACCAATTGGCCATCATCCACGGTAGGGCAGAGGCTATAGTGCCTCCCAGGCCAATCATTAGACTTTGCATGGCAAATCCTGCAGTTCTTTGCTTTTCTGATAATTTATCTGCCACAAATGCACGAAACGGCTCCATGGCTATATTGCCGGCCGTGTCCAATATCCATAGTAACCCGGCTGCCATCCATAAGGCAGAGCTATTTGGCATAAAAAATAAGCAAATGGTACTTAATACTGCCCCAACAAAAAAGTAAGGTCTGCGTCTGCCCCACCAGGGGTGCCATGTACGGTCACTCATGTAACCTATTATGGGTTGTACAATCAAACCGGTTAATGGTGCAGCCAGAAAAAGCAATGGTATCTCGTCAGGGCTTGCTTTCAGGTATTCGTATATGGGACCCATATTGGCCCTTTGCAAATCCCAACCAAACTGGATGCCGAAGAACCCAAAACTCATATTAAAAATCTGAAAAAATGTAAGGCGGGGCTTAGTTACTTTGGGGGCATGTGGCGAAACATCCATTAATAAGGCATCTTCCATGGGAGGCATAGTTAGGTTTTAAAAGTGTAGGTTAAAGTGTTATTAATACACGAAGGCTTAAAAGTAATGAAAAAAGCAAAGATTGATAAATGTTTTAGGAATAGATTATCTTTATTTTAATTTCAAAAAATAGTTTCAGAAAACCCAACCTTTACAATTGGCATTGTTGTATAATAGTTATGAGGGTTCAAAATCTAACAACAGCTATTATGAAAAAATATCTAGCCCTTTTTATTGGTGCTTTGCTGCTTACACTTGCAACAGCCAATGCGCAATACGTACCCATACCGGATTCAGCATTTCGTTCGCAACTGATTATAAATTATCCCGGTTGTTTTAATGGGGCAGGGCAAATGGATACAACGTGTCCTGCAATAGTGAATGAAACCTACCTTAGGCTAAGTACTTCATTTGCAAATGGTGAAATAAATTCTGATCAGATTAAAAACGTTTATGGTTTGCAATATTTTAAAAACTTACAAACTTTAAAGCTGGAAGACCTTAATTTCAACACCAACCCCAATGGCTACACTATTTCCTACTGGCCTCAAAAGGTAAAGCACATCAAAATCAGCAATATGGGGGTTGACTCCATACCCAATTTTCCTGACAGCCTGGTCACATTTGAATATTTGTTTTCGTGGGCTGGATTCAACATGTACAAATTACCCCCTTTCCCTTCTAAACTTGTTTCCTTTAAGGCTGAGGGAGCTTTTAATTTAACCAGCTTACCCCCACTACCTGCTTCATTAAAACATTTGGAACTATTTTACACAAAAATTAAGTCTTTACCGACTTTACCTACTGGGATAGAGCATTTGGAATGCACGCTCAGCCTGCTTCAGAATTTACCTGCATTGCCCAATGGATTGAAAATACTGAATTGCCAAAGCAATGTAATGAACAGCCTGCCTGCATTGCCTAATGGATTGAAACATCTGGATTGTAGGTACAATTTATTAGACAGTCTACCTGCATTGCCCACTACGCTGGAACACTTGAATGTTACCTTAAATCCTTCTTTAAAAAAATTGCCTGATCTGCCAGTCAGTTTAGATACGCTTATTTGTGGAAATGATTCGTCTTTAACATTTTTACCACCACTTCCAGCCGGTTTAAAGGTTTTGAATACTTTTGGGGGTAATTATGTACCACCCCGGGCAGCCACACCTATCACTTGCTTACCCGTATTACCCCAAAGCCTGGAAAGCCTGATTTTCGATAGAAATATCACCAAGTGCCTGCCAAATATAAACAACAACATAATAGCTCAATATGCCGGTAATTTACCCGCCCTTTGCAATGCTACCAATAACATCAATGGCTGCACTGCTTACCCTGTCATAGCGGGCTATGCATTTTACGATGCCAACAGCAATGGTGTAAAAGATGCCAATGAATATTATAAGGCCAATACGAAGATTCAATTGTCCAACGGGAATATCACTTTTACCAACGATAGCGGTTATTATGAAATCGGAACTACTACTTTAGGCTCATATACCGTTACCCCGTCCAATACTTTTTTCAATATATCGCCGTCAAATAAAACGGTCAATTTTACCAGTTACGACACCACTGTTTTTCAAAACTTTGCATATCAACCAACTGGGATTGCTGTAGATAGCATTGAGGTGAGTATGACAAACATATTTAGTTGGGTAGTGAAGCCCGGCCGACCTTTTGGATATTGGATTGATGCTAGAAATGTGGGATCCGTTAACTTTGTGCCAAGTACTATACAATTGACCTACGATATTAACAGACTCACTTTTGATTCAGTTTCTAATCCGGGTTTTGTTCGTTCGGGCAATAAGATTACGCTTAGTTTGCCTTCCCTCCCCATAGGAGCAAGGGTTCCTGTAGCGTTTTATTTTACAGCAAAAACAACGGCTGCCATGGGAGATACTGTTAAAGCTATCATCACTGTTACAGACGGAAGTAAAACAGTGAGTGATTCAAATGCCACCATTGTTGTAAGCTCTTATGATCCTAACGACAAAAGGGGAACTCCTAAGCTTAGTCCTTCGCAAGTTGCAGCCGGCAAATACATTGACTACACCATCCGCTATCAAAACACCGGAAACGACACTGCGTATAATGTGGTTGTAACCGATACATTAAGCTCCCAACTACAGGCTAATACACTGGAGATGGTGAGCACTTCTCACCAAACCAAAACAACCATCATCGGCAATGCGGTTAGTTTTGAAATGCGCAACATACTGCTGCCGGACAGCAATGTGAATGAACGTAAAAGC
>JANMMU010000117.1:0-36057 GCA_031373555.1 Segetibacter sp. | reverse complement strand
TCGCATCCATAACAGAACCCATCAGACCCGGAAGAAAATTTAAACGAAACCATCAGAAAAAAAGGAAATATTATATGTGCTATAAGCCGATTTGAGCCTTAAGTTAATGACATTGGGTACCCATGTCAAAAACATTTTGATGTAATGTTACAGGATACCAATTATAGACTTCTGCAATGTGCGATGCCAATTGTCCGGTTGTCCAGTTTTTTTCTGAAGGTTTCCAGTCAAGTGCACTGTCAGGTATTGCGTTTAAAAGTTTGCGGGTATTTTCTGCTTCATGCATAAATTCGCCCAAAAGAGATTGTACAAGCATATGTTTTGTTTTTTTCAAAATTAATCCTATTCAACTATGAAACGAAATTATTTACCTGTTATAAAAAAGAAGTTACATACACGAAATAGAAGGATTTGTTGTTTTTTTGATAGATTTTTTTATATTGCATTTTAATCTTAACCTAGAACCTTAAAACTAACTGTATGCGTATTCTAAAATTATTCTTCCTCGTAATTTTTGGTTTTATTGCTTTGTTACTGATCGTAGCATTATTTGTAAAAAAGGATTATGCTGTACAAAGGGAAATTGTAATCAATAAACCCAAACAGCAAGTGTTTGATTATATCAAACTTTTAAAAAACCAAAACAATTATAGCAAATGGGCAGGTATGGATCCTAATATGAAAAAGGAATTTACAGGTACCGATGGTACTGTTGGATTCATCTCGGCCTGGGACAGTGAAAATAGTAATGTTGGAAAAGGTGAGCAGGAAATAAAGAAAATGGATGAAGGCAATCGCATAGATTATGAATTGAGATTTATTAAGCCATTTGAATCGAAGTCAGATGCTTATATGTCTGTAGAAAGTGCATCTGAAAGTGCAACAAAAGTTAAATGGGGTTTTTCGGGCAAATGGAATTACCCTATGAATATTATGGGTTTATTTATGGATATGGACAAAGAAGTAGGTTCAGATTTTCAAATAGGCCTTCAAAACCTTAAGGGAATTTTAGAGAAGGGTTAATGATCCTCACAATCTTAAACAAATATCTTTCATACGTTTACCAGATTTTTTCTGTTTGGTTTGGTATGCGGTGCGAAAAAAAATGGCCTGGTTATTTTCGTAAATGTGGACCTGAAGGGTTTGGCGCAGTGAGACTATTACAACTATGTATGAGTCGATTTCTGATTTTCTAAATTGAACATTAAAAATCCAACTTTTCTTTTGGCGTTATAAAATCACAAAATCTTCTCGCATGGGCTTTTTATCTAAATGTCCATTTTGCATTTCTACAATGCGATGAAGAACATTAGTTAGGCCTTCTGTTGTGTTTGGTTTTACGATAAAAAAATTTGCTCCAAATTCATATGCTTTGTCAATATCCTGTTTGTTGATGGATGTACTATAGATTACTATGGGGAGTAAATCAAATCTATTATTCTCCCTTATAGTTTTAAGACAATCAAAACCATCTTTAACCGGCATGTTTAAATCTAAAAACAATACATCTGGGAGGTTTTTCATTAATACACGCCAAAGATCCATCCAGTTGGCAGCATAAGTAAGGGTAATTTCGTGAGTAGTCATATTTGCCGCATCTTGAAATATCATAAAGTCTTCCCTGTCATCATCAGCCAGTAAAATATGCATTTTAGATATTTTATGTTATCAAATTTGAATAAAAAAAACCAGACCAGCCTAATTATATTTTGGCCATAAGCCATATTCCGGGAAAATGAATTTAATTGGAAACTTAAATCTTCGTTTGGGAAAATGCAAAAGGAATTTTTTTAAAAAATATGATAAACTAATTTGAAAGCTATCTAACTTCAAGCATTCATTTTAAAAAATAAATTCAATGCGCATCAACCACGAAATAGATTATCGCATAATAGGCGAAGAAATGCAGTATGTAGAAATAGAACTGGATCCGGAAGAAACAGCTATAGCAGAAAGTGGCAGCTTTATGATGATGGACGACGGCATTCAAATGCAAACCATTTTTGGCGATGGTAGCCAAAGACAGGGCGGTGGAGGTATTTTGGGGAAACTACTCGGTGCAGGTAAAAGGCTTCTTGTTGGAGAAAGTCTTTTCATGACCGCGTTTTCAAACACTTCTACAGGTAAACGAAGAGTAAGTTTTGCCTCTCCTTATCCCGGAAAAATAATACCACTCGATTTACAACTATTGGGTGGTAAAGTAATAGCACAGAAAGATGCATTTCTATGTGCAGCCAAGGGAGTAAGCATTGGCATTGATTTTCAGCGAAAGCTGGGTACAGGCATTTTTGGTGGCGAAGGTTTTATTATGGAAAAACTGGAAGGCGATGGAATGGCCTTTGTACACGCCGGGGGACATGTATTTGAAAGAGAATTACAACCCGGAGAATTAGTAAAGATTGATACCGGCTGTTTGGTAGCTCTTACGCAAACAGTTAATTATGATATACAGTTTGTTGGTGGTATCCGCAATACAATTTTTGGTGGCGAAGGATTGTTCTTTGCAACACTTAGAGGACCGGGAAAAGTCTGGATACAAACATTGCCTGTTAGCAGGTTGGCAAGCAGGATTTTATCTTATGGTACAACGCATAGAAAAGAAGAAGGAAGCATTTTAGGCAGCATTGGTAATTTGCTGGATGGGGATGGGCATTAGTAATAAACACAAGGCAGGATTATTGAAGAAATAAATGTTTAGTTATTAAAATACCAGAACAAATTTTGAGCGAAGAAATCATTGAGCCTAAGCAAAAGCTTTTTACCAAAGTTGGATGGAAAGAGATTCTTGCAATTCTTTTTCTTGGTGTTGCTGTTTATTTTTTTTGGAGAGAGCGAAAAGAACTTGCCACACTCGGTCATTCGTTGCAAAATACAGATCAGTTGTGGCTTTGGATAGGCATTGCATTTACTGCTGTTTACATATTGCTACAAGCTGCTTTGTATGTTTATAGCTTCTATGCAGTCAAGGGAATAGTTAGCTGGTTTATTGCAATCATACTTTTCCTCAAACGCAATGTTATTGCGGTTTTTCTTCCGGGAGGCGGCCTTACTGCATTAGGATATATGCCTTCAGGAATTGCAGCTACTCCGGGTGAAAAGCAGAAAGTGCATCATGCTTCTGTAGTTTATGGTTTTATAGGAATTTTCTCTGTTTTTATAGTAGCAGTACCTGTATTATTATACCTTTCATTTCAACATACTCCTGTACCGGGAACCACTGCTGCTTTTATAACTGTGGTAGTCATGTTGGTAGCTATGGTTTTATTTGTTAGGTCCGTTAAGCATCAGGGACCGTTTTACAGATGGGCTATAAAAGGAAGGCCAAAACTGGAAAAATTTCTACAGGAAGTTTTCGCCTTTGATTTGGATATGAAACAGTTTTGGTACGCTGTTATTGTTTCCATATTCATAGAAATTGTTGGGGTAGTTCACTTATATATTGCTATGTATGCTGCTACAGTACCCCCTTCATTGCCTGCCTGTATAGTCGCCTATATCATTTCAACTATTTTTCTGATTATATCACCATTTCTTCGTGGTATGGGTGCTATAGAAGTTTCGCTTACACTTATTTTAAAAGGATATGGATACACCACAGTAGAATCGTTGGAAATAGCAATTCTGTTTCGGTTTTTTGAATTTTGGTTGCCACTTGGGGCAGGTTTAATTACTTATGCCACTAAAGCCCGTACATTCTTTTATAAAAAAACAACTGTTGTATAATTTTTATGGCGCAGCACTTAGCACACATAGCATTGTTGGTGAAAGATTATGATGAAGCACTTTCATTTTATGTAAACAAACTTCGCTTTAAATTAATTGAGGATACCCGCATAAGTGATGCAAAACGTTGGGTACTTATTGCCCCTCCGGGAAATGGGGATTGTAATTTATTATTGGCAAAAGCAGTTGGTAGCGAACAACTAAACTGTGTAGGTAATCAATCAGGAGGAAGGGTATTTTTGTTTTTGCATACTGATGATTTTGATAACGACTATCAATATTTGTTGCATCATGCCATAAATATTGTCAGGCACCCTGTGCAGGAAGCTTATGGAAAAGTAGTTGTTTTTGAAGATTTGTATGGAAATTTATGGGATTTAATTGGTGCTTGATTTGCGATTAATCTCGTTCAATTTTCAATACTTTGTGTAGTATATTATTTTCTATGTATAGTAATTAAATTAAGCTTCCGGTTCAATAATTCCTTTGGCTTTCATTGAATTTCAAAAACATACCTTTGCAATCCGGCACAACAAAATGGCCCTTAAAAAAATCTAGAGAAAATGAGTTCACATTCCAATAGCAAAGTCTCTGCTGCTGGTTTATTGATAGCGTTAGGCATTATTTATGGCGATATTGGTACTTCACCATTATATGTGCTTAATGCCATTATCAAAGACAAGGTTATAACAGAAACACTTATTCTGGGTGCTTTATCCTGCATCATCTGGACATTAACTTTACAAACCACATTAAAATATGTAGTACTCACCCTTAGGGCAGACAACCGCGGCGAAGGTGGTATATTCTCTTTGTTTGCATTGGTAAGACGAAGAAGAAAATGGCTTGTATTTGCAGCAATGATAGGTGGTGCCGCATTACTTGCCGATGGCATTATAACACCGCCAATATCTGTAACTTCTGCTATTGAAGGGCTGCGAAACATCCCAAGTCTTCATGACATAACGGATAAAACCATCATTGCAATAGTATTGGCTATTATAGCCATGCTGTTCTTTATGCAACAATTTGGCACTTCCAATATTGGTAAGTTATTTGGGCCGGTAATGACACTATGGTTTATTATGCTGGCTTTACTTGGAGGTGTACATCTGCATGAGTATTTGTCTATTTTTAAAGCTTTTAATCCTTATTATGCAATACACCTCTTAACCCAATATCCAAGTGGATTTTGGTTGTTAGGTGCTGTCTTTCTATGTACTACAGGTGCAGAGGCATTGTATTCTGATTTGGGTCATTGCGGTCGTAATAATATCAGGGCCTCTTGGGTTTTTGTAAAGCTATGCTTGATTATAAATTACCTGGGTCAGGGTGCCTGGTTGCTTTCCTTTTACAAGGGTCAAATGATACCGGAAAAATTGATTACTGATGGCTTTAATCCTTTTTATGGAATTATGCCTACCTGGTTTTTATTGGTAGGAATTATTGTAGCAACCTCTGCTGCTATTATTGCAAGTCAGGCATTGATAAGCGGATCGTTTACACTAATAAGTGAAGCCATCCGTTTGAACTTATGGCCCAAAATGAAGATAAAATATCCTTCTGAAGCTAAGGGGCAATTGTATGTACCAGGTATTAATACTTTGCTCTTTGTTGGATGCTGCGGTATTGTTTTGTACTTTCAAAAAGCTACTAATATGGAGGCAGCCTATGGTCTTGCTATTACCATGTGTATGATTGCAACAACAATTTTATTTGCAAATTACCTGGTTTTACATCGTAATCCGCCGGTACTTATTTACCTCTATCTGCTGGTTTATTTCTCCATAGAAATATCTTTTCTTATTGCCAATTTAGATAAGTTTCCGCACGGTGGTTATGTAACATTGGTAGTAGGCGGAGCACTATTTTTCATCATGTACATATGGTACAGAGCCCGTAAAATCAAAAACCGTTATGTGGAGTTTGTTCGTCTTGAAAATTACATTACCAACCTGCAGGAGTTGAGTAATGATAAGAGTATTCCTAAATATTCTACCCACCTTGTTTACCTCACAAGCGCAGACAATCCTAAAGAAATAGAGCATAAAATCATTTACTCCATACTGAACAGAAAGCCTAAAAGGGCAGATATCTATTGGTTCATACATGTGGTCACACTCGATGATCCATATACCATGGAGTATTCGGTAGACCATGTAGTGCCTAATGACATTATCCGTATTGAGTTCAGGTTAGGATTTAGGGTGCAGCCACGTATAAACCTTATGTTTAGAAAGGTTGTTGAGGATCTTGTAGCTAATCGTGAAGTAAACATTACCAGCCGCTACGAAAGCCTTGAAAGGAATAATGTAGTAGGAGACTTCCAATTTGTAGTAATGGAGAAATTTCTAAGTCAGGACAATGAACTTCCTATTACTGAACGGTTTATTATGAAAGCACATTTTTGGTTAAAGGAAATCAGTTTATCAGAAGAACGGGGCTTTGGCTTAGATACCAGCAATGTATTTGTAGAAAAATTTCCGTTGATTGTATCTCCTGTAACTACTGTAAAACTAAAACGGTTGGAATAGTGATTGTAAACTAAATAAAAAGAGCCGGGAACAATTTTCCCGGCTCTTTTTATTTATAAACTTTTTACAGATTGCACAACAATTAGAGTTTTATAAATCGTAGTGATTTTTTATCCTTTCCCGTTTCTGCAACCAATACATAAATACCTGGAATAAGCTTACTTACATCTAATGTAGTTTGGCCATTTCCCTTCAAGGTTTTTGTACTATTAATAGTATTTCCCTCTGCATCTTTAATATAAATGGAAATATTTTCAGTTAAATCGGTTGCCATTATTTTCAACTCATTAATTACGGGATTTTGTAATAACCTAACATTCCAGTTCTCACCGTTATTTTGCTTTAACGATATTGTTTTGCTAAAGTCGGTCTTGCCATCTTTATCGGTCATTAGCAAACGGTAATAAATACGTGATGATGCTTTATTGAGTATATCACCATCTGTAAAAGTATAAGTTCTCTTTTCGCAGGAATTTACTGATGCATTTACAACACCTATATTGGTGAAGTTCTCCCCCGTAAAGCTTCTCTGAATGGTGAAATGCTTACTGTTTACCTCACACGATGTTGACCATTCTAAAACTGCATCCTTTTTTGTTTTTTTTACGGTAAAATCCATCAGGGTAATGGGCAGCACAGTTACAGTTGCATCTAATCTGTAAAGGTCTTTTGTAGCAGCATCCCCATTAGTAGCCTGAAACAATAGCTTGTTATCAACTACCAGACCCAATTGAATATCAGAAGAAGGCGTACCAACATTTATATCTGTCAAAAGTGATGTTCCGGCAGTTGTCCCATCTGTCTTCCATAATTCATTACCATTTACACCATTATCAGCAGCAAAAAATAAGCCTGTAGTGGTATAAAAGAAGGTCGCATTGGTAATACCATTGCCGGTACCCGGATATATATCTTTTACCATGGTTGTGCCCGCAGGTGTTCCGTCGCTTACCCAAAGTTCTACCCCATTTGCAGTTGTAGTTCCCTGAAAGAAAAATTTATTACCTTGAAATAATGGATTGGTAAATGTGGAGTTGGCATAATTAAACTCATAAGCCAGCATTAAAGTAGGGTAAGAACTGCTTGTACCCGGATCAATGTCTTTTAGCATTTTTGTGCCTGCAAGGGTTCCATCACTTTCCCATATCTCATAGCCCGATAAGAAATCTGCTGCTGTGAAAATTACCTTATTACCAACTTTTATTGAATTGTACATAGTTGCAAATGAGCCCGTATTGCCCGGGAAAATATCTTTTATCATGGTTGTGTTTGCACTAGTTCCGTCGGTAGTCCAGAGTTCATTGCCATTGATGCCATTATCAGCAGTAAAAAAATACTTGCCATTTACTTCTCTGAAATATGCATATGTAATAGATGAAGCCATTCCTGTATTTATATCCTTAAGTAACGTTGTTCCTGCTGTAGTACCATCTGTCTTCCATATTTCTGCACCATGGGTACTATCATTGGCCATAAACAAAATGGCACTGCCAATGTTGTTGAAAAAATCTGGTTTAGAACCAAAACCGGCATAAGTATTAATATCTTTTAAAAGCATAGTTCCAGAAGCAGTTCCGTCAGACTTCCAAAGCTCAACATTGCCGGGTGTATCAGCGGCCCCAAACAATAGAAAAGAACCGTTAGACATAAGATTGTATCCCGTACCGGTATTGCTCCCATTAGTACCCGGATAAATATCTTTTACCAGTGTTGTTCCGGCTGCTGTGCCATCTGTACGCCACAATTCACGGCCTTCTGCAGGAGTTATAGCGGTAAAATATAGATAGCCATTTAGCAGTGCAAAATTTTGATATGGAAAAGATCCAATAGCCCCGGGATAAATGTCTTTAACTAAGGTTGTTCCTGCAACTGTTCCATCGGTAGAATAAAGTTCAGTTCCGGTAGCAGGCGAGGTAGCCCCGAAGAAAAATTTACCATTCAGTAATCCTCCGGATGACCTGAAATAAATATTGGGCGAAAGCTGCATTGTTCCCGGAAGAGAACCATCGGACACCCAGATGGTACTGTCAACTTCTGATACAAACAATCCCTTGGTATTATCAAGTGCAAACTGTCCACGTAAAGATTGATTAGAATTCAGTTGAGTAATCTGTGACATTGCAATTTGCCATAAGCAAAAAGAAAATGCAAATAGTAGCGCTTTTTTCATAAACAAATTATTTTTGTAATACAAAATTAAGCTAAAAAATACCAGTCTAAATATTGGGTTGAAATGTGTTTTTAATTGATGAACGTTATTCAACGTTTTCTTTTAAGCAAAATAGCAGCATTATTTTCAAGGTCTCCTTCAAACCTTATTTCGTGCCTGATTTTGCCATCGTAGATTATTAGTAACCCTGTATTGGGTGCTATACTGCCAAGGTTTTCGGCGTACATTATTATCTTTAGCGAATCACCTTTTGCAGCAATGGTTTTTGAAATAGCTTTTGTGGAAAGGAGTTGGTGTTCAAGCTCAATTTTACCATTAACAATTAAACTAACTGAATCACCATCCACAAAACCATTATCATAAAATTGCAGGGTTATGCTATCAGAAATGTAGTACACTGTTTGTATTGTTTCAATCTTTCTTTTAGAAAGTTCATTTAGGGGGTTTATTGGAGTGGGAACTGTAACAATGTCAATATTCATGCTTTTGTAGTCAACTTCTGTGGTTGGGTCTGGCGTTGAAGTTATTGGTGAATTTGATTTGTAAAATGACAATGAATTGCTAAGTCCAAGTTTGTTTAATACAGCAATAAGTTTATCGTTGTTTGTTTCCTTCTTTTCTTCCAGCATTACTTTTCCTGTAACCTGTCTGCCATATTCTTTGGTACGTGTAGTAATAAACTTGCCATTTAGTTTCTTTACCTCTTCTGTTTCTGAAAAAGATAATGATGATATTTGTTTTACACCCTTTGGTGGTGCAACAGGATAATTATTGTAAATCAATTCTACATCCTCTATAAAAAAATGATTATTTTGTGGAACAATTTTAACTGATTTTACTCCTGTAGCTTCTTTCCCGTTTACAATAAATGTAGTGTAAGAATAACCGGAGTATTTTCCATTATTTTCACTAATAGCCACTTCATAGAAAACATATTGTTGTGTGGAATCGTTGAATAATGACCCTGTCCACAACCCTGCTATTTCCTGCGAAAATGAGTTGACATAGAACAAAGTGGATAGAAAAAGTAGGATAAATAATTTCATTAGAATTTAAAAGTAAATAATATTAGCTCTTATAGTTACATTCCATCTTAATATTTAGTGAAAAAGAATGAATGGGTTATTTAGGTGCCTTTTAGGGTCAAACGCTAAAAAGCGATGTCATATTATTGCTATTTCGGTATTAAAAAATAACACTCCGCTGTACAATTTTAATATCCAATTGAATTAGAACTCTTTAGAAGCTGTATTAATCTGTGATTTTACAAAAAACTTTACAAAAAACTTTTCCAAAAGGTAAAACTATCTCCTTCAATTTTAAAAAAGCCTTTCAAATATTCGTAATTTCACACCACGATTGTATGAAGCCCGACTATCCACATAAAATATTTAACAGCAGGTTCAATTCGTATGTGTGCCTAATGGTAGCATTAGCCGCCGATTCGAAAGATAATTTATGAATTCTGAATGCAGAATCATGGATTATATTACACGACTTAACACCTATCACTTCACACTAAATATTTAATAACGTGTCAACAATAACAGCAGAGCAAGAAATAGTAAAAACCGGTACAGATTTTCTTCCGCTACACGGAACCGATTATGTAGAGTTTTATGTAGGCAACGCCAAACAGGCAGCCCATTTTTATATGAGTGCATTTGGCTTTCAGGCACTTGCTTATGCGGGACCCGAAACTGGTGTTATGGACAAAGCAAGTTATGCAGTTCGTCAAAACAAACTGACCATTGTGTTGACTACACCCATACGTGCAAACAATTCTATTGCAGACCACATTTACAAACACGGCGATGGTGTAAAGCATATTGCATTAATGGTTGATGATTCTACAGATGCATGGAAGCAAACCACCAACCGCGGTGCTGAAAATTATATGCAACCCCAAACAATCACAGACAGCACAGGTGAAGTTGTTATGAGTGGCATTAGTTTGTATGGCGATACTGCGCATCTTTTTATTGAAAGAAAAAACTATAAAGGTGTTTTCATGCCGGGATTTAGGGCCTGGAGTAATCCTCATTTTCAACCAGCAGATACAGGTCTTTTATTTGTAGATCATTGCGTAGGAAATGTGGGCTGGAACCAAATGAACAAGTGGGTAAAGTTTTATGAAGATGTAATGGGATTCAAAAATATTCTATCGTTTGACGATGAAGATATTTCTACAGAATACTCTGCCCTTATGAGTAAGGTAATGAGCAATGGCAATGGATTTGTTAAGTTCCCGATAAACGAACCTGCTGAGGGCAAAAAGAAATCGCAGGTAGAAGAATACCTCGAGTTTTATGATGGTGAAGGAGTACAACACGTTGCCATGGCAACCAACGATATTGTAAAAACGGTGAAAGAGCTAATGAGCCGCGGCGTAGAATTTTTGAAAGTTCCTAATAGTTACTACGATGATTTGCTCGACCGTGTGGGTCACATAGATGAAGACCTTGAACCATTAAAAGAATTGGGTATTTTGGTTGATAGAGACAATGAAGGTTACTTGCTACAACTTTTTACCCGCCCGGTAGAAGACAGGCCCACATTGTTCTTCGAAATCATTCAACGTAAAGGAGCAAAAAGCTTTGGCAAAGGAAACTTTAAAGCATTGTTCGAAGCGATAGAAAGAGAACAAGCGGAAAGGGGAAATCTGTAATGGAGCTTAGGGTTTAATGTTTGGGTTTTAGGATTTTTAAAAACATTTGTTTATAACAGATTGTATCTTTGGAAAACACATAAAAGAAGAAGTATGAACACAATAGTTCTTGACAAAAAAAAATACCTAGTCATTGAGGAAAAAAAATTTGAGGAGTTACAATTATTAGCGGCACGTAAAAATGAACCAGTTAAAAAAATTTCATTAAGTGAGGGCAAAAAGCTTGCTTACAAATTGATTGACACTTGGGCAAAAGAAAAGTAACAACCCTATATCCTGCCGCCATTATTGTAGCGGAAATTGCCTTTTACATTGAAGGTGAGGGCTTGCCTAAAACTGCAAAGAAATTTGTGGATGAAGCCTATGCCTTTTTTGAAATTATCTGATAACACACTTGAACATGCACCTTGCCGCAACAGAAAATGGCGTGCATCAGAATACAAGTGTGCTATTTTTAGAAAAAAGTATATGGTTGCATTTATTAGCCTGACCAATGAAATTGTGATTTGCGACTTTGTAAATATGAAGTTATTGCGATAATTAAATTTTTAGCAGAAAGCCTGAAAAGCATTCTCCTTATCTGTACACAGTCTTTTCCGCCAATCTAATTAAACACTAAACATTCAACACTAAACAGTTTTCCATGCCACAATATCATAAACTCGGAAACATACCACACAAGCGCCATACACAATTCAGAAAGGAAGATGGTGAATTGTATTCCGAGCAATTGTTTTCTACCGAAGGATTTTCCAACGATTATTCTTTACTGTATCATGTACATCCGCCAACGCAAATAATAAAGACTGAAAAGCCTGTAAATGTTGCCCCTGATATAGCTGAAGAAAAAATGCTTAAACATCGCAGCCTTGATGGCTTCCGGGTAAAGCCTACCAAAGACTTTCTTGACAGCAGAGTTCCCATTTTAGTAAACAACGATGTACACATAGTGTGTGCCGCACCGCAACACAGCGTTACCACTTATTTTTATAAAAATGCGGATGCTGATGAAATGCTGTTTATACACGAAGGCTCGGGTACATTAAAAACCATGTATGGCAACATCACATTTTCTTATGGCGATTATTTGGTAATACCAAGAGGCACCATGTACCAAATACATTTCAACGATGAGAACAACCGCCTGTTCATTGTTGAATCTTTTAGCCCAATACGTTTTCCCAAAAGATATTTAAGCAAATATGGGCAGTTGCTCGAACATTCCCCTTATTGTGAAAGAGATATAAGACCGCCATCAGAATTGATAACGCATGATGCTAAAGGAGACTTTCTGGTGCGGACAAAAAAGAAAGGTGTATTGTACAATATCCATTATGCATCACATCCTTTTGATGTAGTAGGTTGGGATGGTTGCTGCTATCCGTTTGCATTTTCAATTCATGATTTTGAACCCATTACAGGGCGTGTACACCAACCACCACCTGTACACCAAACGTTTGATGCAAATAACTTTGTTGTGTGTTCGTTTGTACCACGCTTGTATGACTATCATCCTGAATCTATACCTGCACCATACAATCACAGCAACATAGACAGTGATGAACTGTTGTACTATGTTGATGGCGATTTTATGAGCCGCAAACACGTAACCCGTGGCATGATGACATTGCATCCGGCAGGCATTCCACACGGTCCACACCCGGGAACGGTTAAGAAAAGCATTGGCGCAAAAGAAACAAAAGAACTAGCGGTAATGGTAGATACTTTTCACCCACTCATGCTGACAAAGCAGGCTTTGGAAATTGAGAATCCGGGATATACAGAGAGTTGGATAGAGTGAGAATTAATTGTTTGTAATTTATAGAAAAGCTGCCTGTAAGGCGGCTTTTTTTATAAAAAAGTAGAACCAATTCTTAATCTACATAGGTTTCTTTGATTACTGCTTTCACTCTTTCAATCTCATTTTCAGCAAGACTTCCCAGCACTTTTATTATTCTTATCCGGTCAATACTTCTTAATTGATCAAGTACTACCCAACTTTTTATTTTTTGTTGTTTCACCTCAACCCTTGTTGGATATGATTTAGAAGAACTAGTCATTGGAGCAATGACTATAGTTTGTAGATACTTATTCATTTCATTGGGTGAAATGATAACACATGGCCGGGTTTTCTTCATTTCAACTCCCACTGTTGGATCAAGATTGACCAAAACTATCTGGTATTGTTTTAACTCCATTCTTCCAAATTTTCATCCTCAAATACGTCATTTATCAGCGGTTTGTCATCACCGTTATCGTGCATTTTTTTGAATGCTTTTTCCCATCCTTTTCTGGGGGTAGCAGTTGGTTTCAATATCAGGTATCCTTTCTCTAAAATGAGTTCTACTGTATCTTTGATATTGTATTTTTCAATCAAAGTTTTGGATAACCGGATGCCTTTAGAATTACCAATTGAAATCACAGAAACTTCCATGGTGAATTTTTTTTTGTGACTACAAAGTAATTACAAATTGGTTGGACTAAAAAATTATTTTTTTTCTTTGGCTTACTATGGCTTGTAGAAGTTGCAAGGATACTAAACCTGCATGTAGCCTCGGGAATACCAATAAACAAAATAACGCCTGTTATTGTAGTACATGGCGGTGCATTGAATGCTATAAGCACCAACGAGCATTATAAAGAAAGATACAAAACAGATAACCCAACCTGAAGCTAATCAAAAGCCTGGAACAACAACTTGGCGCAAAGTTTATAGCCTGCGGACAAGCAATGTCATTTTTTAAATTTAAAAAAGAAGATATTTTGCCTGAAATTAAAATATCAATCACTGCACAGACGGTACTATCTTCTTATCAGTTAAAAGGCTTTGTAAAGAATGATTTGGGTAATGTTGGAAAGTGAGTGTTTGTCTTGAAATTGGTTTGATAATAAAGCAGTACGAAAATATAATAGCCGTTGTTGATTTGGCAAAACCTGCCAACGACTCTTTACTGTTTTTATCCTGCAGCGATCTTTACAAGCCTTGTGTGTAAAGCAGACTCCGGGTTTGTATAAAGGTTTTAACTTAGCAATCAATTGCAATTTTGTTACCTGCTTAGAGGCCCTTTCCGGTAGGCTCACGGGGGATAAAACAACATTAAAATACTAAATAAGGAATGATAATTGACCAAGCAAAGATTGTTAAAGAGTTATGAAAATGGCAAACTGTATTAAGTATTTTCTGATCTTCTTTATGATAAACACTTTTGTTGCTTGCAATAATATTAACAGTGAAAAAAAGCACTTAAGAAACTTCAAGTGTAATGAAATTGTAAAGAAAGATACAACCCTTTTAAAACTATTAAACAGTTATAAGCCAATGAATAAAAAATTTGCATTTGATACTGTAATTCCCTTTCTTACGAAATATGAACAGAATTGCCTTTTAAAATCTGATACGATACGAAAACTATTTATAAATATTTTAAAGAGACATTATTTTTACCTTTTAAGCACAGGTCATAAAAAAAGTGACTTTGATGTTTATAATGTGAATATCTGGGCTAATTCAAGGTCAGGAAGATTTATGTATAACTATTTATATTCACCAAATTGGTTTAGAGTTAATAGTTACGAAAGAATTCTAAATTCTTGGGACGATTGGGTTAATGCAGATAGTCTCCGGTTGTTCTTCGCGGTAATAAAAAGTAACGTCATCTTATTCCGTCAATAAACCCAACCCCATTCTAATCCTTTCAATAGTACTCTTCGTTCCGATCAGTGCAGCAATGTCAAATACTCCCGGACCAAATTTTCCTCCTACCAACATAATTCTAAATGGCAGTTGTAGTTCACCTACTTTTATGGACTTTTCTTCAGCAGTTTGCTTAAAAAGTGTTTCAATATTTGTAACACTCCATTCCTCGCCTTCAAGTAACATTAGCTTTTCGCAAAGTATATCAAAGAACATCGATTTCTCTGCATTCCATTTTGGCTTTATAGAAGCTGTATCTATGGATTGTGGTGATTGAAAAAAGAACCCCGCCTGTTGATAAAAATCGGTCAGCAATGTGCATCGGTCTTTGACCAATTCTAATATTTGAATGAATTTCTCATCGTCTGTAATTGTAATTCCCTTTGTTTCAAAATCTAATTTTACTGTTGATGACCAGTTACTGACTGGTAATTTTTTTATCCACTCGTGGTTAAACCATTTTGCTTTTTCATAATTAAACTTAGCACCATTTTTATGAACATGATCCATTGAAAAATGTTCAATCAACTCTTCGATAGAATAAAGTTCCTGTTCTGTGCCATCATTCCAACCCAATACTGCAAGCATGTTTAGAAATGCTTCGGAAAGAAACCCCAGTTCTCTGAAGCCTGTTGTTAATTCACTATTTCGTGGGTCTTTCCAGTTCATTGCATATACAGGGAACCCAAGTCTGTCACCATCCCGTTTGCTTAACTTGCCATTGCCATCAGGTTTTAATATTAAGGGGAGGTGGGCATAAAAAGGCATGTCAGCTTCCCAGCCTAAATATTTCCACAATAACAGATGGACAGGTGCGCTTGGCAGCCACTCCTCGCCTCTAAAGGCGTGGCTTATCTTCATAAGATAATCATCTACTACAACTGCTAAATGATAGGTGGGCATTCCATCTGCCTTGAGTAAAACCTTATCATCAGACAAAGAGCTGTTAAAACTCACCTCACCACGAATCATGTCTGTAAATGTCAGCGTTTCATTATCGGGCATTTTTATCCTGATAACATGTGGTTCATTTTGCTCCAAAAGTTTAGCAACTTGATCTGCGGAAAGTGTAAGCGAATTGCGCATTTGCATACGTGTAGCTAAATTGTATTGCGGTGTTGGATTGGTTTCTGATTGTAGCTTTTGCCGCATAGTTGCAAGGTCTTCAGGTGTGTCAAAAGCATAGTATGCCAAGCCTTGCTGCACCAATTGCAAGGCATATTGTCTGTATATTGGCTTCCTTTCACTTTGGCGGTAAGGCCCATAAGCCCCGCCATGAACCGGGCTTTCATCAGGTATTAGTCCACACCATTTGAGACATTCCTGTATATAATCTTCTGCACCTTCTACAAAACGGGTTTGATCAGTATCTTCTATACGCAAAATGAAATCACCATTATTTTTCTTTGCAAAAAGGTAATTGTATAAAACTGTTCTCACTCCGCCTAAATGTAACCCGCCTGTTGGCGAAGGCGCAAAACGAACCCTTACTTTCTTTTCCATAATGCGGTAAAATTAGATACTCCTGAAAACAAAACATAAAAAAAGTAGAATAGAAATTCTGAAGTACAAGTGTGCGACGCCAATAAAGACTATTAGTATTACTATTGTCTGGACAATAAATTAATTTGTACCACCCTTAAACTAATTCGATATTGCAAAGTAGTTTATCTCATTTTTATATTATCTCAATATCATTTGCCTGTCAGCATCTAATCTAATTAAAATAAACAACAGCAAAGTAAACGTTAGTAGTGAGGATCCTCCATAACTAATAAGTGGTAATGGAATTCCAATAACAGGTGCAAGGCCAATAGTCATACAAATATTGATAGTAATGTGAAAGAAAAAAATACTGGCTACACCATAAGCATATACACGGCTAAAGGTACTTCGTTGTCTTTCGGCTATCATTACTATTCTGAACAATAATATTGCATAAAGACTCAGGAAGATAAGGCTACCAATAAACCCAAAGCCCTCACCCACCGTACAAAAAATAAAATCAGTACGCTGTTCTGGCACAAAGTCGTAACGGGTCTGGGTGCCTTTTAAATATCCTTTTCCAAATAACCCACCAGAACCAATAGCTATTTTGGATTGGATAACATTGTATTCACTTTGATTATGACTTTTACTTTTTGTTTTAGATTTTTGCTTTTCTAATTCGGCTCTTTCTTCAAGATTTTGAGGTACATAGGGTTTGCCAACTAAACTATAAATCCTATCTCTTTGATAAGGTTTCATTACATGATTGATCAAATATGGCATAGCAATGGAGGAAATGATACTTGCTAAAGCCCATGCCCCTATAATGACCCATAAGAGAACCCTGTTTCTCTTAAAAAGTCCACGGGTTAAAAAGATCACAAATGCTGCAACTACCGCATAAACAATAAATAAAGTCTGTGGCGAAAAAATCAGTGATAAAATTAAAATGACCGCCAAAGTAAATCCCAAAATCAAAATGAATGGGGGTAAGCCTTCCCGATACATCACGAGGAAAAAAGAAAAGTAAACCAATGCAAGCCCTGTTTCATTCTGGGCCAAAGTAATAACTGCGGGAAGCAATGAAATACCTGCACCTATGAGTTGAGAGTTTGTTTTACCGAAATCAGTTTCCTGTCTGCTGATAAATTTTGCCAACGCCAAACATGTAAACACTTTACAAAGCTCTGAGGGCTGCAACCGGAATCCGCCCAAAACCAACCACGAACGTGAACCCTTTACTTCTGACCCTACAAATAATGCAGCAATACAAAGTAGTACACCAAATACATACAGTATATTGGCGGTAGCGGTAAAAAACTTGCTGTCAGTAAGTAAAATAAATGTGCCAAGTATAGCACATACCCCCATCCACAAGACTTGTTTACCATAGTCCTTATTCTGACTAAAAATGGGTTGCCATATATTTTCACCCTCTTTATATTCATTGGCAAAAATCATGAGCAAACCAATGGACACAAGTAAAGCATACAATATAATCATGCTCCAGTCTATCCCTTTAGATATAGTATTGTTACTCATTCTGTGTGCTGTCATTCTCTTGTTTATTTTCTGCAGGTAGCATCATTGGGGTTTTCTCCAGGTTTGTTTCACCGCTGCTGTCGTTGCGTTCGGGTTCTGCTTCAGGATCAAAGGTGGTCTTTTTAGGTACTACAATGGGTTGCTCGATAATTGTATCTACATTAACTTCTTTGACACCTAATCTAGCGTTTCTGGTAGAATCCCTTAGATAATACCAGTGCTTTATTGCAGCTGGTATCAAATCGGCTTTTGAAACCTTTTCCAACTTAGCACTGCTGCGTGGCGATAATGAATCATTGAGGTATTTCTCTAACATCAACGTAGCAATTGGTCCTGCCCACGTTGCTCCATAACCCGCATTTTCAACTACAACCGATACTGCAATTCGTGGATTGTCTTTTGGTGCAAAGCAGGTAAAAATGGAGTGGTTTTTTCCATGTGGATTTTGTGCAGTACCTGTTTTTGCGCAATACTCCACACCAGGCACATGCAGAAAATCAGCTGTACCATATACCGTTACATCATGCATACCCTCTATTACCGCCTGATAAGATGAATCCGGTATGTTTGTTACATTATGCCGTACCCGGTATTTGCCCAGATAAACCGAGTCGCCTGCATTTTCATCCTGTATGCTATCTACAAGATGCGGTGTATAGTAATAACCTCTGTTAGCAATAATACTCATCATATTAGCCAACTGGAGCGGGGTTGCAGTCATTCTATCCTGCCCTATTCCGAGTGTAACTACATTGCAACTATTCCAACGACGGCTGCCTCCAAAATCTTTGTTATAACGGCTTGTATCAGGAACACTTGCATAGTCCTCGCTGGGTAGGTCTATTCCTGTTTTTACCCCTAATCCAAAAGAGTTCATATACGCCTTCCAACGTAGGTAACCTTTGATAGTATTATTATCCTTGGGGTTGTCTATTGCCATCCTGAAAATATGCAGAAAATATGAATTACACGAATTAGCTAATGCAACGCGAAGATTAGAAGCATGTCCGTTGCCATAGTGTGTACACCTGACCTTTATACCACGACAAGCATAATAAGCGCCACTGCAACCATACCCGAATGATGGGGTCATCAATCCCTCGTTCAGCGCTATCAAAGCCCCTAGTGGCTTAAATGTAGATCCGGGTGGGTATTGTCCTTTAATTGCCCTGTTGTATAAAGGACGGGCTGTATCAAGCGCTAATTTTGCCCAGTTTTTTCTAAACTCTGCTCCCGCAAGGTCACCCGGAAAATAAGAAGGCCCACTGGCCATAGCTAAAATGCCACCCGTTTTAGGGTTAATTGCAACTACTGCTCCTATTTTATGCTGTAATAATTTTTCGGCAATTTTTTGTAATTCAATATCAACACTTATATGCAAACTTCGGCCTGCCTCTGCAGCAGTATCAAAAATCCCTTTTTTATAACTACCCTGTATCCTGTTTTTGTTATCTTTTACAAGATAATTAATACCACGCTGACCCATTAGTACAGGTTCGTAAAACTTTTCAAGTCCACTACGTCCTACCAAATCACCCATTTGATAGAAATAACCTGATTTGCGGATAATAGCAGTATCCACTTCTCCTACATAACCTAAAATGTGCGCCGCAGCTTTGTAGGGATAAGTGCGTACCGGTCTGTCTAAAAGATCAAAGCCAGAAAACTTGTACATATTTTCCGTTAGCTGGGCTTGTAGTTGAGTAGTGATGAATGGTTCAAACAAACTTGGTCTATAACGGCCATTCTTAATAATAGCTGTGATAATACGTTTATTAAATTCGGCTGTGTCAATTTGCAATAGGTTACACAAAGCAACCGTATCTGCCCCTTTTACCTGTGATGGTGTTACCATTAAGTCGAACCGTGATACATTGTCGAGAATAGTTCTCCCTTTAGAATCATAAATAATACCCCGGCTTGGGTAAGCAATTTTTTTTGTAAGTGCATTGCGATCTGCAGCTATACCATATTCATCTGATAAAATTTGCAAGTGAAATAACTGCCCGATAATAACCAGGAAAACTATTATAAAAATACCCTGAATAAATCTTTTGCGGGATTGATTGAATACCGGCATATTGCCAAAGGCTATTTAAAAATTACAATGCGAAAGTAAATAAGAACAGATGATTGTGTGAGTATTTGTTTGAATTATTTAAGAATTTATAATTTGGTCTAACATATAAACTCATGTAAATAATATTTCAGCATAGCTGAAGATTAATTCGCATGCAAATATTATGATAACGTTTTGCATTCTTCATATCAATTCTCCTGCTTAGTCATCATATCCTTTTTTAAACTTTCCCAAAAACCATCAAAAGATTGATGATGATCTGTCTTCCATTTTTCGAGTTTGGAGTGCAGCTTCTCATTCCGTTCTTTTTTAGATGTGGCAAAAAAATGCTGGAGAAATTCAGTATCATTTTGGTGAGAAAGACTGTTGTACAACTCTTTCAATTCCTTTTCTTTTTGTTGATTACTTTCTGCAATTGACTTTTCCATTTCTTCAGTCAATCTCACTTTTTCATCGTAAGTGCCTGATGGCAAAAGTGTTTTGGCAAGTACAGGCATGAGTTCTATCAACATTAAAATAATTACAATTAAAAAGTAACGCCATTGCAAAGCAGCATTGCTTTTTACTAAATTGTTAAGGGCTTCTATCCGCGTAAGAAAACCATTGTTGAGTAATCCTGCAAATGCTTCGTTCTCTTTGTTAGAGGCAAGGTTAATCGCATTTAAACTACTGTCTGCAGCCTTAATTTCAGGAAGTAGTGATGATTGCATCTGTTGATATTGCGAGTCTAGTTTTTCATAAGAGGCTTTCTTAGCTAATGCAATATTTTTTATACCTATTTTACCGCTACCACCACTTCCATCTATCTCGGCTAAAAATAATTGGCGAGCCGTGGACACTTCACCATACTTGGTATCTATCTGTAGTTGCAGTTGTTGTCGTTTGCTTTGTAATGATTGCTTTTGGTTGTTATAGAGTGAATCTAATTGTTGTTGTTTTATACGTTTTTTCCCTTCATTATCAAGTGAGGCCTGAAGTTTTATTTCCTTATCGAACATAAACAATATAGCAGGCTGTGCCATAAATGTGCCCAAGGTAATAGCAAGCACACTTCGCAGCAATAAAGGGGCAACCTTATTCTTATTGAATTTGGTCATTCCTTTTATCAATGCCCTGTCTATGGTAAGTATAATGCCTCCCATAAATATGCCCAAAAGCACTGAATAAAGGACGTTTGAGGTAATGGTACTCCAAAAATAAGTCCATGCAAGTGTGGCAAAAGCCCATGTTGCTAATACCGTCATGCCTATAATCTTATAACGGTTTCTATCTACTACACAATGTCTTAATAGCTCCTTTTCAGCGGTACTTAGCCACCATAAAAAACTATCCCAACCTGACGGTGCATACTGCTCCCTTTGCGAAAGCGAGGAAATACTTTTGCTCATACTAAACGTTTATTAATGTGAAAATGGTGGTTGAAGTAGAGATTAACGCTTAGATGTGATTTAAGACAGTAAATTAAATACAAATTCTTTATTGCATTTACATACTGATGCTTTTATCTATTATTTAACGGAGTATTTTGTGCAGTGATTCTTAAAAGTGGGTTTCTATTGGGTGAAAGGGTTAACCACAGAGGAATGCAAGAGTGTTTCGCAGAGAATACAGAGAATGTACCATGAAATTCTCCACTTTTCTCTTTGTGAAACCTTGATTTTATGTGGCAAAAAATCAATTTTAGTAACCGGTAAAAAAAGCTAAATAGTAGCATAAATCTCTAGACGTACGACCCCGCAAAACTGACGGGGCAAATGCAACAATGTCTAATCAGGGAACAAATGCATGATTAAAAAAAACCTCTATTTTAATTATTCATTTTTCACTGTTCATTGTTCACTAATTACAACACCATTTCCTTCACACTCCAAGGCACCATTAAATGGCCGGCGGTTTTGGCAACGACTTCTTCCACCGTTACGCCGGGTGCGGTTTCTATCAATACAAATCCATCAGGAGTAATGTCTATAACGGCCAGTTCGGTGACTATTTTTTTGACACAACCTACACCTGTTAGTGGCAGGGTGCATTTTGACAACAGTTTGCTTTCGCCTTTGGGATTGGTGTGTTGCATGGCTACAATTATATTTTTTGCACTCGCAACCAAATCCATTGCACCCCCCATTCCTTTTACCATTTTACCGGGAATCTTCCAATTGGCAATGTCGCCGTTTTCGCTTACTTCCATGGCCCCTAATACCGTCAGGTCCACCTTGCCGGCTCTAATCATGCCGAAGCTTTCTGCGCTGTCAAAAAGGGCGCCTCCGGGTATAATGGTGACCGTTTCTTTGCCTGCATTAATGAGGTCTGCATCTATGTCAGCTTCTAAAGGGTAAGGACCCATGCCGAGAATACCATTTTCACTCTGAAAAATAACGGTCATTCCTTCGGGAATGTAATTGCTCACAAGTGTTGGTATGCCAATGCCAAGGTTTACATACATACCATCTTTTAGTTCCTGTGCTATGCGGCGTGCAATGCCAAATTTATCTAAAGCCATAGTTGATTATTTTGTATTTAAAAGTGCTAACGGTTTTTGAATCATTACTTTATACTGTCTGTCAAGGGCTTCTGCCATTGTCTTATTGAGGGTGCCAATTGTTTTCAGGTTTTTTGTTACCAATTGTGTTGCCAGCTCTATATTATCAATGGTTAATCCTTTTTCAAGAAAAGCATTTTCCTCTCCTGTTTTCATGTCTTCCTTGGCATCGTCAGCATCGTCGAGCAATAAGAGTGTAGTGATTAAAGCAAACCATTGTTCTACAATTTTTTCTTTCATTGCTTCTTTTAATTCCAATGCACAAATGCTGAACAAAAACATGTCGCCACGGTGCAGTGCTTTAAAAGGTGAGGCCATTTTGTTGATGTAATTACCTTCATCACCAAAGTAAGCCATGATATCATTGAACCAAACAGGGTCTTTGCAGGTATCCTTTACCAGATCAGCACATTTTTGAATTGCAGTTACACTATCAATTTGTTTGGTCTCTTCCAAAGCACTTATGTGGCCGGTTTGCTCCATGGTAGAAATGTATGAATCAGACAACAACGCATCCCGGCTGATGCCCAATTTATAAAGCAAATCCACAATTAACGGAATGAAAATATACCCCACTCCCGGCCGCAAATAGAGCAACTTTTTATGCCAGTATAAATTGTCAACAGGCGGTTCCCGGTCAACAAAAAACCGGGCAATCTTTTCGTCTATGCCGTAGTTAATGACTAAATATTCTGTGGAAATGAACATGTTAATAAGTGTGAAGTGAAAAGTGTTAAGTGTACCATAAACCAGGAACTATGAGTTACTACTTGCTTATTATTCACTTTTCATTGTTCATTGTTAACTGAATTGTTTTTCTTTCTATTCTTTTTTCATAATCCTTGCCCTGAAAGATCCGGTGGACGTAGATGCCGGCTACATGAATGTCGTCGGGATCAATTTCGCCGGGCTCTACCAGGTGTTCTACTTCTGCTATTGTAATGTTGCCTGCTTTGGCCATGGATGTAGAAAAATTGCGGGTAGCTTTTCTAAAAACAAGGTTACCCATTTTATCACCTTTCCATGCTTTTACAATTGCGTATTCTGCATGAAGGGCTGCTTCCATCAGATGCATTTTGCCGTTGAACTCACGGACTTCTTTTCCCTCTGCCACTTCTGTGCCGTAGCCTGCAGGTGTATAGAAAGCCGGAATACCCATACCCGCCATTTGAATACGCGTAGCCAATGTACCTTGCGGAATGAGATCAACTTCCAGTTCGCCGCTTAGCAACTGTCGCTCAAACTCTGCATTTTCGCCCACATAGCTGCTCATCATTTTTTTGATTTGGCGGGTTTGTAACAGCAGTCCAAGGCCAAAATCATCTACACCGGCATTGTTGCTGATACAGGTTAGTTGCTGCACATTTTTGCGTACCAGCGCAGCTATACAGTTTTCAGGAATGCCACACAGGCCAAAGCCACCCAGCATTATAGTGCTGCCATCAGCAATATCTTTTACCGCCTCATCAGCATTGGTAACTACTTTATTCATACTTGCAAGTTAATACAACAAAAGTGGAGAATTTTTTTGGGAATGGGCGGAGGAAAGTTGGATTGGGCTTAATAGGCTATTTTCTGTCCGGATTTTCCTTCGGGACTCCATTTAAGTTTGGTTTTTCAATGAGGCTTTTTGCAATTTTTTGTTAGTCAGATTAATAAAAACGAGATTAATAAAGAACTGGGTACAGCTTTCATAAAGAGCTTAATTGCAACACAAGGCAGCTAATGACCAAAATATGCTGTCAAATTAAATATGGCTAAATATCTGCACTTAGAAATTCCCAAAAACTGCCATGAAAACTGGAGCAATATGCATCCCAATGCAGACGGAAGCTTCTGCAATTCCTGCCAAAAAACAGTTATTGATTTTACCGGGATGAGCGATAACGATTTAGTCGCCTTTTTTAAAACTAACAATAAAAATGTTTGCGGCAGGTTCTCCCCCAATCAGTTGCAGAGAGATATTAAAGAACCTGCAAAAAAGATAAACTGGCTTCGATATGTTATTCATTTCACAATTCCCGCCTTACTAATTTCATTGAAGTCCACTGCGCAGTTATTGAAATCAACACCACAAACAGAGATTGGCCCAATAAATCAAAAGAAAGATGTTGCCGAGACGAAACAAGCAGAAAAATTCATTGCAACAGGAAGAGTTGTTGATGCAGCTGACATGCCATTAGCCGGGGCATCTGTCGTAATTAAAGGAACCCAAAAAGGTACATTAACGGATAATAATGGGGAATTTTCAATTAAGTGTCCGGATTCGTTGACAATTTTAGAGGTTTCGTACGTTGGTCATCAAACCCAGGAATTTACATCAGGGAAAGCAAAAAATAATACTGTTGTTTTCAAAATGGAACATTCTTTTATGGGTGACGTTGTGGTTACAAGAAGCAGAAAGAGAAAAGCAAAGGCCAAAAAATTGTCGCCATTAATATCGTCGGCTCCAACTTCAGCTACTATATTTCCTAATCCAATAAATCCAAATACAAATCTCAATATCAGATGGAAATATCCAACACAAGGAAACTATGAAATCCAAATTCTTAATCAGAACGGGCAGTTGTTTCAAACAGCCTCACTAAAAATTGAAACCAACACTGAATTTTCTTATCTTCTATTAAATAAAATTCCAACAGGAGTCTTTATTGTTTCTATTAAAAATACGAATAGTGGAAAAGGCTTCTCGCAGCAATTGGTGATTGATTAATCATTTGATAAAAGAATATTTAATGAAGCAATTCCAATAAATAACCCATAGCTACTTTATGGAACAATCTAAATCATGTTATCACACACACTCCAAAGGATCAGTTGTGAATCTTTGACGGAAATATGAAACTTCTAATCCTTAGTATTGATACCTTTTAAAAGTGAAAAACAAAAAACAATAAAAACTGCGGAAACAACAATGGTCAATATTATTAAGTCTAAATTTTCCATTATTGATTTTTTTTAATGTTGAGGTAAATAAGTAAACCTATCATAGTAGGGGGCCAAAGTCCAATAAAAATAGCCCTGTCATGATTTTTCAATACAACATAATAATACTCGGATATAAAAATTATTATGATTGCAAGAATCAGAATTAATAATTCTGATTTAGAGAATTTTTTAAGCATTATTATTTTAAAATTTTAGGGCAAATGAAACAAGTAATTTATAAACGATAATTTGAAGCCAGATTATTAAATCGCTTCTGTATTACATCAGGAATGATAAATAGTTCGGCCTGATTATAATAAATTATTACAGCTAAATCTATCATTCAGCTTTTGGAAGCTTTTCAAGCACAAACAAATAACCTAAATGAGGTTCAATTAAAAAAAACTATTTACAAAAAAAGGTGACCCATACAGGTCACCTTTCCACTGAAAAATATTCCAATAAAATTATGCCAAGTCAAACCGGTCAAGGTTCATAACCTTGTTCCATGCTGCTACAAAGTCGTTTACAAATTGTTCTTTTGAATCTTCGCAGGCATACACTTCAGCAAGTGCTCTAAGTTCCGAGTTGGAACCAAAGATGAGGTCAACACGGGTACCGGTCCATTTGCGTTCGCCGGTTTTGCGGTCACGGGCTTCAAACACACTATTAGCATCAGAAGTTGCAAACCACTTTATTTCAAAATCAAGCAGGTTTACAAAAAAGTCGTTGGTAAGTGCTCCGGCATTTTTTGTAAATACGCCATTTTGTGAACCATCGAAGTTGGTGTTCAATACACGCATTCCACCAACCAACACAGTCAATTCAGGTGCTGTCAGTGTCAGCAGTTGTGCTTTGTCAATCAGCATTTCTTCAGCAGCGGCTGTGTGTTTGTTTTTAAGGTAATTGCGGAAGCCGTCAGCATTAGGTTCCAACACTTCGAACGATTCAACATCGGTTTGTTCCTGCGATGCATCGTTGCGACCGGGGGTGAATGGCACTTTCACTTCATGACCTGCATTTTTTGCAGCTTGCTCAATTCCGGCACATCCACCTAATACAATCAGGTCTGCCATGGAAATCATTTTGCCGCCGGCATTTGCATTATTGAATTCGTTTTGAATTCCTTCTAATGTTTGCAATACTTTCGCCAGTTGTGCAGGGTTGTTGGCTTCCCAATTTTTTTGCGGAGCCAAACGAATACGTGCACCATTTGCACCACCACGCTTATCCGATCCACGGAAGGTAGAAGCAGAAGCCCAGGCAGTTGATACCAACTCCGATACAGAAAGTCCTGAAGCCAAAATTTTACCTTTTAGCGTTGCTATATCTGTCTCATCAACCAATGTATAATTGACTGCTGGTATTGGGTCTTGCCATATCAAAACTTCAGCAGGCACTTCAGGTCCATGATAACGGGCACGGGGACCCATATCGCGGTGGGTAAGTTTAAACCATGCCCTTGCAAAAGCATCTGCAAACTTATCAGGATTTTCAAAGAAATGTCTTGATACTTTTTCGTAGGCAGGATCAACTTTTAATGCAATATCAGTCGTCAACATAAATGGTGCATGACGCTTAGAAGGATCATGTGCATCAGGGACAGTACCTGCACCGGCACCACCTTTTGGTTGCCATTGCTGCGCACCGGCTGGGCTATGGGTTAGCTCCCATTCAAAGCCAAAAAGGTTTTCAAAATAGTTATTGCTCCACTTGGTTGGCGTTGTAGTCCATGCCCCTTCTAATCCACTGGTGATGGTATCTGCACCGCTGCCCGTTCCGAAGGTATTATTCCAACCCATGCTTTGCATTTCAATACCCGATGCAGCAGGTTCATGAGAAACATATTTGCCCGGATCAGCAGCACCATGTGTTTTACCGAAGCTGTGTCCTCCGGCAATCAGCGCAACCGTTTCTTCGTCGTTCATGGCCATGCGGCCAAATGTTTCCCTTATATCACGAGCCGAAGCCAACGGGTCAGGATTGCCGTTTGGTCCTTCGGGGTTTACGTAAATAAGCCCCATTTGTACAGCTGCAAGAGGGTTCTCCAAGTCACGGTCGGCAGTGTAGCGTTCGTCGCCCAACCATTCTTTTTCTGCACCCCAATAAATATCCTCTGCAGGTTCCCAAACATCCTCACGACCACCGCCAAAACCAAATGTTTTAAAACCCATAGATTCAAGGGCACAGTTACCGGCAAGTATCATTAAATCTGCCCAGGAAATTTTCTTACCGTACTTCTTTTTTATTGGCCACAGCAACAAACGGGCTTTGTCAAGGTTAGCATTGTCGGGCCAACTGTTAAGCGGTGCAAATCGTTGTGTACCAAAGCCGCCACCACCACGTCCGTCAGAGATGCGGTAAGTACCTGCACTATGCCACGCCATCCTTATGAAGAATGGGCCATAATGTCCATAATCAGCCGGCCACCAATCTTGCGAGTTGGTCATTAAATCGTAAATGTCCTTTTTCAAAGCATCGTAGTCAACACTATTGAATTCTTTGACATAGTCAAAATCCTTACTCATAGGATTAGAAAGAGCAGAATATTGGCGAAGGATGTTCAACTTTAACTGATTCGGCCACCAATCGCGGTTTCTTGTACCATTACCAGCGCTTTGCTTTAATGCGCCACCAAGAAACGGGCATTTTACGCCTTCATCGTTCATCTCGGCCATTACTGTGTTTTCGGGTTTGTTATTTTCCATATTTTCTAAAATTATCGGGTTGATTTTCAGGTGCGAAGTTATAATAATCTGGTTTGACTTCGCGGATAAAACGGCTCATATCAAAGTCCTTTTCAGGAAGAATATTTCATTGAAATTTGTATATATGTGTCCCCATTCAAATAGGAATTTTGTTTTCCAACATTAGTACTTTATTCAGCATCGTTGTACTTGCCCCGCAGTTTTGCGGGGTCACACGTCTAAAGCGTTGTACTACTATTTAGCTTTTTACACCAATTGTTAGACACAACATTTACTTTGTTTTAAAAATAGAATCTCATGAAAAACACAAAAAATGGATTGTTTGTTTGATCATTCTCTATAACATTTTGGGAAAGAATTATTATAGTGGTTGAGAAATACTTAAACTGTACTAAAATGGCGAATCTACCAGAAAAAATTGGGATGATAGATTGCCATGCTTTATTTACTTTTATCTCATGCCCACCATCTATCTCAAAACACAAATCCACTCCACTATTCAAATTTGTTTTGATCTTTCCAGAAACATAGACCTTCATCAAATATCTACCGCTGCAAGTAAGAAAAGGCAATAGCAGGAAGGACAACCGGGCTTATTAACCTCGGCGAAACTGTAACATGGGAAGCTACACACTTTGGCATCCGCCAGCAACTTACTTCAAAAATTACGGCTTTCAATCGGCCTCATCATTTTAGAGACGAGCAAATTAAAGGAGCTTTTAAAAGCTTTGTCCACGACCATAGCTTTTCTACAGTAGGCGATGCTGTAGTAATGGAAGATGTGTTTACATTTCAGTCTCCATTCGGCATAATTGGAAAAATCGTCAATAAACTTTTCCTTACAGGGTACATGACAAAACTACTCAAAGAAAGAAACAGGGTGATAAAAGACTATGCAGAAACGGGGAAATGGAATTCAGTAATTGGAGCTGAAAACTTTAGAATATAATACCAATGTGAATTTTAAAATATGCCAATATTTTAAAAATCTTACTGTGGTTTATACCGATGAAATCAAACCAATAGTAAAATGAGGCGAAGCTGAATTGGACTATATTGTTTGTCCAACGGTATAAATTTGAATATAGAAGTTGAGCAGTGAAAATCTCCATTAAGTAATATCCCCTACTGCAACAGACTATCACCCGGAAGTGGAATAGCAATTGCCTTTTTATATTCAGGTTTTTTTAGGCCTACGGCCAAAGAATCAAAAAGGGTTTTGAGTAAATCAGGATGCTGCCTGTAGAAGTCGTAGCTTTTATAAAACTGTTCACGTGTAGTATTATGCAATTTGAAAACCTTTGCATATAACAAACTTCTCCTTTCCTTTAAATTAATGGTTGAATCACTCATCACATAGTTGTTGATATATTCATCTACCTGCATCATATCCTTTACGGCAGGATACATTTTTTCAGGCTGAAGTAACGCTTTTGGCACGGGAGATGATGAACAGCCAACTAACCACAACAACAATACAAAGCCCAAAAACTGCCTCATTTCAAATCCTGTTGATACTTTGATATATTGGTTACATCCAGTTTGGATAGTACTTCTACAGCTTTTTGTTTATCCTGGGGGGACAGTTTTTTAAATGCTCTGATTATTTCCTGCGACTTGCCCAACATAAAAAACTGTATTATCATTGAATTGGGATTTTCCTGATTAACACCCTGTAATTGAGTAAGTGCATCCAGCATTTGGTTTCTTGCTTCTGTATCATTTTCATACATATGGTCAAGCCCTTCACGGTAGTATTTGTAAATAACATCGTGTATAAGATTATACCTTGTGTTGAGCATATTTTCTGTTAACCAATACCTGTTTCTTGGGCCATCAAATGCTTTCCAACCACTTATGTTTTTGCTTTCAGGTGCATTGTTTACAATGTTATTTGCCTTTTGAAAAAAGGCATCTCCTCCTTTTGGCGAAAAAGAATCATAATCGAGGCCGAGTATAATATTTACATAATAAGCCAAAGTTGCTGTTAAGTTGCTTGCCAATGCATCAGATCCTTGTATGCGGTTTTCATTAAACTCTATAGGTTGGTATTCTGCATATCTGAATGTTACATCAGCATCCATATAGTTTATTAGTGCCGAAGCATAAGATGAATTATAAACGGGCCTTGCAGCCTGTACAGTTAAACTTGCTTTGTAAACATTTGTTTCTACTACACTTTCAATATTCAACAAGAAACTACATTCAACTTTTTCATTAGGTTGCCATGTTTCTGTTGTCCATTTTCTGTTGTTTATAAAATTGGTGAGTTGTGTTTGAAGCGTAGTAAATATTTTTCTATCTATCGTTGTGGGTACACGTGTAGCCACAACGGTAACTTTTGCCTGAAATTCCTGTGCTTTAATTTTGTTTGATAACAAAAACAAAACTGCTCCAATTAGTAAAATATATCTTTTCATCGCTGTAAATATTGTGATTACTGCTATTTGCCAGAAAGCAATTTTATCTTAATTGATTTTTTGACTATTTCATTTACGATATCCTTTGCTACCTCTTTTTTAGACTTTGCTTCAAAATCCATCCTGTTTTCATGATCCAAAATAGTAATTTTATTTGTATCCTTTCCAAAGCCTGCCAGTGGGTCTTTTAGTGTATTAAGCACAATCATATCTGCATTCTTATTTTTCAACTTCTTCAATGCATTTTCAATTTCATTCTCTGTTTCCAAAGCAAAACCAACTAAAAGCTGACCATCCTGCTTTAATTCACCTAAGCCTTTGAGTATATCCTTTGTTTTTCTCAAATTTAAATGAAATTGTTCATCACTTTTCTTAATCTTTTCAGGAGCAACCGCTTGTGGAGTATAGTCTGCAACTGCGGCAGCCATTACAGCTATATCAATCTTTCCAAAATCCTTAATTGCTTCTTCATACATTTCTAATGCAGATGTTACTTTTACAACTTCAATCCCTTTATAACGCACCTTTTCATTAACAGGTCCACAGACAAGCTTTACATTGGCTCCACGCCTGTATAACTCTTCTGCAATAGCAATCCCCATCTTTCCACTGGAATAATTTCCTATAAACCTTACCGGATCTAAAGCCTCATAGGTAGGCCCGGCTGTAACCAATACATTCTTACCATCAAGTACTTTCTCACGAAAAATATTTTCTTCAACAAAAGTCAGGATTTCGGCAGGTTCAGCCATTCGGCCTTCACCAAAAAGCCCACTTGCCAATTCACCGGAAGAAACAGAAATCACCTTGTTGCCATAACCAATTAGTGTTTCCAGATTTTTTTTAGTTGACCCATGTTTCCACATGTCTTCATCCATGGCGGGGGCAACTACAACAGGACAAGTTGCAGAAAGATATCCTGCTAATAATAGATTATCGCAAATGCCATTGGCCATTTTACTTAATGTATTACAACTTGCTGGTGCTATTATCATTGCATCTGCCCAACGACCAAGCATTACATGGTTTGCCCATGTATCCTCATCTGCTAATTGTATAAGAACTTTATTTTTACTTAATGTAGAAATGGTTAGAGGGGTTACAAAATCCCTGGCCGCAGGAGTCATAATAACTTTTACCTCTGCCCCGGCAGAAACAAGTAAACGAGTTAGTAGTATAGCTTTATAGGCTGCTATACTTCCGCTTATACCAAGCAATATTCTTTTGCCAGCTAACATTTCTTAAAAATAACAAAAAACGACAGTTAAGTTAACTGCCGTTTTTAATAATGAATTTAATGACCACTATTCAAAAAGATTAGCATCATTTTTACGATAGTAAATTTTAGCGTCCATGAATTCCTGTGTTGCAAGAATTGCAGGGTTAGGCATTCTCTCGTATGCCCTTGAGATTTCAATTTGTTCTTTGTTCTCATGAATTTCTTCAAGGCTATCGGTATGAGTTGCAAACTCTTCAAGCTTATTATGCAATTCCTCTTTTAGGGTAATGTTTATCTGATTAGCCCTTTTAGCAATAATAGCAATAGATTCATACAAATTACCAGTCTTATCTTTTATATCAATAAGGCTTTTGGTTTCAACAACACTTACGGTGTTAGCATTATGCTGCCTTCTTAGTTTGCTCATTTTTTATTTTTGTATAATTTAAAGATTGAATTTTATAAGTTTCAACACTTTTCCCCAACTTACTTTCCGGGAAACGGTCAGAAAATTCTAAACATTCAGTTACCACCTTATCAAATCTTTCTGCTTGCTTTTCTTCAATGCTGTTTGTTGCATAAAGATAATAGGATTTTATTACCATTAGCTGATACTCATCTGATTGATCACTATCAGGATAATTTTCCATTAGCGATTTGAAAGATATTGCTGCGGCTTTATAAAATCCTAAATTATAATACAACTGTGCACTATAATAATCTTTCACTTCTAATTTTCTCCTTGATTCATCAATTATAGATGTAGCTTCAGGAACACGTGCAGATAGCGGATGATTATTTATAAAAGCCTGTAATTGTCCTATTGTCTTGGTTGTATTAGTTTGGTCAAGTTCTAACTTCGGCGATTGTTTATAATAGCTATAAGCCCTCATAAAATCAGCTTCTTCTGCCCTGCTACTTGTAGGAAAAGTTTCTACAAATGTTTTAAAAAGGTTTTCAGCACTTACATAATCCTTCAAATAATAAGAGGTATAAGCATATTTATAATACAAATCCTCAAACTTAACAGTTCCCTTAAAGACTGGAAAAAGATCTTCGAATAATATTTGTGCCTTATCATACTTTTTTTGAGCATAATAATTTTCAGCCACCTTCAACTTATATTCACTATCAGTGCTTTTTAATGTCTTGGTAAGCTTATTACTACAAGCAAAAAAACAAAGTGAAAAAATCAATACAATACAGTTCCTATACATACAAGTTTGCAAAATTAAGCTTTTGCCGGCAAATTAGGAAGTGAAATTTAAAAGGGGCAAAATGTTTAGTTAATTATACTATAATAAGAAACCCTCCATTGAGGGAGGGTTTCTTATTATTATAAAATCTTTGTGAGATTCTTATCTTGTTTTGTGGAATTGAGGATGCGGTTGAGGAACAGAGTTTGGACCATCTTCTGTTGTTCCCATAAGATCAACAGTATTAGGATCTCCGTTTGTACCGTATTCAAATATGATTCTGTTACTTGAAATTCCTTGTCTTTCAACCAGGTAACGAATAACAGCATCTACTCTATCCCAACTTAATTGCTGTGCAGGTTTAGTTGCAGGACCATGACCAGATACTTTTACCTTACATGCAGGTTGTCCTTTCAATTGATCAGCAACACGCTTTAAGATATCCATAGCGTCTTTTGATAACTTAACTGTACCACCTTTAAACTGAATACTTGGTAAATCTGTTATTTTACATTCACCACCACCATGACCTGTATCAATTGGAAGTCGCTTACAACATTCTGGCTCTGGGCAGTTACCAACACCATCTTCATCAACAGGGAAACAGTTTTGAAGTGTTATTAATTCTTTATCTCTGTAATCAGGAACACCATCACCATCTGTATCTTTTGATACACCGTGCGTATCAACTGGAGCTCCGGGAGGAGTGTTGGGTTCAAGGTCAAATTGATCAGTTACGCCATCACCATCAGCATCATCCAATTTAACTTTTGGAAGCTTCATGTGCTTTGGATTGCTCAACTCGCTGTATGCAAATTCCAAAGGATTCATCCACCAAAGTGGTGGTATACGCTTTGAAGAGTTTCCAAGATTTTGGTTAACGCCTACAGAAAAGAAACCCACGTTATCCCACTCTGCAGTAAATACAGGATTTACAATATCACCACTCTGACGGAACCATCCATCAACATAGTCGTCTCTTGTCTGTATCCTCTTGTATTCAAAACTAAGTGAGGTAGCCTTAGCCACTCTGTACTCAAGTCCAGCACCAATACTCAAACTATGACGTAGTAGATAACTACCAATTGCGGGAGTCCTATCATTGAAAGTAGCAGGGGTCTCATATTTTCCATCAAAAATTTTCCTTAAACTTGTTATTATTTCTTTTCTTGGTCTATTGTAGTTAACTTTCGTAGGATCAAGAAGTTCTGTATAAATACTTCCATCAGCCTTTAATACATCCATTTTTGTTTTGTAAACAAATGCTGTATATCCACCTAATGCGTACAAGTTAAACTTACCCTGACGATTGTGGAACATGATGTTATTCAGAGAGATTAAAGCTTCTATAGACGACACTATCGCTTTACTTTGGTAATTATGAACATAAGTACCAAAAGTCTGATAATTAGCAAGGATTACAGGGCTGTTATTAAAATTCCTGTTTTTTTGATATTGCAAACCCATCATGTTGTAGTATGCCATGGATGCACGAAGAGATACAACATAACCAATAGATTTTCTTAAAGATACCCCGCCACCAAACGAGTAAGTGCTTATACCCGAACCTACCCCATGAAATGCAGATGGGCAATCTCCGTCAATATAGGGATAACCTATAAATACACCAAGTTGCCACATATCTCTGGGCTTAGCGGGGAAATTACTATTGTTGTTAAGAAAGTCCTGTTGCTGCCCCAGATCTCTTGGAGAGATGTAAGAGGAATCAAGATAATTGTGGGTTCCTCCCAATTGGGCCCTAACCCCCGAAACAAACAATACTAATGCTGCTAATAATGTAATTATTTTTCTCATATCCATTTGTGTTAGTCTGTTTTAATTGAATCTTTAATATTAATATCATTTGACTAGAACAATATTAGAACAAAGAAACTAAAAAAGTTGGATTAAAGTTAAAAAATGGTAGAAAAAATTAAAAAAATACCCTCCTCAATAGAAGGGTATTTTTAAAACTTGCCTATTTCTTCTTTTTTGTAGGTTTATTATTTAAATAAGGATGAGGTGCAGGTACTGTATTTGGACCCTCTTCTTTTGTTGCGGAAAGTTCAACACTGTTAGGATCACCTTCTTCACCATAAGAGAAAATAAATCTGTCCTGAGAAACACCTTGCTTCTCAACCAAATACCTGATAACTGAATTTACCCTATCCCAGCTAATTTGTTGAGAACTCTTATCACTTGCACCATGACCAACCACTTTTATTCTACAATCCGGTGCTGTTTTTATTTGAGCTGCAACTTTATTTAATGATGTAATAGCCTCACCTGTCAAAGTATTTTTTCCTTTCTTAAAGTTTATGGTTGGCATATTATTTAAACCACAATTAGAAGAAGAACCAAGACCAGTAGTACCATATTCACCGCTATTAATTTTGTCGCGGATTTCTTTGCAACATGTAGGTTCAGGACATGTACCAACACCATCTGATTCAACAGGAAAACACTTTTGAGATGTGAGCAATTCTTTGTCTTTGTAATCTGGAACCCCATCACCATCAGTATCTTTAGCTACACCACGAACATCAACCGGTGCGCCGGATGGAGTATTAGGCTCCATATCAAACTGATCTACTACGCCATCACCATCTGCATCAGGAAGAACAGGAGTAGGCAATTTCATGTGTTGTGGGCGGTTTAACTCATTGTAAACGTAGTTATTACCATTAATCCACCATAGAGGCTCAACTTTTCTTGTAGAACTTCCAATATTCAGATTTAATCTTGCACTTGTAAAACTATAAATATCATTTGAACCATTTCTAACAGCATCAAGATAATCATATGGAGTAAATGTAAAACGTTGTTCAAATCCAACATTTACTTTTTTGCTCATTTTGAAAGCAATACCTCCACCTACACTACCACCAGCGAGTAACGTCCAACCTTTTCTGCCATTACTAAAAGGTGCTTTTCCACCAAATGTAGTAATAGTACCATCCTTACTATTAGGTATAGGAGTTATATATGGAGTACCATTCCATCCTTCCTCCCTGGATAAACCATTACCATAAAATATAGAATAACCTTTATCAATATTCTGACCATTTGGAGATGCAAAAAATACCTTGGTTGCAATCAAATACAATCCTGCCAATAGATAGATATTAGTTTTGGGATTTCCTCTGTA
>JANMMU010000039.1:0-2942 GCA_031373555.1 Segetibacter sp. | reverse complement strand
ATTTTTTACTTGTTATCCGTTTTGCTTATCTCTTTTTCTTGCAAAAAATAGAAAACAACAGCATCAGCATCAATTACAGCATTAGCTTGTAGTAGTGGTTCTTTTTCTTTACCAGCTACTATTAATATAGCTAATGCGGCTACTGCAACAGTGCCTTATTCTGGTGGTAATGGAGTTGCTTATACAGCTGGTTCTGCCATCAGCTCAACTGGTGTTACGGGATTAACAGCTACTTTACAAGCTGGCACATTAGCCAGTGGCACAGGTAATTTATCATATACTATTTCAGGTACACCAACTTCAGCAGGCACAGCTGCATTTGCCATTAGCTTTGGCGGACAAAGCTGCAGTTTATCATTAACTGTAAATGTTGCTGGTGGCCCAACACTACCTGCTGTGTATGCAAAAATATATGGAGCTACTAGTATAACTTTTGATGGAACTTTTGTAACTATTAAATGCAATGCATTGCCGGATCATAAAAGTGCTTACTATCCTACTGCCAATCCATTATACGAAGCATATAGCGGCACAACATTCAGCGGTGTTACGTTTGCAAAAAACCCCAACACAATTGCTACGCAAAATATAACGTTGAAAATTCCGGTGAATCCGGCAGTAAATGCGGCACATGCTGCCACGCCGATGGGTGTGATAGGGGTTGCCCTAAATGGTGTTCCGTTTTTTAATCAGTATGCCGCAGGCGGATCTCCATTAACGGGTGAGATAACCAGCTTCGACCAATGGTGGGCACATCCGCAAATGACAGGTATGTATCACTATCATGTAGAGCCATTGTATTTGACAACAGTAAAAGCAACAAAATCTGCCTTAATGGGATTTTTATTGGATGGCTTTCCCGTTTACGGACCAAGGGAAACAGATAATTCAGACCCCGCAGGTTTGGATGTATATCATGGACACACACATGCTACGGCTGATTACCCGTCCGGTATTTATCATTATCATTTTACTACTACTGCACCTTATTTAAATGGAAATGGTTTTTATGGTATGGCGGGTACAGTAACACAATAGTATTTATGATTTCAAGGTTTTTATTTTTCTCAATTTTGAATCTGAAAGTATCCCGAAATTTTTTGGGGTACTTTTTACTTTTATTATTTACTGGGTGTGACAATAAAAAACAAGAGGCGACAGCAATCAAAATTGCAAAAAAAGTTCCGGGAAATTATATCAATGCCAATGATACCAGCTTTGTAACACATGGCGATACTCTTTATTATCAGCAGAACTATTTTTCCGGCTATCAGTTTTCATTATATGATAATGACGATACAGCATTTATCAGCTCCTGGTTTAACGGAGTAGAAGAAGGCACACAAAAAAAATGGTATGCCAATAAACAATTGGCCGAAGAACGGTTTTACATCAATGGGAAAAAAGAAGGCATTCATAAAGGTTGGTGGCCGGATGGCAAACCTAAATTTTATTTCAGTGCTTTCAGTGATGTATACGAAGGAGAGTTTAAAGAATGGTATGCTTCCGGATTACTAGGCAAACAATTTCATTACGTTAACGGACAGGAAGAAGGGAGCCAACGATTGTGGTGGGACAATGGAACGGTAAGAGCTAACTATGTAATTCGCAAGGGAAAAAAATATGGCCTGATTGGTTTAGTAACATGTTCTAATCCTTATGACTCAATTATTAAGAAATAGCTGGTTTGTTTTATTGATATTGTTGGTTGGGTGCAAAAGCAAATCAACCGAATCATCATTGCCATTTATTAATAAACCTGACTTTACACCAGAATGGATTGCGGAAAACAATGCAGCGTATAAAAACATTCATCGCATACCGGCCTTTTCATTCACTGACCAAGATGGAAAGACGATAACGGAGAAAACGGTGGAGGGAAAAATATATGTGGCCGATTTTATTTTTACCCGTTGCGGCAGCATTTGTCCTAAGATGACAGGTAATATGAGCTTGTTGCAGGAAAAATTTAAAAATAATAATGATGTGTTGCTGCTTTCTCATTCTGTAACGCCGGCATTGGACAGTGTGCCGGCATTAAAGAAATATGCAGAAGCAAAAGGAGTTATCAGCGGCAAGTGGCACTTGCTTACCGGCAATGAAAATGAAATTTATTCTTTGGCAAAAAAGCAATACTTCGCCGGTGACACTATCGGATATTACCAAACCGGCAACGAATTTTTACACACCGAGAATTTTATACTGGTGGATAAGCAACGAAGAATACGGGGAGTTTACAACGGCACCCTGCCAGTGGATATGGACAGATTGACGGATGATATTAATGTGTTATTGAAGGAATATTAATTGGTAGATTCAACGAAGCCTTATTTATTCACTGGCTTTCTTTATTTTCCCACCATGTTATTCGAGTTTAACAAGTATAGTTCCCTGCTGCTTATTTTTTTTGTACATGGATTGGTTTATGCTATTCTTTTATACAGAAAAGGCAATATCAATGAAACCCGTTCTGATAAATGGTTAAGTTTATTTCTGTTACTCTGCATCTTATACATTGCACCTTGGATGATTGGTTTTGCAGGCTGGTATGATGCACAACCTTACCGGGACATCTTATTCTATGTTCCTTTTCAGCATTTATATTTTATCGGTCCTGTTATTTTCTTTTATGTTCAAAGTTTGCTGAATCCTTCATTCCGTTTTGGAAAAAAAGAATGGCTGCATTTATTACCCGGCATATTGTATCTGCTTTTTTGTATAATAATGGTGGTAACAGATAAGCTGGTGTTAAAAAAATATTATTTCCTCGCCAGTGGGCAGGACCCTGATTTTGATACCTGGTATCAGCTAACCGGTTTTGCCTCTATGCTATTTTATTTCTTTTTGTCGTTGCGTTATTATAACCTGTATAAAAAATTAATAGTGCAGGTAATCAGTTATGCAGATGGAGTTTTCTTTCGCTGGGTGCGGAATTTTTTAGT
>JANMMU010000073.1:0-35915 GCA_031373555.1 Segetibacter sp. | reverse complement strand
TAACTATTCAGTACCCAATTTAGCAATAAGCAGTAGTTGGTTCAAAATATTTTGACCTGCTTTTCTTGCAGTATCGATCACAGATCTTAGTATGGCAAAGCCATCGGCACCTTCATCAGATTTGAACTGGCCCGAGTTTTTTTGTTTGACTTTGATGTTTCTGATGGCTCTTTCTGATCCATTATTATCTGGTGGCACCTTTGGGTGGTGCAGAAAGTAAAAGATGTATTTGTGGTGTTTGCGTAAACTTTTTTGCAGTGTCCTTGCTTTTGAATGTTCGGGGACAAGTTCTCTTTGAAGCAGTTGGTGCAATTGTGTTTCTAAGCTGTTTCGTTGTTGGCAGTGGCCATAATAGTCCGGTGTGGTCAATTCATTTTTTAGCTTCAAAGCTGCTGTTATCAAGGCTTTCATTTCAAACGGCCATGCACAGTCGGCGTGTACTTCGCTGATAAAATTTAGGTCCCGGAGCAGGTGCGCCATACAGATTTGGTGGTGGATAGCTTCGCAGTTGAAGTGGCAGGCAAACCTGTCGTGCTGCAAAACACTGTTGGGCAAGCCATTGGCAAAGTTGTCTTCGATAGTCTTAAAGCCCCGGTTGGCGGAGTGGAGGATGAAAGTGAGTTCATCGTTTTGCCAGGTCCACATCCAATGGTTTTTGCCGTTCACTTTCATGCCTGTTTCATCGGTGCCTACAAAGACCGATTGAATAATGCGTTCTTTGATTTGTTGATAATGGGGCAATGCCTTTTGCACAAGCCTGTTCAAAACGTGGTTGATACCACCTGTGCTGATGGGCAAACCCAACACGTCTGCCAGGAACTCCTGCATCCTTTTGTATGGCAGGTACTGCCTGGCATGTAGATAACCTATCAGCGATTCGGTGTTGGCACCGTACTGCACCGGGGCCGTTATATGGGCGGGAAAACTGCTTTGCGTTTGCTGTCCACAGAAGCAGGTTTTGCGGTAAATGCGATGTGCTTTGCAAACAGGCCGTATGACCGGAATGTCAATCTCCTGGCGGGTTTCCACCAAACTGCCAGCAACGTTTGATAAATCTTCCCCGCAGCATTTACAAAAGCCTGGTACATAGTCCAGCACTTCATCTACCGTAGCTGCGCATTGGAGTGTCTTGCCCTCATGGCCGGGTTGGCCGCCTGGCGCCCTGCCCGTTTTTTGCCGCAGGCTTTGATTTTTTTGTGGGCGGTTCTCATCTTTAGAAGGTGGCGTGTGTGAGTTGTTGCTGTTCTTTTTGTGGCTTAGGACCGATAATTCCAATTCAAGGGCAGTCACCTTCTGTAACAAAACCTCAATGGTTTGCTGCTGCTTTTCAATTGTTTTAAGCAAAGAATCTATGAGCGGTTTTGTGTCCAGAAAGGTCAATTGTTTTATATCTGCAAAAGACAACTAAATAAACCGTAAAACGCACTATTGACAGAGGTTTTAATCCCCAAAAACTAAGAAATACGAAGCAAAAAAGTGCATAAAAATCAGATCTTACAAAAGCCATCAAAAAAATGTGCACAACTTCCAGGTTTTATAAAAAATACCCGAAAAATTGTATTTTGGGGAGTGAATAGTTACAAAATATGAGTAAGAATAAAATTCTCTCAGAATAAAAAAATTAGTTTAGTATGGAGACTTTTGTAAGATAATTCCCTGATTTACAATATTTCCAAATCAGAATCCGTTTATTTATATAAATATCCAATTAATAATGAAAAACCATGTCTGGGCTTTAGTCCTTAAAGCCTCTATACCCATCATTTTAATGAGTTCATGTGTAAAAGGAGACTCAATACAGCCTGCTGCCATTGACCCTCCATTGTTTACCTCTCCTGCGGACTTTAATTACGAAACAAGTAAAGATGTAGGAATAGACATTCGGCTACTTAGCAACAACGATGATCCATTAAAACAAGTGCTTGTAGATATACTGGACAAACCGGAGGAAGATGGTGGCAAAATAATTTTTACAGCTTTAACAGATAATAATGGTAAAATAAATACTACACTGAAACTGCCTACACACTTAAAAAATGTTATAGTAGACCCAAAATACATTGGCGTAATGCGAAATGCTACAGTCAGGGTGGAAAGCAACAAAATACTTTGCACATTAGGCGGCAAAAGTGGCTATGGTGGAAATGTGGAGGCAGAACAACGTATGCCGTTAGGCCTCATCGATTTTCATACTAGTGGAAGGGAACAATCACTGACCTATAAGTACATGGGCACTTACGACAATATTTGGGGAAGGCCCAACTACATGGAACCTCTGAATGATGTAATTAGCCCTTTGTTACTTAGTTGGGTAAATGCATCGCTACCGGAACAAAAGCCCGTACCTGCTTATCACCCCGTATATTTAAATCCAAGTGCCGAAACCAATCTCAATCTTACACAAGATGGTGATGTATATATCACATTTGTACATGAAGGGGCAGGATATACTAACACACTGGCATATTTTACTTATCCAACAAACAACAAACCCACAAATATTAATGCAGTTGATTCAGTAAATATCATTTTTCCAAACGCTTCTCTTACCGGTAGTTCCGGAAATCTTACATCCGGAAATAAAGTAAAGTTGGGAAGATTTAAAGCAAATACATCAATAGGGTTTTGCCTTGTAGCCAATGGCTGGAACCGGAATACAAAAGTGGTAGAGGCCGGCAATGGAAAGTTTTTTAGTATAGATGAATTAAATCCCGAAGTCAATGTATCCAGGAGAAGACATTCCATATTGTTGAATGATAATACCCACAACCTATTTCTTGTAGGTATGGAAGATATAAACAGGGAACAAAATGGGTGTGACCATGACTTTAATGATATCATATTTTATGCAACTTCAGTTAATTCTGCAAACGCAATCTCTACAACAAATATGAACCCTATAGACAAGCCGGGAGATGCGGATAATGATGGAGTTAGTGATGTTTACGATCAGTTTCCTAATGATGCCGGCAGGGCATATATAAACTGGTACCCATCAGCATATGTAGCAGGAACAGTTGCTTATGAAGATACCTGGCCAAACACTGGTGACTATGACATGAACGATCTGGTAGTTGGGTATAAATATAAAATGATAAACAATGCAGCAAATAATACAGTAGAAATGTATGCCCAATACGCACTAAGAGCGGCCGGGGCTACAATTAAGAATGGTTTTGGTGTACAATTTCCTTTTGCCTCGTCTGTTGTATCATCAGTAACCGGTGCCGAATTAAATAATGCTTATCCCATTTCACTCAATTCAAATGGTACCGAAGCAGGTCAAACCAATGCTGTAATTATTCCTTTCAACGACTTCTTTTACCTGATGCAACCACCTGGGGGCGGTATAATAAATACACAACCCGGGGTCAATACAATAAAGCCTGATACGGTAAACATAAAAATTTCGTTCACTTCTCCTCTTTCGGCCACTGCGTTAGGTTTGGCGCCATTCAACCAATTTTTGGTAGCAACCGAAGACCGTGGCAGAGAAGTACATTTACCGGGTGAGAAACCTACCAGCAGGGCCAACACTAAGTTATTTAATACTCAAAAGGATAATACTATACCTATACAAAACAGGTATTACAAAACCATTACCAATTTACCATTTGGTATAGGCCTTCCTGAAGGATTTGACTATCCGATAGAAAGTAAACCCATCAACAATGTTTACTACCACTTTGCAGAGTGGGCACAATCGGGAGGCTCTTCTTACCCCGATTGGTACACGAACAAACCCGGATATAGGGCTACTAACCTATACTACAAATAAAAAGTTTCTTATTAGACAATTAAAAGGCTCCCTTAGTGGGGGCCTTTTTTATTTTACAGCAATAATCAACAAATCAACTGCAGCATTCCCATTCTCACCGGGATAATCCTGATGCTGCTGATATGTGATTGTACATCCATTTTCTATAAGCGCATTGCTTAGATAACCTGCTTCATGATAGTGCATGAACATTTCGTCACCTGAACTACTTTTCTTAAAACCGGATTTATTATAGTCATCCTCCATGGTGCTTAAATAAATGGCGCCGCCGGAATGTAACAGGTCACAGCCATTATGTATTAGTTTTATTGCTTCCTCTTTAGTAAGATAAGGCAGGCAAAACCCACACATGATGCCATCGTATTTTTTATGAAGGCCGCTTATATCCCTACAGTCCATTACATTAAATGATGCTGTGGGATTATTGTTTCGGGCAAGGGCAACCATATTAGGCGATAAATCAATGCCCGTAATTTTAAAATCAGGTCGTTTAATCAACAGGTATTTTGTAATATTTCCCGGCCACTGGCTAGCTCAAGTATTGTTGCATTTTGTTTTGGTATGCTGTCGCAAAAAGAATTAAATGAATCATGGTACAACCCAACATCCATGTATTTGTCCTGGTATTGGGTGGCAAGCTTATCAAAAATGCTTACTGTGTTTTGAGTTCTTTTTAAGTCCATTTATGAGATATCATTTAATATATCAGGGTTATATTGGTAATGCCCGCATTTTTTCACTGTTAATTTGAAGTTAGTCCTCAATCTCATGAAAAAGCAACCATATGAACTAGAAAAAGGCGAATCAAATTAAAAAACAGAATACTAAAATTAACAAATTATGCCTCACCATACCAGTTACACAAAAACAATATTTAATTCTCCCCATTAGCCAAAGGCAACGGAACCTAAATACTAATTTGTACAAAGCATCGTTATTAATTTTAAGATTGTGGTATTTTTTTAAAATTGAACATTTACCCCAAAAAGACAAATCATTTATGAACGAGGCCCTCACTATACTGATGATAGACGACGAATCGGCTATGCAGAAGATACTAAAGCAGTATTTTAAAGGCAAACATGAAGTAGTAACGCACAACAATGGCCGGGAAGCTTTGATATGGTTATACCAGGGCAACCTCCCTGACATTATAATAGCTGACATAAATATGCCCATATTAAATGGAGAAGGTTTTATTAACGAAATAAAGTCTTCGGGGCTATATTCCAACATACCGCTCATAATGTTGTCTGGCGAAGACAAATCTGAAATACGTATAAAATGCCTGAATGCAGGTGCAGACGACTTTATGATGAAACCATTTAACCCTAGGGAACTAGAAGCACGTTTGAACGCCGTGCTAAGAAGAGCGAGAAGGGAGTACACAGTTTAATCCAATATGTATTTATGTCTAATCCAATTGACCAACAAATAGCCTGTATTGGTTTCACACAAGAAACCGCTAAATCTGTTCAGGAAACCCTAACAGATAGTTTTTCTTTTCATTTTTTTGAATCAAGTGCAGCTTTTTATAATGCTACCAAAAACACCAAAAACAAATTCAAAGCTATAATATCAGAAAGCGATTTGGCAGGCCCGTTAGGGTTGGCACTAAAGCAATCGCTCAATCAATCCGGTTTTAGCGATATACCTTTTAGCATTATCCTAAACGAGTTACAAACCATTTCTGCAAAGAAAGTAATAGAGCAGGGAGTGGTTGAAGTTTTTGCTAAACCTTTCTCCACAGAGAACCTTGGCAAGAAACTGCAATTTATAATTGAGAACCGAAAAAGCAAAAAAGGGTACTACAATTATAAGTACCAAATGCCCATGGGCAAAAGGATATTCGACGTTGTTTTTTCATCACTGGCACTCATTGTATTATCGCCGGTCTTTCTGGTTGCTTCGCTTCTACTTGCTTTTGAAAGCCGTGGGCCTATCTTTTACTACTCATTAAGGGTAGGTACCGGTTACCGGATTTTCAAGTTTTATAAATTCAGGTCTATGTATGTGGGTGCAGATAGCAAACTTGGCCAACTGCAACACCTGAACCAATATGCAAAACCTTCAAAACAAATAACTGATAATGTAGCCGAACTATGCCCTACTTGTAAAAAGGCGGGTTATACATGCCAGGCTGCCATATTCGCCGACAACAAAAGGTGGTGCGAAGACCTTTACAAAAAATTACAGGCAGAAAATAACGGGCAGGCATTTATCAAAATTAAAAATGACCCCCGTGTTACAGGTATTGGCAGGTGGATGCGCAATACCAGCATAGATGAGTTGCCACAACTGTGGAATGTATTAAAAGGCGACATGAGCCTTGTGGGCAACAGACCCCTCCCACTCTACGAAGCAGAAAAATTAACCACTGACAAATATGCTTTACGATTTATGGCCCCTGCCGGCATCACAGGGCTTTGGCAGGTAAGTAAGCGGGGCAAAGGGGAAATGAGCGAAGATGAAAGAATCGGCCTTGATAATGACTATGCTAAATGCTTTGGCTTATTGTATGATCTTAAACTGATTATGAAAACGATCCCTGCCTTGTTCCAAAAAGAAAATGTTTAAAAAAAATGTTACAAAATATCCTTCGAAAGCTCATTGCAATAAACATTTTCCTATTTGCTACACTACAGCTTAATGCACAGGTAATGCCAAGTGACTCTGCATTAATTAAAATCTTTGAATCAGATATTTTACTGCCAATCTTAATTGATTCAGCACTTAAAAACTCCGGCGAGGTCAGAAGAATTGAAAACGGTATTTTAGTATGGAAAGAAACTGCAGAACTAAATAAGAAAAATATCTGGAGCGGCATTTCATTATTATCCTCTTACAATTACGGCACTGCTGCCGACCTTACCGTTGGCAAAGACAACACCTCCATTAACCCTTCCAGTACTTTCAGGAGCAACAAGGGGGACAGGTACAATCTGGGTATAAATGTACAAATTCCACTAACTTATTTTTTAGGCAGAAAAAATCTTATTCATGTATCTGAGCTACAGTCTAAAATGGCCGAGGGTGAAAGAGACAATGCCAAACAATATATAAAAGGCGAAGTGATAAGGATGTACCAGGAAATGAAGCTGGCGCAAAAACTGTTGCTCATTTCCGCCAATGGCAAACAAACAGCACATGTCAATTACAGCCTTGCAGAAAAATCATTTATTCAGGGAAATGGCGACCTTGACCAATTGTCAAGATTGCACGATATATATTCAAAAGCATCAGCCCAGTTTGAAACAGATGTTAACAGGTTTCAAACAAACTATCTGCAGGTGCAGGAATATGCAGGGGTCAAATTATCTGATTTAATCCTACAATTAAAATGAGTTTTGTTCAGTTTATAAAATTAATGCTCAAGAACTGGAAGCTTTTGTTTCTGGTTCCTATTATTTTAGCTTCAAGTATCTATTTTTTTACCCGCAATCAGAAAAAAGTATATTCATCTGAAACCGTTATATACACAGGTATAGCATCAGGATATAGTATAAGCGGCAGCAAAAGTGCAGATTACTATGCTACAAGTAATGCTTTTGATAACTTACTTACGTTAATAAATTCAAGAGAGACACAACAGGAAGTTGCTATCAGCCTGCTTGCTTCGCATATTTTCGCAACTGCACACAATAAGTCTTTATTAAGTTATGTTTCTTATGAACAGCTAAGGAAACTGATACCCGACGATGTAAAGCAAAAGCTAAGAAAAGGGACACTGGAAGATACCAAAAGTGCCATCACTGCATACATGCAATCAAGCGATGATAACCTGGTTTATAAAATCATCAATTCAGACAACCCTTTTTATTCTGTACACTCGCTTCGCACCATAAAATCTTTGCGTATAAGTTCAAGTGACCTGATAAGAATTACTTACGAAACAGAGGATGCCGCAATCTGTAAGCATACATTGGAATTGCTTATAGATATTTTTATGAAAAAACACAGGCTGCTCCGCGAAGGGCAAACAGGTTCTGTAATTGCGTATTTTGAAAAAGAAGTAAGTGCCGCCTTTAAAAGGCTGGATTCCTGCGAAGAAATATTTCTTGATTTCAACAAACAAAATGACATCATCAACTATTATGAGCAAACCAAAGCAGTAGCAGGAGAAAAAGAAAACTTATATGCGCAAAACCACTCCCTGGAAATGGAGAAAAACGCTGATGAAAAAGCTGTATTTAAAGTTAATGATGAAATAAAAGGAAAGGTATATCAAACACTTTATGGCAGCGACATAATAAAGCAAAGGGAACAACTAAGCGGTGTCTATAGCAACATGGAGCTTTCATCACTTATTGGCCGTGACAACAAAGAGTCAAGGAACAGGCGAGTTGACAGCCTCAAAAAGGTTTCTGCAATGATGGAAAAAAAGTTGCAGTCAAGCATTGATAATCTTAATGTACAATCCAATACCCCCAACGGGATACCTGTAAAAAGCGTACTGGATGAGTGGGTGAAAAATACCATCAGTTTTGAACAAAGCAAAGCAAGGCTTACTATAATGGATAAGCGAAAGAAAGAATTTGCAGATGAATACCGAAAACTTGCCCCATTAGGAGCTATGCTGAAAAAAATTGAACGGCAAATAACTGTTGCCGAGCAGGAATACCTGGAGTTATTGCATGGCCTAAACATGGCAAGGCTAACACAACAGAACAACGAACTTACAAGTAAACTAACTACAGTTGACCCACCCTTTCTGCCCCTGAAGGCCAATACAAGCAAAAGAGTGTTACAGGTAGTTATTGGCTTCCTTGCAGGTTTCATTGTTGTTATAGGACTATTGCTTACGCACTTTTTACTCAACAAAACCCTGCGCCAGCCCGACAAAGCACTAAAGCTGATTAAAATCCCCCTACTTGGTATTTATCCATTACTAAATGAGAATAATCAATTTATCAGGAAAGCAAACCTGAAAATTATGCAGCAGTTTTTTTCACGCATTAATTTACAGAAAAAACCTGTAGTAGTAGGTGTTGTAAGCCATCAGCAAAGAGAAGGTAAATCTACATTAATAAGTTTATGGACAAAAGAACTCGAAGCCCTACACTATAAAGTAGAAACCCGGCAGTTTAAAAAGGGGGCACATTTTGATACCGATAGCAATAATGATATAATTTTTGTGGAATTTCCTGCACTGGAAAATCTTTTGTTATCGCCGGGAGAAGCCCCCGCTATGGACAATTGCATTCTGGTATGCCGTGCAAACCGCTTATGGAATAAACTAGACGATGAGCTGTTAAGTATGTTTATAAAAAACACAAAAACAGAACCTTTACTCTTATTGAATGGGGTAACAGCCGATTATGCCGAAGAATTTATAGGTGAAGTGCCAAAGAAGAGGACCATACTTCGTGAGTTATTTAAGAAAATAGCAAGGATGGAGTTTGGTAACCGAAAAAAATTAAACCCGGCCTAACCCCATGGATACAACCAAAAGCCCGGCATTTGTACAGGCAATGTCTTTTGCCAGTCAGCTTGCACCAGCTATCATTGGTGTGGGTTCATTCATGCTATTGGTAAGGGTTACAGAACCCGGGTTGCTTGGTCAATACCTGATGTACACCTCTGCGGTGGTGTTGTTTGAAATGATAAAATCCGGCGGCCTGCAGTCTGCATTGGTTATGCGTTTATCCGGGGCTACTGTGCAACAACAATTACAAACTATAGGAAGTGCCTATTGGTTAGGTGCTGCAATCTCAATAGCACTGTCTTTAGTATTGTCAATTCTTTTTTTCTCAAAAGTTTTTATTAACCAACCAGGCATTCAGATATTTTGCGGATGGTATGCCTGTCTTGGTATTATAACATTGCCATTGCACATAGCTGAAGCCACTGCTGTTGCCAAACAAAACATAACTTTCTTATTAGTTTTACGTATAGCGCAAAGTATAAACTCTCTGATAATTGCCATCTATGCTTATGTCAATAGAGGCAACCTGCAGCAGTTTGCAACTGTTCATTTGTTATTTACAACTTTGTTAATGACCGTAGTAGTTCTGATGGGTAAAACAAACCCACTACATATAAGGCATAAGGTTATGAAAGAAGTAAAAGAACTGTATAAGTTAATCCGTTATACCCTGGCTACTCTGGCTACTACTAATTTATTAAAAAGTGCAGATACATTTTTAATCGGCAGCCTATTAGGAACACGTGCAGTAGCCACTTACGCTGTGCCCTTAAAGCTCACCGAGCTATTTGAAATACCATTGCGAAGCTTAAGTACTACCGCATTTCCTCAACTGGCAAAAGCCAACAATAATGGAGATAGTAATGCCTTCCGAAAACTTTATATCCAATATCTTTCCTGGGCCTATCTTCTTTACATCCCCGCCCTCATAACAGCTTTCATTATAGCCCCGTTTCTGGTTACTGCTTTGGGTGGTGAAAAATATATTACAACAGTAACAGTATTCAGGGTATTCCTTATTTATGGGCTTATGCTACCTGCGGACAGGCTTTCAGGTATAGGGTTAGACGCTTTACAGAAGCCTCAAAAAAACTTTATAAAAGTATTGTTTATGGCTGGCATTAATATATTAGGAGATGTAATGGCTATAAAGCTTACCGGTCGATTAGAGTGGGTTGCGTTTGCCTCTGTACTTAATGTGGCTACAGGTGTTGTAGTAGGTAACTGGTTATTAAATAAAACAGGTGCCCTTAACACTTCAAAAGTTTACAGTGAGTGTATTGATTATAGTAAAGCATTTGTAATGAACAGTGTAAAAAGATTTCGTGTAAAACCTGTATGATAGCAATTGAAAAAAACCCTTTTTACGAAACAGGCAGTACACTTAGCAAAACAGAAAAATGGGTATTGCCTGCTTGTCTGATATCAATATTTTTTGGGTGGCTGATAGCAGGCAAAGGTTTCACGCTGGTAATGATGCTGCTTATTATTCCGTTTGTAGCGGCGTTTTTAACACTAACATTTTTATATCCTCGTATCGGTTTTATTTGCTTCCTCATTTATACATTTCTAGTACCCGGGCTTGGGCGGCATATTGAAGGTCCGCAATTTGGTCTTGGTCAAGATGGCATGTTAGTACTTACCTGGCTGGGTGTTATATTTCACAGAAGTGGCCGTTACAGGTTCCGGCACCTTAAAAATGATTTGGTATGGATGGCATTAGCCTGGTTCGTTATCACTGTATTAGAAATAGCCAATCCTGAAAGGCCAAGTATTGTAGGCTGGTTTTATGAAATGAGGTCTGCTACTTTATACTGGGTTTTATCTATCCCGCTGGCTTTCCTTTTATTCAACAAAAAATCAGATATAGACCTTTTCATAAAAATTATCATTATCATTTCGCTGCTTGGTGCTTTGTATGGAATTAAACAACTTTATCTTGGAACAGATAATGCAGAAAACAGGTGGTTAGAGGCCGGTGCAAAAAAAACGCATTTATTATTTGGAAAATTAAGGGTCTTTTCATTTTATACAGAGGCTGGTCAATTTGGTGCATCACAGGCCCATCTGGCAATACTATGCATTATACTGGCCACGGGGCCATATTCCGGTAAGCTAAAACTCACCTTTTTAGTTGCTGGTTTGATAATGTTTTATGGTATGCTCATTTCAGGAACAAGAGGTGCGTTGTTTGCATTTATTGGAGGTGGTTTTACATTTCTGCTACTTAGTGGCAAGACCAAAATATTAATTATTGGAGGTTTGGTTGGTGCCCTGTTTATAGGTATGCTCAAGTTTACTTCTATTGGAAGTGGCAGTGCAGAAATTGTAAGACTTAGAACCTCTCTGGATCCTAATGATGCATCGCTAATGGTAAGGCTCAATAACCAGGCAATACTTAGGGACTTTCTTAGCACCCGCCCCTTTGGTGCCGGCGTGGGTGTATTGGGTATGTGGGGTGTAAAGTACAATAAGGATAAGTTTATATCAACAATACCACCAGATAGTTTATATGTGAAAATATGGGCCATGTATGGTATTATTGGCTTCATAATTTGGTTTGGTATCATGCTTTATACTACCGGCAAATGCGCTGGCATTATTTGGTCAACCCGTGACCCTGTATTAAGAAACAAATTATCGGCACTGCTTGGCGGTGCATTTGGAATATTGCTTTGTAGTTATGGAAATGAGGTGCTAAACCAGATGCCATCATCTATAATAGTATATGTAAGCTGGGCTTTAATATGGATGAGTCCGAGATGGGATAACCCAAAAGCTAAAACTAAAGAAGCATGAAAACTTATCCATTAGTATCCATCATTACTGTGAACTTTAATCAGGCTGAAGTAACGTCAGATTTTCTGGAAAGCCTTTCATCACTCACTTACAGTAATTATGAAGTGATTGTGGTGGACAATGCTTCTTCGCAACCATCGGCTGGTTTAAAAGATAAGTTTCCATTTATAACACATATTACTTCGCCACAAAATATTGGGTTTGCAGGGGGTAATAATATTGGTTTACTTTATGCAAAAGGGGAGTATGTTTTTTTTATAAACAATGATACTATTGTACAACCCAATTTATTGGATGTATTGGTAAACTATATACAGGAAAATGAGCAGTGTGGAATTGCTTGTCCCAAAATAAAATACTACGACCAACCTGATACCATACAATATGCCGGAGCCATTGGCCTTAACCGTGTTACGGGACGTAGCCATGATATTGGTTACCGTCAAAAAGATGATGGCCGCTTTGACGATTGTAGAAAAACCGACCTCCCCAATGGCGCAGCCATGCTGATACCAATGAAACTTATAAAGGAACTTGGAACCATGAGCGAAATCTTTTTCCTTTACTACGAAGAACTCGACTGGGCTGCACGTTTTAATCGAGCTGGTTATGAGGTTCACTATATTGGCACAACAAGTATTTTACATAAAGAATCAGTATCTACTGGTAAAAATTCATCTTTTAAAACATTCTATCTTTACAGAAACCGGCTCTTATACATCCGCAGGAACTATCATGGATGGCAGCGAATCATTAGTGCTTCATTTTTTACTATTATATCTACCCCTCTACATGCAGCTAAACACATTTGCAAAGCTGAATGGAAACACTGCATTTCCATTATTAAGGCACTGCTTTGGAATTGTTCTCATCAACCTTTTCAGGAGCCTGCCATAAGATCGGGTGTTATAAAAAGCAAATTGATTATAGATTAAAATTGCAATCGTAAATGGTCTGAAATATCAGGTAAAAGACAATATTCTGATGCTAAAACAAGTTATAGTACCAAGATAAATTTCTATGAAAACCGTTGTGCTAATATTAGAATGGATATTATTCATTTACCTGGCTGTACAGGTAGTCTATCTATTCTTCTTTTCAGTAGCAGGGAAGCTTTCCAAAACAAAAATTATAAAGACAGCAGGGCATCTACGCCTCATCAGAATTTTAATTCCCGCATATAAAGAAGACGCTGTTATTATAGAAACCGTAAGATTTGCAGTAGCACATGATTATCCTAAAAGCCGGTTTGAAGTAGTAGTGATTGCAGACTCATTGACGGATTCTACCCTTAAGGAATTAAAAAAAACAAATGCTAAAATTATTGAAGTAAACTTTGAGAAGAGTACAAAAGGAAAGGCATTACAACACGCATTAAATGAAACCAAAAATAAGCCTGCAGACATAATTCTTATTCTGGATGCAGACAACCATATGGCATCTGGTTTTTTACACAAGATGAATAATGCCTTTGATGCCGGATTTGAAATTGTTCAGGGTCACCGGACAGCTAAATATCTTCAAACTTCTTTTGCGAGGTTAGATGCATGTACAGAGGAAATAAATAATCATATATTTAGAAGGGGTCACAATGCTGTTGGTCTTCCAGCGGCCCTTATTGGTAGTGGAATGGCATTTGACAATTCTTTATTTACTACTCTTTTAAATGATATAGGAGACACTGCAGGCGAGGATAAGGAAATAGAATTTAGAGCAGTACGACTTCGCAAGAAAATTCTATTCTTGGACAATGCATTGGTATACGATGAGAAAGTTGCCAGAGAAGAAATATTTAGCAAACAAAGAAGTCGTTGGTTAGCAACTCAAGTTGAATTTTTTAATAAATACTTTATTGAAGGTTGGGCACAACTATTTAACGGGAATGTCCCATTTTTCAATAAAGTATTTCAGACCTATTTATTACCCCGTATTATGCTTATTGGAATCGTCGGTTTGTTTTGGGTTCTTTCATTATTATTTGCTAATCAATGGTTTGCAGCAACAACAATATTGCTCTCTTTACTTACAACTTCTTTACTGATTGCAATACCTGCCAGATGGTATAACCGGCATTTGTTGGGTGCTTTTATACAGATACCTACCGCATTTATTTCTATGCTAAGTGCATATAAGCAAATTAGTAAAGCCAAAAGAGAATTTATTCATACTCCACACGGAGAAACATTATAAACACATTACTATGCCCTGGAGTATTATAGCCTTACCTGCAATTATATGTCTTATTTGGGGCTTTAAGAATGGCAGAAAAACAAAAGCAACAAAATATGGAGCCAATAGCTGAACCATATATCATTATTGCACAGCAGAATTGGTATGATGATTTGGGCAGCAATGCCCGAAATCTTGCTATGGGCTTCAGTAAAACTCACAGGGTACTTTATGTAAACCCACCCCTTGATGTAAATACAATACTCAAGCATGGCATAAAGAAACACACCCGCCAAAGAATAAGACAAACATTTTCTTCCCAAAAAAATACAGTTAATGTTTGTGAAAATATTTGGGTTCACACTCCTTCCACGATTTGCTTGTCTATCAATTGGTTGAGAAATGAAGCCCTTTTTAATAAACTAAATCAATCAAATGCTTTTGCATTTTTCAAAGACATAAAAAAAGCATTGAAATTATTAGGTTGGCTCCCTTCAGAATGCACTGTATTTAACGATAGTCAAATGTTTGCCGGCATGCATATAAACCGGTTTTTAAATCCGAGTCAAAACTTTTATTACATAAGAGACAATCTTGTTCATCATCCATATTTCAAAAGACATGGCAGCAGAATAGAGCCTATCACCATTAAAAATGCAAATGCAGTTTTTGCAAATTCAGCATACCTGGCTGATTATGCCAAACACTATAACAACAACAGCCTGGACATTGGACAAGGTTGCGAATTAGAGGTTTACAATCCTCATCATTTGCATCAGGAACCTGATGACATGAAAGACATACCTCATCCAAGAATAGGGTATATTGGCTTTCTTACAGGCGAAAGATTAGACATAAAGCTACTTGAAGATCTTGCTTCAAAAACTAAAAAATGGCAATGGGTATTAATTGGTCCTGAAGAAATAATGTTTCAGCAAAGCAAGCTGCACAAAATGGAAAATGTCCATTTTTTAGGCCCTAAAAAACCTGATACTTTGCCCGCTTATCTGCATTATATTGATGTAAGTATAAACCCACAATTAGTAAATGAATTAACAGTAGGCAATTACCCCAGAAAGATTGATGAATATTTAGCTATGGGTAAACCTGTGGTGGCAACAGACACCCCTGCTATGAAAATGTTTCTGCCTCATGTACATCTTGCCCTTGGTACTGAAGCGTATATTATAGCTATAGAAAATGCGTTAAAAGAGCATACCAAAGAAAAAGCCAAAGCTGCTATGGCAATTGCCAAAAGCCATACATGGGAAAACTGTGTAAATAAAATCTATAAAAAACAAACAGAAATATTGAATGCTTAAATACGTACAGAGCTTATACTATTATCCTGCAGAGGGTATTAATACAACTGTAAAAAATTATCCTGCAATAAACAGTGTAAAAGCTATGCTGATTGTAATGATAATTATCACACACAGCTTACCCGAAAGCATGACGCTTTACTTCATGTATTTGTTTCACATGCCAGTTTTCCTTGGCATTAGCGGGTTCTTATTAAAAGAGTCGGTCTTTAAGAAAGGCTTTGTTTTCTACCTGAATAAAATTACAAAGAGATTAATAATTCCGTGGTTGATTGCATTTGCTGTTTATCTGCCCTTTCAATGGAGTAAGCTCAGTTCTTCTAACCCTATAGATTTACTTCTGTTCCCATTCTATCACCTATGGTATATACCAGCTTACATTCTTGGTTCAGTAGTATGTTATGCAATTTATAAATTTAAAATTCCGGTATGGGGAATGCTTACTGTTACAGGATTGATTACTATAACCTGGTACTTATATTTTAGAGATATACATTTATCTGTTCATGATCAGCCATTGTACTGGTTAGGGGAAAAAAGATTTTATTGTTACCTTTTTTTCTATGTTTTAGGATATAGTTTTAGAAATAGCTTACTGGATATAAGACTTACACCACTAATTACATTATTTATCACAACATCTTCATTCTTATTAATTACACTATGTGTTTTTCGTCACATGCCTGATTATTTTATAGTACTCCCCTACCTTGTTTTCAATGTTAGTCTTATGGTGTTTTTGTTTCTTTTTATTGCACATAAACCAATTCTTCAAAACAAATTTTGGCTTTATATAAACAGCCAATCTTTGGGCATTTATTTTTATCACCCAATCATACTCATACTTATCTATGAGCTTTTAGGCGATCCATCCAAAGAACATGTGAGTACATTTATAGGATTAATAATTGGAGTTGCTACAATTGGGCTATGTTTCATCTTAACCCAATTAATGAAAAAATGGAAATTCAGCAACCGTTATTTACTGGGAAATTTATAAAATGTTTATTTCACAGACATAAACTAAAATGCAGGAAAGAATAATTTATATAGAAGCGCAAAGACTGTTTAGAAAACAAAAGCATGGTATGGATATAGTAGCCATAGAGTTGCTTAATAGATTAAGAAACCTTTCACCTGCTTATCAATTTCATGTACTTGTAAAGAAAGATGTAGATAAATGTTTAGAAAATAGTAAAAGCCTGACTGTATCGTCACTTCGCTCATTTTTTTATCCAATTTGGGAACAATGGTTTTTACCAAAAACTACGGGCAGCAATGCCGGAAACATATTACACTGTACCGGAAATACTGCCCCAATATTCGGTAACACCCCTCTTCTATTAACTATACATGATCTTATATTTTTAGAAAAAAAATATTTGTTTAGCAAAGAAGGCGGCAGTTTATATCAGCGGTTTGGAAATTTTTACAGAAGTATAGTGGTTCCCATTGTAGCAAGAAAAGCAAAGCATGTCATTACTGTTTCAGAATATCAGCGAAACATTATCATAAACCGGCTAAAGCTAAGTCCAGCTAAAGTTTCTGTTGTGTACAATGGTGTTGACAATCGTTTTTTTAATCAGAATGAATCAACCACTAATAATGCCGTTTTAAATAAACATGGCATTTCATTCCCTTTCATTTTTTTTATGGGAAATACAGAGCCCAGAAAAAATACCGTGGGAGCCATTAAAGCATTCAAAATTTTCTGCGAACACAATCCTGCATTCAATCATAAATTGGTTATTAAGGGGTTAACAGAAATTCAATTGAGTGAAAAAATTAAAGAAGCAGATGCTATCAGATTTGCTGACCGAATACATCATATAGGTTATATAGATTCTGCCGATTTACCAGCAATATATCAGGGTGCAGAAGTATTGTGGTTTCCTTCATTTTCCGAAGGATTTGGCCTGCCAATAATAGAAAGCATGGCTTGTGGCACCCCTGTTATTACATCATCTACAAGTGTGATGCCGGAGATTGCCGGTGATGCAGCATTGTATATAGACCCACATCAACCAAGAGAATTAGCCAGGCAAACCCGGGAAATTTTATTAGATCCCATCCTCAAAATGAATTTGATAGAAAAAGGCAAGAAAAGAGCAGAAAATTTTTCATGGGAAAAAAGCACAACTGACCTTATGAAGGTTTATGATAAAATGATGACTTAAAATATCAATTTCACGTTGACATCATTTACTTTTTGTTTCCACTGACAGCCTACACTTTGATATTTATTATAATTTTATTTATTATTATATTTTGCTTCCCAATCAATTAGAAAGTTCGCCATTTTTCACACATCTTTGCACCATTACTTGCTAATGAAAAAATCTGTTTTTCTAATCTAATTAAACGATTGATATGGCCTTAGTTGATTTGGTAATGCCTAAGTTGGGCGAAAGCATAATGGAAGCCACTGTTCTAAAGTGGGCAAAAAAAGTAGGGGACTCCGTAAAACAGGACGAAACTGTACTGGAAATTGCAACTGACAAGGTTGACAGCGAAGTGCCTTCAACTGCTGCCGGCGTATTGACAGAAATATTATTTAATGAAAATGATGTAGTGCCAATCGGTACTGTAATTGCCCGCATAGAAACCGCTGCAAGCAATGGTGTGGCTGCACCGGCACAAACTGCAAGTCAACCGGCTGCACAACCTGTTATAACTAAATCTGAAGAGAACATACCCTATGTACCACAGCCTACACAGCCTGTAAATGTACCTAATGCAGGAAGCAACAAATTCTATTCACCATTGGTGCTGAATATAGCCAACAGTGAAGGTGTAAGCATGTCAGAACTTGAAAACATACCCGGAACAGGAAATGAGAACAGGGTTACAAAAAAAGACATCTTACAATACGTTGCAGATAAAAAAGCCGGCAAAACAGCACAGCTTTCTCAACAACCAATTGCGGTTCAACCAATACCTGTTCAGCAGCCTACACAATCAGTAACAACTCAAGCACCTCAACAACAGGAACTACCGCAACAATATGCTACACCTGGTGGAAATGTAGAAATTATAGAAATGGACCGGATGCGTAAAATGATAGCCAAACACATGGTTATGAGCAAGCAGACGAGTCCACACGTTACAAGTTTTGCCGAAGCAGACGTTACCAACATGGTAATGTGGCGCGAAAAAGTAAAGAAACAATTTGAAAAAACTGAAGGGGTAAAAATCACTTTTACACCTATGTTTATAGCCTGTATTACAAAGGTTATTAAACGCTACCCTTACATTAATTGCTCTGTTGACGGAGATCGAATTATACTTAAGAAAGACATAAACATTGGTATGGCTGCAGCATTGCCGAGTGGCAACCTGATAGTACCGGTAATCCGCAATGCAGATTATCTTAACCTGGTGGGGCTTAGCAAGATGGTGAACAATCTTGCAGACAGCGCAAGAAACAACCGCCTTAAACCTGACGATACTAATGGTGGAACATTTACGCTAACCAATGTTGGTACATTTGGCAGCCTTATGGGTACACCAATCATCAATCAACCACAGGTAGCTATAATGGCTGTAGGAGCAATTAAGAAACGTCCCGTTGTCATAGAAACTGCCGAAGGTGATGCAATAGGCATACGTCATATGATGTACTTATCATTAAGCTATGACCACCGAGTAGTTGATGGTAGTATTGGCGCTAGTTTTCTTACTGATGTTGCCAAAGAATTTGAGAATTGGGATATGAACAGGGAATGGTAATATATATTTTTATTGCTTTAAAGAATCAGCGTTTGTAGCTAAATGTTAATGTTGTACGTAATCCGATTTGACAGACCTTACCACCTGAAATGGAAAATCAAAAATACAAAATAGCGTCTCGAAATATAAATAAAAAGTATCTTTTGTATTCGCTAGGTTCGATTTTTCTTTTTTTACTTTCAATGAGTTCGTGGTACATTGCCTTAGGCGGACCTTTTTCATCTAAGTTTTCATTTTGGATACTTATATTTTTATTCTACGGTGCTTTGATTACTTCAACATTTACAGCAGTGTTTACAGTTGACAAAACCTTTCAACTATTAAAAATCAGCAAGAGTTTTACGACATATATAGCATTCGGATTATCGCTTTTCACCTTACTGACGATAATTGTAGTGGTGGCTAATTTGTTCGGCTAAAAGGTTGGAAAGTTTTTCAAGAACCTATTTATAGGTTCAACCGTAAAACATTAAATAGAAATTTTGTTGAGATATAGCAAATGAAAGAAAAAAATCCTATAATATAATGGTAAGGTCGAATCTCAAAACTGAAATGTGTACGACAGGCAGTTATCCTTCAGCAGGAGGACCACCCAACGCAAAAGGAGTTTTAATTCTCCTCCTAAGTTCCAGCAGACCCAACGTATTTAAGCATTTGAAAAAGTTCAGTATATTGGTTTTCAAGCGGCTTCAGTTTGGGGCTGACGAATATAAAATGCCACTCCAAACATAAAGCCCATATAGATTTGCCAAACCGATGATTTTGTTGTGTAAAATTTTGAAATCTATACACTTGTAATTAGTAACACAGTTTCACTAAATTGTAGATTCAATGTCCGATTCTTTGTTACTTTGTAAAAAACAAGTCTCATTGAAATACAGTCTTTGTATCATTACAGTACTGATCTTTACAATTTTACACAGTACTGCTCAAAACAACTATTTAGGAACATGGAATGTTGCTAACATCCAATATAGTTTCAACAAAAAAACCAGCCTTTGGGCCGAAGGTCAGTTACGAAGCCAAAAGTTTGTAAATGACTTCTTTTATCACGAAATTAAAACGGGCATTAATTACAAGCCCAACAAAAGCCTAAGCATTTTAGTTGGTATTGGTCAATACAACACATACTCCCTTGGTGGTAATTTTAAATCACCCGTAACCGCCCATGAATTCAGGCTTTGGGAACAATTTACACTTGTCAACAATATTGGAAATTTAAAATTAGAGCATCGTTATCGTATAGAACAGCGTTGGAGAAATGAGGAATATAGAAACAGGTTCAGATACCGGATAAATCCCATTCTCCCAATAAATAATAACAAACTTGAAAACAAAACACTATTTGCTACACTATACGATGAAATCTTTATTTCGGACAAACCCGGCTATTTTGAAAGAAACAGGTTTTTTGCCGGCTTGGGATATCAATTCAGTAAATTAATAACAATACAATCAGGTTTTATCAGGCAGTTCGACTATTCACCAAGCCAATCATCAACAAAAGACTTCTTGCAGACAACATTATTCATACGGCTTCAGCATCAAAACGAAACAACCGATTTGCACCCTAGTTCCATAGACTAAACATCAATTTGATGTCAAAATGTTGTCATTCTTTTGCTTTGGTATTGTATTCAATATTTCTACCGTAGGTTTGTAAAAATTTCTATGAAACAAATCAGGACTGCACACAGTTTGTGAAATGTAACATCAGATTATTAAAACAAACAAAAATTATTACAAATGAAGAAACTTTTCATGCTTGCAATCCTTGCAGCTTTTTCTATGAATCTTATGGCGCAGGTAAGTATGCCTGCCGCAAGTACTACACAAACTATTAAACAAGCTTTTGGCATGGGTAATATAGAACTTACCTATAGTCGCCCATCTATCAAAGGCAGAAAAGTTTTTGCCCAAGGCAGTGAATTAGCACCTTTAGGTAAATTGTGGCGTACAGGTGCAAATGCTGCAACCAAACTTAAGTTTACAGATTTTGTAACCATTGGTGGCAAAAAAATAGACAGTGGTACTTATGTATTGTACACCATTCCAAACAACAATGAGTGGGAAATAATCATTAATAAAGGCCTGGAAAATTGGGGCATTGATGGTTATAATGAAAGTGAAGATGTTGTGCGTTTAAAAGTGCCTGCGATTAAAATGAGTGAGAATATTGAAACATTTACCATGCAGTTTGCAGATATTAAAAATGAAAGTTGCGAATTGCATCTTATGTGGGGGAATGTAGTAGTTAAAGTGCCAATAACTACTGATATTAAAGACAGATTAAGAAAACAGGTTGAAACTGCTCTCCAAAAAGCTCCATATCAAACAGCGGCAAATTTCTATTTTGAGTGGGATAAAAACTATCCTAAAGCATTGGAAAATATTACTAAGGCTATTGAAAGTAATCCAAAAGGATTTTGGCTATACTTGACAAAAGCAAAAATTGAGAAGGAAATGGGTGATAAAAAGGCTGCAAAAATGAGCGCCGAAAAAACGATTGAAATTGCAACACAGGAAAAAAATGATGACTACGTAAGACAAGCAAAAGAGTTAATTTCCAAATTATAAATCATTTTGAATTTAATAGAAAAAGACCCTGTTTTTGCAGGGTCTTTTTCTATTAATAAATTCTATTATCATGGCAATAAAGCGAACTTCTTTTCAAGAAATTGGCCGTTTACAATATTGCTTCGTACTGAAGCAGCATGTGAAAAAACGCCAATAAATTTTGGTTCATTGTCAATAATCAGATACACCGGCGAACCTGACATTGCATCATAACCCTTCTCACTTTGGTAGATTTTTGTAGTAGTATTACTAACATCAGTTACACCGGGTTTGCTATCTGCTGGATACACTAATAAACCAACCGGATATTTCGCATCATAAATACCACTTGATGTAAACTCAACAGGATAAATATCTATATTCAAAGTATCTTTCAAAGGCAAGGCAACTGCATCTACAAATCCATTTTTCAATTTAAATGCATGCCATAAACTCTTACCGTTATTGGCAACAAGGGTTTCATACTTAACAACACGTTTACCGGTTTCTTTTGAATTGTGATATATGGCAACACGTGTAGGGGTAAATCCTTTTCCACCACTACCCCAATAGCCATTCAAGAGATTATCTTTTGTGTACATCGGCTTCTTTTGCACCCATGACTTGTTGGTAACACAATGATAATTAGTAACTAAATAATTTTGAGTAGCAGATCTTATAACAAAGCCTGTTGAAGTTCCTACCATTTTATTGCCTCGGTAAAACTCCAGATATAAACCCTCCTCTGATGGCCAACGGGAAAACTGTTGGGAATGAACTACTAATGAAAACAAACAAAGAATTGGTAAGTAGAATAATTTTAGCATGTTAGTTGGATTATTAAAACAAATTACGAAAAACAATTGATTTACTCTATTATGACTTTAAGAAAGATTTTTTTATCTTTACCTATTGATAAATGATTATGACAGATTTTCAATTATACAAAGAACTTACTTCTTTACCTGATGAACTTAGGAATGAAGTGCAAAACTTTATTCAATTTCTTAAGTCTAAAACTCCAAAAACTCAACCTCCTAAAGAACGTAAATTTGGTGCTGCTAAAGGATTTTTTAAAATGAAGGATGATTTTAATGAGCCACTTGAAGATTTTAAAGAATACATGTAATGGATTTACTTTTAGATACACATGTTTTATCTGGTTTCTAAATGGCGATGAGCAGTTAAGTACAAGGGTAAGGAACTTAATTAAAGAAGCTTCTAACAAGTGTTATTTGAGTATTACGAGCATTTGGGAAATCGCAATTAAAATCAGTTTGCAAAAGCTACAAATAAAAGGGGATTTCGATAAAATTGCAATTTTCCTGACGGAAAATGATATTACATTACTTCCAATCTCCTTTGAACATTTACTAGAATTAACACATCTCGAATTTCATCACAAAGACTCATTTGATAGAATTCTTATTGCACAAGCACAATGTGAAGATTTGACAGTTGCTACAATTGATACTTCTTTTGATCTATATTCCCTAAAAACAGTATGGAAATAACTTCAAGAGTTTGTAATTTAAAATACCCTTTCCGTATAAAAACAGAAAGGGTATTTTAAATTAAAGGAGTTGTGGGATTTATCCCAATTTCGCTTTCAGATTCTGATCTAAAGCTTCTAAAAATTCTTCGGTATATAAGTAGTCTTTTCCGTGCTCAACATTTGGCTTTATGGTGATAGCAAGGTCTTTTGTCATTTTACCGCTTTCAACTGTTTCTATACAAACTTGTTCCAATGTTTGACAGAAGTTGATTAATGCCTGGTTGTTATCCAGCTTGCCACGAAACTCCAATCCCCTTGTCCATGCAAAGATTGATGCAATTGGATTGGTACTTGTTGGTCTTCCTTTCTGATGCTCACGATAGTGGCGGGTTACTGTACCATGCGCAGCTTCTGCTTCCATAACAGTTCCGTCGGGAGTTACCAGGGTAGAAGTCATTAGTCCCAACGAGCCAAAGCCTTGAGCAACCGTATCGCTTTGCACATCACCATCATAGTTCTTACAAGCCCATACAAAGTTACCGTTCCATTTTAAGGCACTCGCCACCATGTCATCTATCAGTCGGTGTTCGTAAGTTATACCCGCTTCAGTATAAGCAGCCTTAAACTCATTTTGATACACCTCTTCAAAAATGTCTTTGAACCGGCCATCGTATTTCTTAAGTATGGTATTTTTGGTGGAAAGGTATAAAGGCCATTTCTTCTGCAACGCAGTGTTGAAGCAGCTACGGGCAAAACCATAAATACTTTCGTCAGTATTATACATAGCAAGCGCTACACCATCCCCTTTAAAGTTGAACACTTCATGTTCAATTACTTTTCCATCTTCACCTTCAAATTTTATGGTGAGTTTTCCTTTCCCTTTTGTTACAAAATCTGTAGCTCTATATTGATCGCCAAACGCATGACGGCCTATACAAATTGGTGCGGTCCAGTTAGGAACCAAACGAGGTACATTGCTCATTACAATTGGCTCACGAAACACAGTACCATCCAAAATATTACGGATGGTTCCGTTAGGGCTTTTCCACATTTGTTTCAGTCCAAATTCTTTCACCCTTTCTTCATCAGGAGTAATTGTGGCACATTTTATACCAACACCATATTGCTTAATGGCATTAGCCGCATCTACCGTCACCTGATCGTTGGTTTCATCGCGGTATTCTATCCCAAGATCATAATATTTAATGTCTAATTCCAGGTATGGAAGAATGAGTTTGTCCTTAATAAATTTCCAGATAATTCTCGTCATTTCATCGCCATCCAGTTCTACTACGGGGTTGGCTACTTTAATTTTTTCAGGCATTGATTTAGTATTTTTAAAGGTACAAATGTAGGGAGTTTAGTTATGGTTTTGTAAAGGGAAAAAAATAACACATTATGAATCAACATTTCTTATGATAAGCTATCTTACTAAAATACCTACTGTTTAAATCAGGTAGCAATATTGCGCAACATTCCCCTAAAAATAAACCCATGAAAAGGGAGCACAGCATACCAGTACAATCTTCCCCAAACACCCAACGGCCTAAAGGTGGCAGATTGTGTAAGTACATTATTACTGTCTATTCTAAACTCAAGCCAGGCTTCGCCGGGGAGTCTCATTTCGGCATATAACAACAGGCGTTTTTCTTTTTTATTAGCCAATAGTACACGCCAGAAATCAAGGGCATCCCCCGCAAAAATATCCACATCGCTTCGCCGGCCACGCCGCATGCCCACGCCGCCCCACAACTGATCAAGAAATCCACGGATGCCCCAGAGCCAGTTGCCATAGTACCAACCATTTTTGCCACCTATTGACCATATTTTATTCATGGCAGATTCCACATTTTGCACCTTCATTTTGCGAATGTCAGTAAAGCAACCATTGACCGGTACTTCAATAAACTGCGAAATTCCTTTGTGAAAAATCCTGCTTGTTTGAGCATCTTTCCAACTGCTCAACACCTGGTTTTGTTCTATTTTTCCAAATGCCAGTTTTATGGAAGTGTCATAATCAATCATAGTAATGCCCAATAGTTTATCCAGAGTATTGGGTTTGCAAATCACTTCTACTTTCATACTGTTCACCAGGTTTTTTGCCAACGAATAAGAGGTAGATGTAACAAAATACAACCAATAAGATGATATTTTCGGGGTCATTACCGGCACCACAAATATTCTTCGCTTCAATCCTCGGATAGCCGCAAACCGCAGCAGCATTTCTTTATAACTAAGTATGTCAGGTCCTCCTATATCATAACTGTTATTGTAGGTTTCTTCTTTACCAATCACACCAGAAAGTATATCTACTACATTTCTTATGGCAATAGGCTGACACTTGGTTTTAAGCCATTTTGGGGTAATCATTATGGGTAGTTTCTCCACCAAATCTCTAATAATTTCAAACGATGCACTGCCGGAACCTACAATGATACCGGCCCTTAAAGTTGTGAGTGCAAAAGTGGCATTGCCCAAAATATCCTCCACATTTTTTCGCGAAGTCAGATGCTTAGAAAGATGTGTTTCGTTCACAATACCGCTTAAATAAATAACCTGCCGGGCATTGGTTTTTTGAATCCGCTCTTTAAAATTTTCAGCACATTCCTGCTCCATATTTTCAAAGTCGCCCTTTTCTGTTGACATAGAGTGGATGAGGTAATAAGCCACTTCAATATCATTGGGTATAGTGTGCAGGCTATCCTTATTCAAAAAATCAGCCTCAATCACTTCAATGTTTTCTACCGGATATTTTGTAAGGTTAAACCTGTTTTTATCCCTTACGCAACAAACCACCTGATGGCCGCTTTGCAGCAACACGGGAAGCAACCGTTGCGCAATATAACCGGTAACTCCTGTCAGCAAAATTTTCATAAAGGAGGATTTCTATACATACAACAAAGTAAGTTTAGTTGTTCGTTGGAGGTGCAATGTAGGGTTATGAGGTTAAAAAGGTTCAATGGTTTAAGAAGTTCAATGGTTTAAGAGGTTCAATGGTTTAAAAAGTTCAAGAAGTTTAATCGGGTTAAGGCATATTCTAATTCGTATTGATTTTATTTAGCCGGCTTTCATTCCAGGATTTAGTCCCATTGTGTTATTCCTGATCCGATTTTTTACCGGAATATATTTAAACGATTTTGTGACATTAGCTTTTCTATTGAGTATTTTGACTTCCATAATTCATACTTAAATAGCTTATATAATCATGCCTTGTACAGTTGTTTAAGAAAGCGATTAATGGAAAAAGATTTATCAGACTTATTTGAATGATTTTATTTCTTAGCTTGGCGATGAAAAGAAATACATATAAAACCTCTTAGGATATTAAGGAGTAAAGGTCAAACAAAATTTACATTTACAGATAAAAACATTGAAAGTCCACTTACTAAAAATGAATCGATCAGTAATTATTTTCTTGATTTTTATTTTTTTAGCCACCTATAATTTAGCTTGTAACGATAGAGCGAAACCATGGGAAGGTAAAGGGGGTAATAATAGATATTCAACCTTATGAAGGTATTCCCGTCGAAATGGCAAAACAAGTAGCAAATCAAATACAAAAGATATATCCTTACGTAACTATTCAACCTAAAATTTTATTGCCCACTTCTGCGTATTATTCTGCCCGAAACAGATTTAGGGCTGATAGCCTTATAGCAACTATAAGTAGAACAACTCCGGCTGAACATGTTACCATTGGATTAACAAATAAAGATATCAGCACAACAAACGGGAATGTAAAAGATTGGGGCATTATGGGGTTAGGATATCGTCCTGGTAATGCATGTATTGTTTCAACATTTAGACTAAAAAAAGAAACTCTTAGCAACCAATTTTACAAAGTGTGTATTCATGAACTTGGGCATACCACCGGCTTAGATCATTGTCCTGAAAAAACCTGTTTTATGAGAGACGCTGAAGGTGGTAACCCAATTGATGAGGAGATTGAATTTTGTGATAAGTGCCGCAAAGTGCTTATTAAGAAGGGTTGGAAAATAATGGAAACAGAAGGAAAATAATAATTGCTAAACTTTAATAACGAAGATTCTTTTTCAGGTTCACAACTCAAACCCCATCCCAATTTTCAACGCATTTTTATAACTCTTCAAATCAAATTTGTACAAAACAGGCGCTTTATGGGCTACTCCTTTTTTTGTATCTGCAAGCTTAATTATAACTTTTGTAGCCATAATTTTTCTTTGAAAATTTCGTCTGTCGAGCTTTCTGTTGAGAATGGTTTCATAGAGTTTTTGTAACCCGGGCATCGTAAATTTTTCCGGCAATAAATTATAACCTATAGGCTTGTAATTGAGATTAATCTGAAGCTCCCTTAATGCCGTTTCTAAAATCTCCCGGTGGTCGAGTATCATGTCCGGCAGCGACTGGACATTAAACCATTCACAGGCTGCTGCAAACTCATCAGGTGTAGCCTGCACCCTGGTAAAATCAACCAAAGCTGTATAACCTACACTTAAAAACCTTTCAAACATCCAACTCTCTTTTATTTCTACGCCAACATTTTTAAGGAATTGCTGGTTGACTGCCTTGGTGGAGCGGTCGGGTTGGCTGAATACATGAAACTGGTGCATATAAATATCATCCAAGCCTGTGCGGTTTCTTAATATTCTTTTAGCCGATTCATCCATGTGTTCTTCTTTTAAAATAAACCCACCAGGCAGCGCCCAAATGCCAGCATATTTTGCTTGTAGCAACAATACTTTCAACTCATTTTCATGAAAGCCGAAAATGACACAGTCCACAGAAATATTCCGCAGGTATATTTCGTGCCCTTTACTAAAGTGTTTTCTTAATAATTGCTCTAAGCCCATTACGATAAAATTAAGATTTACGGCCTTTCATTTAAAAAGAATTTTTGAGAAGAATGAAAAAATGAATTATCATTGTGTCATAATGACACAATGATAATGATAAAACTTGTCAAAATGAAAAAACTTATGGTTTGCAGTGCAATGCTGTTTATGGGTATAATAACCAATGCTCAAAATGAAAATGCTGCCAAAGCAAAAGCATTGGTAAGCAAAATGACCACCGAAGAAAAAGTTAGTCTGTTAGTGGGTAAGGGAATGAAAATTCCCGGGATGGACAATCCTGCACAAGGTGCAAATGGAACCGGTGTAGGACAAACCATGGATAAAGTAGAAGGTGCAGCGGGTACAACCAATGCAATTCCGCGGCTGCAAATTCCATTAACGGTTGTAGCAGACGGCCCGGCTGGTCTTCGCATTGAACCAACAAGAAAAACTGACCGCCGTACTTATTATGCTACAGCATGGCCTGTAGCTACTTTGCTGGCATCTACGTGGGATACAAAATTGGTACAAAAAGTAGGTGAAGCTATGGGCAATGAAGTAAAAGAATACGGTGTAGATGTTATACTTGGCCCGGGCTTAAACATTCACCGTAATCCTTTGGGCGGAAGAAATTTTGAGTATTATTCTGAAGACCCCTTGATTTCAGGTAAAATGACTGCTGCTATGGTAAATGGCATACAATCCAATGGTGTGGGTACTTCTATTAAGCACTTTGCTTTGAATAATCAGGAAAGCAACCGGAATACCGTGAATACTATTGTAAGCGAAAGAGCCATGCGTGAAATTTACCTGAAAGGGTTTCAGATTGCCGTTAAAGAATCCAATCCATGGACGGTAATGAGTTCTTACAATAAATTGAATGGAACTTATACTTCAGAAGAATATCATTTGCTTACAACTATTTTAAGAAAAGAATGGGGTTTCAAAGGATTGGTAATGACCGACTGGTTTGGCGGTAAAGATGCCGTTGCCCAAATGAAAGCCGGCAACGACCTGTTAATGCCCGGAACCCCACAGCAAACAAAAGAAATATTAGCAGCTATAAAAAGTGGGAAGTTGGACATAAAAGTAATTAATGAAAATGCTGAACGCTTTGTAGCCTATGCTTTGGGAACGCCTGCAGCTAGGAATTATGCATACAGCAATAAACCCGATTTGACAGCACATGCTGCGATTGCCCGAACCGCAGCAGCAGAAGGAATGGTGTTACTAAAAAATGATGAAAACGCCTTGCCAATGGGAAAGAAAACCAAAACGATTGCAGCCTTTGGTAATACTGCCTATGACTTCATATCAGGCGGAACAGGTAGTGGAGATGTAAATGAAGCTTATACCATTTCTCTGGTACAAGGACTTACCAATGCAGGATATAAGATTGATGAAGAATTGAAAGAACTATACACAGGTTATATTGATGCTGAAAGTTCATTGCATCCCAGGAAAAGTTTTTTTGAAGAGTTTATGAATCCTACACCACGTGCTACTGAATTAAAAGTAGCACAGGATTTGTTTGCTAAGAAAGCAAACGAAGCAGACTTAGCTCTCATAACAATTGGGAGAAATGCCGGGGAAGGATCTGACAGAAAAGTAGATAATGATTTCAATTTGACAGGTGCTGAAAATACATTGATAAATAAAGTTAGCGAAGCATTTCATGCTGTCAATAAGAAAGTTGTAGTGATACTGAATGTTGGGGGTGTGGTAGAAGTAACAAGTTGGAAAGATAAAGCAGATGCAATTTTGCTTGCATGGCAACCCGGGATGGAAGCTGGAAATGCAGTAGCAGATGTATTAAGCGGCACCGTAAACCCTTCCGGGAAACTGGCTACAACTTTCCCTGTTCAATATTCAGATGTGCCATCAGCTAAAAGCTTCCCGGGAAAAGAATTTCCTGAACAGGCTGCTACAGGTATGTTTGGCATGAAATTAATGCCGGCAGAAGTGACTTATGAAGAAGGGATATACGTTGGCTATCGTTATTACAAAACCTTCAACGTAAAGCCTGCTTATGAATTTGGATACGGTTTAAGCTATACCAATTTTTCTTTTGATAACCTTAAAATAAGCAGCCCGGTTTTTAAAGGAAAAATAACTGTATCGATTGATGTTACCAACAAAGGAACTACGGCAGGTAAAGAAGTAGTGCAACTGTATCTTAAAGCACCATCAGTAAAACTAAACAAACCAGAAGAAGAGTTAAAAGCATTTGACAAGACAAAGCTATTGCAACCCGGCGAAAAACAAACCATCAGCTTCACACTATCCGCAGATGCCTTAAGTTCATTTGACACAAAAAGCACTTCATGGATTGCTGAAACAGGTAAATATGAAATAAGAATAGGTGCTTCATCTGCTGACATAAAGCAACAGGCAATTTTTACCCTTCCTGCAGCTATTGTTGTTGAGAAATGCAATAAAGTATTGGTTCCTCAAGTGGCTATAAAGGAATTAGTGAAATAAATTAAAAGTAAGTAGCACCCTCTGAAATAGATGGGTGCTATTTACTTTTAATTCTGGAAAACGACTATTTAAGGCTCGACTATTTTGCAAGAAAACTAATTTTACCTTTATAGATTAAGTTGGACTTGACCATAATTTCTTTACCTTACTGAAAAATGACAAACCAAACTATGACATTTTTAATTGGGACAAAGTAGCACAAGGTTGGCGGGTTTGGCTAATAAACAAATAAATACGACCGACCAAGGGCTTTTGCAATGGGCGTGGCTAATTGGGCTATGAACATTTTATTGCTACCCTGATGCGACAAGGAGTAGCTTGGTTTATATACTATGACTAAACTTGAACAACATCATGAAAAATGTCTACAAAATTTTATTCATCGCTACATTTTCATTGACAACTTCCTATGGACAATCCAAACAGAAGGTGTGTCAACCTTTATTTATAAGCTTCAAAAATTTTCAAAAAAAATCAATAAACCTTTTTGCCGGGGTTGGAACAACCCGGAGCCACGTTGATAAGCGTAATTATTGGGACTTTAACGGTCAACTTGGGATCAACTATTTTCCTATAAATTATTTTGAGATTGGCCTTAAGTTTATGCCCACTATTTCGGATAATAAAGTTGCTGGGAAGACTACTTTATTTGAAAACAATTTCTATTTTCGCTACTATCCTTTCCAGGTTCCGTGCTATAAAATGGCAGTGTTAACGGGAGTAAGCGTATTTAGAAATGGTGCGGAATATTCAGTAAAAGGGGATCCAATCAGTAGGAACAAACTATTTCCCGCAATCAATGCCGGTTTAATTCTTGTTCCAAAACCGACTTTCCAATTTGAAAGCTATTCAGAGATTTTTTTCAATCGTCCTGTAAGATTTAACCTCGGAATAATTTGGTATTTTAAGAACATTAAAATGAAATAAAACGTCTCTAAAAAAGGGCCTATGCAGTACTGAACAAAATCGGCAACTACATTTCTCCCGTCTCACTAAACAAAACTTTCTGTAAACCCGCCAATACACTTACCTTGTGCCCGGTCGGAATCAACAAAGACACATTGTGCTTACTTCCACCATAACTTGCCATTTGTATAGGAACATTACTAACAGCTGAAAACAATTTAGTCATCACTTTAGGTGAATTCAAAATTTCATTACCCACTACGGTTACTATAGTTTGATTTTCTTCGACCGAAACGACTCCATATGCCTCAAGTTCTTTAGAAATCTGCAACAGATTTTCTGAATTGTCTATCGTTACCGATACAGCTATTTCTGATGTAGTAACAAGGTCTACCGATATCTTGTATTTTTCAAAAACTTCTAATATTTTTTGTAAAAAACCATAAGCCATTAACATACGGCTACTCTTGATATTAATAACCGTAATGCCGTCTCTTGCCGCAACAACTTTTGGTCCTACGCTTTCTGCCACATTTTCTATAACTGTTCCTACTCCATCAGGTTGTTGTGTGTTGAGCAATTTTACCGGAATCCCATAATGTCTTGCCGGCCAAATGGAAGCAGGGTGCAAAACCTTTTCTCCAAAATAGGCTAACTCGGCAGCTTCATCAAAGCTAAGTTTTGTTACAGGCGTTGTGTTCTTAACAACCGAAGCATCGTTGTTTTGCATTGCCGGTATATCTGACCATATTTCGCAAACAGTTGCACCCATAGCCGCAGCAATGGAGGATACAGAATAATCGCTGCCACCAATACTAAGGTTATCTACTTCTCCCCTTATATTTCTGCAAAGTGACCCTTGTGTAATAAAAGTTTTAGTGTCAGGATACTGATGTAGCAGTTGGGTAAGTTTCACTTTTATGCTTCCAATCAGTGGTTCACCATATTTATCAGTTTGCATAAAATCGAGTGCAGGTAGCACTGCATGAGTTTTTCCCAATTCATTCATATAAGCAGAAAGCAATAATGTACTCATTTGCTCCCCTTGCGATAAAATATCTTTACTTAAAGCATGACTGTATGATATTTTTAGTACAAACTGTAAAAAGGAGAAGTGCTCTTCAATTGCTTTATAGGCTGTAGCTTTTGCTTCATTGGTCTGTAACAATCCGTTGATAAATTCACGGTAAAAAGTTTCCATTTTTTTCAGGCTGCTTTTAGCCTGGCTGCGGCGGTAATGCTGCAACGCATCTATAAGGTCTCTTAATGCCTGCGAAGTTCCGGCCAAAGCACTCAATACTACTATTACCGGCTCATCATTGGCAGCAATTATGTTTACGACGTCCCTCATTCTTTCAGGGCTACCAAGGCTTCTGCCGCCAAACTTCATTACTTTCATGTGAGTGTTGCTTTTTTATAGTTGTGCAAATATAGAGGGGGAATATGAAAATGGGATATTTTGCTTACGTGGTGCATATATGTAGGAGGCACTTAGTTTTTACAATTACCTAAGATATTTTTATAACCTTTGGATAAAAGATGCCCGATATTTTTCTTAACATTAATCTATTTCAGGCGGCAGCTTTCAAACAATAACTTTGTGTCTTTATTATATTACCATGAAATATTCACTTTTACTAATCTTCTTTCTTACTATTTTTTTATTTACAGGTTTCAGCCAATCGCAGAATGAAAGCACCATTTCCCGCCCTAAACTGGTAGTAGGTATAGTGGTAGATCAGATGCGTTGGGATTTCTTGTACCGTTATCAGGATAGATACAGTGCAGGCGGTTTTAAAAGATTAATTAAGGGTGGGTTTACCTGTGAAAATACAATGATCCCCTACCTGCCAACTTATACAGCACCGGGTCATACCTGCATTTATACCGGTTCTGTGCCTGCTATCCATGGCATTATTGGCAACTATTGGTATAGCCGATCCTTAAAAAAAAGCACCTACTGTACAGATGATACTGTTGGTACTGTTGGTAGCACTTCCGATGCTGGTAAAATGTCTCCCCGCAATATGTGGGTTACTACTATTACAGATGAGTTAAGGTTAGCGACTAATTTTCGTTCTAAAGTAATCGGTATAGCAATAAAAGACCGTGGTGCAATTTTGCCGGCAGGTCATTCGGCAAATGCAGCCTATTGGTTTGACAATACAAATGGTGCTTTTATAACCAGTACCTATTACATGAAATCTTTGCCTGATTGGGTCAATCGGTTCAATGAAAGGAAACTACCCGACCAATACATGCAGCAAAACTGGAACACCCTCTACCCTATTGAAACCTATATTGAAAGCACTACCGACGGGAAAAACTATGAAAGCAAAGTGCCGAATGAAGACAATACATTCCCACACATTACAGCTGAAATAACAAAAGATAAAAACAACTCATTCAGATACACCCCTTACGGCAATAACTTAACTATAGAAATGGCCAAAGCAGCTATTGAAGGCGAGCATCTAGGTAGTTCCAAATCCACAGACTTTCTTACGGTAAGCTTTTCCTCACCTGACTATATAGGCCATGCATTTGGACCAAATAGCATAGAAGCAGAAGATACCTACCTACGCCTGGATAAAGATTTGTCAGCATTTTTTATATACCTTGATAAGCAAGTGGGCAAAGGCAATTATACCATCTTTCTTACTGCAGATCATGGAGCGGCGCATGTACCTGATTTTTTAAAAGAAAATAATATTCCTGCGGGAAATGTTAGAGATAGCATTATTATAGCTTCGCTAAATGCAATGGCAGAAGACCGTTTTAAAATAAAAGGTGCAGTTGCTTATGTAATAAATGATCAGCTATTTTTTTCAAAAAATGTTGAAACGGAACAAAGCGAAAAACTCACAAAAGCTATATTGGAAAAACTAATGGAATTTCCTTTTATTGCCAACGCTATTGATTTAAAAAATGTAAGCAATACCACACTGACCGCTATACAAAAGGATATGCTGGTAAACGGTTACAACCAAAAGCTGAGTGGTGAAGTTCAGTTTTTTTACAAACCCCAATATATAGATGGCAGCAACAAGGGCACCACACATGGTTCATGGAATCCTTATGATGCACACATTCCGCTACTCTGGTATGGTTGGGGAATTAAAAAAGGTAAAACAAATCGCGAAACCTATATGACTGACATAGCAGCTACACTGGCAGCGTTGTTACACATACAAATGCCCAGTGGGTGTATAGGCAAAGTGATAGAAGTAATAAAGAACTGATTTGGATTGTCAGTTAGTTCCATTATCCTTTAATTATTTTATGTTATTAAATTTCACTTTTTCTGAATTTCTTTTAGCGTAAATAATTATTGAAAAAGTGTAAACGAATTCCTCCTATTAAAAAAGTATCTCTGACAATTTACAGTTGATTAGATTTGCTATCAGAAGAAATACAAAATGATAAAACTGGAGTACTTTGGAAAAGAAGATTTTAAACAACTGATTGAATGGGTGAATAGTGAACATTTATTAACCAACTGGGCGGGTTCCTTGTTCAGATTTCCGCTCAATGAAGACAGCCTTGAGTGGTACATACAGGATACAAATGATTTGGAAACATCTGACGCATTGATTTATAAAGCAGTGGAAATAGAAACCAACAAGACAGTGGGTCATATATCGTTAGGTGGTATCAGCAGAAAAAACAAAGCAGCCCGCATAAGCAGGGTATTAATAAGCGATGAAGCAAGAGGCAAAGGCTATTGCGATAAAATGACCAATGCAATATTGAAAATTGGTTTTGAAGACCTTCAACTCCACCGTATTAGCCTTGGTGTGTATGACTTTAACCGTGCCGCCATACGCTGTTACGAAAAATGCGGCTTTGTAAGAGAAGGCCTTATGAGAGATGTACTTCTTTATGAAGACAATACCTTTTGGAGCCTTTTGGAAATGGGTATTTTAGAAGATGAATGGAGGGAGAGGAGTAGAGGAACTCAATAACAATTTCTTTTCGATGGATAAAAATAAAATTCCCTGCAAATTTTCATTTGCAGGGAATTTTATTTTGGATAGTTGCTTACTCAATCACCAAAGCCTGTGTATGGTTGATTAAACCGTCACTCCAGGTAATATTGTATTTGCCGGCAGGCAAACCTTTTATGTTCATATTGGTTTGCACTGCTGATATTGCAACTGTTGTCCTTCGCAATATTCTACCGGTCATGTCAATTATTTGTAGTTGGGCAATACTATTGGTTGATGGGTGTGTAACCGTAACTATGTCTCTTGCAGGGTTTGGATAAATGCTGATCATTCCATCAGTATTGTTGCTTATCATCCTTATTGGACTGTATTCAAACTTGCCGTCTTTGTCAATGATTTTGAGGCGGTAGAAAAGTGAGTTGTGAGCGGTGAGTGGTGAGTGGTCTGTGTAAGAATATTTGTGGATACTGCCTGCTGACAACTCACTACTCACAATC
>JANMMU010000123.1:0-18729 GCA_031373555.1 Segetibacter sp. | reverse complement strand
AAACTCGGGCCAGTTCAAATCTGATGAAGGTGCCGATGGCTTTGCCATACTAAGATCTGTGATCGATACTGCAAGAAAAGCAGGTCAAAATATTTTGAACCAACTACTGCTTATTGCTAAATTGGGTACTGAATAGTTACCATATTTTTGTATAAATATATTTCACGTACAAAACCCGGGTATGCCTAAATTAAAACTTTTGTTCTTTGTATTCTTTGTTTTGTTGACAGGTTTTTCTATTGCACAAAAGAAAGAGAATAGATTATCGGGGATTGAAGAAGAAATACAAAACCTGCTTAAGGTTTATAAGGCTGTTGGTTTATCTGTAGCTGTAGTAGAAAATAATCAAATTATTTATTCAAAGGGATTTGGGTATCGGGATTTGGAAAATAAACTACCAGTTACTGTCAATACTATTTTTCCAATAGGATCTATTACCAAATCATTTACTGCATCACTGTTAGGAATACTTGAAACCCAAAATAAAGTCTCAATAAAACAAAAGCCATCATTTTATATTCCAAAACTTCAGTTTTATAATGAAAAAATGGACAACCAGATTACTATTGGTGATTTGTTGTGCCATAGAAGTGGTATTGGAAATGCAGATGGGACTTATGTTTTATTTCCAACAGACAAAAGAGAAGATTTAATGGAAAGGCTAAAATATATAAAACCGAATGGTGCAATAAATGATAGTTGGATATACAGTAACCTGGGTTATATTATAGCTGGAACCATTGTAGAAAAAGTTTCCAATCAGAGTTGGGAAAATAATATTCAGGAAAAGATTTTTAATCCCCTGCACATGAACCTTTCCGGTACAAATAATGATGCAATGTTTGAAACAAATAATTTCTCTTTTGGCTATGGATTAAGTCAGGGCAAGGCTACCAAAGTGCTATTTGAACAATTGAAAAATGAAAATCCTGTTGGGGGAATAAATAGTACATCCAACAATCTGGCTAATTATATGATGACATGGTTAAATAATGGAACTTTTGAACAAAAGGAGATTTTATCAAAACAATTTGTGCAGGAGGCAACAAGTATGAAAGTCATTGATAACGGTTTTCCACCGGAAGAAACTGACCCTGGAGTGTACACATTTGGATATGGATATGGATGGAAGGTAAACTCATTAAAAGGACACTATAAGGTTCACCATGGCGGAAATATATCTGGCTTTAGTTCTCAAATGGTTTTATTTCCCACTGACAAAGTAGGGATAGTAATCCTGACTAACCAAAACAGTTCTATACTGCCTTATATAGTATGTGACATAATAACAAACAGAATGCTTGGCCTTCCTCAAACCAAATGGGATAAATACCCAGTTAAGGTTACTGAAATCAATCAATTTTCCAGAGATATTAAAGGCATTAACAATGATAAAAAACCAACTCATCAGTTAATTGACTATTGTGGCAAGTACCACATCCCTGGATATGGCACAATTGAAATTGTGAAACAGGATGATAAACTGGCTGTTATTTATCCCCGTGATACATTTCAATTAGAACATCAGTATTATGACATATTTGTAATGAAACCTTCAAAAGAAATTTCTCAATACATGAACCCTGAATTCTATTTGTATTTTACATTAGATTATGAAGGAAATATTTCCGCAGTAAAAATTAATCTGCAGGATGATCCGGTAGAATTTATAAAGCAGACCAAGGATTAAGTCACTAAATTCTTCCCGATATAATATTTGTGAGTTGCGACAAAATTGATAACGATACGTTGGGTTCAAGGAAGAATCAATTCGCATTTTCAATACTTTTATATGTGTAAAATGATTGTTATTAATAAATTTTTTGGCTAAATCATTGAGCCATTTATTAGGTAATAAGCTGTTTTTTACAATATATTTGCGGCCTCATGAAGAAAATAATTTACATAAATGCCCTACCGTTATTGATTGCACTATTTACAAACTGCAGCAACGGGCAACAAGGCAAAACAAAAAATGGTGATTCAACAAAAGGTAATGGAACTGTTGAAGCCGGAGAAGCGAAAAAGAACTTTTCTGATCTAAAACCAATTGACACAGCGCTTTTCAACAAATTGAATCTTGAAATGGCCAATGGTGATTCCTCGGGTAAATGGCCGGTTAAAATGCCTTATCCATCTCCCGGTGCTATTCTCCCTTTTAATAGGGTTTTAGCTTTTTATGGCAATCTTTATTCTAAGAAAATGGGTGCCTTGGGTGAATACCCCAAAAATGAAATGCTGGCTAAACTAAAAGGCGAAGTAAAAAGCTGGCAGGCAGCCGATACATCTATACCTGTAATACCTGCATTACATTATGTGGCGGTTACGGCACAAGGGGCACCGGGCAAAGATGGAAAATATCGTGCAAGAATGCCATTTAGCCAAATAGATACAATTGTAAGCTGGGCAAATGAAATTAATGGTTTGGCATTTGTAGATATACAGGTAGCGTTTAGTAACCTGCAAGCCGAAGTGCCTGTATTAGAAAAATATCTTTCCATGCCAAATATGCATTTGGGTATAGACCCTGAATTTAGTATGAAAGACGGTAGAAGACCCGGCTCGGTCATAGGATATTTTACTGCAGATGATGTAAACTACGTAGTAGATTATCTTGCTTCATTGGTAAAGAAAAATAATATTCCACCTAAAATTTTGGTTATACACCGCTTTACCAATGGTATGGTAAAAGAATTTGCACGTATTAAAAAAGTACCTGAAGTACAAATTGTAATGGACATGGACGGTTGGGGAGATAAAATCCTAAAAAAATCATCTTACCTATTGTACGAAAAAAGAGATCCGGTAATGTTTACAGGGTTTAAAATTTTTTATAAAAATGATATCCGCTCCGGTGCCGATCAGTTGTACAGCCCAAAAGAGGTGATGACTTTTCAGCCGAAGCCAATTTATATACAGTATCAGTAAAAAAATATTAACTCATAAAACGTAAGAAGGCCGCAGTGATGTGGCCTTCTTACGTTTTTGAAAGTAATGTTTTGAGAAAGTATGGCAACACCTTGCCCGGTGAAGGCATAAGGCAATGAGCCACTAATGTAACTTTTTGCTGGTCTCACATTTTGTGAGACCTTATTGTCATCGTTCAATTCATTCATCCGGTAAATGAATTTTTTTTGGAAACTATTTAGATATATCCGGGAACGGTATTGTAGCTACAGTTAAATCGTAATCTACTCCCCGAATTTTCTTTATGTCAAAATCAGCAATGATATTTTTATACTCTGAAAACTCTTCTTCTTTTCGCTTGGTCATAACATCAAAAAGTTTTGCAAACGTGGGATCATTTTGAACAATATTTGCATGTTTAATTTTCGCTGATTGAAACGCTTCTTCGCTTCGCTCTCTCAGGGTAGCTGCATTCCATACAAGGGCACCAAAAGTATATTTGCTTTTAATGGTTGTAATATCGTCATCTTCTAATATGATTGGTTCGACAAACAATTCTAACAATTTGGAATATTTTATTGCACCCTGGTTAAGGATCATTTCATCACCGTTTAACGCGGTTCTTCGTTTTACTGCTATTGCGGAGGGCCTATATCCCGCTGCCAGTAATGCATCGTTTTCTCTTTTTCGCTTTGCTTCCTTAAGTCTTTTGGCCCTTTTTAAGTTGTCAGCTTTTCCCATAATTTTTCTTTTGCTTAGGGTTCGGTGGTGGTGTTGTTATAATTTCTTTTAAAGCTACAAATGTAGCTTTTCATTGAACATGCCCCATGCAGACACCGAAAAATCTTAATCGGAATAGGATATCGGTTTTTTGATTTTTATGCCTTTTCTTCTTTTTTCTGCTTCGCAAAAAGGGAGATGAGCAAACCCGCAGCTACCAACACATCTACAGCATTCCAAACAGTTCTGCCGAGAGCTATTTTTAGGAAGGGTTGGAATAAAAGAGCCAAACACACATACACAATGGCGGCTGTTTTATAGCCTTGTTCATAAGCATGAAACCCAAGTATAGCAAAGCCCACCAATGCTGCAAAACGGATGAATTGGTAGTAGCCGTAGGGCATGTGGAGGAGGCAGAGGAGGAGGAGAATTGAGAGGGATATTTTGATAGTTGTTTGAAGCATTTCTTGATTTTATTTTCTGCTATAAATTCTGGTGAAAAAAATAAATTAATCTCCATAATAAGTTTGAAAATCGGTTTTTAATTTTTCAAAATCATCCATTGCTTCTTGTGTAGTTGTCATAACGTAATTCTACAATCTTATCATGGCAAACTTGTCGTTATGGGGAAATACTAATTCGTTGGTCAAACAAGATCCAAAATGAGTAATATCTTTTAAAATTTGTGTGATTTTCCCATATATCAAATCATACTTCTTGTATGTATCTGAACTCAAATAGCTCCTCATGGATAATAGTTCTTTTAAAAAATCACTAGAAGGAATCCATAATCCTGCAATATTTTTTTTGAATTCTTCTAAATCTGACATGTTTACTGCTGTAAAAATCAAAAATGTCATTTCTATAAACGATGTGTTTAAAGAAACATATGCTTCTAACTTTTTATCCTGAAATATTTCATACCTCTTTTGTCTTTTTTTATCTCTGTTCGTAACAAATAAGTTAAAGAGGTAGCCAATAGATCCCGTGGAATAGTTAGCAGGATTCCCAAGTAAGCTGTTGTAAAATGACTCCAATTCTTCTAAAAAAGAAAGGCCTAAACCTTCGCTTTGTAATTCGTACCAGTCATCGGCCTCTATAATTTCTAATGCAGCCAATGGGCGCACCTCAATTTTATAAGGCATTTCTTTTCTCTTTACTTAAAGCCATTTCTTTCACTTCATCCCAACTATAAGATCGGACTTCACCGGACAGGTATTTTGCCCTTTCCTTTTGTATCAATTTAAGTCGTTGTTTATCAGAGTCAATTTAATCTTCGAAGAGGGTATAAATTGCTGCTGCCTTATTATCTTCAATTGTATCTATAAATTGATGTAGTTTCTGACGAATGGTTGATTTGTGCATAATGGACATTTAAAAATATTGATCAATAAAATAAATTTGCTTCAAATTCTGATAAAGCTAGTAAATCTTACGCTTCATGATTGTGTTTCAAATCCTGGCATTAAGGATTTCACCGGGATAAATTGGTTGCCGTAAATTTAGAATTCTTTTATTATGTGCCTGACTAAATGCATGCATATTTTTAAAAGATAAATTGGTCACTTCTCTTTGAGCGCCTTTGGCTAAATTGATCATTTTCCCGACGTCGGGAAAATGATCGGAAATGTTGCCCCCAGCATTTGTACAGGCCTCTTTCGCTTTGTCAATCACTTTTACAAAATTTTACTCATTTGACATAGCCAACTATTTCCTGCAACTACCTTGCACTCCAGCATTCAATACCTGATAAAGATTGCAGGCATTTTCAAGACGTTCTAAAAGTTGGGTGATTAGTTCCTTTTTCATCTGTTGTTGTTTGACAATTTTTCCTACAATTTGATAGACAGTTGCAATTGTCCACCAAAGCCAAGCTCAACAATTTTTTGCAGTGTAGAAATACGAACGTCTTTGATGTTATTCTCCACTCTTGAAATGTATGCTTTGTTTGTTCCGCATTTATCTGCAAGTTGTTCTTGTGTCATTCCCTGTTCCAGTCTTGCTTCCTGAATCAATGCACCCAATTTAAATGCTTCAAATCCGTTGTCTAATTTGTCGCGTTTGGGTGAACCAGTTTTGCCATAGTGTTCGTCTTTAAATTCGGCAAGTGTTTTAATGTTTTTATTTGCTTTCATAATATTCAATTTTAATTTTTAGAGCCTTTTCAATTTCTTGTTTTGGTGTCTTTTGGGTCTTTTTTTGAAAGCCGTTTGCAAGAACAACCAAACTTCCTTCATCAAAAAAGCAAAATATCCTGAAAATGTCGCTTCCGCTTTGAACCCTGATTTCAAAAAGTTTGTCTGTTCCTTCTAAGTGCTTTAGATATGTTTCCGGAACTTTCTCTAAAAGTTCAATTAAGTCAAAAGTCCAAACTATTTTGTCTTTGACTTTTTGGCGTTGTTTCACAAAAAAGTCCGTAAAGTAGTTTTTGTAAAAAATGATTGTCCGTATTTTTTGGTTTGTTTCCAAGGTTCAAAGTTATGAAAGTTGTCCAAATGTACAACTGCTTTTAAACTTAATATTATAAAGTTTTTGAAACGTGCAACAATAGCAATCCATTTGGCGAAGCAGAAAAAATTATTTCATAATTCATCCTAAAAGTAATCTATCTGTATTATCCCTTTTCCCAAAAAACTCCAATTCACCTTATTACTCTTTATCTTACACCCCGAAGTAGATGAACCTGCAGCATTTAACAGACAAATTTCAAAATAATCCCCGCCTTTTTCAAGTAGCGGACAGGCTTACATATTCCAAACCGCAGCGGTTACATCTTAAAAACCTACAGGGTAGTAGCCCGGAATTTATTGTTGCTGCTATTTTTAATCACAAATCCACTTCTGACCTCAACCATTTGATTGTGTTGAACGATGCCGAGGAAGCGGCCTATTTTCACAACACACTCGAAAGCCTGACCAGTGCCTTAGACCTGTTCTATTTTCCTTCGTCATTCAAAAACAGGAAGAATTTTAAACTGCTCAACAGCAGCCACGTCATGCTTCGTGCCGAAATGCTGATGCGGCTATCTGCAGGTGGAAATAAGAAAATAATCATTACACATCCTGAAGCATTGTTCGAAAAAGTAGTGCTGCCTAAAACCCTTGCGGGAAATATTATTCAAATTAAAACCAATGACACCATAGACCTGAACGGGCTGATGGAGTTGTTTGTGATGTATGGTTTTGAAAGAACTGATTTTGTATATGAGCCCGGTCAGTTTGCGCTCCGTGGCGGCATTTTGGATATTTATTCCTTCGGAAATGAGAAGCCTTATAGGGTGGAACTGTTTGGAAATGATGTGGACAGCATCCGCATATTCGACCCTGAAACACAATTAAGTGAAAGGAAACTGCTGTCCGTAAGCATTATCCCCAATGTGGATACTCAATTTGATAGCGGAGAAAAGGTTTCCTTGTTTGAGTTTCTCCCGGAAAACACAGTGGTGTGGATAGAAGATTGGCAGTTTGCCAAAGAACGAATAATGGTGCAGGAAGAAGACCTTGATTTTTTTCTTGCTTTGCAAAAAGAAAATTCAGGTAAAAAGCAACAACAGGAAGACGAGGAAGATGGTAAAGTGCTGGCAAACGTTTCGTTGAAAGATTTTGTCAAAGCCAGTGAAATAGAAGCCCTGCTTGAGTTGCGGCATTTGATTGAGTTTGGCCGCCATTATACTTTGCCATTTGCCGGAGGCGAAATAATTGAGTTCAATACCAAAGTACAACCGTCTTTTAACCGCAAGTTTGATCTGCTGATCAATGATTTAAAATCATGGGAAGCCAAGGGATTTGAATTGTTCATTTTTGCAGAAAACCCAAAGCAGCTTGAAAGGCTGCACAGTATCTTTGAAGATTTAAAAGCAGAAATACATTTTACACCGTTAGCCACGGACATTCACGGTGGCTTTATAGACGAAGACCTGAAGGTGGTCTGCTACACCGATCATCAGGTTTTTCAGCGATACCACAAATACAAGGTTAAGCAGGCTTACAACAAGAACAAAGCACTTACATTACGAACCCTTAGAGAACTGCAACCGGGAGATTATGTTACACACATAGACCATGGTGTAGGTACTTACAGCGGCCTTCAAAAACTGGAAGTAAATGGCAGACTTCAGGAAGCAGTCCGCATCATTTACAAAGACAACGACATCCTGTATGTGAACATCAATAGCCTGCACAAAATAAGCAAATACACTGGCAAAGAAGGAACCGTTCCTAAGATTAATAAAATAGGGAGCGATACCTGGCAAAAGCTGAAGGAAAAGACCAAGACCAAGGTTAAAGAAATTGCCTTTGACCTTATTCAGTTATACGCCGAAAGGAAGGCACAGCAAGGCTTTCAGTACAGTCCTGATAACTACATGCAGACAGAATTGGAAGCCTCATTTATATACGAAGACACCCCCGACCAGAGCAAAGCAACCGCCGATGTAAAGAAGGATATGGAAAGCCCGTCGCCCATGGACAGATTGGTATGTGGTGATGTTGGTTTTGGTAAAACAGAAGTGGCCATTCGTGCCGCTTTTAAAGCCGTAGTGGATGGTAAACAGGCAGCGGTTTTGGTACCAACAACCATCCTTGCTTTTCAACATTATAAAACATTTGGCGAACGCCTTAAAGACTTCCCCGTAACGGTAGATTATGTAAACCGTTTTAAATCTGCCAAAGAAAAAAAGGAAACATTACAACGTTTGCAGGATGGAAAAATTGACATCATCATAGGTACACACGCCTTACTGGGAAAGGAAGTAAAGTTCAAAGACCTCGGCATTATGGTGATAGATGAAGAGCAAAAATTTGGGGTAGGGGCAAAGGAAAAGCTGAAGACATTAAAGACAAATGTTGATTGCCTTACATTGACTGCAACGCCCATTCCACGTACGTTACAGTTTAGCCTGATGGGTGCAAGGGATTTGAGCATTATCAATACGCCGCCACCCAACAGGCAGCCTATTCAAACCGAGGTGTTGGTGTTTAACGAAGATGTGATCCGCGATGCAGTATATTATGAAACAGAACGTGGCGGACAGGTTTTCTTTATTCATAACAGGGTTAATGGTTTGGCAGAAATGGCCGGAATGATACAGGGGCTTTGCCCTGACATCACCATTGGTTATGCACACGGACAGTTGGAAGGGCATGAGTTGGAAGAAAGAATACTGGATTTCGTAGAACAGAAATATGATGTACTCGTTTGTACAAACATTGTAGAAAGTGGCGTGGACATTCCTAATGTAAACACCATCATCATAAACAATGCACACCATTTTGGATTGAGCGACTTGCACCAATTGCGGGGCAGGGTAGGGCGTAGCAACAAAAAAGCATTCTGTTATTTATTGGCACCGCCCATGAGTACATTGCCCAACGATAGCCGCAAACGTCTGCAAACACTGGAACAACATAGTGAATTAGGGAGCGGCTTCCAGATAGCTATGAGAGACTTAGATATTCGCGGTGCAGGCAATATGCTGGGTGGTGAACAGACAGGTTTTATGGCGGAAATTGGTTTTGAGATGTATCAGAAAATCCTGAACGAAGCCATCAAAGAACTGAAGCGGAGCAAGTTTCAGGACTTGTTTAAAGAAGAAATACAAAAGCAGGACGACTTTGTTTCTGATTGCACGATAGATACCGATTTGGAAATTCTGATACCCGATGCTTAAGTGGATAGCATCACCGAAAGGTTAAGCCTTTATACCCGTCTCGACAATTGTGATAGCGATCAGGAGTTGGATGAATTTAAAGTGGAAATGCTCGACAGATTTGGGCCAATACCACAATCTGTTGAAGATTTGTTCACCACAGTGCGCTGCCGCAAACTAGCCGTGGACATAGGTTTCGAGAAAATGTCTCTCAAAGATGATACGTTACGTTGTTATTTCATCAACCGCCCTGACTCGCCTTATTTTGAATCAGAAACTTTCAAAAAAGTTTTATCATTTCTTCAAACCGGCACTAACAAAGCAAGGCTGAAACAAGCGGGTAAAATGTTCCTGATGATTGTGGACAATGTAAAGAGTATGGAGCAAATGCACCTGTTTCTTAGCAGGATGCATAAGGAAGTAGTGAAACCATTAGACATAATAGAAAGCCCAACCTGATGTTTTCCTATTGGATAAATATTTATTAGGTTTGTATTAAAATTATTTTATGTCTGGCAAGTTCTGTTTCATTTTTGCTTTTTTAATTATTCAATTCAATTCGTTTGCACAAAAAAATTTAAAGCCAGGGTATATTATTGTCAATTCAGGCGATACCGTTAAAGGGTTTATTGAGTATACATTTTTTCAAAAAAATCCCAATAGAATTTATTTTTTCCGCACAGATAAGGATAAACCAACCAGGTATAGCCCTCTGCAAATTATAGGGTTTGTTGTGGAGGGAGAAGTTTATGAAGCTGCAATTGTTGAAGTTGACAAAAGCCCGTTTGATATAAATGAATTGAATAGCAATGAGGAGCTGATAATGCGAACCGACACAACATTTATCCGGATGATTTTCAATAGCCCAAAATCTTTATACTACTATCGAGACAATGATGGTCGGGTTTCATTTTTTATTAAGAAAAACAACCGCATTGAATGGCTTACTTATAAATTATTTTTAAAAGAATTGGAAAATGGAAGCACAATTGTTGCACGGAATAATAAATTTCAAGATCAACTGATCGAATATTTATCAGATTGTAATTCAATTACTAAATTAATCAATGCAACGACCTATTCCATTAGTGATTTGGAGCGTTTGTTTAAATCCTATTATGAATGCAAAAACTTACCGGTGGAAATGAAATCCCCAAAGGAAAAATTTGCATTAAAATTTGGTGCAATTTTGGGCGTATCTGTCACTTCTTTAGAATTCTCGGGAATTACAGATAATTATCAGCATCTGATAGAATCGAAGTATCCTTCCTCCCAAAATCTTAATGCAGGTATTTTTTTTAATTTATATTTTCCAGGTATGAAGCGATTGACTTTATACAACGAATTACTCTATACTTCGTATAAAACAGATTATAATTACGTTGAAAATTATTTTAGTGTAAATGACAACTCTTCAATATATACCTCATTCGCATTCAACTATATTCAGCTCAATACAATGTTGCGCTATAATATACCTTTTGGGAAATTTTCTTTTTTTGCAAATGCCGGAATCTCCAATGGTATAGCAATTAAATCTCAAAATAAATCAGTAAGGCAAACTACTTTTTATAGTTCCAATACTATAACTGAAGGCGAAGCTATTGAGGGCCTGAGAAAATATGAACAAGGGTTGTTGTTGGGTATTGGGGGTAAAGTGAGCAAAGTGTCACTTGAGGCAAGAATGGCTTTTGGTGACGGCATAAGTCCTTTCCTTTTCATTAAATCTCCCACTCAAAGAATAATTTTCCTTGCTTCTTTTACGTTTTAAAAAACATTAATTAGTTATCAATTCATCATCAACACATTTGCACAACGCTGTAGGATGTTGAAGGCTATTTCTGCCATCAGGTTTTCTTTGTCCAGAGTGGGGTTCACTTCAGTTATTTCAAAACAGCAGATTTTCCGGTTTTGCATAAACTTACTTACAAGATCTTCAGCCTCTCTTTCGCGTAGGCCATTGCTTACAGGTGTACCTGTTCCTTTGCTTATACTTGAGTCAAGGCTATCCACATCAAAACTTACATATAGGTCTGTACAATCGCTAAGGTAACGGAGTACAGAACGAACAACATTTTCTGGGCCTTTGCGTCTTATTTCGCTAGTGCCTATTACCTTGATGCCATACTTTTCTATAATTGCTTTTTCCTCCCTTTCAAAGTCGCGAAGACTAATGAAGACAATATCTTCTCCCAGTATTTTAGGATTTATTTTTCCAAGATTTTTTAGTTTATTCCAATACTTTTCAGTCTCATCGTCTAATTGATGAACAGCATTTTCCATATTGTCTTCGCCCAATGCAGTTGCCAAAGGCATGCCATGCATATTGCCTGAAGGGGTTGTATAAGGTGTGTGTAGGTCAGCATGGGCATCTATCCAAATAACACCCAGCTTGCTTTCTGGTTTGGCCATTTTAATGCCAGCTATCGTAGCACCGGCCATGCTATGGTCACCACTTAGTACCAATGGGAAAAAGTGGCTTTTTATAGACTCCTGAACGGCTTTGCCTACCTTTTCGTACATGCTATGTATCCCTTTAATACGCTTAGCGTAAGGCGATGCTATTGGTTCAAAAAGAAGGTTGTTTTCTGCGGGAATTTTTTCAGATGGAAAATGAACAAAAAAATTGCTCATAAAGTCAAGGGCGGCTATTTTAATGGCATCAATACCAAGGCTTGCTCCACGGGTACCTGCACCTATTTCTGACGGGACTTCTATAATCTTAATATTTCTCATAAAAAAGCAATCTATGCGAAATTACACTATTCCTTAGAAGTTGCAGCATAACACCGGACAGGAAATCGTAAATGTATATCACCAAATTGCATTTCAAATTTACAGAATGGGTTTTACTATAAATAAGAACTGCTCCCTTTTTGGGAGCAGTTCTTTGAAAAATCCAGTAATAAAACCGATTGATTATTTAGCAATCACAAGTCTTTTGCTCATCACTTTACCATCTATTATAGATTGAATAGTGTAAACACCAGAACCCATTTTGCTGTCTGCATTCATTTGAATCAGATTTGTACCTGCAATAACAGAAACCATTCTGTTAGAAACAGTTCTGCCGTTCTGATCTGTAATCCATATTGATGCTACCCCTTGTTTTTCTGAATTAATTTTCAGAGAATAGTTGTTGATAGCAGGATTAGGATAAACATTCAGATCATTTACAATTATCTCAGTTGCAGGTGATGAACCTTTTATGCTACTCTTAGGCGTTGGACATGTAATCAACATAGCAATGTCAAGTGTTGAGTTGATGTTATTGTTATCACCATCGTTTGTTGGTTCTGTGCCCGGAGATAGAATAATGAAGTTTGTACGAACCTCTGTACCAACTTGTCTGATAGCATTGTTATCGTTGTCTATGTCATTGTTTGGTAAAGGGTTACCAGCTATGAAATAGTAGCCTGTTGGTAATACAACCCCAACTATATAGGCATCTGCAGCAAGATTGGTAAAATTGTATAAACCATCGGTTCCGGTAATCGTAGTGGCAATAGGGGCGCCATCAGGGGTATTGTCACCATTACTGTCTCTGTAAAGATTAACAGTAGCTCCTGGAATACCGGGTTCAGTTAAATCTCTTATACCATTACCATTTAAATCAATATAAACAAGGTTACCCAATCCACAAACCGATGGGGTTCTAAATCCTGCATCAATTGTAAAGTTGCTAATATCAGCTACTACATTCACTGATACAGAACCATTTACAGGGTCGCTGTCTTTTGTATCATCTGTTCCCTGATTGGATGGGCTTGGAGTAAGACCTGCAGGTGTAGTAAAGGTGATAACGTGTGTTCCTGGTCCAAGGTTAGGGAAGTTGTAATAGCCACTTACACCATTAAAGGTTAATGTTGTAGTTGTAGCGGTAGTTACACCATCAGGGAATAGAATAGTTACAGTCTGACCATTAATACCTGGTTCGCCTGCATCCTGAATGCCATTTCCGTTCAGGTCATTCCAAACGAAATCTCCAACATAAGCATTCCCACAAAGTGCCATGTCATGCGTAAGGTTACCATTACCACCATCACCATCGGTTGTTGGTTCTTCACCAAAAGTTAATGTGATAGAATTGGTGAATTGTATGCCACCAACCGCTCTTACCGCATTGTTATCATTATCTACATTATTATCAGGGAAAGGACTCGTAGCACCTGTTGTTGAATTAGGGCTCACTGTATAGCCTGGTAATATAGGCATAGAAGTAATATACCTGCCTGGTAATAGGTTAGTAAATGAATAGAAACCTGTACCACTTGTTGTTGCAGTTGCAATTACAACACCTCCCTTATCAGGCATATTATCGTTGTTATCATCTTTGTAAAGACTTACAGTTACATTTCCAATACCTGGCTCATTAGGGTCTTTTTTACCATCTCCATCATAGTCGTTCCAAACAAAATTACCCAGATTGAGGCCGCTTGGAGCTGGGCACATTGCCATATCAAGTGTGGAGTTGGTATTGCTATTATCTCCATCAGTTGTAGGCTCTGTAAATTGAGACAGTGTAATTGCATTAGATCTTACTTCGTTACCCGGAATATTTACACCAACTAAATTAACAGCATTGTTGTCATTATCAATGTCATTGTCCGGATCAGTAGTACCATTTAATCTTGCCTGATAGTTTTCAGGAATAATTACACCTACTATATAATTGCCTGCGTTAAGCCCGGTAAATGAATACAAGCCACTTGCATTTGTAGTTGTGGTAGCTATAGATGAGCCGTCAGCTACGTTGTCATTATTTGCATCAGCATATAAATATACAGTAGCATTAGGAATAACCGGATCAGTAACATCTTTTACATTGTTTGAATTAAGGTCTAAATAAACAAGGTTACCTAATGTAAGGATGTTTGGAGCAGGGCAAAGGGCAATGTCCAAAGTTTGGTTACCATTATTGTCATCTCCATCAGTAGTTGGCTCTGTAAATGATGATAATGTAATAGAGAGTGACCTCACTTCGCTACCTGCCTGATTGGCACCAATAAGTGTAACACCATTGTTGTCATTATCAATATCTGTATCAGGATCTACTGATGTAACCGGGCCTCTGGTATAATTGGTTGGTATAATAACACCAACTATGTAATTACCAGCAGCAAGACCGGTAAAGGAATACATGCCACTTGCGTTTGTAGTTGTAGTTGCAACAGCAGCGCCATCAGCTATGTTGTCATTGTTTGCATCTGCATATAAATAAACGGTAGCACCCGGAACACCTGGTTCTGTTGCATCTTTTACATTGTTTCCGTTGATATCTAACCAAACCAAATTACCTAAAACCAGGCTATTTGGAGCAGGGCATAAACCTATATCCAAAGTCTGATTACCATTGCTATCATCGCCATCTGTAGATGGTTCAGTAAATGCAAGTAATGTAATTGATAGCGATCTTATTTCGCTTCCTGGTTGGTTAGCTCCAACAAGGGTTACACCGTTGTTGTCATTATCTGTATCATTGTCAGGATCATTTCCTGTATTTATCCTTGCCTGATATCCTGTTGGAATGGTAACACCAACAATGTAGTTGCCACCGTTTAATCCACTAAAAGAATAGTTTCCGCTTGCATTCGTAGTAGTTGTTGCAGTGGCTGCACCATCCGCTACATTATCATTATTTGCGTCAGCATATAACATCACAGTTGCGTTAGGAATTACAGGCTCGTTGGCATCTTTTAGATTGTTTGCATTGATATCTAACCAAACAAGGTTTCCTAGTTTTAATAAATTAGGGGCTGGGCAAAGTGCAATATCCAATGTTTGGTTACCATTGCTATCGTCACCATCAGTTGTAGGTTCAATAAATGGTGTAAGGGTGATAGCCAATGACCTTACTTCGCCACCGGCTCCATTTGCACCAATGAGGTTTACTCCATTATTATCATTATCAACGTCATTATCAGGATCAACTGTTGATGCCGGACCTTTGGTATAACCTGTAGGAATTGTAACACCAACAATGTAATTTCCACTATTTAAACCGGTGAAAACATAATTGCCACTTCCATTAGTAGTTGTTGTTGCAATGGCAACACCATCTGCTACATTGTCATTATTTGCATCTGCATACAATTTTACTGTTGCATTTGGAACAGCAGGTTCTGTTGCATCTTTTACATTATTACCGTTAAGATCAAGCCATACAAGATTTCCTAAGGAAAGAAGATTTTGAGCCGGGCAAAGAGCAATGTCTAATGTTTGGTTGCCATTGTTATCGTCACCATCATTAGTTGGTTCTGTAAATGGAGAAAGCGTAATAGCCAAAGACCTTACTTCGCCACCTGCGCCATTTGTGCCAATGAGGTTTACACCATTGTTGTCATTATCTACATTGTTATCTGCATCAACAGATGAGGCCGGCCCTCTGGTATATCCTGATGGGATAGTAACACCTACAATATAATTTCCACTATTCAAACCTGTGAAAACGTAATTGCCACTTCCATTTGTAGTAGTTGTTGCAATTGCAGCACCATCAGCTACATTATCATTATTTGCATCAGCATATAGTTTTACTGTTGCATTAGGTACAGCAGGTTCTGTTGCATCTTTAATGTTGTTGCCGTTTAGGTCGAGCCATACAAGATTTCCTAATGAAAGTATGTTAGGAGCAGGACAAAGGGCTAAATCCAATGTAAGGTTTCCATTATTGTCATCTCCATCGGTTGTAGGCTCTGAACCTGCAGATAATGTTATGGCTTTAGACCTCATTTCGCCACCGGCAGTACTAGCACCGATCTGATTAACTGCATTGTTGTCATTGTCAACATTGTCATCTGGATCAGCAGTTGCAGATGGACCTCTTGTATAGCTGGTAGGAATAATTACCCCAACTATATAGTTACCGGCAGATAGACCCGTAAAACTATAGTTACCACTTGCATTAGTAATTGTAGTAGCTATGGCAGCACCATCTGCAAGGTTATCATTGTTAGCATCAGCATACAATTTAACAGTAGCATTTGGTACTCCGGGTTCTGTTGCGTCTTTTACATTATTACCGTTCGCATCTAACCAAACCAGGTTACCTAATGTAAGTGTTGGGCAATTTGTTGCCCTGATTTGTATATCATCAAAAAATAAGAAGTTGTTGCTGCTACAGTTAGCATTTTGGGCACCAACCATCCTATATTTAAACGAAGAATTATTAAAAGAAGATGGCAAGGTTAAGGAGATACTGTTCCATGTTCCCTGACCATAACTTGCATTAAGCTGTGCAGCGGTTTGACCAAATAATGTAGTCCAGCTTGCACCATTATCTTTAGATACTTCTACATAAAGGATAAAGGCATTGTTTGAAGAAACAACACATGCTGTATAAAGGTTGAAACATAATACCAGAGAACTGTAACAGCTTGTTGTACAATTAGTAGTCGGTGAAGTAGCAATTGCATAAGTTACCGAAGGACAACCCGTAGAGATGTAATTGACTAACTTTAGTGCATATGGACTAGACTTGTAAAACTCACTGTTTACTGCAACAGTTCCATAAGAAGTGTTGGAATAAGCAGACCATGTACCGGTAGAGCCAGTAAACGTTGAGTTAATTGGCTTGGTAAATCCAGTGTTGAAACTGTTTGGAAATGTCTCGGTATTTAATACCGTTTGCGCAAAAGCATAGCTAGAGGCAATTGTAAGCCACAATAAAAATAATAGCTTGGTAAATTTTTTCATGTTGTTAAATTTATAATAAATAAAAAAGAGACAAATATTACATTGGATTAAATGGCTTTCGACAAATAATTTTTGGATTGAGGGTGAAAGCTCTAAAACAGTATTCTGGTTATTCCAAGAGATATTGGAGGGATTAAATTAACGGTGTAAAAGTAAATAAATGTTTGATAACCGTTGCTTTTTTTTTTGTGTAGCACAATAAAGTGGAAGATCAGTAATATTCACATAACTAGCTTAAATATAAGGTTTTACACATGAATATTTAACATAACTTAAAAAAAATACAACGATAGGTTGCATTAAAATTTGCTTAAATTGTCCATAAACTTTCAGTTTATTTTCATAAAATGATGCAACCTTTTTAAGATTTTTAAAAGGGGATAATAAACGAGCATTTTATATAGCGAAGGTTTATTGAATAGCAATATATTCACCTGTGTTTAATCCTCTGCTTTACCGGTGATTATTTATATGAAATGAGACCTGGGAGATCTAATTCTTTTGAAGCAATTCCAGCATTTTATATTGAAAAAATAATTGGAGCCGGGCCTGAAGATATTTTGATGTGGCCATGTTTAGAATGTCTTGTGCAGTTAATAATTCAACGGAACTGATTTGGCCCAACTTGTATTTTTCGTAGTATAGTTCGTACGATAATTTGTTTTGGTCAAAGGCTGCAGTTGTAGCTGTGTATTTTTGTTTAGCTGTATTAAAATCATTGATAAGTTGCACTGCGTTGGTAAGGATAGTATTTTTTGCATTTTCTACTTCCATCTGTGCATTTTTAATATTTATTTTTTCTTTTCTTATCCGGTTAGAATTTTGCAATTGAGAAAAAACAGGAATTCTAAGACTAATATTAATGTTCTGTCCCAGATTATTATTTAATTGTCGAGAGAGCGATATCTTTTCATTGTTCTCTGTTTGGTTGGCATTATAGTTTGAAACAATATTGCCACTTATTGCCAAATAGGGAAGTGAAGCAGCCTTTGCTATTTTTTCATTTACTATGGCAGCTTGCTCGTTCATTTGGGCTAGCTTGACAAAGGGATGATTTTTTATAATTTTATCTCCTACATCATCCAAAGTAAAATTTGCCAGTTGTATTTCATTGAGTAACGCTGTATCAAACGGGCTTAGAGAAATATTTTGGGAATATGGTAAATTCAGCAGTTGTTTCAGGTTTAACAATGCAGCAATTGAGTCGTTTTGCAAACCTACAAGTTCTGACGTTTGCGTATTTAGCAGCCCTTCAAAAGTGTATTTTTCATATCGGGTAAGCCTGCCCACTTTTATTTTTTCAGCTATTATTTCTAATTCTTTATTTGTATTTATCAGACTGTTTCTTTTAAAATTAAGCTCATCATTGGTAAGTAATATACGGGCATACGTTATGGTTATATTTGTAAGTAATTCCAGTTCATTCTTTTTTTCATTGTATTCTGCGGCGGAAATCAGAAATGAACTTTGTTTAATTGCATTTAGTTTTTTGAATCCTGCAAATAGTATGAGTTGTAAATTCAATGAAGTGTATCCGCCACTAAATGTTTCAAATGAAAAATTATTGGTCACAGGATCAATATTTTTACCAAATGAGAAATAATGGCCAAGATCATAACTTATGGATGGCAATAAACTGGTCCTTGCAGTTTTGTTATCAATGGTAGCTAACTCAATCGTATTCTTAGCTTGCTTGAGTTTTATGTTCTGCGACAATCCTATTTTATAACATTGATCTAATGAGTAACCTGTAGGTGTTA
>JANMMU010000122.1:0-6221 GCA_031373555.1 Segetibacter sp. | reverse complement strand
AAACTCGGGCCAGTTCAAATCTGATGAAGGTGCCGATGGCTTTGCCATACTAAGATCTGTGATCGATACTGCAAGAAAAGCAGGTCAAAATATTTTGAACCAACTACTGCTTATTGCTAAATTGGGTACTGAATAGTTACGATTTTTTTTAATTAATGTGGATAGCGTTTATTTAATATAAAATGAGTGAAGAAAGTGTGGTCTGATTTTTTTACAACACGTTTTTATGAAGAGATTATTACTACTTTGTTTAGTTATTGTCGGTTGTCAAAAAGATACACCTTTTCCAACTCACAACTTAGATATTCAAGGGCATAGAGGTTCAAGAGGCTTAATGCCAGAAAATACGATTCCGGCATTTTTGAAAGCATTAGACCTTCAGGTAACAACTTTGGAAATAGATGCGCTGATTAGTAAAGATGAGCTTGTAGTAGTGAGTCACGACCCTTTTTTTATCCCCGAGATTACATTAACTCCACAGGGAAGACCTATTACTACTGCAGATGTAAAAAACCTGGTACTTTATAAAATGGATTACGCACATATAAAAACATATGATGTAGGTTCAAAGTATTATAAGGCATTCCCAAACCAAAAAAAATTTAAAGCTTATAAGCCGCTCTTATCAGATGTAATTGATGCTGCGGAACTGCATGCCCGACAAATTAGCCGTGAATTACCCGTTTATTACAATATTGAAATAAAATCGGCCCCGGAAAATGATGGAAAATATTATGCCTCATTGCCAAAATATGTGGATGAGGTTATGGCAATTGTTTTGAAAAAAAATCTTAGCTCCCGGATAAGCATTTCATCATTTGATGTGAGGGCTTTACAGTATATGCACAAGCAATATCCCGATATCAGGTTAGCTTTAAATGCAAATACACAAGATTCACTTACCTTTTCTAATCGGCTTGCACAGCTTGGATTTAAGCCCGATATATTTACAATAGACATGGCAGGGGTCAATAGTACACTTGTAAATGAATGCTCTAAAAAAGGAATTAAGCTGATACCATACATTGCAAATAACCTAAGCCATATGCGAACATTAATAAATTTTGGTGTTGATGGTTTAATAACTGATTATCCCAACCTGATTGCACAGCTTTAAGTTTGATTTCATTTGAAGTTGTTTCGCTGTAAAGAGAATTTAGGTGTCACAAATCGATTAAGTTGTTGGTGAAAATCCGCAACAACAGCAAAAGGTTACAGCTTATTTATTTACTGTCCTTGCCTTTTTAAGTGCCGTTTTACCAAACTTATTTTTAACATCGTCTATGGCTTTGTACAGTTCATTCTTCTTGCCAACATCTTCAAAAAGGGTTGCTTGTACAGCATTGTTGGTAAGGTCGCTCAACCGTACGCCTAACAACCGCACAGGGCTTCCTTTCTTATACAATTTATGAAAGAGGTCTTTGGAAACTTTTATAAATTCTTCGTCACTGAAGGTGGCGGGGATAGCGGTCTGCCGGCTAAAGGTTGAAAAATCACTGTAACGTATTTTCACTGCTACACAACCTGCAACTTTATCATCCTGTCTTAACTCGTACCCTACCCTTTCTGTCATACGCACCAATTCTGACAATAGAAAGGCCATGTCGGTTTTGTTCTCTTCAAAAGTATTCTCTGTAGAGATAGATTTGGCCTCATGATAAGTTGAAATTTCACTGTGGTGAATGCCTTGAGATTTGGCCCAAAGTTCAAGGCCATACTTGCCTAAAGCCTTCTCAAGGCGTTCTGCACCATAGTTGCTGATGTCGTTGATGGTATTGATTCCCAGCGCCTGCAATTCCTGAAAAGTATGCTCCCCTACTCCGGGTATTTTATTTGCTTTTAGTGGAGCTAAAAAAGATTTTTCAAAACCCGGCGCTACCTGCATATAACCATTGGGCTTGGCCTCGTTGGTAGCTATTTTAGAAATGAGTTTATTACTTGCTAACGCAAAAGAAATAGGTAAACCTGTCTTTTCTATAATTTCTTCACGGAGATTAATGGTCCATTGGTAGGGATCAAAATACTTGTCCATGCCTGTAAGGTCTATATAAAATTCATCTATAGAAGCTTTCTCAAAAAGTGGTGCTTTGGCAGCAATAATATCTGTTACTATTTGAGAATATTTACTGTAATCTCCCCTGCTGCTGTTGGTAACTATAGCATGCGGACACAATTGCATGGCCTGTTTCATAGGCATGGCGCTATGAATGCCAAACTTACGGGCTTCATAGCTACAGGCTGCTACTACGCCCCTTTCGCTATGGCCGCCTACCAACACAGGCTTACCCTTTAGCGAAGGATTGTTTAACACCTCAACAGAAACAAAAAAACTGTCAAGGTCAAAGTGGGCTATGTATCGTTGTGGGGCTGACATATCTTAACTTGAAAGGTAGTTAATTTATGGTTTTGCAGCGTGATATCACCTTCAAATTCCGCCTTTCACGCCTTTGCAGCTTGTTTTTCACCTGCAAACCACTACACGATGTTCGCGGTTACGCCTTTGCAGCGTGTTTTTCACCTGCAAACCATTACACGATGTTCGTGGTTATTGAAAGTACTCAACAATGTTGAATGATTTATAAATAACCCTCCTAATATCATATCAGGGCTCAAGCCGCGGGGCTTCGTTGTTTCAACGGAGCTGAATTCTCTTGTTGCTGAAACTGCTACGCATGTTTCAGCATGTCTTCGCTGCGCTTGACACCCAAGAGAATAAGGCTCCTTTTGAAACAACTGTTGTCAGGAGCGGATTTTTTACACCTTTGCAGCGTGTTCTTCTCCTGCAAATCTATTAAGGATGCAAACGTTGATGAAAGAATATGCTGTTGTGCGTTTCCCTTACAACAGCATGATACCTAAAGGGGATAAATATACCGGGCTATTTCTTTTTCTTCTGCAATGCCTTCTTTTTCGCCGCTGTTGATGTTTCCGCCAAGGCGTTGGGCTTTGTTACTGCGTGGTACTAAAACAGTTCATTTATTATCTGGGATTTGGTTTTATTAAAATGGGTAGATACATCATTAAGAATATGAGAGAGGGTTCCCAATTTAATCGCCGGATGATCGGGGATTGTTACATGATGTTCTCCATTTTGCTCTGTAGTCAGCCTTATATGGCTGCCGGTTTGCCTCGAAACTTCATAGCCGAAATTTTTATTCAGGCGTTTGATGAGGTCTGCGGCATCAATATCACGAGGTATTTTCTTCATGCCGCAAACACTTCTTCCTTTACCATGTGCAAGCGGATAATGCGTTGCTTATCGTCATCAAAATGACATTTTACTGCATCCTTCACTGCATCTTTTAATTCATTGAAGGTTTCTGCTTCCGTAAAAATAGATACGCCCAATGCCCTTGCAATAAATCCGCCTTCATCACTTTCTTCTGCTATAAAAATAATTTCCTGCATTTTTTATTGTTTTGTTTCTTTTCTAACAATGTATTTGAAAAGTCAAATTTACGGCTTTTACTGAGCAATGTCAAGCAGAAAAGGATTAGTGTTAAAAGGAAGACTACATTTTTTGCGCCTTTGCAGCGTGTTTTTCACCTGCAAACCACTACCCTATGTTCGCTATCACTGAAAGTACTCAACAATGTTGAATGATTTGCAAAACAACCCTTCTCTCATATCAAAGCTCAAGCCGCAAGGCTTGACCTCACCCCTGCCACTCTCCCAAAGGAGAGGGGAAAGAAGCTGAAACCGCTTCGCATGTTTCAGCATGTCTTCGCTGCGCTGGACAACCAAGAGAATAAGGCTCCTTTTGAAACAAATGGTGTTGGGAGCGAATTCTTTTACGCCTTTGCAGCGTGTTTTTCACCTGCAAACCACTACCCGATGTTCGTGGTTATTGAAAGTACTCAACAATGTTGAATGAATTTATAAACACTCTAAATATCATTTCAGGGCTCAAGCCGCGGGGCTTCGTTGTTTCAACGGAGCTGAATTCTCTTGTTGCTGAAACTGCTACGCATGTTTCAGCATGTCTGCGCTGCGCTGGACAGCCAAGAGAATAAGGCTCCTTTTGAAACAACTGGTGTTAGGAGCGAATTCTTTTACGCCTTTGCAGCGTTTTATTCACCTGCAAAGCTATACCTGATGCAAACTGTTGATGATATCTAAAGGGGATAAATATATCTTGCTATTTCTTTTTCTTCGGCAATGCCATCTTTGCGCCATACTTCTTTTCCGTTTTTAAAAACGATGAAGACAGGTAGTGCGGTTACGTGGTAGCGTTTCATTAAATCCTGATCTCTGCTGCCATCTACTTTTAGTAATACAAATTTGTCTTTGTTATTGTCTTGAAGGCTTTTAAGAACAGGTATCATTTTGCGGCAAGGGGGACACCAATCAGCACCAAAATCTACCAATACCGTTGGTGATGCATTGATGGCGCTGTTGAATTGGTTGATGGTCATTTGGGGTTCATCTGATTTGCCCTCTAAAGATTTGCCTGCTGCTTTCCATGCATTGATGCCACCTGTTAGTTCATATACATTGGTGAAACCATCAGCCCGCATTTGTTTGGCGGCGGCGGCACTACGGCCACCGGCAAGGCAATAAACATACACAGGTTTGGTTTTATCTACAAAGGCTATGCGTCTTTTGTACTCTGCCTCATTGTTCCAGTCTGCTGAAAGGGCACCTTTTATATGGCCACTCTCAAACTCTCCGGGGGTCCTTACATCTAATAGCTGTATCTCGGGTTGGGTGATAGCGGTCTCAAATTGCAGTGCAGACAGGTTATTGTTTTGTGCGTTGCACGAAATAGCAACCAATGAAGCACACAATACTATAGCAGGAAAGATTTTGAATTTCATACAATCTGTTTTGGCAAAGGTCTGTAATAATTTGAATGGTGGGTAAATATTATTAAATATTTTGTTGTTAAAGGGTTTCGTATTATAAAAAGGTTTAGTTTAGCGAAACATTTAATAGCAATAATGTATTGGCGTAACTACAATGTAATAAACGTAGGAATAATTAATTGATTTTCAGATAGGAAGTTTATTTTTTATTTCGTGTAATTGGGTAAATACAAATGTTGGCAGCCATGTTAAATCGCATGAAATATCTAAATATTTTTCTGTTATTTATAGCAATTGATAGTTCAGCGCAGAAGTATAACAATCACAGAAATAAAATTGATACCGTTGCTTTACTAGACCCATTTCCCGAACCGAAAAACTGCGTGTCTCTTACCAAAAATGGAATGTACCTTAATTCTACTCAGGGTCTTTTTATTCAGGAAAAGCAATTTCCTATGCGAACACACAAAGAACTTTTTCATCACATTCAACAAAACAAAAATCAAATAACAAAATCAAAGTTTTATGTTCTTGTTGACAGCACTATTGCATTTTATAGAATTATTAATTTGGTGAATTATTTAAATAGTGTTGGAGTTAGCAATTACAAAGTGGTCAATAAAGACACTCCCAGTCAGAGACGTGAGATAATAATTGAAAGAAAACTTTTAAAAGGAAGGAAAGTCCAATTAATCAACGATACTATAGGCATTTCAACACCAGTAATATTGTACCAGTATTCCTCTACAGATTTTCACCCAAATTCTTTTGAACATGACCTGACTGATAAAATCTTAAGAGAGTTTGTTGCAAACTACAATGAGACTGACACAACAAATAGCCCTATTGAAATCAGTAAATACCATAGACAATATCAGCCATATATTCAAAACAATGAAAAACATGTATTAGTAGTCTGCTTTAGACAGAATGTGGAGGATATAAAAATCTGGAAGAAACAACTTAGTTATAGTTGCAGATTTCACTTACTTATCAATCTTGCCCAAAGAAACTGCACCCTTTTATCAAGACCGACGTTGGACGAGTGTATAGAAGCACGTAAATGAAAATTTATTTCCGAAAAACAACACGGCTGCCAACAAGGGGTTTGGCGTTATTCGGGCGGGAGGTTGTTACCTTCTGCTGCAGTTCGCTATCAGCAGCAGTCTCGGCTCGACGTTTTTAATTTAGCTTTAGTTCTTTATCTTCAACTTTTAAAACAATATTGTGCTTCAGTTGTCGGCTGGAGTGTGTCATGAATGAGAAGGACGGAAGTTCTTTTCAATGCTGTATAAAAGATGAGGGTAGGTCCCTCATATACGCCCTGCGGGGGGAGTATATAAACCACTTCATGGTGCTGTAATCAAAAGTTATGGTATTGAGCGATGAAGAAAAGGCATTGTTAAAGGTGTCAGG
>JANMMU010000121.1:0-4413 GCA_031373555.1 Segetibacter sp. | reverse complement strand
AAACTCGGGCCAGTTCAAATCTGATGAAGGTGCCGATGGCTTTGCCATACTAAGATCTGTGATCGATACTGCAAGAAAAGCAGGTCAAAATATTTTGAACCAACTACTGCTTATTGCTAAATTGGGTACTGAATAGTTACTTTAATCTTTGATGTAGAATTATTGGGAATTGAATAATTTTTTGAAAAAAGCCTGATTGTATGTTTACACTGCCTGAACCTATTTTGGCAAATGTGAATGGATTTACTATTACCTCCCCTGATTTGGATGCTTCTTTTGCATGTTATCAGTTATTGGGCTTTACTGAAATATTCAGAACAGATTTTCCATTTCCGCTAATTATGATGACTGATGGATCGCTGCAAATTATGCTCCGCAAAGACCCAACACCATACATAGCATTGACCTACTATGTAAAGAATATAGGAAAAACTGTAAACGAACTGGAAGCTAAGGGAGTTGATCTTGCAACAAAATACAAGCCAACAGATATGGTCAAGCGATGTCTTATAAAGTCGCCTGATGGTATAAATATTAGTTTGGTAGAGATCGTAGACGGATTCACCCAACCGCCGGGGCCAACTATGTTACAAATGCCGCAGGAGGACTATTTTACACCGGAAAAATATGTAAATAAGCGCTGTGGCATGTTTGGGGAGTTTGCTCATCCTGTTGCGGATATAGATGCCTCAATGATTTTTTGGGAAAAGCTGGGTTTCAAAGTGCTTTCCAAAATGGCTTCACCATATCCTTGGGCTATAATTTCGGATGGTATAAGTACCGTTGGGCTTCATCAGACAACAAGCTTTACCGAACCTGCAATAACGTATTTTGCTTCAGACATGAGGGAGATGATAGAGCAACTAAAAGCAATGGGACTAACCAATTTCACTGAAAAAGGCCCTGCCAATATTGTTGTAGAAACCCCGGAAAAGCAGCATATCAATTTGTTTAAGCTGGGGATGTGATTAAAGAAATAAGTGTAAAATCAAAATCTTAAAGTAGCGATTTAGAACAATAATATCTGCCTGTATTCTCTGTGTTGCATCTTCTCCTGTATTCTCCGTGGTTAGAACAACTATTCAAACCACAGAGAAAAGGTAAGAGAAAAAGAATTGAGTTGCACAGAGAAACGGCTAAAAGTAAATATGGATAATCTGTTAATTGCCTATTCTCCTCAAAGCCTTATTTTTGCTGATAGATATTAGATGTTAGATTTTAGATGCTAGATGTTAGATATTAGATGTTAGTAGCAAGACGTAAGATAAAACTAATAGCTTATCGTTTATAGTTCCTAGTTAAACATTAAACAAAAACATTAAACTCTAAACCTTTAAACTCTAAACCTTAAACCAAACAAATGGCAGACGTTTTCGCAAAGCTGGTAAAAGATGGTGGTCCGTTAGGACAATATATGGACAGGGCACATGGCTATTTTTCATTTCCAAAACTGGAAGGTGAACTTGGCCCACGGATGACTTTCAGAGGAAAGGAAATGATAGTATGGAGCCTTAATAATTATTTGGGTCTTGTAAACCACCCGGAAGTGAGAAGGGTAGATGCGGAAGCTGCTGCTAAGTATGGTATGGGGAACCCTATGGGTGCACGTATGATGAGTGGCAATACTATAAAGCATGAAGAGTTAGAAAAAGTCATCAGTCAGTTTGTAAGCCGCGAAGACACTATGTTACTCAACTTTGGCTATCAGGGCATTATGAGTTGTATAGATGCCCTTGTAAACCGCCGCGATGTAATAGTTTACGATGCAGAATCTCATGCTTGTATAGTGGACGGTGTACGCCTGCACATGGGGCATAGATATGCTTACAAACACAACGATATAGAGGACTGCGAAAAGCAACTGCAACGTGCTACCGAAATGGCTAGTAAAAATGGCGGTGGCATTTTGCTCATCACTGAAGGTGTTTTTGGTATGGATGGCGAGCAGGGAAAACTGAAAGAAATTATTGCACTAAAACAAAAATACGAGTTCCGCATATTGATAGACGATGCACATGGGTTTGGCTACATGGGTCCAACAGGTGGCGGTGCAGACCAGGCACAGGGTTGCCAGAATGAGATAGACTTATATTTTTCCACTTTTGTAAAAAGCATGGGCAGTATAGGCGCATTTATCAGTGGCCCTAAAAATGTTTTGAAATATCTGCGGTACAATACCCGCAGCCAGATTTTTGCCAAAAGCCTTCCTTTACTCATTGTAGAAGGCATGCTGCACCGTATGGAAATGGTCAGGACTATGCCCGAACTCCGTGAAAAGCTTTGGCAAAATGTATATCGTTTGCAGGACGGACTTAAAGCCCGTGGTTTTGATATTGGCCACACCAACTCACCTGTAACACCGGTTTACATGAAGGGTGAATTGCCCGAAGCCACCTCAATGGTCATGGATCTGCGTGAAAACTACCACATATTCTGCTCCATTGTAGTGTACCCTGTTATACCCCGTGGCGATATTATTTTCCGTATTATACCAACCGCTTCCCATACCGATGAAGATATAGACCTCACCCTCAAAGCCTTTGAAGCAACCAAGAAAAAGCTGGACAGCGGTGTTTACAAAGCAGAGAAAATACCGGATATGGCCGAGGCGATATAATTCGTTTGTTTTTGGTAAACGGCTGTAGTTCATAAAGCATCAGTATTGGAGACTGTCTATGCTAGTTTTTCATCCTATCGTGTGCACATATTTTTAAACAAATAGCCTATCTCGCTCCATAGGAGCGACGTGTTTATAGCAAGAATAAGATTTACGAATGTTTTGAGGCTCCATTGGAGCCCCGTGTTTTCGCCTCTGAGGTGTTTTTTCACCTGCAAACTCACATAGCATCTAAACTGTTGGTGATGAACACCAACAGCTTACATAAATATTTCAAGCTACACATATAGAACTTACCTTATTTATTTTTAGCACCCTAAAAGAAAAACTGTTCGGAAACTATTTTTCCATCTTTTACGCCAAATACTGCAATTTCATCCATTTTGCTACGACCCATTCCTTTAAAAGTCGCCTCAAATCCCATAGCTACAGTAAAGAAGTTGCCGGCTACAACGGGTTCAGTACAATATCCACCGTGCATTTCTTCAATGCTTTCACCCCATGCAACTCCTTTTGCTTTTACGGCATCCAAACCTTTTGTAACGGTTGCAAGACCCATTGCCGCAGCATGTTCAGGTTCAATACAAACGATATCCTGACTATACAATTCATCTTGTATTTCCATCCATTTGCCTTGTTTTTCCAACTCCATATATCTGTTGGCTACTTCTTGTGTTGTCATGTTTTTTCGTTTTAAAATTTGATTACTAAAGTAATCATATTTTCTTATTTAAGTCCGCTTCGCTAATACTTTAACCCAAAGGTAATCTCCGGAGCCCATTGCAGGATACCACGACAGAAAAAGTGGATCATCTGTAAAAGCCCAATGCTATTTCTTTCCAACAATTGTCACTGAAAATTTATCTTCAAAGTAAGAAAAAGAGAGTGTTGAGTTTCCTGCCTTTTTTACTTTAAAATGAAATGTATGATCTTGGCTGCCCCCTGTGCAATTGGTGCAGCTTTTGTTAGAACAGGTGTTGGATAGAAAAGCTATTTTGGTAGTATCAATTGCTGTAGTCGCCCACACCTGTGCACAGCCAACACATTCTTTGGTAAAGGTGATGTCAAATGTTTTTTTGACTTTTAAGGTAATTGTTTTCCCATTGTCCTTTTGGGTAATCTTAATGCGTGTCCCAGCCTTTTTCTGCTGACTGTTGGCACTTGGTGAAAAAATAATAGCACAAAACACCAGAAGTAGTGATAGTATTTTTTTCATTGCATTTAGTTTTAGTAATACAAGGTATGAAAAAATCATTCGCTTTTAGGATGTTATGAATGATGATGAAATATGGAATAGCGGGAGGGGCTCTAACCATACATTATTAGCCTTATCAAAGATTTGCAAGCACTCTGACTTTCTATTGGATGCTCCTTTTGCCGCACTTCAGTCGGGCATCCTGGTTTTTAATTTTAGATTTATGTTACGCTTCGCTCAAACTTAAACTATAGCGGGGGAATTGTTGGTACTTATAAATTATAAAATTTATCGGTTTCCCATTGTCTGGGATTGTTGAGGATATAATTCGAAATTGTTTCGAACGATTTTTCATCACGAATAATATGGTCGTGAAATGACCGTTGCCATTGAAATGTACGGACAGGTCGCGACCTGTCCGTACATTCCAATAAATGAATTTTTTTGGACGATGTTGTTTTGTATGCACCCATTAATTCGGATAATGATTTTATTTTGATTGGTTGGGATGGATCGTGTATTGATGTGTCGTGGTGTATGGTCAGGTCGCGACCTGTACCGACATCACGACCAGTCCCAACAAAACGACCAGTCCCAACCC
>JANMMU010000120.1:0-2081 GCA_031373555.1 Segetibacter sp. | reverse complement strand
GGTAGCAGAAGTACAACAAAAAATAGGAATTACCTTTGCATCCGAAAAATCACTTTCAGAATCTTTGAATAAATTAACCGCATTTATCCCTTCGTTATTGAATAGTACTGCTAACCTGCTTACCAACCTGATCATCATGTTGTTTTTTCTATACTACATGTTATATTATGGCCCCGAAATGGAAAAAACATTATTCCGGATTATTCCTTTAAAAGATACTAACACTACTATGCTGGCATCTGAAACTAAAAAATTAGTTCGGGCTAATGCCCTCAGCATACCACTCATTTCCATCATACAGGGATTAACGGCCACCCTGGGATATTTTATTTTTGGTATACGAGAATGGGCTTTATGGGGTTTTCTTACAGGGGTATTTGCATTCTTCCCGGTAGTGGGTACAATGATAGTATGGATACCGCTTGTTATTTACACGTATACCACCGGAAATTCCGGAATGGCTATTGGCTTAGCACTGTATAGTGTAATTATTACCGGCAATGTTGATTATATTTCCCGTATTACTATTATGAAAAAGCTGGGTGATGTTCACCCTGTCATTACTGTGCTCGGTGTGCTGATAGGGTTAGGGCTTTTTGGATTTATAGGATTAATATTTGGTCCCTTACTCGTCAACTATATAATTGTTTTGTTTAAAATTTATATGAATGAATTTGTAGAACCTGTAGAGCTGGAAAAGGAAGAATTGCTGCAACAGGCAGAGAATCCTTAGCAATGAATGCACTATTTTATTAAAAATGTAAAGAACCCCTTCAGATATTCTTATGAATTGGACTCTTTTCATCATCGTCATTTACCTGGTCATTCTCTTAGTAGTATGTGTCCATATTATTTCTATCACCAGGCATACTAACAAAGCTATTGCTTACCTTTTATTTGCGGCATTCATACCGGTAATTGGGATTGGTTTTTACTTTCTCTTCGGTATTAACTACTGGACAAAAAGACGTTACAATAAAAAAACTATTGCCAATGAAAAAATTCTTCAGCAATTAAAAAAAGATATTATTCACTACGATGAGGCTTCCATTCCCTATGAGGATGAATCGGTGGAACAACATGCGGAACTGGCAGCGATGTTAGTAGGTGACCTGGGCAGTCCATTAACAAAAAGCAACAGTATTAAACTATTACAAAACGGTGAAGAAAAATTTCCCGAATTACTGGAGGCTATCAGCCATGCTAAACACCATATACACCTTGAATATTATATTTATGAGTATGATGATATTGGTACAGCAATAATCGAATTGCTTATTCAAAAAGCTAAAGAGGGTGTAGAAGTGCGTCTTATATATGATGATTTTGGGAGCCCCTCTATAAAAAAAGAGACGGAGAAAAAAATGAACGACGCCGGTGCAGCAGTCTTGCCTTTTCACAAAGTTAATTTTTACCTGCTGGCGAATCGCATTAACTACCGTAACCATCGTAAAATTGTAGTGATAGACGGACAAACGGCTTTTATCGGCGGCATCAATGTATCCGATAAATATATAAACAACGGGAAGAAAAAATTATACTGGCGGGATACTCATATCCGCATTGATGGCCCTGCGGTTTATTATCTGCAATATATTTTTATCAGCGATTGGAATTTTTGCTCCCCGGATAAGTTAAAAAGTTCAGCAGCCTATTTTGCACCACCGGCTCCTTTGGCAAAAGGGAGCTATGTACAAATTGCCGCCAGCGGTCCGGATTCTTATTTACCTTCTGTTTTATACTCCACCTTGCAGGCTGTTTACCTCGCAAAAAAAGAAATACTGATTACCACACCCTATTTTATTCCGGGTGATAGTATAATAGATGCACTATTTATATCGGCCATGAGTGGGCTGTCGGTAAAATTGTTAGCGCCGGGAATTAGTTATTCAAAAGTTGTAAACGCCGCTTCAAAATCCTACTATAACAAACTCCTGGAAGCTGGTGTGGAAATTTATCTTTATCAAAAAGGGTTTGTACATGCAAAAACGATGGTAACCGATTCGATGCTCTCTATGGTGGGAACACCAAAACGGGTCCATGACCACACCATTCCGAAAGGCGATGCCCTAAAATGAGGC
>JANMMU010000027.1:0-97928 GCA_031373555.1 Segetibacter sp. | reverse complement strand
CGCCAATTATGAATGGTTCATTCATCGTAATTCCCTGATCATTCATTTCATCTACTTTGCCAAGCATTTTATTAACTTCAGCTTTTCGAAGGGATATAACATTACCTTTTGCACCCTTACCGTCAGTAAGAAAATGCATAACATTACTTACGTTACTTATGTGATGAACCATTTCATCCGTTAGCTTCCCATCACTAACCTCAATCATTACATAACCCGGGAAATAATTTTTTTCCCTCATCACCTTCTTACCATTCTGTACTTTGTACACCTTCTCCATTGGCAAAAATACCTGCTTGATAGTTTGGCTCCACCCACTGCGGTTTACCTCTTTATCCAGGTATTCCTTTACCTTACGCTCTTTACCACTTACAACACGCAACACATACCATTTAGTTAAATCCGGTTGTTCAGGGGTTTCCGAGGCTCCAGTGGTTTCAATCACTTGATTAGTAGTTTCCATTAATTAAATAAGGAATAAATGGCTTTTAATAAATTTTGAGAGGCGAAATCCATTACCCACACCAAAGCTGTAATGATTAGTGTTGCAACCAAAACAATAATTGTTGACTGCTGTAATTGAATCCAGCTTGGCCAGGTCACTTTTTCAGATAACTCCTGATAACTTTCGCGAAAATAAGTTGATATTTTATTCACAATTATAATTTGATAATTTGATAATTTGATAATTTGATAATAAATAGATGATCCATTTATTAATTAAATTAACACACTTGACAATTTCAGGATAATATAACATGAGAAATTATCACATTATCACACCAGTAAATCATCATATTAAACAGCACGGGCACAAGGATTCGAACCCTGATCAAAGGTTTTGGAGACCTCTATTCTACCATTGAACTATGCCCGTAAAAAAATCTTATACCTTATAATAAGAATATAAGAAGCTAAAATAAAGAACTTTTTAAAAAGCAAAGTACCCAAGCTGTGCGCCTAAGTACTTTGCAAATATAGAAAACCTTTAATCAAACCCTGTTATGGGTATCAGGTTTATTTCAAAATTTCAGTAACCTGACCAGCGCCAACTGTACGTCCGCCTTCGCGGATAGCGAATTTAAGACCCTTTTCCATGGCTATTGGTTGAATCAACTTAACAGTCAGACTAGTATTATCACCAGGCATAACCATTTCAGTTCCTTCAGGTAGTGTAATTTCTCCGGTTACGTCAGTTGTACGGAAATAAAACTGCGGACGGTATTTATTGAAGAATGGGGTATGACGGCCACCCTCATCTTTGCTCAATACGTAAACTTCACCTTTGAATTCAGTATGAGGAGTGATAGAACCCGGCTTGCAAAGAACCATTCCACGACGGATTTGAGTCTTTTCAATACCACGTAATAACAAACCTGCATTATCTCCGGCTTCACCTTCATCAAGCAATTTCTTAAACATTTCAACACCAGTACAGGTAGAAGTTAATGGTGTTTCCATTAAACCTACTATTTCAACCGGCTCACCTACTTTAATACGGCCTCTTTCTATACGACCTGTAGCAACAGTACCACGACCAGTAATTGAGAATACATCCTCAACACTCATCAGGAACGGAAGATCAACCGGTCTTGGAGGTAATGGAATGTAGCTATCTACAGCATCCATCAATTCCATAATTTTATTTTCCCATTTTTCATCACCTGCCATAGCACCTGTAGCAGAACCTTGAATGATTGGTGTGTTATCACCATCAAAACCATTCTTAGAAAGGATCTCACGGATTTCCATTTCTACAAGTTCCAACAATTCAGGATCATCAACCAGGTCAACTTTATTCATGAAAACCACCATGCTAGGTACACCTACCTGACGGGCAAGCAGGATGTGTTCACGTGTTTGTGGCATAGGGCCATCAGTTGCAGCTACAACAAGGATAGCTCCATCCATTTGGGCAGCACCTGTAATCATGTTTTTAACATAATCAGCGTGACCAGGACAGTCTACGTGTGCATAGTGACGATTAGCTGTAGAATATTCTACGTGAGCTGTATTAATAGTAATACCCCTTTCTTTTTCTTCAGGAGCACCATCAATATCATCATAATTTTTCTTTATCGCCAAACCTTTTCTTGACAAAATATCGGTTATGGCGGCCGTTAAAGTGGTTTTACCATGATCCACGTGGCCAATGGTGCCGATGTTAACGTGAGGTTTCTCCCTCTTAAAAGTCTCTTTTGCCATTTTATTTGTTTTTAAATTGTGGTTTTAAAAAGTTGGAAACCCGCTTTCGGGTTGCGAAAGTAGGCTTTTTGTTTTAATTTTTGTGGCCACAACTTTTTTTCAGTAATTAAACATTGTTGCGTCGCACTCTTGTACTATAATTTCTTTATTCAGCTTTTTTATGCTCGGTTCAATTTTCTTTCTAAAAGAAAATCCTGGAGCTGTTGATTCCGCAAATTTTGCGGACGACATTCCCGATACATCGGAATTGCTCTATCAATCAGCAACTACAAAGAACTGATATAGAGCTGTTAATCCTGCATTTGTGCGGAACGACCTTCCCGATACATCGGGATTGCTCTATCAATCAACAACTACAAAGAACTGATATAGAGCTGTTGATTCCGCATTTGTGCGGAACGACCTTCCCGATACATCGGGATTGCTCTATCAATCAACAACTACAAAGAACTGATATAGAGCTGTTGATGAGAATTGAACTCACGACCTCTTCCTTACCAAGGAAGTGCTCTACCCCTGAGCTACAACAGCATGATAATAACCTGTAAGCTGTTGATGAGAATTGAACTCTCGATCTTCCCTATAAATCGGAATGCTCTAACCCTAATGCGTTTACTCCCGACTTATTCGGGATACAACAGCTTTTAAAAACATTGAGTCAGGTAGTCATTAAGTCAACCCCAGTCAAAAAAGAGACTCATGGACTTAATGTCTTAAGACAATTCTTAGAGCGGAAGACCAGGCTCGAACTGGCCACCTATAGCTTGGAAGGCTATCGCTCTACCAAATGAGCTACTTCCGCTTTCTAATTTCAAAATTTGAATATAAATCAACTTAAAAATTATCAAGAAGTTTATATCAAGCTTTCATAAACAAAGAACTAATTAATGGCTTCAATCTCACATTTTTAAATTGAGCCATTTTCACAATGCAATGTGGGCAGAGTAGGGTTCGAACCTACGTACTCCGGAGAGAACAGATTTACAGTCTGTCGCCTTTAACCACTCGGCCATCTACCCATTTTTAATACCGGTTACAATATATTCAGAGCAAAAAACAGGAGTCAAACAAGCGACCTTCCCGATAACATCTCGGGATGTTCTGTGACTTAGTTGATCTCGATTATGCTCATTTAAAAGAACTCAATTATTGTTACTTATAACAGTTTACAACAGAGCCGAAAACTGGAGTCGAACCAGCGACCTACTGATTACAAATCAGTTGCTCTACCAACTGAGCTATTTCGGCTAATATTTTAAAACAAGAACTACCCCCAAATTTTCGGGATTGCAAAGGTAAGCGAAAACTTGAAAAAGCAAAATTTTGAAAACATTTTTTATAAAATAAATTTTATTCTAAAAACTTCTCAAAAATTATCTGCCACTTAAAACCGGCAAAGCATGAGTTGGAGCAGCGGGGTCAATGATAACATTTATTGAATCAATTGGTAAGACCTTATTGGAAACAGTAGCACTATCATAATATGTTTTATCGTTGAAAGCGTAGTGATATCTGATAAGCAAACGGTTATTGGGCAACTCTTTACGCTCAAATATTATTCCTTTGGCTTCTTCTTTTTTGCCGCAAGCAGTAATAACAAAAAATGCAAAAAAAGCAATGTTGCAAATTCTTTTCATTAGGTAAAGATGCAATAAAAAAGGCCCCCGATGGAGGCCTTAATAAATTTTTTTTGAGGATTTTTTATGCTGCTTGTTTTTCTTTTTGGCGTTTAAGCTGGTTTACAATTGATAAAAATGCGCTTTCAAAAGATTCTTCAAACGACTTTGAACTAGCTTTTACGAAGAAGTCGTGTTTAGGGACATGTACCCTCAACTCAACTATCTTGTCTTTTAAAGCATGAACCACATTATCTAGTTTTAAAAAAACATCAACTGTCGTTATACGGTCATGAAAGGTGCTTAATTTGTCTATCTTTCTTTTAACCAATTCCATTAGTTTTTGATCACCTGTAAAATGAACAGTTTGAATTTTTACGTCCATAACATTGCTGTTTTTATGTGAATAAATAAATAAAGAACTTACATGTATATTTTGTGCATAGGCTACAGCAGTTTTATAAGATTGAAGTTAGAAAAAGGAAGTGATACTTTCAAGTTTTTTGAATTTATTTCTCAAAATTTTGCTGTATGGAGCAATTAGCTTATTATATTTTAAACGATTCCTAATGAAACAATATTGTATGTATATTGTTTGCTTTCTTATTTAGTTCATCAACTATCATGCCTTTGGGTGTGATTTTTTGTGAATGTCCTTTAACTTTTCTATCGTATTATGTGTGTATATCTGTGTTGCCGCCAGGCTACTGTGACCCAATAATTCCTTAATGGCATTGAGGTCTGCACCATTGTTACTTAGGTGTGTTGCAAATGTGTGGCGAAGTACGTGTGGGCTTTTCTTCTTAATAGTTGTTACATTATTTCCACTTAACACTGATCTTACAACATTGTACACATACTTTGGATAAAGTGGCTTTCCTTTTGAGCTAATAAATAAATTTGGAGCTTTTATGGCAAGTTCCAACTGTGGCTTTTCATTAATATAATCTACCAATTGCAATATAATATCTGACGACACAGGTATTATCCGTTCCTTATTTCCTTTTCCCAGCACTTTAATTTGAGCATTCGACTGATCTATGTGTGCTTCCTGCAGGCCAATTAATTCGCTTAAACGTATTCCTGTAGCATAAAAAACATCAATCAGCAACTTATTGGTTTTACCTACCCAATCGTCTGTAAATTTTACATCTGTTTGTATTTTCTCCATCCCTTTTTCTTCAATAAAAGAAGGCAATCGTTTACCCACTTTTGGCGCAACTATAGTAGTCATAGGACTATGTTGCACCTCTCCCATTTTCAAGAGAAATTTGAAGAATGATTTTAGAGAAGAAATTTTTCGGTTAAGGCTTTTAGGGGAAGTGTTTTCGCTACGCATTTCCGCCAACCAGGATCTTACATAATTGGTTTTTATGTCGGCCACCAAAGGACTATCATATTGGCTGTCAAGGTAGGCAAAAAACTGCTCCAGGTCTGTCTTGTAGCCAATAAGGGTATGCTGCGAATACCGCTTTTGAAACTGCAGGTATTCCAGGAAAGCATTTAAGTGAGAAGGAGAAGTTGTTACCATAAAAAAACCGATGGACATAAAGTTATACACTCTACACCACCGGTTAAATAATGTGCGAAAATTTGAAAATTATATCGAGATATTAACTTTCGAAGTCTCCGTTAGCCATTTTTTGACGATAGACTGCTTTAAGCACCTGTGTTCTGCGAACGATAGAAGGCTTAATGAAAGCCTGACGGCCACGCAATTGCAAAAGGGTTTTTGATTTCTCAAATTTTTTCTTGTACTTCTTGAGTGCCTTGTCAATGTTTTCGCAATCTTTTGAGTCAATAATAAGCATAATATTTATACCTCCTTTGGTAATTTTTTTAGGATTGCAAAGATAGGGATGGATTTGAGATGAGCAAATCTTTATTTGAATATATTTGTGGATGCAATTTTAATAAACCAATTAAATTTCAGTTTTTTCTATATGATTATTACTTCTTTGAAACAATTAGACAAAAATGGAACATATACCTATGCCGACTATTTAACCTGGAGTTTTGAGCAAATGGTTGAATTAATAAAGGGGAAATTGTATATTTTAAGTCCTGCCCCTGCAAACAGACATCAGAAAATTTCTAATGGTTTTTTACTCCAAATGCTGCCGCATTTTGCTAATCAAATTTGCCAGATTTTTCATGCGCCTTTCGATGTTCGCCTTATTAAAGACATAAAAAATGAGGAAAACATTACAACAGTAGTTCAGCCCGACATCTGTGTTATTTGTGATCCTGAAAAAATAGATGAAAAAGGTTGCATAGGAAGCCCCGACTGGATTATAGAAATACTTAGCCCCGCAACAGCAAAAAAGGATTATAACGAAAAATTTAACCTGTACGAAGAAAATGGTGTTAAAGAATATTGGGTAGTAAACCCCGATGCCAACATGGTGGACCAATTTGTTTTGGATGAAAACGGTTGTTATTATCAAAAAGCGGTTTACTTTAAACCACAAATATTACAACCTCATATTTTCCCTGACTTGACAATTGATTTAGGGATTGTGTTTGGTTAATACATGAAATAATTTTTTTCTTTTTCTTCCGTTAATCTCATTTAACTATAAAACGCTTTGCTTTACCAGAGAAGGCAAAAAAGCATTACTATAAATACTTTTACTTTGCACCCATGTTTACAGGCATCATAGAAGCACTTGGAGAGGTTGAATCTATTGAACGATCCGGAACAAATACGACGTTTTGGATCTCATCACCCATTTCATCTGAATTAAAGGTAGATCAAAGCCTATCTCACAGCGGTGTGTGCCTAACGGTAGAAGATGTGAAGGAAAACCGCCACCGCGTAACGGCGATTGACGAAACCATGAAAAAAACCAACCTCGAAACCTGGCAAACCGGCACATTGGTAAACCTGGAAAGATGCCTGCAAATGAATGGGCGTTTGGATGGGCACATAGTGCAGGGACATGTGGACACAACTGCTATTTGCACTAGCAAAAAAGACAGCAACGGCAGTTGGGAATACAGTTTTGTTTTTCCTGAAAAATTTGCTGCTTTAGTGATTGAAAAGGGTTCCATCAGTCTCAATGGTATCAGCCTTACTATATTCAATGTGGATGTTCATACTTTTTCAGTAGCCATTATACCCTTTACTTATGAGCATACAAACATTCAACAGTTAGAGGAAGGAAACCTTGTAAATATTGAGTTTGACATGATAGGTAAATATGTAAACAGAATGTCGTCGATAGATAAATGCCCATGAACCACCCCCACCCTTCTGTAGGCATTGGCATATTGAACTGGAACGGTAAAAAGTTTCTCGAAAAACTTTTACCCGAACTGCAACTCATTACTTACCCCAATTATACAGTTTATATAATTGATAATAAAAGCAGCGATGATTCCATTGCATTTATCGAAACCAATCACCCTGAAGTAAAAGTGATTGCGCTGAATGACAACTATGGATTTGCAGAAGGTTATAACAGAGGACTTGCACAAATGGAAGAAGAATATTACCTGATGATGAACTCTGATGTTGAAGTACCTTCTGGTTTTATTGAACCACTTGTAAATATGATGAATAGCGATAAATCAATTGCTATTTGTCAGCCGAAACTATTGGCACTGCTGCAACGGGATATACTGGAACATGGCGGTGCAGCCGGTGGAATGATGGATGTCTTAGGCTATCCTTTTTGCCGTGGACGCATTTTTGAATCATCTGAAAAAGATATTGGTCAGTACAATCAGCCTGCGCAAATATTTTGGGCAAGTGGTGCATGCAGCCTTGTAAGAAAATCTGCCTACCGGCAAATGAATGGCATGTACCGCTACTTCTTTATGCACAGCGAAGAAATAGATTTTTGCTGGAGATTAATAGCAGAAGGATATAAAATTATGTACTGCCCCGATTCATACATTTATCATTTGGGTGGTGGCTCGTTGGCTTATCACTCGCCACGAAAGACCTATCTCAACTTTAGAAACAATGTGATAATGTGTTTCCGAAACTCACCGTGGTACATTCTCTTGTGGCTTTTCCCATTACGATTTTGTCTGGATATTATTGCAGCAATAAAGTTTTCTATTGCTGATGATAGTGCCAATAGCAAAGCTGTGTTTCTGGCTTACAAAGAATTCTTTAAGTGGTTTTTTACTGAAAAAAATAAATTTCCCAAAAAAACAAAATCGTTGTTTTCAATACCATTTGTTTACCATGGTTCTGTAGTTTGGCAGTACTATGTGAATAAGGTGAAGAAGTATGGGGATTTGTGAGTGAAAACTTTAGTTTATTTTACCACAGTCATTACAGAATCAGAATAAATAACACATCGGAGGCAGGGTTAAAATCGGGTATGAAATATTTTTCACTTTTCGAAACGAAAAAACCAATAAGTGAAATTAAATTAATTACTGACCGTAATAAAGGACTCACTATAATCAATAAGCATGTCTGTTTGGGGATTGAAAATCAATCCCGATATCTTGTCAAATTCGTTTTCTTTTCCAGGATTGCGATTTCTTATGAACACAATTGGCAAAGGAAATTCTACTGTATCTTTTTGCTTGATTTCCAGCCTATTTTTTATATGATACAAGTCATCATTATTAAAAGAAATGATTTTAATTTTTTTAGAAAAAGAATCATTTTTCGTTTGCCAGTTTACGCCTTGTTCAAGCCCTAATCTGAATATAGGAACTCCATAATTTTCTCCAGGCAAATTTCTTATATAGATATTCTGAACTTGCTTATTTTCCTTAATAATTTCCATTGTTTTGTTGGTAATGTCCCCTGCAATTACAAAGGCATTGGAGGACTTTAGGAGATAAAATAGATTATAGATAAAATAGAGCAAAAAGAAAAAAACTGCTGCATTTTTCGTCCTAAAGAAACTGAAGAAAACTGCTATCAAAAAGCAAGTAAAAACAGAAGGGAGATATAGGTATCGTTCAGCTTCGACTCCGTGAGTGTCTATGCCCAATGAAATATAAGGTAAAAACGAAAGTAAAAAAATAAGAACCAAAGTAATCATAGGCTTATTTACGGGAATCTTTTTTACTTGGTAAAAAAACAATGTAACAAGTGCACCACTAAAGATTAAAGCACTGATGAGAAATAAGACTGTGCTTGATTGGGGAGCAATAAAGCTACGAATGATTAGCTTACTGTAATTGCCTGCAAGCGCCAAAATATTAAACTGATTGAGGTTTTCTCCCTCATAATTACCTGCAAGTTCCCCTGTCCATTTTATTCTTAAATAGAGGTAATATATAAGTAGTCCCCAATGGGCTGCAATAAAAATTAAATTGCTTCTATTTCTAAAATCTTTAAAAGTTACTGCCAGTAATATTAGAGTAGGTGGCAAAATAAAAACAGATTCATAAGTGAGCAACCCACTAAAATAACACAGCAAAGACAACAAAATAAAATACCATTTTCTAAGGTTGCTTAAAAAAATTATGAGGCAAATAAGAAAGAAAAATGTTGACAACGGGCCGGTTCTTCCGATGACCCAAAACACTCCTTCTGAATGAAATGCGTAACCCCAAAAAAACAAGGCTGCACATGCACCCCAAAATGAAGTATTACTAATAAAAGTAAACCGCAGAAATAATTGTTTTGATAAAAAATAAACCAGAAATGCATCTGCAAAGTGGATAATGAGATTGGTAAAATGATAGCCTGCAGCATTGTTTCCCCAAAGCAAATAATCCATGTACAACGTTAAGTCGTTGAAGGGCCTTATAGAATTTCTTTGGCCCCATGTTGCCAACTGGCTGAGAGGTACATGAATAAAATCATCGTTTAAAAAATAAAGAGGGAGCGGGTTGTAAGCATATAAAGCAGGAAGTGAGAATAAAATAATTACAACATAGTAATATTGTGCTGTTATCCGCTTTAAATAATCGTACATTTATTTTTAGTATTAAATAAGAAACATTTCACTCAATTAAAAGATGCTGAACTATCTGGCCGAAAGGTATAAAACAATCATTAAAAGAAAATACTTTAGCAATGCACAGGATATTAAATCCAAGTACGCATTTATCGGAACCGGTAGACATGCTACAACTCAACTTTATCCTGTATTGCAATATTTGGGTGTACCCTTAAAATACATTCATTCACGAAACATAAAAAACAGTGAAAGTATGTGTGCAATTTTTAAGAATTGCATCCCTATTTCTGATCTTGAAACATTACTAAATGACAATGAAGTAAAAGGCGTTTTCGTAAGCACTACTCCAAAAGAGCAATTCGGCATTATTCGCCAATTGCTTGAAAAAAATAAACATGTTTTTGTAGAAAAACCACCCTGCCAAAACTTGAATGAACTTAGTTTACTCGCATCTACACATGATCAAAGTATTTTTCAAGTAAACCTACAGCAACGTTATTCCCCATCAATAAAAATATTAAAAAAACAAACCACTGGTTCAAAATTTTACAGGATAGAATACCTTACCGGCCTTTACCAGAAAGAGGACGTTTTGACTGATTTATTTATACACCCCCTTGATTTAGCTATGCAGCTTTTTGGCAAAATTAAAATGTGTACCGGCAAAAAGATTATATCAGGTTCTGCAGTTACCTATTTACTGCAGATTACCCATGAAAATGATATTATTGGAGATATTAAATTAAGTACTGCCTATCATTGGCAAGGAGCCAAAGAAACGATTGAAATTCACACAGGCAATAGCCTTTACTATTGTAACTTCCCTTACGAATTAAAAAGAACATTTTTTCCAACCCCAATTCTGGGAGTTCCTGTTGATAAAATATTACATTCCCCCATACGTGAAGAAATTTTGCTAAACGGCCACACAATTTCTACAACATTACCCAACCACACAAGTTATCTCTACGGCTTTTATCAATCAATAAAACACTTTATTGATTGTGTTGAAAAAAATAAAAATTATGACGATTTTGAAGGATTGAAACAATTGTATGAACTGATTGAACAGCTGAAACAATTATAGATCAAACGATATTATTTCTTGTTCAGTTTATCAAAATAAGAAGAGTATGTTTCGGTTGCATTACCTTCCCAACAGTAATAACCAAAAAGTTTGGTAGTAACAAAACGGCCAAAATATTTCTCGAAAGTACGGTACAATACCACATCATATTTACGATGAAAATTTAACCAACATTGATTGCAGTTATGAACGTAGTTCTTTTGTGTTTTAATAGTTTCTTCTCCATTAAATACTTCATCAAGACTTTTTTCAAAAATGTTTCCAATTTTCAAATCAAGGTTTTGGCAAATAGGCACATCTCCATTTGGAAGAATAACAAGACTATCCAAAATACTATAACATCGCAATCTTAAATTGTTTTTTCTCCACTCATCATATAGTACAAGAAAGTCATAGTTTTCACTAAAGTTTTTTATTATTTCGGGTATATCTTTTACAAAACTTTTTCCTTTTTCTACAGAGGCGTGCTTTAGGACACTTAAATCACCTTTTGTTTCCTGCTCTTTAAATTCTTTGATTTTTCTAATAGCACCACCCTCTTGTTTCATTAGGTCAACATCACTCATTTTGAGAGGGGCTGCTTCCGTTATTTTGTTGCTACCAATAAAATTTTCATGTGCCTTATCAACCGTATCAAAAAAAGCGATGTCGTTGTATATCCCAATTCTTAAATCAATATTATTTGCTTTGCACACTTCCGCAACATGTTGCAAATCATTAAAATCATTATAAGGTGATAATGTAAACATGACCGAGATTGGTAAAACATCTTTGAGACTACTAATGACCTTCAAAACGCTGTCATATCCGGGCTTTCCACGCATATAAAGATATGTTTCCGCAGTACCATCTAAAGAAATATACAAACGCCTTGGAGGAAATTTTTTTACCGCATCAATTAATATATCAGGTTTCAGGCAATTACTCAAAAGATCAAAATTCTTATGATTGTTATGAAACCATTCGAGAATTTTCAAAGCATCAGGGTGAAGCATAAATTCTCCGCCCTCTAAACCAATGGATGTGTTCTTTGTTATGCATTTGCTCTGCATAATTTCCTTAATTTTTTCGAAAGAAAGATACTTCACAGGTCTTTTAGCCCAAATGAGACAATGCTTACATGCCGAATCACATAAATCCGTAGCATAAATCATTAAGGTAGACAACTTCTTATTGGATGGGAAAACCTGATTATTCACGAATGTTCCAGCCCTAACAACATAATCTTTCAATCCGTACATAAAATAAAAATAAGGTTTTCTAAAATGATACTCATAGATCAAATTTGTAAGTGATAGAGTCATTGGTCAATAAGTCAGATTCAAATGGAGCAATCGAGTCATTTTTCACATTATCAAATGGCCTTCCCTTTCATAGCCCCACTAACCGCTTCGTCCATAACTCTTTCGGCATATGGACGGCTGATGTCGTTTAGTTCTTCCACCTTGCGGTGAATGAGGTCTTTGTCTTGCATAGTGAGTGCCAATTGCAGTGCCTGCATGGCTTCGGCTGTTGCAATCATTTCATCCTTTGTAAGCAAAGCTGCATTTTTTCCAATGAATTTTTCAGTGGTTTCAAGTAGTTGTTCGCCTTCGGTACGGGCCTCAACTAATGCACGTTTTGCTATATCATCTTTGGCATGTGTGATGCTGTCGAGCAGCATTTTTTCTACATCTGTATCGGTTATACCATACTGCGGCTTCACTTCAATACTTTGTTCTACACCGCTTCGCAACTCTTTGGCTTTTACCACTAAAATACCATCAGCATTGATCAAAAAAGTTACTTCTACTTTAGGAAAACCGGCAGGCATAGCAGGGATGCCACTCAAGTTAAATTCAGCCAACTTTCTATTGTCTTCTACCAAGTCTCTTTCACCCTGAAAAACGCTGATCCTCATGCCACTTTGGCCATCTTTGTGTGTTGTATATTGTCTACCAACTTTTGTAGGAATCTTACTGTTACGAGGTATTAATACATCCATCAATCCGCCCATGGTTTCTATGCCAAGACTTAAAGGAGTAATGTCTAACAGCAAAAAATCTTTGTTGTTGCCGGCTAAGATATCGGCCTGAATAGCTGCTCCCAAAGCCACTACTTCATCGGGATTAACGGTGTCATTTACAGGTCGGTCAAAGAAATTACCAACAGCATTTTTAACTGCAGGTATGCGGGTACTGCCGCCTACCATTACCACACTTTCTATAGCACTCACTTCTATTTTTGCATCTGCTATAGCAGCCTTACAACTGTTGATGGTTCGCTCAATTAATGGCGCTATAAGACTTTCAAATTCTAGCTTAGAAATTTGTAGCAAATCACCATTTACACCGGCTTCAAAAGTGTCGTTACTGCTTAAATGCTTTTTTGCTTCTTCAGCTTTCAAACGCAATGTTTGAGAAAGTTCTTTGTTGAGTGACAAATCACTTTCTGATATACCAATCTGCTGTAACCAATGTTTTACAATGCCTCTGTCGAAATCATCGCCACCAAGGTATGTGTCGCCGTTGGTACTAAGTACTTCAAAAATGCCATTGGTAATTTGCAAAATAGAAATGTCGAAAGTGCCACCACCTAAGTCATACACCGCTATGGTTTTAGTTTCTTCTTTACCCAAACCAAGTCCATACGCAAGGCTTGCTGCAGTGGGCTCGTTAATGATACGTAATACATCTAATCCTGCTAGTTTGCCTGCATCGCGGGTTGCTTGTCTTTGTGCATCGTTGAAATAAGCAGGAACTGTTATAACTGCTTTGGTAACGGGAGTTTTAAGAATATGCTCGGCCCTTGCTTTTAGCTCCTTTAGTATAAAAGAAGATAAATCTATGGGTGAATAAAACTTATCTCCAACCTGCACTTTTACCAGGCTTTCGGTATTGTCGTCAATGACTTTGTAGGTAAAAAAAGAAGAGTGTTCTTTAATGTCGTTGTAGCTTTTACCCATTAGCCGCTTTGCACTGAAAATAGTATTGTGCGGCTCGGTAATGAGGTATTGTTTTGCAGTTTCTCCCACTGTTACATTTCCCCTATCATCAAAATGAACAATACTAGGTACCAGGCTGCTACTGTCGTGTTCCTTTAGTGCAACAGGTTGCCTGGTATCAGGATGAATGATAGCTACAAGGCTATTTGTAGTGCCCAAGTCTATCCCAACAATCATTTCTGCCTGTTGAAGAGTACCTGTAGCTATATTGATTGCAATTTTTGACATTTACGTATTTGTGGTAGCTGCAAATGTAAGATAAGCACGGTGAAGCTAATCTTTCAATTTGGTATGTTATTGTCATTGCTAAATCACAAAAAAGCCGAAACTCCCTATTCAGGAACTTCGGCTATGATTTCAGTAAATTTTGTTGTTACATGATTAACAGTAACATTTGCCTTTTACAATTCAGCCTTTTGCTTTTTGCGAACCTCATAAAACTTCTTGAGATTTTCTTTGCCGCCCATCAAAGTTGCGAGTTTTTGTTGTTTGTCCATTACTATAGCTTTTTTTGCAGCTAATTTTTCAGTTTCAGACATAGACTTGCTGTTTTTCACATCCAATACTTTCTTATTAGCTTCTGCAAAAATTCCTCTCAACTGATTTATCTGTGCATCAGTTGTAAGTCCTACAGCTTTACAAGCCTCAATCAAATTAGCTTCAATCTTTGCTCTTTTAGGAGATACCTTTTTTTCAGCCTGGGAATAAGACATTACTCCGAAAAGGAAAATGCTTAAAGACATAAAAATCAACTTTTTCATTTTTTATTATTTTAGATTAGAAACAATACAATTGTTATACCATCAAAGACATTGACTCAATTAATTAGATTTCTTTAACTACTCGTATTTAAGAGTGCCAAATGCCTTAAGCCTTCTTTTCCTGATTGTATAATAAATACAAGAAATAGAAAGCAATTTTCTAAATGCATTATTGCTTTTGATTTAGCACGTTAGTATGATAATTTGAAAATTCTATTTATAAAAGGAAAGTACAGCTTATGATATTCATAAAGATCTGTGCGCTCAACAACAAATTTATTCAGCAGCTTTCTTCTCTTCCATAGCTGCTTTTTGCTTTTTTCTGGTTTCACTGTAGAGCTTATATTTTTCTGCTCCCATTAAGGCCTTCAGTTTTTCTGTTTTATCATCACTAATTTCTTTTTTTGCTGTAGATTTTTCTTCTTCCGTCATTTTCTCATTGCTACGCAATTCTCTCATTTTTTTATTTGATTCAGTCATTATTTCCCTTGCTTTGGTCATTTCATCTTCAGATAATTCTGCAGCTTTAAAAGCTTCATTCATATTAGCTTCTTCTTTTGCTTTCATTTCCATTCTTTTCTCCTTAGACATTTGTGGCTTTTCAGGAGGGGCAGGTGGTGCAGGCTTAGCAACAGGTGGTTGGGCAAGGGCCATTGCTGCGAAACAAATAATTCCAAGCGAAGTAATAATGAGTTTTTTCATTGTAAATTAATTTTTAAGGGTTAAATGTAATTCCAATCATTTGAAAAGAAAAAAGTAAATATATTGAACTTCTTAAAGTGAACTTATATAAAAATTATTATATTTCACCTCCGGCATCATTCCATGCTTTCCATCCACCGTCCATAGAAACAACATTGGTGTATCCCATTTTCTGAAGATTGTCGGCAGAAAGGGCAGATCTAAACCCTCCACCACAATAAAGTATGAGTTCTTTATTTTTTTCAGGAATGGTTTTGATAATATCCCTTTCGATAATTCCTCTACCCAAGTGTATTGCACCAACTACATGGCCTGCATGCCACTCGTTGTCTTCACGAACATCTATCATAGTTGCCCCTGACTTTATCCGTTCTTGTGCCTGCTGTACATTTATTTCTTTTACCCGGCTTTTTGCATCGTTCACAATATCTAAAAATTCATTTGAGTGTTGCATAGTATCCAAGATTTTATTTAATTAGTATATTGTCCAAATTACGATAAATATCATTTTTAAAAGTGGATTATTTTTCATTTAAAAAAGAAAGAAGAAGAAATAAGTCGCCTATTAACAAATCTGTTGTAAATTAGGCCAACTAAAAATCATTTTCATATGAAATTATTTAAATTTTTTATTATTTGTTCAATTTCTATTGCTGCGTGCAATTCTCAATCCGAAGAAAAAAAACCATCGGGAGAAATTGCCACTCATAACGATGGAAAAGCCCTTGATTTACCTTATAAACTAGCCAGCATACCTGATTGGGAAAAAGGTGACGACAATAATGTTCCTATTGCTATGAATTTTTTAAAAAGTTATGAGGATAAGGATTTTGTAAAAATGCGTAATTATCTTGCAGACAGTGTACAGTTTATTTATGACAACGGCAATTTTAGTGGTTCGGCAGATCAAATGGTTAAATTTTTAAAAAACTTTAGAGAAGGCAGGTCAACTGTTAGAATTGAAATGAATGATTATGAAAGTGTGAGAAGTAAAAACAGAAATCAGGAGTATGTTTCACTATGGTATAATGAACACATAGTTGACAATGCAGGCAAGGCTGATTCTGCTTTTGTTATGGATGATTACCGTATAAAAAATGGCAAAATATCAATGATAGATACTAAGTTCCGACATTTGAGAAGTGCAAAATAATTCTCAATGAAATACTTACTTAATAAGCTCCGGTTTTAATCACCGGGGCTTTTATTTTATATGGTTTTACAATAACTACAAAAACACAGCAAATCTCAACCTGAACGAAAATGGATTTCCCGGAGTATAATTTAGCTCATTAACAGGTGCAGTTTCATTGCTCAATCTCGACTCGGTAGCAAATTGTGCTTCGTTCCATTTCGTATTCAGCATATTTTCTAAAGCTAACCCTAACTCATATTTTGGTCTTGTAAAGTTAAGTGCACCGTCCAACATACAGTACCCTTTTGCTACTATGGAATTATCTTCATTTGCCGGACGGTTTTTTATTAGTCTGTAAGACAACCCGCCATTTAATCCAATTTTTTTCTTATAAAATACCCCGCCTGTACTTGTAAATGAGGGTGCCAATGGAATGTAGTCTTCACCTTTAGATTCGCCAATAGCTCTGCTTCTTGTCATGTTAACGTTTACATTTGCATAGATGTATTGATTGAACTGGTAACGACCAATTATGTCAATACCCTGCCTTCTTGTTTTACCGCTTGGTTCTATGATGCCATCATCACCTACATACACAAACTCCTGATTGAGATGCAGGTACCACGCTGCAATATTTAGCAAGAGATTTTTATTTGGTTTTAGAATTATGCCCAGATCAGCCCCGTATGCCGGGGGCAGTATTTCCTTGCCATCATTGGCAACTACAACACGTGTGTCATTGCTGTGAAACCCTTTGCCTGCCTTTACATAAAGTTGTACGTTGGTGTTTACACTATATTGAAGGTTTAGTTTTGGGCAAATGATTCCCTTGCTTTTTCCAGGTAATACATTTTCATTAAGTCTGTCAAAATAATTAAAATGCAGGTAATCAAACCTTACCCCTGCATCTATCAACCAAGGACCTTTGGTTAATTGCTGTTGCACAAAAGCATAGGAATTTGATTCTTTTATATTGCCTCTTTTTACAAAATCAATAAATTTTCTTTTGACAGCATGTGACAATTGAGAATCATCAGTAGCATCATAACGAATACCTACGCCATAAGTGGAGTTTAGTGTCCATTTATCAAAGAAGTATTTTTGATTGAGACTGGAATTATATCCAACTATATTTCTCTTTTCGACCTGATTTATTTCATCTCCATTAATAGGATCGTTAAGAAAAAAAGTAAAGTTGGAAAACAGGCTGAACGCATACCTGCTGTAGAAGGCTTGATTTTGCCACAGCATACCATTTGTAAATTTATGAGATAGATTAATATTGGCATTATACCTTTCTGTATTGCCGCCTTCAGAAGGGTCTATGGAACCAAAACGTTCTATCAGTCCACTTTCTACAGCTCTTGTCGGCACTTGTCCTGATGCATCCCATTTACTTTTAAAAGCTGATGCAGATATGGTAAGTGCCGTGGATGAAGAAACAGCCAAATTGTATTTGCCGAAAATATTGAAACGATTAAATTTTTGTGGGGCTAATGTTGGTCCATTTGTATAATTGAACTCTGAAGCAATGTAAGCACTCTGCTTATCTTTATTTGCCTTAAACAAATCAATCATTGCCAATGTGCGGTATGTATTAAAATTGCCAGCTTCAATCTGTACCCTGCTATGCGAAATACTTCTGAAAGTGGAAAAACTAACATAGCCTGCTGTATTCAGGTTGCCGTGCTGTGTGTAGTAAGGTCCGGTGCCATAGTCAATATTATTAATGGTTTCGGGTATTATAAAATGCGCATCAGCATAACCCTGACCATGTGCATGAGATACCATATTGACTGGCATGCCATCTACACTTACTTGTATATCTGTTCCATGGTCGCAATCAAAACCACGAAGAAAAATTTGTTCGGCCTTTCCTCCCCCTGCATGCTGTGCAACAAATAAACCCGGCACCAGTCTCATTAGTTCCTGGGTATTTTTGAAAGGCTTGGCATCCAGATCCACCTTTGCTATATGGGCAAATTTCTGTTGACCTGCATTATTCTTAATTACAACATCAGCAAGGCTTACAACAGAAGGAATCATTTCAATTTTCATAAGAACATTACCAACATTAATTGATTGGTTCTGATAGCCAATGTATGAAGCTATCAATTGTTCCTCGCTGTTATTTATTTTTATGGAAAAATACCCTTCCTTGTCTGTAAGTACATTGTTGACATTGTTGCTTCTACAACTTATATTGGCTGATTCTAATGGCTGTCTGTTTATTGCATCTATTACTTTGCCTCTCACTGTTACCTGAGAAAAAGAGGCAAGAAACAACAAGACAAACACACTTGATAGTGTAAATTTTCTCATTATAATTATTTTTGGGTAAAAAAATGATTGCTACAGAAAATCATTTTAAATGATTTCCGGACACAGCTATTCCGACAAAAAGTTTAGTCGAAAATGAAAAACGATTAACCAAAAATATCCGGAGGAGGGGAAGTATGAACCGGAAACCAAAAGGGTAATTTATTTACCCGAAATAAAGAAGAATGAGAGTTGAATGGATTATTTTCAAATGAAAATTGAATAGTGTTTTGCACTAAGTGAACCGCAATCGGTGCCTGACTTTTTATGTTTGATTCATGACTGCCATTTTTATTTTTGGCTGCTTCTACAGCAATTTCACTATCAACATGATTCTTGCCATATACCATGTGTACCGCTGAAATGTGAACAGCCTGATTAAAATTGTGGGCAACCACATCCGTAAGAATAGGCATAGCAGGACTAATTATAGCTGATAGATAAATCAGGAGTAAATAATATGCTATAGTTTTCCTCATGCAGAGAAGTTGTGAACTTATTTTATCACAAACTTATTTACGTAGTAAAACTTCATTTGGATTGTAATTGCCTTAAACAAAAAATACCCTTTGTATTGTCCAATACAATGCTACCAAACCAATAAGCACAGACAATGGGGTTACAATCCACTTACGATAGTTTTTATTTTTTCCGAAAGGAATAACCAACAATACAAATACAGCACCAATGACAGTGATTTGCCCCAACTCAACACCAACGTTAAACGAGAGTATTGAAGTAACAAATTTGTTTCGGGGTAATCCGATTTCGTTGAGTGAACTTGCAAAGCCCAAACCATGTATCAGTCCAAACATAAAAACCAACAGTATTCGCCATGGTTTTAATTCTGTTAGCAACAAATTTTCTACTGCAACAAAGAGTATGGATAATGCAATAATAGGTTCTACTACAGCACTGGGTGCTACTATGATGTTTTTCATACTTAATGCCAGTGTTATAGAATGGGCTATAGTAAAAGCAGTAGCCTGCCATAAAATAACTTTGACTTTATTGCTCAATAAACAAAGACCAACTACAAACAGAATATGATCTAGCCCCTCGGGAATGATATGAGTAAACCCTAGTTTTAAATAAAATGAAACAACCTGATTTGTTGGAGCCTTCTCTAAAGCATAGTTTACTGTGTGTGCAAAGGCAGTAGCAGAAAGCATCAATAATAAAAAAATAAAAATGCATCTGCCGAAAGAATGATGGCTGAACATTTTATAAAATATTGCAGACCATTTTTCTACTATCTGCTCATACTTTTTGCAATGATTGCCGTAAACTTTTTTAAACATAAAACACTATAAAGTTTGCATAATGGCTGAAGTTTCTGCATGCAAAGGAGTGCCTATAACAGCTTTGGATGCTACAGCCTCTTCTAACAATTTTTTGGCTTGTACATTATCCCCGTTTTTAAAGTATATAAGACCTGCCCTGCTTAAAAGTATAGGGTTTTTAGAATTAGTTTTGAGTGCAACTTTTAGATACGGAAGCGCCTTTGCATATTCGCCGCGGTTGTATAGCACCCAGGCAACAGCTTCATTTACATCTATATTGTCAGGTCTTCTGTTATACTCCAACATAGCATGTTCCAAGGCTTTGTCATAATTTTTTACTTTTAGATAAGCATATGCAAGTTCCTTATCAGCATAGTGTCCTATAGATTCATCTTTATCTCCGGCTTTTGCATCATTTGAAAGTGTTTCAATTACTGCATTAGCCATTTCATCAGCCTTTTTTGTATCACCTTTTGCCCTGTAGAGGTCTACTAATTCCTCCTTCATAGAATTATCTTCTATAAGGGAATCAGCTTTTTCATACAGTTTTATTGCTGAATTAATATCATTTTTTGCGACCGCAACCCGTGCAAGTCCTGCAACAGCGTAGGGATAATCGGGTCTTAATGCTAATGACATATTGTACAATGATTCTGCAGTTTTATAATCACCAATCTTTTCATATAGAGCCCCTAATTGCGTCCTTGTCCACTCAGTATTTTCATCACCTCTCCCCCCTGCCTCTACTGCAAGTTTCATTGCATCTATAGCACTTGGGTAGCTCCCAAAGATTTCCCTCAAATAAGAAATCCGTGAATAAGAAGTAAGATCAGGGCGTATAGAAACCATGCGGTCGGCATTTGCAGTTGCAGAATCATACATACCTAATTCAACATAGCTATCAACCATTAACCCATAAATATAAGCGTTGTAGGGATTTACCTTTTGTGCTTTTATAGCTGTCGCCAATCCATCAGAAAAATGGTGTTGAGACAAATAAATGAGCGACTTAAAAACAAGCGCATTAAAGTTGAGCGAATCATTTCTTAATACATTGTTGACACAGCTCATTGCTGCTTTGTCATAATACATACGGTTGCCGGTTTCTCTTGCTTCCTGTATGTATAATGATGCCAGTTTTGTGTTTGCCTTTATATTATTGGGATCGGCCTTTATGCTATCTAAAAGTAATCCTGCAGTTTCCTGTACCTGCTTCCATTCTGCTGATTGTGCAGATGAACCTTTACGGGGAAGTAAAGGATACGCAGCAGATTCTTTAGCTTTCTCTTTCTTGTTATAGTTATATACAATACCTGCTACAGCAACAACAAATACAATGATGCTAATGAGGTAAATACGGTTCTTGTTCATTTGATTGAAGGGTATTTAGTTTATTTAAGTTTTGGCTTTTCTTACAATTATATCACAATAAAATATAGCCGATTTTGGTTAAAGATATAAACAATACGAAAAATACTATTATTGATAGTTATTAATCCGTTGAAAATTAGCGAATTAAAATTAAATAACCCGGTATTTTAATTACCGGGTTATTGTAATTCTACATTAGTAGATATTGGGGGTTAATTATTGTTTTACAATTTTCTTTGTTTCTATTCTTTCCCCATTGCTATCAGCCACTATAGTATATGCACCTTTTGCAAGACGAGATATGTTAAACTCTCCCATACCATCAGTTACCATTTTAGAAAGCATTCTTTTTCCGGTAGCATCATATACAGTCACCTGTACATTAGCCTTCTTAGAATAAACTTTGATGAAATCTGTGGCAGGATTAGGCAAAACAGTTATAACACTATTAGCATTAAACCTGATTGTTCTAACATCAGAATAAGTAACATTTCCTGCTTTACCAATTTGCTTTAACCTGTAATGATTAGGATTAGTAAGAGAAGGTTTTGCATCAGTATAGTAATAATCTGCTGTTGAAGGATTGGTTACAACAATGTTTCCAATCTTTTCAAATTTCTCTCCACCAATACTACGTTCTACTTCATAACGGGTATTGTTAAATTGATTTACAAGATGCCATTTTAATTCAACATTGTTTTCCACTTTGTCTCCAACAAATGTTATTTGCGAGGGCATACCAGTCAAAGATTGTCTTCCGGAATATTGTGGTCCTACAAAACCTCTCCATGGAGCCTGCACAAATGGAAACTGTGTTTTAAATGTTGTATCATTTGTTGTAACACCTGCATCAAAGCTAAGTACTTTAACCAGTTGTGGGGTTACAGGGCTACCAGAACCATTATAGTCGTCGTACCATAGACCTATAGCTGCTAATGCTACACCACTTACGGCTTGCAATTCAATAGTTGTAACATCATCTTCCAAACGGCGACCGTTAGGGAAACCATCCATGTTAGGTATGAACTGCAAACTTGTGTTTTGATTGTATGCAGGATCAGTAAGACCAAGTACCGCTGCTTTAATGATACCCAAAGAACTAAAGTTTGGATCATTACGAGGAGTTACAGGTACAGCCATATTTAATCTTAAGTAATCGCCCAATGTTGGCAAAAAGTTATTGATAAATGGCTTACCAGGCGCTAAAGGATTACCACCTTTACCTGTTGCTAACTGATAAGGGGCAAGGTTTGGAACACCGGTATAAAAGATTGGCAATAAGTCAACAGCTCTGGGGCTCATACTATCAGGTAGTAATATTGTCCCGAATATAGCGTCGTCCAATGCGGTACCGGCAACAGCAGGTGAACCTTTCAAAGACCACAAACCCTTTTTACCATTTCTGAAATCAAAGGCACCCAAAGAATTTGTTTGAATCCTCAAATCAGCTAATCCCGGTACAGCAGTACCAAACTGTGAGTCATCCATATACAAAGCCAGTTCAGGATTTTTGAAAAATGGAACAAACTGACCATCACCGCTTGGTTTTGTGGCATTCCACAAATCCTTTACACCAACGGGAATTACAACTTCATTTGTTAATGGCATACCCAAACGTGAAACCTGAATAAGTGTTCCGATTTCACTAGGGCTTGCACCAGTTGTGTCTAATGTCCTTATTGCTCTTCTGCTTGCACTTGCATATACCCCTATTACAAATTCAGGGTCAAGAATACTTGTAGCTTGTGCAGTAGTTTTTCCAGATTTCTGTAGTGTAGAAATAGGTATTTCGAGACAAATGCTGTGACAATTAAATTTGGCCAAACCATCACGACCATTTTTTCTAAATCCGCCTGCATCAAATGCCCCACCAAGGTCTACAAAGAAAGGATCATCTGCTGGACCTACATAGACACGCTCACCTGTCGTAGTAGTTTTGATAGCTTTGCGCATGATGCTGTCATAGCTCCCAGCGCCCAGTCCAATTTTTTCGTCGATAGAACGTGGGCCAATATTGGCTGGTGGCACTATGCCGCCGGTAATATACTGCCAGTTATTTCCACCATCTGTACTCCTTTGCATTTTGTATATAGTCCGGATATTTTGCTTACCCAGCCTAATATTAAAAAATGTAGTGGAATCCTGATTGTTGCTGTAAAATACGAGGCGATAAATAATGTCATCACCCGGTGTTGCAGTGTTGTTGTCAATGTGGATTTCGTAGTAAATATTTTCACCAAAAGTGTACCAGTTTGGACCACCTTGAGGAAGTTCAAAAGGGATATAGTTTGCTATAATAATTACTTTATTTGTATCCTGTGGACTTCTGAAAGCATACAAATCTGTGTTGTCTGCAACAGGATCAAAAGCTATTAACGGTGCTTCTCTGTGCGAGGAAGCGTTTGCATTGGTTTGCATCAGGAAGAAACAAACCAAAAAGGCTGAAAAGAGACTTATAATTTTTTTCATAAAAAACGATTTTGATTTGTTTAGAACCTAGGTTTTAAAGTGTAATCATATCCTCTCCATGGAGTTTGTACAAAGGGGAAAGATGATTTAAAAGTTGTATCATTTGATGTTGGACCTGAAGTAAATCCTAAAACACTTCCTAATTGAGGTGTAACAGGGCTACCAGAACCACTATAGTCATCGTACCATAATCCTATTGCAGCAAGTGCCACACCAGATACGGCCTGCAATTCAATTGTTGTTACATCATCTTCCAAACGGCGACCGTTAGGGAAACCATCCATATTTGGAATGAATTGTAAACTTGTATTCTGATTGTATGCCGGATCAGTTAAGCCAAGCACTGCTGCTTTGATAATTCCAAGAGAGCTAAAGTTTGGATCGTTACGTGGAGTTACAGGAACAGCCATATTTAAGCGCAACATATCACCCAAAGTTGGCAGGAAGTTATTTATAAAAGGCTTGCCTGCAGCTAAAGGGTTTCCGTTTTTACCTGTAGCCAATTGATAAGGCCTTAGGTTAGGAACACCGGTATAAAAGATTGGCAACAAATCTACAGCACGTGGACTCATACTATCTGGAAGTAGAATTGTTCCAAACATTGCATCATCCAAAGCTGTACCAGCAACTGCCGGAGAACCTTTTAATGACCATAAGCCCTTACGACCATTTCTAAAGTCAAACGCACCTAATGAATTGCTCTGTATTCTTAATGCATTTAAGGATGGAACCGCAGCAGCAAACTTTGAAGTATCCATATAAAGTGCTAATTCAGGATTCTTAAAGAAAGAAGCAAATGCAAGGTCATTGTTATTATAAGGACTTGTAACATTCCATTTGTCTTTCATTCCTACAGGAATAACAACTTCGTTAGTAAGTGGCATACCCAGACGTGAAACCTGAACGAAATCACCAGCATAAGAAACTCTGTTATTAGATCTTAATGTTCTGATTTGTGGTCTGCTTGCACTTGCCCAAACACCTATTACAAATTCAGGATCAAGGATACTGGTAGCCTGCGCTGTTGTTTTACCACCTCTTTGCAACATGCTTATGGGTATTTTCAATGCAATACTGTGTACATTAAATCTTGCCAAACCATCTTTTGTAGGGTTTGTGCCGTTGCCTTCAGGTCTAAAGTTTCCAACATCAAATGCACCTGCCAGATCTACGAAGAAAGGATCATCAACAGGACCACAAAACACTTTTTCTGTTGTGTTGGCAGTAGTAATAGCATTGGTCATAAGTGTACCATAGTTGGTATTTAATCCAACACCACTTTCAATGGAACGGGGGCCAATGTTTGCAGGAGGTACAATGCCGTTTGAAATAATAGTTACAAAAGGTCCGCCTGCCATACTCTTCTCACATTTGTAGGTGGTCTTAAGGTTTTGCAATCCCAACCTGATGTTGAAGAATGTACTTCCATCCTGATTCACTGAATTAAAAGTAAAACGATAAGTTATATCGTCACCCGGAGTTGCCGGATTGTTCTTAATGTGAATCTCATAACGCATGTTAGATCCAAAAGTGTAATAATTTGGACCACCTTCAGGCAATTGAAATGGAATGTAGTTAGCAATAATAGTGATGGTGTTGGTATCGCCGGGACTCCTGAAGGCATAGACATCAGTATTGTCTGCCTGCGGATCCTGCGAAATCAATGGAGCTTCCCTGTGGGAGGAAGCCGTTGCCCGGGTGAGGGATAAGACAAGTAACGGCAAGACCAGGCAAAATTTCCAGCCCGTTAATTGTAAAAGTTTTTTTCTCATAAATAAATTTTTTTAAATGTAGCAAAATGTCAACCTATCCATTTTGTAGAATTATTGTGGATATAGTAACCAAATACGAGGGATGGATGTATTTGGATTTAACTATTTCTTTTTTTCCTGTATTAATTTTCAAAGAAGTAATACCAAGGCCCGGAATTGGGATATAAAGGACAGATTTATGTTGCTAAAATTCTAATGAGATTTTAAAATATGCCAATATTTTAAAATATTACATTGGTTATTCTAATGGAATCAAACAAATAGTAAAACGAAGCGAAGCTGAATTGGATTTTATAGTTTGTTCAATCGGTATAATTTACTGAAGAGACTTGATTATAAACATTTAAAACAGAAATGGCCGCCTTAATAAGCAGCCATTTCAGGTATCCTGAATATTTTAAAAAATTTATACCCTGTAGTTATCAGCCCGCCAATTCTTAATTGCCATTTTAATTTCTTTACTGTTTAAATTTTCTTTTAGTGCTCTTTCGGCCAGGCTTACCAATTCATTATCGTCTGCAAATCTTAAAGCGATAATCTGACTCATTCTAATATTTTTGTTAAACAACTTACCGGTTATAATGTAGTAGCGAAGGCTTTCTTCGGCACGTATTGCCCTGTCCTGTGCCTTTAGCGGAAATGAACGAATGAAATAAAAGGAAAGCAGCAACACTATGGCAATTAAAAGATAGAGTGTAGATTCAATACTCATTTCCCTAAAGAAAAGAATACAGGACAGCACAAGAATAGCAAGGCAAATGCTAAAGGTAACCATGTGAAATAATGGAACAAATCGTGCATGGTTTTTAAAGTTTTGATTTTGCATAACTAAAATTGGGAGTTAATATTTGTTTGGTTTTAATACTACCAAGACAATTGCATTTACCTGATAATTACAATTGTCCCTTTCTTAATTTTTTTAGGTTTACCATTAAAAGTGTATTCGGCAATCCATATATAAGTACCATTTGGTGCATTAGCGTTATTTATTTTTCCATCCCATTTAATATAAGGATTTGCGGATGCAAAAACAGTATTTCCCCACCTGTCAAATATTTTTAGTGAATAGTCTTTTACAGATTGTAAAGTTCCAAGGGGGCCAAACTCATCGTTTCGTTTATCATTGTTGGGTGTAAATGCGTCAGGAAAAAGGATATCCTTACAAACAGGATTGACCCTGACCATAGCAGTAGCTATACAACCGGTATCATCTTTTACAGTTACCGTATAAAGACCTGCATGGGTTACACTATAAACAGGCAAGACAGACCCATCCTGCCAGGTGTACGAAAAATAGTTGCCCGGATATAGCCTGATAGAATCGCCGGGGCATAAATCTATATCCGCACCAAGTGTAGCAGAGATTGCCCGTGAGGAGACTATTGTAATTCCATAATGGCTTGCTGTACACCCGTTAGAGTCAGTCACAGCAACAGATAGGGTAACGGGAGATAAATCCCTGACCTGTTGGTTTCTATTACCAGATGACCAAACATATTGATAAGGCTTTGTACCACCTGTGGGAAGTGCTTCCGCTTTGCCGTTGTTTAAGCCACAGGTAGTATTCTGGCTCTTCACTTGCAATTGTAACAAATCGGGTTGAGTAATAGTAATTATTTTGTCGAGGCTACAGCCAATAGTATCGGTTACTGTAACACTGTATGAGCCAATTGCCAAGCCTGTAGCAACGTTACCAATGGTTATTGCAGGAGTCCATTTATAAGTGAACGGACCTGCCCCGCCTGCACTGATTATAACCTTACCATCCTTGTTATTATAGCAGCTTACATTGGTCTGATTTGCAGTAATAATAATTTGTGTGGCTAAACCTATGCTTACCTGCACAGTATCTTTACATCCTTTACTGTCAGTTGCAGTTACAATATAATTTCCCGCACCAAGATTGTTTGCAGTTGCAGCATTTCCTCCGTAAGGAGCCCATGAATATGCCATAGTTCCAAAACCGGTTGAGGAGATTGTTGCGGAGCCGGTATTGCTTGTCTGGCAGGAGTTAGATTTTGTAACAAGGGTTGAGGAAACTCCAATGCTAGGCCCAATAAAAATGTGACCCGTATCAAGGCACCCGTTTTTGTCGGTTATGTTAATTACATAGTTACCTGCCGCAAGACCTGTAGCAGATGCATTATTACCACCATTGGGTAACCATGTATAAGCATAAGGCAGGGTGCCGCCACCTGGTGTTACCATAGCTGTACCATCTGACAGACCACAATTGGTGTTGGTCATTTTTGCAGTATGTTTTAACAAGGAAGGTTCTTTTACCCGGGCAGTAGCTGTAGCTGTACATCCCATTGAATCTGTAACAGTAAGAACATATTTTCCAGTATCAGCATTGAGTAACGGGTTACCCGAAAAAGTGTTTGTGCCATTTACCCATTGGTAGGTATAAGAACCCAAGCCGCCTGTTGTGACTGCAGTAAGGTTGCCATTTTTTTGACCAAAGCATTTAACATCATTCACCAAAATGGAAGTGGTCAATGGGGGAATGGGATTTACTACTATATTTTTTGTTATGGTATCGCTGCATGTACCATTCGAAACAATCAGCCTGATATTATGGCTACCCGATGTTGTAAATACCCACACAGGGTTTGGACCAATATAACCGGAAGTGCCTATTGTCCAGTTCCACATATTTATTGAGGTAGCATTGGGAATAACCCGAACAGTATCGCCTTTGCATGACTGTGTAATAATATAACTAAACTGAGCATCCACAGTATCTGCAACCATAAATGCTTTTGTATCTCCTACCGGAGTGTTTACCTGACAAACATTCTCCAGTGTATTGCCATCGCTGCCCTGCACTACTGACAACTGATAATTGCCCCCATTAAATATGGGTGAAGTGAGCCTGAGTATTATTTTACCTGTAGCATTGCCAATACACGACACAATAGCTGAATCTATACTAACCGGGGCCGGGCCGGTAATAATAAAATCACTACCGTCAGGCGCTACAGATGCACAGTTTATCAGCCCTTTTAAAATTACAGTGAGTTGATTTGGCCTGCACCCCACCCTTTTAATACTATCAATAGTGACCGGAAGTGTAGGTGTTGCTACAAAGGTTGCCACAAGCCCTACAGCCATTTGTACATTACAATAATCAAGCATTGTATTGCTATCGGTTCCTGTTTTGGATGTTATGGTGTGTGTACCTACCGGCAAAGGGTTGTTGAGTGTCAATACAATAGAATCTGTATCAAATCCTGTAGTGCAATTAGCACTTGCTGCCTGTATTATCTGTACACCGGGTGCAGACAAACCAAAGTCTGATCCGTTTGCTGCAAGGCTGCTACACTTAAGTTTCTTATTTAGTTTCACCCCAATTGTGTTACCGCTACAGGAAGCAACAGCACTCACCAGATTTGAAGTAGCTGTATCAGTAATGCCTGCGGAGCCACCGGTAAATTGCAAAGAATAACCACTCTGCGAACCATCATCGAAATGACTGACCATTAACAGGTAAGTATGCCCTGCAATAGTAGCAGGCATAACATTAAAAGTAGGAATACCAAAACCTGCACAATTAACAGATGATGTTCCTGACGAAGATGCCCCTGTTACTCCGGTTTCGCCACTCCAATTGCACGAAACAAATAAACCGGGGTCTGTATATACGTCAGCAGGTGCGTGACCTGTAATATCAAACAATTGCCAATCGTAGTCGTCACTTAAATTCCTGGGTGTAATTACAAAGCCTAAAGTACCCGATGTATAACAGGTAAACTTATACCAATAGGGGTTTTTATCTCTATATACAATTCCTCCCGTAGTGCATGCAGTGGGAACAGGGGTGCCGCTACAGGCAGGTACAACTGTTTGAACGAAAACACTAGCCCCACATACCGGAAAAGATGCCAAAGGTACCTGACCCGGATTGGTGCAAGTCTGCCCCTGTACAATTGCTGTAGTACCTATAAAGAAGCATAATGTTAACCAATGGCGGAGCATGTTACAAATATAATAAAGAAATGTTGTTAAAATTTATGAGTTATGAGTTATGAGTTATGAGTTATGAGTTATGAGTTATGAGTTATGAGTTATGAGTTATGAGTTATGGGTTATGAGTTCCGCCATTGTTGGTATGGCAAAGCCTACCAACAATTTTATTTCCCTATTGCAGTTACAGCAGGTGTTCCCCAAAAAGCTGGGATTACAATTTCACCTGTTACTTGTGCATGAGGATTCGGCTAATGCTTTCTATTAAGAATGCATAAGAAGTAATTTACTTTTTGGACACCTTACAGAGCGTAGATTTGCTGGTGAAGAACAGATTGCAATGGCTAAAACCGAGAATAGGAAAGAGTATTTAAGGATTAAGTATCTTTTTTACTTCGGGAAGGGGAATACCTGTGTAATTGCAAAATTCAGCAATAGTTATAAACTGATGGTTTTCCTTTTTAAAAGTGCTTTTTATTTTTTTTAAAAGCCCCCGTGAATAGCGTTCGCTTTTGCCTGTAATAGCCTGCACATCGGCCGGATAAATACACAAACGTTCCATGTTGTTATTAAGGATTAGTAAATAATGTTCTTTTATTCATATACCTCACGTGTGCCTTTCATACACTCTTCATACATCTCCCATGCACTTCCCATACTTCTCCCATACTTCAGCCCTTATTTTTAGGGTTTTACTTTTACCAATGTTGCGAATGTAATATATGTTTTAATAACATTAAATAAAATGTGCAACATTTTTTTTATTATTCCAGGGCTTTGGCCCGGGCTTGCAGATGTTTTTTCATAGCGATCTACTACCTTGAAGGGGCATTTATGATTTGTTTTTTACATTTTGTTATGTACTTTTTTGATTGCCTCCCGAATGGCTGGGTTATGAAATAGAGGGCCTCGGCGGGGCTTCCTTATGGGGCTTTTGCCAATTTTAATTCTGCTTCGCTGGGTAAGTTGTGTTTGCTGTACACATTTTGTTATGTACTTTTTTGTTTACCTCCCGAAAGACGGGATTACCACAAAAAAGTACCTCCCGAATGGCGGGATTTTGAAAAAAAGGGCAGCCGGAAATGAAAACATCCCATTTCCGGCGACGGTTCGCTGATTTAGCTTTTGTGCTACTGTGGATTTAACAGTTGTGTTTAATCTGAAGTTGTTTTATATCATTTGGGTTTTGTGTTTTGTTGTACACTTTGTATGTTACTTTCTTTTTCTTGAAAAAAAGAAAGTAACCAAAGAAAATTCAAGCCACCGATGAATACAGCGCATCGGTGGCGGGGTTCGCTGATTTAGCTTTTGTGCTACTGTGGTGAAGTACAGTAGTTTTTTAATCTATGCTATGCTGGGTACTTTTTGATTGCGCTCCCGAATTGCGGATTATAAAAAAAAAGGATAGTCTGCGATGAATACAGCGCATCGGTGGCAAGGTTCACTGATGACGCTTTTGTGCTACTGTAACCTGGACAGGGGTTTTTGAATTTGTGTTTTGTTGTACACCTTGTATGTTACTTTCTTTTTCTTGAAAAAAAGAAAGTAACCAAAGAAAATTCAAGCCACCGATGAATACAGCGCATCGGTGGCGGGGTTCCCTGATTTAGCTTTTGTGCTACTGTGGTGAAGTACAGTAGTTTTTTAATCTATGCTATGTTGGGTACTTTTTGATTGCGCTCCCGAATTGCGGATTTTGAAAAAAAGGGCAGCCACCGATGAATACAGTGCATCGGTGGCGGGGTTCGCTGATTAAGCTTTTGTGCTGTTGTAGCTTCAACAGTAGATATCTCTGTACTTTAGTTAGAGTTCAGGAGCGTTAATATGGTATTTCCATTTCTTAGGATAACAGTCATTTTAATAATTATACTGTCATTATTTACCTATTTCGGCAGATAATGGCAAAACCGGCTATTTCCGGCAATAAACTGCAAAAAGTGGCTAAAAGAAACATGCCACACAATGAATATTTTGAAATTGAGTTTTAGGGTCTTTCATCATTTCAAAACAATTTAAAACTTTCAAAAATGGCCAGATTAAAAGGCGTATTAGACATTCAAGGAACAATTCAGGACATGACCTTTTACAAAACACAGGATGGTAACCTTGTGAAACGTAAAGGTGGTGTGAGTAAACAAAGAATAGAAAACGACCCAAATTTTGCCCGAACTAGGGAGAACGGCGAAGAGTTTGGTAATGCTGCAATGAGTGGTAAACTAGTAAGGGATACCGTGCGAACCATGATGCTGAATACAGCCGATAACAGGGTAACCAGCAGGCTTACCAAGGTGATGACGGAAATTAAAAACATGGATACTGTTAACCCAAGGGGGAAACGGAACGTGGCTACCGGTATCACTAACCCTGCTGCATTGGAACTGTTGAAGAATTTTAATTTTAACCGGTTTGCTACTCTTGGAAGTGTATTATTTGTACCTTTTAATGTAACTCTAACCGATGGAATTATTAATATCAACAATTTTATACCGTTGAATGATATTGTTTACCCACAAGGTGCTACTAATGTAAAACTTATGTCTGCTTTTGCTATAGTTGACTTTACAAATAATACAAGTAATATAACATACAGCGCTGTTACCGATTTGCCCATTAATGGTACAAGTTCAGATGTAATACTGAAACCCGTAGGCTTACCGAGTGGTACGGGTACTAAATTCTATCTATTGCATATTGATTTTTACCAGTTGGTTAATGGGGTGCAGTATCAACTGAAAAATGGTACTTTTAATGTGTTGAGTTTTGTGGATGCGGTGTAGGGTTTAGGGTTTAGAGTTTAGGGTTTAATGTTTAATGTTTAAATGCCTGTTCCGGATTGGGGCGGGCATTTTTTTTATTTACATCACTACGGGAAATTTCCCGTAGTTTAGAGGGGGAAATTTCCCGTATAAAAAACGGGAAATTTCCCCTAATTTATTTCAATTGATTTGTTAACCTTTACACCTTATTGGAACCGGGGGCTTTTATTTTATTCAAAAATTGATAAAGTTCGGGATGCAAATAAAATTCGCTTTACTGTTTATTACCTGCCTCATTGGTTATACTATTTGCTATAGCCAAAATGATTCTACCACAAAGGGATTACCTGATGTAACTGCATTACAATCAAAATATGTTGACAAAGTAGATAAGAAGATTACCGCACTGGAAAGCAGCATTGAAAAGAGCACACTTAAGACCTTACAACATTTACAAAAGCAGGAACAAAAACTACAGAAGAAACTGGCACTAAAAGATAGTGTAGCTGCCAAAGCATTGTTTGCCCAAAATAAATACCAACAGTTTGCAGATAAAATAAAAAACCCACCGGTTGCTGCCAAGCTAAAAGAATACATGCCACAGTTTGACAGTTTGAAAACAAGCCTGGCATTTTTAACGCCCCCCTACCCCCCAAAAGGGGGTGATGGTGTAGCAACACTATTGCCAGCAAATGACATGACAAAAAAATTGAAAGAAGCTATGACCCATGTGTCGGGTTTGGAAGGCAAACTGCAACAGGCCAATGAACTGAAAGCCTATATAAAAGAAAGAAAGCAACTGCTGAAAGCCGAACTGGAAAAATTTGGTATGCTGAAACAACTAAAGTCGCTTAACAAAGAAGCCTACTACTATACAGCACAGATCAATGAATACAAGGCCATACTAAAAGACCCTAAAAAGATAGAACAAAAAGCATTGGCTTTATTGAACAAAATGCCTGCCTTTACTGACTTTATGAAGAAAAACAGTATGCTGGCGCAATTGTTTAAAATGCCTGACAACTATGGCTCGGCAGAAAGCCTTGCAGGTTTGCAAACAAGGGCGAGTGTACAGAATATTATTCAGGCAAAGTTTGGCCTCACCCCCGACCCCTCTCCACATAGTGGAGAGGGGGGAAATGCCCAACAATATTTGAATCAGCAAATGCAAGCTGCACAGGGGGAATTGAATAAACTGAAAAGCCTCACCCCGACCCTCTCCGAAGGAGAGGGAGGAAAGCAGTCTGAAGGCGGATTTAAACCTAATTCACAAAAAGTAAAAACCTTTTTGAAACGAATAGAATATGGTGCCAACGTGCAAAGCCAACGACCTAACAGCTTACTACCTGTTGCTACAGACTTTGCTGCTACGGCAGGTTATAAGCTAAACGACAAAAGCATTATAGGCATTGGGGCAAGTTATAAACTAGGATGGGGTAACGGATTTAAAGACATACACTTTAGCACACAAGGTTTTGGGCTAAGGAGTTATGTTGATGTAAAACTTAAAGGAGGTATTTGGATCAGTGGTGGGTATGAGAAGAATTATCAGAATGAGCTCACCCCTGCCTCCCAGGAAATTGGGACAGGCTCCTTTCAAGGGCGAGGGGTAAGAATTACACCATGGCAAACAAGTGGTTTAATTGGAATAACCAAAAAATATAAGATTGGTAAAAAGACCAACAGCCTGCAATTGCTTTGGGATTTTTTAAGCTATCAGCAAGTGCCAAAAACGCAACCGATTGTGTTTAGGGTGGGATACTGTTTTAATTAATAATTGTTAATTGTTAATTATGAGCGGTTATGTCTTGATACTTGATACTAACTACTTGCTACTAACTAATAATACTAAAACAATTGAGCCGGTTTTGTCTAATATCTAATATCTAAATACTAAGTACTGAATACAAAAATAAAAACTATGCTAAAAATTCTTTTTGTGCTGCTGTTGAGTGGCTTTGTTTTGAGTGGGTATGGGCAATCTGCTGACTCGCTGACTATAAAAAATATTGATGGCACCGATGTTTCGTTGCTGTCTTATCATGGCAAGAAAATATTGTTTTTGATAGCACCTTCCGAGCTGTCTGATTCGCTGAAAGTGAACGAGATAGCCGCTTTTAATGCTCAATATGGTGATAGTCTGCACCTGGTTTGCATTATGAGCAAAGAGGATGGTTATGTTGACAGCAACAAAGCAGCCATAAAAAGCATGTATCAAAGCAGAGGGCTTAACGTATTGCTAACCGAGGGCATGTACACCAAAAAAGCTGCGGGTACCAACCAATCTGCACTCATGCAGTGGCTGACCAAACGCAGCATTAATAAACGGTTTGACGAAGATGCAGGTGGCGTGGGGCAGCAATTTTATGTAAATGAAAGTGGAAAACTGTTTTCAGTATTGGTGGCACAAACACCGCTGCTTTCACCTGCAGTAAATCGTATTGTGAAACGCAAATCTGTAAATTAAAAAGTAGTATATATAATTTCAAACTTTGATTATGAGAAAATTTATTATAATAATAGCAATATTAATCTCTTACCACGCTAAAAGTCAGGTTGTAAATATTTTGTCCTTTACAAGGAATTCGGCGACTGTTTCATTTAGTGGAACCAAGATACAAACAAATATACCTGTAGGTGGGTCATCCGATTTTCAACCTGTAATATTGATTGATGGATACAGTTATTTCGATGCTTCCATTATATCAATCAAGTTAGCCTGGCATACCAGAGATAATGAATTCGAAAATGCCAGTGCCACCTCAGGAGGAGGATTTGCGCCCAATATTTTTTTGAAAAATGAAGCAGGTAAAGCAGTAATTTATATCGCACCTATAGCAGGTGGTGATGGGATTTTCAGGCTTACTGTTTCGGGGCTTTATGAAACTAATTCGCAAGATGAACAAGATTGGTACCAAGGTTGGTCTGCTTCTGAAGTTTCAATTGAACCTGACAATAGTATTGGATTAAATTCCGAAAGTTCGGTCATTTATCATAATGAATTTAATGGTGACACTAAAGTACAAGGATTGCTTACAGCAACTTCTGCAGCTGTAACGGATGCATATATCGGCAACATGACTGTTGCTAAAGTAAAGGGGGTCTTGCCCGTAGAAGACCCTGTAAATGAAGGTGCAGTTACCCTTGTACCAGGTGATGGGGGTATCAACATCATCAGTGGCAATGACAACCATAGTTATATTGATTTTAGAGGGGTTGCACACTTAAGCAGGGTGCAAGGCAGAATATTACATTCGGACAATCTAGGCTTTAGGATTTTTACAAATGGTGTAACAAAGACCTTGTCTAACAATACTGTGGTTCCTAATCCTCCTGCCATGGTCATTAACAACAATGGGGTTGTGGGTATTGGCAATACAACCGATTTAGCGTCAACGAGTACTACTCCGTATAAATTGTTTGTAGAAGGCGGAATAAGAACCCGCAAACTGAAAGTGGATGCAGTAGCTACGGCTTGGCCTGATTATGTCTTTGAACCAACTTACGGCCTCCGCTCACTGGCTTCTTTAGAGGCATTTATAAAAGCTAACAAACACCTGCCCGACATGCCAAGTGCTGATGATGTAAATAAAGATGGCGTAGATGTGGGCGATGTGCAAGCTGCTTTGTTAAAGAAAGTGGAGGAGCTGACGCTTTATGTGATAACCTTGAACAAAACTGTTACCACACAACAGGCTACTATTGAAAAACAGCAGCAGGTGTTAAATACACTGCAGACCAACAAGCAATAATAATAAATGCCCCGAACCTATTATTACACTTTTTTAAAGGATTGTATAATGAACAAAATTGTTTGCTTTATAGCTGGCTTACTGTTGCTGCATTTTGGGGTAAAAGGGCAAGAAGCCCCCAATGAGTCTAACTCGTTGCCTTCATCTACAACTGCTGCTACTGTAGAAAGCCTTGCTAATATGCCTGTAAACCTGTTTACCGGTGTACCGCAGATTGGAGTGCCACTCTATAATTATAGTGATAACAATGGGTTAAGCATGTCTATATCATTAAATTATTTTGCCGGTGGGTTACGGATCAATGAAGATGCTTCACAAGCAGGATCAGGGTGGTCATTAAATGCAGGGGGCGCTATTAGCAGAAGTGTCAAGGGAAGACCTGATGACCTTACAGATGGGTTTATGTCAACCCCGGCTATCCCTGCTAATTCAACCTTTCTGGGACATGAATACTATAACAATTTTAAAGACCCTCAACAAGATGTTTTTCATTTTAATTTCCCTAATTATTCAGGTGATTTTTATATTGGTAAAGGTGGCAAAATTGTTTTGGTTCCATTAAATAATGCTTTAAAAATCAGCTATACATCTGATACTGTAACCATTACAAATGTGCATGATAGCAGTGTTGTAAAAAAGCTGAACGGCATTACTTCTTTTACAATTACGGCACCCGATGGCGTAAAATATTTGTTTAATAATGTTGAAACAGAAGAATTTGTATTTAGTCCGGGCAGTGGCCCCTACAGCTACTTTACAACAGGTTACTTATCTACAACATACACCACTTCATGGAAACTTAGTGAGATTATTTCCCCTTTTAATACCGACAGCATACATCTTTTTTATAAAAAAATATCTGATAGCTCTGACGTAGGTCTGCCACATTCTATTATTGTAAACAATAGCACCAAAGCAATAGAAAATGAGTTTAGGCCTGTTGTAAAAGTGCGCAGCTTAATCAAACAACTGCAATCTATTGAACTACCTGATAAAACAAGTGTAAAAATAACATACAGATCTGGAAACATTTCTTCCACCCGCTATTCGGCTATTGGTAAAGTAACTATTCATGACAGTGTTTTCAGGAAAGGTTATGTTTTTGATTATGCACAGAACGTTGACAAAGATTCGCTTTTTTCCAAAACAACTGTAAACGACTATAAACTTACATTAAAAAGAATAATTCCTTATACATCAACAGCAAAACTGCCGGAATTTACATTTTATTATTATGGGTTTGTTCCGGTTCAGGGTGGTGGAGCCGGAGGAAATGATACCCTCATACAAAATGCCTATGATCATTGGGGCTTTTATAACGGTAATAACAGTGGCAAAGATTCTTTGGGTTATGATAAAGACATACCTACTGTTGATACATTATATACCGGTGCAAACAGGCAGCCATCTGCAGCAATCAACCAATTTAATATAAGGGCAATCAAAACCCCTGATGGCAGTACTTTTTTTTACCAATTTGAACCCAATAACATCCGTGAGTATCTTACAGCAAATCAGTTTACTACTGTATATGCCACAGGTACATTTTCTACACCTATTACCATTAACAGGGTGTATAACAACAAAACAGACATTACATTTAACCTGGACAAACAGGTGGACAGGACTGCGGCTATTCCGTTAACTGCAAATGCCAATTGGGTCTGCAAAATATACAATAGCAGCCTTTCTTTCAGCGATACCATTTCCCTGAATAAACTATTTTATTATGGGTCTTATCAGTGGCCGGTAAACATACCCAATGGCAGCTATACAATGGAGACACATTTGATAAGTGGTAACGTGACTTCCTCTTCTTTCCCTATAAATGTGCAATGGGAAAATACAAGCTATACCAATTACAATGTACCGAGCAGCGGCATGCGGGTAAACAGAATAGTGTATTACAACCAAAACAGGCAAATAAAGGTAAAACAGTTTAAGTATGTAACACAGGATAGCCTCTCCTCCGGCTTTGGCGAACATATGCCACGTTACGATATGCCTTTTACGAAATATAACGGTAACACACCCACTAACTGCACTTTTATCAGCAGTCAGTTTTACAGCAATACAGCCGGTTATGGAGGAAGTTTTATTGGCCACAGCCGGGTGGAAGTGACCAATGGTGAGTACAATGCCAACATGGGCAAGGAGGTGTATGAATTTACAGACCTGCAGGATGCGCATGACAATATCAGCAGCAATATATTTCCCATTATGCCAAAGACCCTTCCTGACTGGGGGCTTGGTCTCGGTAAAAAAACAACCCTGTATGACAGCAGCGGACGTAAGGTAAAATTTACGACCAACTATTATGACATCAACAATACCACACTTACCGATACCAATCATGCCTCTATTAAGTTGTACTACACCTCATTTAAGGGTGCCCTCAAAAGATTTACCGTTGGCAATTATTACCCGCAGACAGGTCGCACCCTCTTGCTTTCCACAACAGACAGTGTGTTTTACAAAGACAATTCTTATCAAACTTCTACCCGGTATTTTAGTTATGATACCCCGTACTATAATGTGAACAAAGTATCGTCACTGTATGACAGCACACAGGGGCTACACATAGAAAAAAGGATGTACTACCCTTACAACTACACCACCACAGGCATATTGGCTACCATGAAAGACAGCAATATATTAAGACCTGTAGTAGCTTCCGAAACATGGATAACAGGTGATAACAATCCGCGGATGCTGGCCGCAGAAATCAACCAGTATACGCAAACTGCTACCGGGCACATAAGGCCGCAGTCGGTGGCGGCATTGCAGGCTGCTAAACCGTTGCCGCTAACTACCATTGGTGCATTTAACCCTGCACAACTGAACCGAAACAGTACTTACTTTAAAACAAAAAACAGCTTTACCCGCTATGACAATATTGGCAACCTGCTGGAAACAAATGAAACAGCTACCAACCGCTACAACAGCCTGATCCGTGATTACAACAACCGCTATGTGGTGGCAAAAGTGCCGGAGGCGCAATACAACGATATAGCCTATACCAGTTTTGAAAGCGATGGCACAGGTAACTGGCGGATAACCGGCACAGACAGGGCAAGCAGCAATGCCATAACCGGCAAGAGAAGCTATGACTTGTCAAAAGGCTACGTATCAAAAGCTCAACTAAATATCCACAATACCTACACCGTCACCTATTGGTCAACAGGTAGCAATGCGGTTGTTTTTGCACCTGCACAAACTCCTAAACTCCTTGACCAGAAAGGCAGTTGGAGCCTGTATGAGGTCAAATTTACCGGGATTGACAGCATTGCCCTATCCGGGACTGGGCTGATAGATGAATTGAGGTTGTATCCGTCAATTACCAAAATGGAAACCACCTGCTATGAACCTATGGTAGGCATAACCTCAACCTGCGATGCCAACAACCGGATACAATATTTTGAGTATGATGCTGCATACCGACCTATGGTAGTGAGGGACATCAGTAAAAATATTCTGAAGAAGTTTGAGTATGATTCTATTGTGCCTATAAACACAAAACCGCATTGGACTACACCCAAACTGGCTTGTGCAGGTGACAGTACTACACGACAAGATTGGGTATCACACGACGACAACTTGTATAGCGACAGTTTTATGGTGTATAAAAGGACTTTCTATACTTACAATTGCACAGTATGTGCACCTGTTTGTCCGGAAACTTATACAAATATAGGCTGCCATTGCGAAAAGGGGGTACGAGTGAATTTAAATAGCACACACGTGAACATGCAGGATGGTAATGGTACGCATAAATGGAAGTGTACTTACTGGTACGTGTTTACTGATGGGACGCATACCAAATCTTATTATGAATGGGGGGATAGCGCTTGCCTGTTGGGACCGGTTGCGGTTGATTAGACAGACCTCACTCTGCTCCCAATGAACAATTTTGAGCAGGAATTTATGTTTTGCTATGTTCTTTTTTGTTTGCCCAAAAAAGAACCAAAAAAGGGCAACAGGGAATGAAAACAGCCCATTCCCTGCGTTGTACCCTGATTGGGCTTTTGTGCTACTGTGGTGAAATACTGTGGTTTTTCAATTGGTTGTTTGTTATGTACTTTTTTGTTTGCCCAAAAAAGTACCAAAAAAGGGCAGCTGGGAATGAAAACAGCACATTTCCTGCGCCGTTCCCTGATTGGGCTTTTGTACTACTGTAAACTGTACAATTGTTTTTCAAGTTTGTGTTTTGAATCGAAAATAAGCTACTGTAAAACTGAAATAAATTTATCATGCGCCACATACTAACTTTCATACTGTCTTTGCTACTGTTCACTACGCAATTGCAAGCGCAGTCACCTGCTGTGGTGGACACACCTGACCTTAGTGTGCCTATACACCTTAAGCGGACTTATACACCGACAAGAGCGGTGCAGGATGCAGGTAAAATAAACATTGGCACGGCAGCGGATTCGGTGGTTACATTGAGCGAATATTTTGATGAATTTGGGCGGCCATTGCAATCGGTTATCAAACAATTTTCGCCATTGGGAAAAGACATGGTGACACCTGCTTACTACGATGATTGGGGGCACACAAGCAAGCAATATATGCCCTACATCAGCGACAGCACACAGGGGCAATACAACTATGGTGCATTGCGCAGCGATTCAGTTTTTTACCACAGCCTTTATCCCAACGACCCATACATCTATAGCCAACAGTTTTATGATGGCTCGCCGCTAAATGCGGTGGTGAAACAGACTGCACCGGGCAACAGTTGGACAGGTGCAGGCCGTGGAGCCACCATGACAGTACGTGCCAACAATGCCCACGACAGTGTGCGCCTCTGGGAAATGGATGCAGCAGACATGGCCGTAACCACCACCACCTACGTCCCCGGCACCCTGACGGTGAAAGAAGCCACCAACGAAAACGGGCAGGTAACAGTGAGCTATACCAATATGCTGGGGCAAACCATACTGGTAAAACAAAAATTAGACACCGCCACCACAGCCGCCTACACCGGTTGGCTCTGTACCTATTATGTGTATGATGAAATGGGATTGCTGAAATATGTGATGCCGCCGAAAGCAGTTAGTGAATTGGCAGTTGTGAGTTGGCAGTTCACTCCCAACTCCCAACTCACAACTGACATTCTGAATGAATTGTGTTACCAATACCGGTACGATGACCTACACCGCCCTATAGAAAAGAAAGTGCCGGGAGCAGGTTGGTCATACATGGTCTATGACAAACGCAGCCGCCCCGTATTTGTACAAGATGCGGCATTGCGAAACCCCGCCAACGGCGGGGCTGGGGGAAGCCCGGCTTGGGCCTACACCCTCTACGATGCCACCGACCGTCCGGTACAGACGGGAATAATGAACAGCACAGCCAACCGCGACAGCCTGCAGCACTACGTGGATGCACACACGGGGCTGGCAGATACAGCAGTAGTAACGGTGACGGACAGCACAGTGCGGAGCATAGCCGCCAATGTGGCTTATGACACCCGCACAGCAGGCACAGACAGCTACAAGGCTACCCAAAGCATTGCATTTGATGGCGGCTTTACCAGTGAGGACAATGCAGACTTTACGGCTGAAATAACGCCGCAAAATGCGGGTACGGTCTTTACCACTAGCACCACTGTGACCGACAACCCGGTGCCGCCGGGGGCTGCCTGCACCGCCCTGAACATGCTGTATTATGATGATTACAAACAGGCTACCAAAACCTACGACAACAGCAATAACAGCAAGCTGGACATAGGCAGCAATACGTATGGCGATGCAGTGCCTGCCATCGCCACCCTGCTGACCAAAGGCAGAGCCACGAGCAGCAAAACAAGGGTAATGGAAGACCCTGCCGACCTGACCAAAGGACGATGGATGGAAACCGTAACCTGGTACGATGAATATGGCAGGGTGACACAGACCCGGGCCGACAACTACAAGGGCGGGCAGGATGCAGGCACGGTGCGCTACGACTACACCGGCAAGGTCATTTGTAGCTATGCCACCCACAGCAACCCCGCAGCCACCATAAGCAACCTGCGGGTGAAGACCAATATGGACTATGACCGCAGCGGCAGGCTACTACAGGTGACCAAACAACTGAACGACAACGACAGCACCAAACGCACCCTACAGCGCAACACCTACAACGAACTGGGGCAATTGGTAAAAAAAGAGATAGGACAAAAGACAGCCACCGATGCAACGGCTATGGAAGTACAGGGGTATGCCTACACACTGCGGGGGTGGCTCAAAGGTGTAAACGAGGCCAGTCTTGGAATCCCCCCTTCGGGGGGCGGGGGGGCCTGGTTTGCCTACAGCATGGGCTACGACTCCGGAACCCATGCCCAATACAATGGCAACATCAGCAGCATACAATGGCAAAGCGGCGGTGATAAAACAGAGCGTTCTTACAGTTATACTTATGATGCTGTCAACAGGTTGATGAGTGCAGACTTTAAAGCCTCCCCTAACCCCTCCCAGGGAGGGGGATTACAGAGCGAAGACTTTTCTGTGAAAATGGGTGACGGAATAAACCCAACAACTGCTTATGATGAGAATGGGAATATTAAACAAATGCAGCAGTGGGGGTTGAAACTAAATACGAGTGTGCAGATAGATAACCTGGCTTATAACTATTACGCCAGCAGCAACAAACTAAAGAACGTAATAGATGCTAACAACGACACCGCCACTACATTAGGCGATTTCAGAAGTTCTAAAACCTATATGACAGCGTTGGGCAACAATAAAACAAGTGCAGCCATTGATTACACCTATGACAGCAGCGGCAATGCAATCAACGACCTGAACAAAGACATTGGCGATGCCAATGTTGCCGGTATTGAATACAACCAATTTAACCTGCCGTGGAAAATAACTGTAAAAAATAAAGGGACTATCACATACATCTATGATGCCGCCGGTAATAAACTAGAGAAGATAACCAAAGAACCTGCATCATCCATTAATCAGAATGTAGCAAAGGAAGTGCATACTATTTATTTGAAAGGCTATATTTATGTGAACAATCAGCTTACACTTTTTGGGCATGAAGAAGGAAGGATACGTGCAAACCCCGCCAACGGCGGGGCAACGGCTTTTATCTACGATTACTTTTTAAAAGACCACTTAGGCAATATCAGGACTGTATTAACTGATGAGCAAAAGCAAGATGCCTATCCACCTGCAAGTATGGAAACTGCACAAAGTGCAACAGAAAATGCGCTGTATAGCAATGTTGATAATACCCGTAGTCAATTACCTTCAGGATATCCCACTGATAATTATACAACTCCAAATACACAGGTAGCCAAACTGGACGGCAGCAACAAAAAGATTGGCCCTGGCATAACACTAAAAGTAATGGCTGGCGACAAATTTAATATAAGGGTGAGTAGCTGGTATAGAACCAATGGAGCTAATCCTGGTAGCCCGACCAATCCAATCACCGATTTATTAACCTTGCTTGCAAACGGAGTAACTAACCCCACCGTGGCAGGGCATGGTGGAGTAACAATAGCCAACCTGCAAAACAGTGGTGTACTCACACCTGGTATGACCGACTTTTTAAGCAATCAAACAAACACTACTGGCAAACCAAAAGCATACCTGAACTGGATAGTTTTAGATGAAAATTTTAGGCTGGTAAGTGAAAGTAGTAGTTTTGAAGAGGTGGGTAATAATGACGAACTAAAAATACACACCAAGACAGATTTAACAATAGCTAAAAGCGGATATTTGTATGTTTATGTGAGCAATGTTACCGGAAATATTCCTGTCTATTTTGATAACCTGCAAGTGACACACATAAAAGGACCATTAACAGAAGAAAATCATTATTATCCGTTTGGACTTAAAATGGAAGCCATTAGCAGCAAGGCTGCGGGTTCATTAGAAAACAAGTATAAATTTACAGGCAAAGAAATACAGGAACATGAGTTTAGTGATGGCAGTGGCTTAGACGAATATGATTTTGGTGCAAGGCAGTATGATATGCAAACAGGTGTTTGGCACAACATAGATCCTCTTGCTGAAAGCAGCAGAAGGTGGTCGCCTTATAATTACTGCTTTAATAATCCGCTTAGGTTTATCGACCCTGATGGGATGAAGCCTGTGATGTTGGAGGCCAGTTGGTTTGAATCTGCACCACGGGCACCTAATAATAAAGGGACAGATGATTTTGATGAATGGATGGCAGGTGCAATTGATAAAGGAGGTGGTAGTGGTGGAAGCACCACATTGTACGGAGAAGATGCTCAAAATTTTATTGCAGGATTGCAAAATATTTTAGGGTTAGGTGGCGGAGAAACAAAACCTCCCACCAATTCTTTTCAAGTAGTCGACAATAATGGGTATATCATAGGAAGTGTAGAAGTTATAGATAATACACAAATAAACCCAGGAGATGGAGATCAGGCAGATCGACCAAGTAGTGATTTTTATACTGGAGGTGTAAATTGTAAATTAGCTTACACAAGTTGTGACGGTAGTACTCTCCAAACAGAAGATTTGAATTGGATACAAGAAACAACCACAGATAATCCTCAAAATGGAAAAAAAGCTAATGAATGTTTTTATGATTTAACTAAAGAAGCAGAAATTGCAGGTTCAATATATGCAAGAACAAATTCTTTTATACAGTCTGTAATTGATGGCTGGAAGATTAGTGACCCTAATGGTAAAGGTAGATACACAACCTTTTTTAGTGACGATCCTCAAAGATATACGTCAGTTAGAAATACGAAATGGAATGCATTTTTATCATTAGTAAATGTTCATACAGGTGCAATTTTAATTCAATTTACTTATGGGTTTACTATCACAAATGGAGTTGTTACATCGAATCCTCTATATGAAATAAAATTGCATTAGTTTATCAGAAAATTTTAAAAATGAAAAAGATTAATTTGGCTTTACTGATTTTATTACTTTTTCCAAGTAAAGGTCATACACAAGAGGGTTATAGAAGTGATTTAATATCCGTTAAACTTACTATAATTACAACCCAGCCAACTTTTATTGATAGTGTAAAAATTAAAAATTATCAAAGTAATTATGCATTAGCTACTGTAATAAATAATCAAGACACTAGTATTTCATTTTGGATTATGGATGCATCATGGCAAAAAGATAATTTGTTAACTAATAATGATTCAGTACATTTTTTATTTCCAGGATGTGATATGAATGGTGAAAGTAAAATTTCTTTAGAACCACATAAGTCTATTAATTTTTATACAATAATAGCAAGTCATAAAAACTTTGATTCTAAGTTTAAAATTGGGTTTAGGTTTTTCAAAAAAATTGATGAACTAACAAACTTTTTAGATAGAAAAGATAAAATTGTTGAGACAAAAATTTATTGGAGTAAAACTATGAATTTTAAAAATAAATTAAATAGTTATGAATTGGAATAACATCTCTAAGAATTTAAGATAACGTCTAACTAGCAATGTTCAAGATTTGTTGTTGGCCATTTTACAGTACCAAAATCAGTTTTCACAGCTTATGATGAGAATGGGAATATTTTGAGAATGACCCAAAAAGGTTTGCTGCTCAACAGCAGTCAAACAATAGACAGCCTGTTTTACACGTATGCCCCGCAAAGCAACAAGCTAATAAAAGTGGACGATGCTGCACCTAACTCCCCCCTTGGGGGGTCGGGGGGGCTCGATTTTACAGACAACAACACGACTGGTAATGATTATGCCTACGACAGCACCGGCAGCCTGACATTCGATAAAAACAAAGGCCACACAATAGCCTATAACAAATTTAACCTGCCGTGGAAGATAACCATACCCGGCAAGGGAGAAATCACTTACATATACGATGCAGCTGGAAGAAAATTAGAAAAACGAACCCACATACTGAAAGACAGCACAAGGAATAATGTAGAAATAACGGCAACTACGGCTTACATCAGCGGTTATATTTACCAAGATAACAAACTAAGTTTCTTTGGGCATGAGGAAGGGAGGATAAGAAAGACGACAGACAGCGGACAACAGACCACGGGCTTTGTGTATGATTATTTCTTGAAAGACCATTTAGGCAACATAAGAACGGTATTAACCGATGAACAGAAAGAGGATACATACCCGGCGGCTACAATGGAGTTGGCACACCAGCAAACAGACACTACACTTTACTCCAACATTAGCAATACCAGAAGTGATAAGCCACCTGGCTACCCTGTTGACACGGCATATACCAAACCCAATAATAAAGTATCAAAACTAGACGGCACAAATAATAAAATAGGTCCCGGCATTACACTAAAAGTAATGGCCGGTGACAAGTTCAATATAAGAGTAAGTAGCTGGTACAGAACCAATGGTGCTAATCCAGGTACACCAACCAATCCAATCACAGATTTGCTGACTTTGCTTGCAAATGGAGTAAGCAACGCAGCAACCACAGTACACAATACAGCAACAGTTGCTAACCTACAAAGCAGTGGTGTACTCACACCGGGTATGACTGACTTTCTCAACAATCAAACAACCACTACAGGTAAACCAAAAGCGTATCTAAACTGGGTAGTTTTAGACGAACATTTTAAGCTGGTAAGCGAAAGTAGCAGTTTTGAAGAGGTGGGAGACAATGATGAATTAAAGATACACACCAAGACAGATTTAACAATCTCTAAAAGCGGATATTTGTATGTTTATGTCAGCAATGTTACCGGAAATATTCCGGTATATTTTGACAATTTGCAAGTGACACACATAAAAGGACCACTAACAGAAGAAAACCACTACTATCCATTCGGGTTGCAGATGAAAGAGATTTGCAGCAAGGCAGCGTGTGGGGTGGAGAATAAATATTTATTTACAGGAAAAGAAAAAGAAGATGATTTTAACCTGGAGCAATATGATTTTGGAGCAAGGCAATATGATATGCAAACAGGTGTTTGGCACAACATAGATCCTCTTGCTGAAAGTAGCAGACGATGGTCGCCTTATAATTATTGCTTTAATAATCCGCTTAGGTATATAGATCCGGATGGGATGAAAGCTGTCCCATTAGATGCCAGCTATTTTGAATCAGCACCGCCACCGCCAAATGACCATGGCTTAGATAATTTTGATGCTTGGATGCAAAGCGAAATAAATTCATTGGGAAATGGGGGAAGTGGTGGTGGAAGTAAATTAACCGAAGGTGGAAAAATTGTTCAAGCTTTACAGATGTTAGGTTTTGGAGGAGGTAATGTTCAACTTCAACCCCTAATGGACGAATTTATTAGTCTTGTAAAACAAGGCAGAGCAAGAGAAGGTATAAATTTAATTTTAGATGCCTTTCCAAAATCTTTTAACTTAGATAGAAGTCGATGGGTAATCAAAATTGAAGATGAGAAAACCAAAGAAAAATTTGGTAAAGATGCATTTCTTACAATTGATCTCAGTTATAATAATAGTCCGGTGTATGGTGAAACATTTGTTCCTTTATGTAAAATCAATGATGTTGTTAATTGTAGGGAGCTATCAACGTTCCTTGAATTTATCAGTGGTTTATTTCATGAACAAACGCATGTTAAGACATATGCAGGAGTAGATGGATTTCCAAAGATTCATGACAATGAACCACGAGAAAAGGAGAGAGAATTCATTGCATTTTATGAACAATTGCGGAGTTCTCCGTTAAATAATAGTGATTTGAGACGTACAAATTTGCAGATGTTTAATAGAGGTAATTTGTATCAAGGTATAGGTGACGCTTATCGTTACGGGTATGAATCTATGTATAATGATATTTTAAAATTGGCTGCTTCACTTAACATAACTATAAAATAATGAAAACACTTTTTTGGGTATTAGCTATTTTTCTTTCATTTTCTACATTTGCACAATCAAAACACGAAGATGCAAATATTTTTTGCTCGGTATCGAATATTAATGATTCAACCCTTACAATAAATACTCGTGTTGATGCTTTTAAAACCTTGTATCTAAATGAACATGTTGCTACTATTTTATATTGTGATAATGCTCTGTTTGATTTTTGCTTTTTGTTTTATTCATACGATTCCTCAAATTATAATTTCAATAAACTTAATTGCAGAGCTGACGGAAACCCAGGTGCATATCATTCTGATTTCATTATAATGAAGGATTACAATTTTAATGATAGTTATGAATTTTATAAGCCTAAAGAAAAAGGTTTATACAAATTAGTGGTAAAATTTTATTACGATTTAATTGACAGTGATTCAAAAAGACATAGAAATTCTATTGAATCCAGTCCAGTTTATTTTTCAAGATAGGCAGTGTTCCAAATTTACCACGGGCAGTCTGACAACTGATAAGAACAAAGGCCATACAATAACCTACAACCAATTTAACCTGCCGTATAAAATTACAATTCCCGGCAAAGGAGACATCATTTACATCTACGATGCTGCCGGAAGAAAGTTAGAAAAGCAAACCCACATACTAAAAGACAGCACAAGGAATAATGTAGAAATAACTGCTACTACTGCTTACATTAGCGGGTACATTTACCAGGATAATAAACTTAGTTTCTTTGGGCATGAGGAAGGGAGGATACGTGTACTCACTACTGCCAACTCACAACTCACATGGGCTTATGATTACTTTTTGAAAGACCATTTAGGCAACATAAGAACGGTATTAACCGATGAACAAAAAGTGGATACTTACCCTGCTGCTACAATGGAACTTGCACATGCTGCTACAGATACCGCTTTGTACAGTAATGTTGAGAATACACGAAGTGACAAACCACCAGGTTATCCTACAGACACTACTTACAGCAACCCCAACAATAAAGTAGCTAAACTGGACGGCTCAAATAATAAAATAGGTCCTGGCATAACATTAAAGGTTATAGCAGGCGACAAGTTTAATATAAGGGTGAGTAGTTGGTACAGGAAAAATAATGTAACGCCCAATACTCCAAATAACCCAATCAATGATTTACTTGCAGTTTTAGCTAATGGTGTAAGTGGCGCAGCCACTACAGCACATGGTGCTATAGCTGCAACCGATCTGCAAAACAGCGGCCTGTTAACACCCGGCATGACTGGTTTTTTAAATAACCATACTTACAATGCCAGCAAACCAAAGGCTTATTTAAATTGGGTGGTTTTAGATGAACACTTTAAGTACGACAGCCTTAGCAGCGGCTTTGAGCAGGTGGGTGATGATACGATATTAACCATACACACCCGAACAGATTTAACGGTCAATAAGAACGGATATTTGTATGTTTACGTTAGTAATGTTACTGGTAACATACCCGTGTTCTTTGATAATTTGCAGGTAACTCATACGAGAGGACCTTTATTGGAGGAAGACCACTATTACCCTTTCGGGTTGCAGATGAAAGGGATTTGTAGCAAGGCTGCGGGTGGGGTGGAAAATAGGTTTAAATTTAATGGGGGAACAGAATTGGATACGGACTTTGATTTGAGTATTTATGAAACGCCGTTGCGGCCTTATGACCCGCAGACAGGTAGATTTACTGGGATAGATATTTTGGGAGAAGAAAATTTTAGTTTAACACCTTTTCATTTTGCAAATAATAATCCTATTCTCTTGAATGACCCGACAGGCGCATTAAGTCAAGGTGGCTCACAAGTATTTGACCAGTTAATAGGATTTTTAAATCAAGGGGGCGACATAAATGATATTCAAGTTAATGGAGAATCTGTCGATATATTAAGTTTTGGTGATGACGGTGGTGCAAGTGGGGTTGGTGGGTTTGTAAGTGCCATAACTGGTATGGGAGGCATTCAAACAATGTATGCAAGTGGTAATGAAACAAAATATCTTTACTATCAAAAATCAGGAGGTAATTATAATTTTGTTCATTTAGATGGAAGTGTATATAAAGCTGGAAGTGACCGGACAGGTTTTGTTGACAAGGTGTTGGGAGCATTGAATACCCTTGGATCTATTAATGATAAAGATGGTCAAATTTCATCAAGATTTGATATGGTAGTCAACTCAAAAGAATTTACTCACCTTATTCTATACACCGATGGAGGATCCGAATTAGGAGCAGAATTAAAAGAAGGATGTGGCCAGGAAATATTATGGAATCCGAATCAAAATGATAAAGATGGCAGTATTACTCCTTATGCAGTAAGTCTTGGTCATGAGTTGTTAGGCCATTCGTTTTTAACCCAAGCGAATATTTATGCGGGTAACTGGTTTGGGCCTGGTCCTTCATACTTGCTAAATAAGGGAGAAGCAGATTCGCACAATATAGAAAACCTAATTAGAGCAGAAATCGGAAATATTAATTTTAGATGGGAAAGAACATTTATTAATCCTTTAGATCCTGGAAAGCCACCACTTTGGAATTGGATTAAGCGGGACGTACCCAATCCATTTTTTCTTTGGAAACCTTAATTTAAAAGTTATGAAATTCTTAATTGTGCTTATACTTTTTGCAAGTGATGTTTACGCTCAACAATACTCACAAGTACAAAATGAAAGAAAGGACAAAATTTGCAGAGAGCGGTTTCTGAGGAGCGTTGTTTCAGACATCGGCCCAAATTCACCCTGGATTAAAGTAAATGCTAAATATGGCCGGTTAAAAAAAACAATTTTTGTCCGCACGGATTATCTATTTAGAAAATATGGTTTGGACTCTCACTATGACTTTATCAATACTGTGGTTTTTTGTATTTTAAATAATTCATATTACAATATGAAAGTGGATTTTAGTAAAGACAAAAATCTTGCCTTTTTGAATAAAGACACATTAAGTAAAAGTTTTCAGCTTTGCCATGATTCTTCCTTCATTAATAGCTATAATGATAGGAGGTACTATACTACTAATGAAGCTAAACAAATGCCAATGAGTGTTTTAAGCTGTTTGTTCGACCTCAATTACATAATTAAAGAAGCTGATTTTGATAGCGGAATTTCGGTTAGGAAATATAAGTGTGAAGGAAATTAACCAAGTTGTGTCAAGTAGCAATTTTAAACCACCGGGCTATCCACACGATACAGCCTAGAGGACCATTAATAGAAGAAAACCATTACTATCCTTTCGGTTTGCAGATGAAAGGCATTTGCAGCAAGGCTGCCGGTGGGGTGGGGAATAAATTTAAGTTTAATGGGGGCGTTGAGTTAGATGGTGATTTTGGTGTTGACATTTATGAAACATTCTTTAGAGGGTATGATGCACAGATTGGTAGGTTTAGGAGTGTTGATCCAAAGGCCTGGAAAACTGTTGCACTTAGTACATTTAATTTTAGCGGCAATAATCCTGTTGCATTTAATGACCCATTGGGAGATGTTTTTGGATATATGGATCATAATGGAAACAAATGGCATGGTCAAGATCCATTTGCAGGTACAGCTGGAGCAGGTCAATCGTATCAGGAAGGAAATGGATTAGATGGGTTTGGATATGAATTTCCAAGTGGCGGAGGTGGAATAGTGCCAATTTATAGGATTGAGTAACTTTCACCATTGCAGGTATGGCAAAGCCTACCAACAATGTTATTTCCATATTGCAATTACAGCAGGTGTGCCCCAAAAGCTGGGATTACAATTTCACTTGTGACTTGTGCATGGGGAATTCCGATGATGTTGTCTATTAAGAATGCATATGAAGTAACTTGCTTTTTTGACACCTTACAGGGCGTAGATTTGCAGGTAAAGACTTGCAAAGGTGAAAAAATATTAAACTATGTTTGTAAAGAGTTTACTCATTCCTATATTAATCTTAGCTTGTTCTATAGATTTATTAAGCCAAAAAACATTTCTCACTAAATTAGATAGTACTAAAAGTAATCACCTAAAGTTGATTCTATCTGAACTAAACAGTAATGAAAAAATTCTAAAAAAAATAAAAGGTTCTAATGTTTTAATAGTTCCATTTTTGGAACTAAATGCTAGTTCAAATATACATGAACGTAAAGCTGTTTCTTCCATAAGTTTCAATAAAATTCATAAATCCTATGATGTCACTTTAGATTCTATAGTTTATGTTATTCCAACCACTTTGACAACAAAAGGTACTACAATTGTACATCACATTGCTGACACTAAAAATAGTATTGATGATGTATATTATCCAATGGTTAAGTTTTGTAGCAAATTTTCCAAAGATATATTTCTCTTGAGCCTAAGAAAACAAGGGTTTTCAGATTTTGCTCCGTCAGATTTTGCAATAGTCTATGTATCTAATAACAAACTAAAATTCGTTGATAGAAGTTTAAGAATTTATAATGGGTTAGAAGAGTATGTAAATCATAAATATGGGAGTATGGAAAAGTTCAGAGAAATAATAATGCGCGATTCTATAAAATCTAAAATCTATCATGAAATGAATATAGAAAATTGTAAAAAATTCTTTAAAAAAGACTATAAGTTCATCATTGACAAATTTCCTAAAGATAGTTCAACATGCATTAATTTATTTTTGAATCGCCTGGATTCTTTTACAAAAACATCAAAATTTCAAATACTAAAAATTAAAAATGAACTTTTTAATGATTCCTCGTATTGGTATTCAAGTATTTTTGATGAGGATTTCGATATTAAATCAAAGCGTTTGATCAAACAAGTACTGACTTATAAACAGTACAGTAGTTATGAGTGGAATTTGGATATTTATAATAATTTGAAGGTATATATATGGAATAAACTTAGGTATTATTATGAAAATGAAAACCTGATTATCTTAGATGATGACGATATTTATTTCAAGAGTTTGTTCTTAAAACTAAACAGATAGTGTTGCAGATTTGTTGTTACGTATTTGCAATAACAGCATCAGTTTTTCAATACAAAAACCCTTGCTATCGTAGTGTTCCTCGTGCTTGTCTAAGCTTAGCGAAGCGTAACTTCAATACAATATGAAAAGCAGGTCTCACGGTAAACTAAGGACTGCTTGGATAACAATTTTGCCTTTGCGGGTGTTAGCAGAAAGAAGCACGATTAGAAGAGCCGTTGCAGGGTGTTATCACCTGCAACTGATGAGACTGCAAATGGTCGTGAATTGTGAAAATAAAGTTCCACTTTACCAAAATTCAATCATCCCAAATAATGTTGTAGAAATCCAAATTCGTCAATTCCCTTTTCATAAAACCTGGCAGATGAATACTTGTATTCTTCGGGAAATCTACACAGCTTCCAATGTGGTTGGGTGGGGTTGAAATGGATGTATTGTAGCTTTTGCAGAAATACATTTCGGCTCCACAAGTCCACACTTAGCGGGTTCCGCTCCCAAAATTGGTATTGGCGGTCGCTTGCCTTCACCTTGTAATGCTCCAAAGCTGTAGGGTCCGTCTTTAGCAACTGAAACTTCATTTGTTGGGCTGTATATTTTAGAAAACTTTGCTGCACTTTAGCTCTTTCAAAGTTGTCTTGAATCTGCCATATAACGTGAATGTGATTTGGCATTAGAACAAAGCCATAAATAACTACCCTTCCATCATTTACTAAAAACCGTAAGCTGCTGATAATGATTTCTTTCATGGTATCATTTGCTAGCAAATGTTTCCACTCCAGGATGGTAGCGGTAAAAAATTGTGGGTATAGATTGAAAGTTATTTCAGACATTTATGCAAAGAAATGTAAATGGCTAATAAAAACTTTGAGTGGGAGCTTTAAATTTTGGAAAAGCTGATTAAATGCCCGCATCACAGTTGCAGGTGATAACACCCTGCAACGGCGAAATTAACGGAAACGGATATTATCAAAATATTCATAAAAATAATGAAGGTCATATCATTGAAATTTCTTCACAACATTCAGATAGAAAAGGTACGTTTTCATTTGAAAAAAAAGTTGACAATAATCTTGTTCTAAAAGGATATTGTCAGTCAGATGATAAAATATACACTGGCTTTTGGTCTAATTGGAGTGATGCAAAACATGATTTTGTTAGTATGTCTTACAAGTATTATATGCCTAAGAAGGTTGGTAAATGGGAATATTATGAAAATGGTAAAGTTGCTAGAATAGAGCAATATTAAAATTTTTGCCCTAGCTAGCGTAAGTGTTCGTTTTGCTTGTTGAAGTTTAAGGGTAATGTTCCAGATTTGTTGTTAAGCTATTTTACAGTAATAGCATCCGTTTTTCAATCTAAAAGCCCAGCTAGAGTAAGTGTTCCAGTAGCGTGTTGAAGTTTAAGCGAAGCGTAACTTCAATACAATATGAAAAGCAGGTCTGTGACCGGTAAACTAAGAAGTGATTGAATAACAGCTAAGTTATTTAAATATACAGCAGTGCAATATATTATTGTACAACTATGAAAGGCCAAAATTGAATTGGAACTGGTTTAAATGAACCGGACACAGTCCTAGGTTACATGGCACATTGAAATGGCCGTTAGGTAACACTTCAACTATATCGGGGGTCATTTCTGTAACTTGTTAATAACACAAATATCAATAACAAAGTCCATTTACTAAAATAAGATATACTAAAAATGATTTTTCTGAAATGAGCACTCGTTACCTTACAAATATGGTCAATTAAGGTGTTTACTTTGATACCAATAATTCCATTTCTTTTAACCGCATTCTATAGGCATTCATGGCCATTTTTCCCAGCTTTGTTACCAACGAATAATTGGCCACAATACCTACAGGTGCGCCAATAACAGGGATTAACTGTGCCATTTTAACCAGGTCAATATAATCCCGGTATTCTTGTTGAAAATTGCGCCAGTCAAATTGATGAATGTCATCTGGCAATTGAGCGCTAAAGACCTTCCAATCTTTTATCCTTTTATACACTTCATTTCTGTTCTCCTGACTTGAGTATGCCAATTGGAATATAGATAACAAATACACTCTTTCTTTGTAGTCAGACATATCAAAACCATAAGTGGACCCAATTTCGAATAGCAGCTTTATCTTTATGGCCATGAACAATGGAAAGTCAGCCAATCCTAATAATATGCCACCTGCACCGGTTATTCCTCCTTCAACAGCGGCAGTCTTTTTATAGAATTTTATTTTTTCCAGTATAACTGCTTCCCGCAATTGGAGATTTCCTTCCATATTTGTTTTTGAAGTAGTAAGCTCCGATCCAAAAAGCACCACCCGAAACATTTGCTTAATTGTAGAAGTAATTATAGCATGCGCTTTTTCAGGTATCAGACTATTTAACTTGTTTTGCCACTTTTTAGATAAGCGGTTTACCCACGAAGGTTTCTTCATCATCTGGCTTTGCCAAGCCTTCAATTCTCTGCTTACTTGTAATTCGTACCAATCCATTTTTGCAAAGGTAAGGTGATGTTCCATTGAATAGAAACAACTCCAAGCTGGCGTAAGTGTTCCTTCTGATTGTTGTTTAGCGAAGCGTAACTTAAATACAACTTTAAACCCAGGTCTCCCGACTAAAGTAGGGAAACTGTTCGACTTGTAAATTACCGAGTAATTGAATAACAGTTAAGTTCTTTAAATATACAGAAGTGCAATAGATGATTGCACAACTATGAAATAATGCGGTTGACGAAGTGAAAGGCCTTAATTTAGCTATCAATTTCAATTTTTGCAAACAGCGCAGGGTCCCTTGCAGGAGACCCCCCACGCGGACAAGCAAGCTATCGTAGACAGAAAAGCGGCAAGAATGAATGAATGGTTTAATAACAGCAGAATGATGATTTGAATAAATTCTTTTCGGATAATACCACCGTAACAAAATTAAAAGGGCCAAATAATAAAACCATTCAGAATATAACTCAAAAGAATGCTGATTTCGTAAATCCACCTTCTTCTTTAAATAGAAACACTTTGTTGAGATACAGAGAGATTGCACGAAAAGCTTTAGTTGGAAAAAAAGGAGATCCGGCGGGAGCACAGAAAATCCGAATTGAATTAATTGACGAAGCATTAAAAAATAAATAAAATGATTTGGGCTATTGCTATAAATAAAGAATTATCATTTACGAAAATAGGCGATACAGTATATACTAAAGATGTATTTACTTTTAATAAAAAAAATATGCAAAAATTAAATCCCCAATGAGTTTCTAATTGGGATTTTATAATTGGATAATAAATAATGATGAAATTGTGGGTATTTGCATACGGTTTAACGAAAATAAATTTGCAATACAAATTTTAAATAAAAATTATAATTATTTAAAAATTAATAATAACGATGAATTATGCATTTATTTTCAAAATGTGGATAGTAATGATTGGATAGATTATATTGAAGGATTCACTGGATTATTTTATTTGGAATCACTTGATGGAGATGTTGCTATCACTTTTGAAATATCAGATAGTAGTGAATATAAAATTAATTTTATTACTTAAAAAATGGGGTAGTGTGGTGGTAGTATTCCAGATTTGTTGTTAGGTTATTTTGCAATAGCAAGAGATTTTTTTAATCTGAAAACAAGCATTTTTAAAGTTATTTTTGGTGATCAATATTGGTCACTATTTTTTTATCCCCTAAAACCACCGCCCCAATGCAACAAACCACACCCTCGTGTTCAAAACATGCTGTTGAGGGTTTGAACTAACAAGACTTTTTTTACAAACCGCTGAACAATCGGCGGCTATGTTTACTTGTCCCAAAGGTTAATAACTTTAATGCCATTGATATTGCTAAAATCAGCGGCATTTCGGCTTAATAAAATAAGTTCATAAACCATTGCAGTAGCAGCAATAATAGCATCGGGTAATTTTATCTTTTGTACTTTTCGTATGTCTGCGGCTTTAAGTTTAATTGGTTGCTCCAGTTCTATCACTAGTGCATCATTAATAAAGCTATGCAGTACTTCCATATCTTTTTCAGTAGCGGTTTTCCAGCAAAGCAATTCGATCTCTGTAATAGCTGAGATAACAGGCTGTTCATCTTTCAATAAATTGTCTATAAATTGTTCGGCACCCGGAGGGAACTTTTGCTGTAGGTAATAGATAACAGTGTTAGTATCCCACAAATATTTTATTCCCATTCGTTACGTAGTTCGTTTAGTTGGTTGTCAATATCTGTTAAGGACTGCTTAGTCATTGCACCTTTGTATTTTTCGCCCCAATTGGTTGTGGCTGTGTTTTGCGTTTTTTCTTTACGCATACGAATGAGTTGCAACAGTTCAAGATCCTGTAAAATTCTGATGGCTTTGTTATTTATAATATCAATTGTAATTGTCTGCATACTTATATTTTTCAAAACTCCCATTTTACATGTTAATTGACATGCAATTTACTAAATATTCGTCGCCAAAATTTCAAAAACACTTTAACAAATGAGGCATTGTTGTGTAAAATAATCAAATCAATGCTTTACAAGATTTGTAAGCATTTCTTAAAAACCAATATTAATTTATTGAAAATATGCCCACTAAACTATACTACCCCGCCTCCCCCTATTGCACTATCACAATCTTAGTAACCCCCGACCATGAATTCTGATTAATTGTTTTTGCATTTTCACAAGCCACCCTTACACAACCGTGTGACACTATACCCAACCCAACCCTTTGTGAATTGTGAAAGCCATAAGCCATTCCCCTGCTTTTAAAAGCTGTAAACCATGCCATGCCATCTCTTTTGAAGTTGGTATGTTTGGGGCCGCATTTGTTGCCAACTACATCGCTTCCTTTTGGTGTCAACCTTGGGTTGGGTGAACACAGCCAATTATTTACAGTGCCATTTAGCCATGTAACCCTTAAGTCTTGTGTAGAAAGTTTAACTCTTAGTTCTGTTATGTAGTTTGAGGTATAAACAGGGCCGCCCATGTGTGGATTGTCACGGATTACTTTTGGCTGCTTGAACTGCGGACAAATATTGCCTAATGCCATCATGGCTACTTTGGGTTTTGCTTTAGCTTTTGGTTCAGCAATATCTGCGTTTACCATTTTATCAAAGGCTTCAATATCTATATCATCATCGCTAAGATGCAATATTTTTTCAGGTTGCTTAACCGCCTTCTTTGCAGCTTTTTTGGGGGCTGCTTTAATCTTTGAAACTTCTTTTACACTCTTTTTTGAGGTTGCCATAATGATTGGTTTTGGTTATTGTAAATATTGTATGCGCTTATAAAAATAGTCATTTTTTATTTCAATAAATACAAGGATTTTTTTACCACAGAGAAAACCAGAGTGCAGCACAGAGTTAAAAAGAGAGAATAGTAATTTAAGCTGTGTTCTCTGTGAAAAACTCTTGTATCTCCTCTGCGGTTATTTTCAACAAAAAGCGGTAACTCACAAGGTCTGATTATTGCAATCTACATTTCTATAAAATATAAATCATGAAAGTATTGTTCGTTTTAACCTCTCACAGCGAGTTGGGTAATACCGGCGAAAAAACCGGCTTTTGGATTGAAGAATTTGCAGCTCCATATTATGTTATGAGTGATGCAGGTGTGGAAATAACTATTGCTTCGCCAAAAGGCGGACAACCACCCATTGACCCAAAAAGCGATACTCCTGAAAATCAAACCGAAGCAACCAAACGTTTTAAAGCAGATGAGGCGCTTCAAAAAAAACTGGCGAATACTGTATTGCTTTCAAAAGTTTCTGCATCAGATTATGATGCTGTATTTTACCCGGGTGGTCACGGACCAATGTGGGATTTGAACAAAGATGAAAACTCAATAAAATTGATTGAAGATTTCTGGAAAAATAAAAAGCCTGTAGCCGCAGTATGCCATGCACCTGCAGTCTTACTCAATGTAAAAGATGAAGATGGCCAACCCTTGGTTCATGGCAAGAAAGTTACCGGCTTTACCAACGAGGAAGAAGAAGCAGTTCAGCTTACTAATGTTGTTCCTTACTTATTGGAAGATGAATTAAAAGCAAAAGGAGGAGTGTATAGCAAGGCTGCTAATTGGTCATCCTATGTTGTACAGGATGGCTTATTGATTACCGGGCAAAATCCTGCATCTAGTGAAGAGGCTGCAAAAGTGTTGCTGAAAATGTTGAAAAACTAAAGTTCAATTAAAGAGACAAACCACAAAGAGCACAAAGATTTTCACAAAGCACACAGAGGATTTCGTCTTTGTGCTTTGTTGTTTACAAACTATCGTGAAATAATACCAACTGAATTGGACTATTTTGCTTGTCCAATCCGTATAAAAGTTGAAAAATAATTGCATTAACACCATCCTCTTGTTTATTGCGGTAGAAATGTTTACAATTGCAATGAGTTATTCATTTTGCAAAAGTTTACTACTATACTATTGTTGCTTTTTGTTTTGGCCGGATGGTGCCTTATTCAGGCATTTAAACCCATTCCACCAAATCAAAAAAATACCCCTTCTGCAATTTCTTTCAAAGTACCCAAAGGATGGCCTGTCCCTAACTATGATTTCAAAAAAAATTCCGTTACACAGGCAGGATTTGAACTGGGGAAAAAATTATTTTACGATGGGCGACTAAGCAAAGATGGAAATTTTGCCTGCGCAAGTTGTCATCAACAGTTTGCGGCATTTTCTACTTTAGACCATACATTCAGTCATGGTATTAACAATGGGCTTACCAACCGCAATACACCCGGGCTTTTTAACCTTGCCTGGCAAAGGGATTTTATGTGGGATGGCAGTATCCATCACCTCGATTTTCAACCAATAACACCTATTACTGCTGCAAACGAAATGGGCGAATCATTGGATTCTGTTCTTCTTAAACTTCGTGCTGACAAAACATACAGAAAACTTTTTAAAGCCGCCTTTGGTTCTGAAACTATTACTACACAAAGATTGGGCAAAGCACTTAGCCAATTTTTGGTAATGCTTATCAGCAACAGCAGTAAGTATGACCGGGTAATGCGTGGTGAAGACAGCTTCAATCTGCCGCAGCAGTTGGGCTATGAGATATTTAAAAACAAATGCACAAGCTGCCACAGAGAGCCATTGTTTACTGACTTCAGCTATAGCAATACAGGCCTTCCGCTTAATACCTTTATAAAAGATTATGGCAGAATGAAAACTACAGGCAATGCCAATGATAGCCTACACTTCAAAGTACCAAGTTTGCGCAATGTGCAGGTTACCTTCCCCTATGGACATGATGGACGTTTTTATTCACTCAATGCTGTTATGGAGCATTATAACAACAAAGTAACCAAAGTTGCAACCACTGATACACTTATAAATAAACTATTCCTCAACAATTTTGAAATGGGTCAGTTAAAAGCATTTTTATATACACTCACCGATTCTGCTTTTTTAAAAGACAAGCGTTTTAGAGATGCGGCTTATGTTGATAAAGTAGAGGCGCATTGATGTTGACTAAAAAATTCAATTTCTCGAAACAAACATTTCTGTATAAAAAACTGGAATTACACTTTGGTAAAAAATAATCGGCGAAATCAATACATTGGTTGCAAGGCGATTAAGTATAGGTTTTAAACTCCTTTTATCGCATTGTTAAAAAAAATAATAAAAATGTACTTGTAAGCAGCAAAACTAATTTGTAAAGCATCTTAGCTGAACAATCACTGTTTGAACATTAAACTTCAGTGAGGCTAACTCTATGCGCACATTTTTCACCTATAGAATACCTGTTTATTATACTTTTATTTCTTCCATTTTATTGGCGGGATTTATTATTTATTTATTGTTTCAAATAAAATGGAACAAAGAGTTAGCAGCAAGTGCTGAAAATATTTCCCCCGTTTATTCTACTGCTCATATAGATATAAAAAGGTTAGGAGGCTATAGTTATATAGCGCCCCTTATGTTTGTTGACAACTCTGAAAAGTCAAATAAGTTTGAAACACTTACACAAAATATTTCCACATATATCAACCAAAGAAAACAAACCAACGAGCTTATAAATGCCTCTTATTACATAAGAGAAGTAAGCAGTCTTGATTGGGGAGGTTATAATGAAGACGAAAAGTATTGGCCCGGTTCACTTATGAAAGTACCCATACTAATAAGCTACTTACGCCTGGCAGAACAGGATAACAGTTTATTTCAAAAAAAATTATTCTACAAAGAGCCATATATCCCGGGGCTATCTCCTGAAATATTGTCTAAACAAATTGAACCGGGTAACTATTATACGGTAAAAGAATTGCTTAACTACATGATAAGCCACTCCGATAACAACGCAGCTACATTGCTGGATGTAAATCTTGATCAAAATATTTTTAATAAAGTATTGACAGATATGGGGTTGCAGCTACCTGAAAAAGGTGCAAGGCACTATCCCATAAGCGCCAAAGAATATTCATTATTTATGAGAGCTATCTACAATGCTTCATATCTTACTATTGCCCATTCTGAATATGCGGCAGAGTTGTTGAGTACCACAGATTTTAAAAATGGTTTTTCTAAGGGGTTTCCACCTTCTATAAAAATGATACACAAATTTGGTGAATCAGGCACCCCAATAGAACATCAGCTTAGTGAGTCGGGTATAATGTACATTAACAACAAGTCGTACGTACTTACAGTAATGACCAAAGGCAAAGACTTATCTAAACTATCTACAGTAATTGCAGAAATTGCAGAAAAAGTATATCAGCAGGTTTCTACTTTATAAAACTCATCCTTACTATTTGTAAATATTTCAAATCTTCCTGGCCATTCAATTCCGAAAAAATCATTTGAATACGGGAGTAAAATAGTACTGATATTTTTTGTAAAATTTGATAACACTATTCATTACCCTAGTCAGACACTTGTTGCAAATCCATTTTGCGTAGCCATCCTTTTGATGCTTGACCTTTGGTGTTGGTAAATGATACAAAAACAAAATCACCTTGTTCTTCTTCAGCATTTACGATTGCATTGTTAGAAGGCTCAACGTAAATATTTCTTTTTGTGGCTTCGTCAGGGGCATTGTAGAAATAAGCCTTGCTTACTACCATGTATTGTACACCCTTTACAATTTTTTTATCAGGCGTTGTAACCGTTGGTTGATTAATTACATTAGTTGAATCTGCCGCAAGTTTTGCTAATGAATCTTTGGCTCTTTGTTGCGCTATTTTTGCAAGCAATAAAGATTTCAGCGAATCAGCTTTTTTAAGCCTTAGCATTTCAATTTGTTGTTTAGTCATTGCAGGCAAATCATTTGCCGATGTCGGTTGCAATGCTGTAGTATCAGTGAACGTAGCCGTATTTGTAGTATCTGTAGCAGGTAGGTTATTAGTCTTTGGATTATAAAACATATTGTACCCAATGTATAGCGCCCCCGCCAATATTGCTAAAAGAAGCATTACAAACCACCGCTGTGATTTATCCTTATTTCGAGGTTCATCTATTACTTCATTTCTATTCTTTGTGGAATTTGCATCATACCCTTGATTGTAATCAAACTTACCTGCAAGTGTAGAAGCAGTATTTATATTCCCCGGCTTTACTGCTTTGAGGTTTTCATTTTCGCGTTGCAAAACCAACACCTGTTGCTTGTATTGTGTCAACTGTTGCTTTAGCTGTTCCTTCTCAATATCATTATTCACCTTGCTAAATGCAGGCGTTGCCAATTGGTTAGCATTCAATTGTGTAGCATGATAAATTATAAAATCATGAAGCTCCATACCATTTGCAAAACGAGTATCAGGCTTCTTTCTAAGACAGGTATAGGTAAGCGTAAGCAGCCAATCGGGTACAAGCATTTCCCGTTCTTTCTTTTCTGGCGACCATGTTGCAGGTAATGTGCTTCTTCTAAAAGTCAACAATTCAGGTGGCACGGTTTCCATGTGTGCAAGCCGCACATTGTTTCTTGCAGTCTCACTTTTATCTGTTAAGGGAAAAGGAACCCTGCCTGCCAATAGTTCGTAAATGATAATGCCAAAGCTGTAAATATCAGTTTGATACATCATTTCTCCATTGTCTTGTTCCGGTGCCATAAATTCAACTGCTCCTGCTTTACGAAGACTTGTCCTTCGTTGTTCATCGTTCATAATGGCAAGGCCAAAATCGAGCAACACATAATTGCCTGTGTTCAGGTTTAGTTTTATGTTGTTGCTTTTTATATCTCCGTGTTTCACATCGTGGCGGTGACAGTGTGCAAGTGCATGTGAGAGTTGTTCTGCTACTTTTATAACTTCTTTTATGGTAAAAACGGGATCAAGTGGTGGTGCCAACAACTCTTCCAAATCAGGCCCATCTATGTATTCCATTTCTATAAAAGGAAAATTGCCTGTTTCGGTAAGCCCCGAACTCAATATTTTTACTACGTTAGGATTAGGGGTTTTGTTGACTTCTTTTAACTTTTGAACTTCATTTTGAAAATCGCGGTAGTTTTTATCTTCAACACTTTCCGTGTAAATAGGTGTAGGCATTAGTTTTATGGCCGTAATGATTTCCCCTATTCGCCTGCCTTTATAGACACTCCCCTGCCCGCCCGTTTTGAGGGCACCCATATTTTCAAGCCCCTGTGTTATTGTAAAAACCTTTGCCATTGAATGATTTGATTGCTAAGAATGCTATTTATAGCGAAAGTAAGCTGTAGGCTTCATAGTAACCGTTGAGTGTAAAAGGTTTAGCGTTTAGTTAAAACTTTCCACGTTTTAATCATTGACTCATCTGTTATTAACTGCATAAAAGATATTCTCATTCCAAAATAAATTCCAACACAGCAGATTCACCCAAAATAATCTGATCACCATCCTTTAATCTGTAACCAATACCTGTGGTCTGTATTTTTACAGGTTGCCCATCTTTAGATTTAATTTTGGTTTTATTATACGGTGGAATACCGCCTTCATCTGCAAAAAGCAAAAAGCTATTTGCTGAATTATCCCATGCAATGTGGCAGTGCTGTCGGCTTATTGATCTGTTACCTTCATTTACACTTTCTGCTAAAAAAGCAATTTGATTTTCTCTTACAAAACCTTCAGATGTTGCAGTTTTTCTTTCACGACCAATGTTTATTTTTCCATCCTGCGCCTTAATAGCATAAGCAGTTTTTTCAGCTTCGCCTTTCAATATTTTTATTGCTGCTGTATTGCTATAGGTTTCAACAACTTTTGCTGGTTTTTTATTCGCTACTATGGCCAGTACTACGCCTATATTTTTTGCCTTCCACCCTTCCGTGGGCAAGCTATTTACAAAAACAATTTCTAAAGTCCAGTTATCGGGGAGTGCAATTGCATAATCATCTGCAATTTTTTGTACTTCGTCTTGTTTAAACCTATTTTCATCTGCCCAGTATATTGCGGATTCATACAAATGCCTTTCGCCGGGTTTGCATTGTATATAAAGGGTCAACCCTTTTATATTGGCACCTTCCCCACCCTCTGCCTTTTGCAGTTGTTCTTTTATAAAAGTGAGCATTGCTGCCCTGATACTTTTTACATCTTTTGGGGTATTTTTCAAAATGTTGAACATAAATGCTGGCATATTATACTTTGCAAAAAAACAAACACTAATTGAAACCTATACGCATTTCAAAATTTCTGTGAATATTTTGTGATTTAATATCCGGTTTTAGTACAAAATCGTTTCATATTTTTGATAAAAATTTAAGGTATAAGCAAATGGAAAGTTTACAACAAAAAGCACTTATAATTTCTTCACAAAAACAACCGCTTACTAAAGAGCAACAGGCATTCAATAAATTGGTTAAGCAAATTGAAAAACTAAGGCAGGAAACCCAAAAAGTGACCGTAGTACTGGATGATAAACTAAAATACTATAGCGAACACCTGCATCCACTAGAGCAAGTTTTGACCGAGCAGGACAAGGAGCTTATTCTATGTTATTTTGACATTTACTCCAATCAAAAACTCCTTACAAAAAATGAAAGGAATACCCTAAAAAAACTAATTGTTCAGGAATTGGAAAGCCATTTTAAAATAAATGAAAACCCCGGTGAAACATTGAAAAAAATGTACGAACAAATTACCGGGAAGAGTTTTGACAAGCTGACAGAAGAAGGCTTTGAGGAAATGAAAAAAGAGATGGCAAATGTGTTCGAATCTTTTGGTTTTGATATGGACCTTAGCAACATGCACAAAGACATGAGTGAGGAAGATATGGCCCGTACAATGGCTGAAATGCAGTCTGCATACCAGGAGAAAATAAACGAAAACGAACAAAACAGGCAACAACACAGAAAAACAGCAAGGCAACTGCAACAGGAAGAAAAAGAACGGTTGATGGAAGAAGCCAGGAACAAAAACATCAGCAGTATATACCGTCAGCTAGCCAAGGCATTTCATCCCGACCTGGAACAAGATGAAATGCGCAAAGCCGAAAAGGAAATACTGATGAAACAACTGACAATAGCTTATGAAAACAAAGACCTGCACACCCTACTAAGGCTGGAACTGGATTGGATACACAAAGAAGAAGAAAGGGCAACAGAACTAACCGGCGAAAAATTAAAAATATACAATGCCGTACTAAAAGAACAGGTGCAGGAACTAAAGCAGGAAATACACATGATCAAGATGCACCCAAGGTATCAGCCCATCAGCAAATACCTGGACTGGTTCGAAGAAGACATTGTGAGGATAAACCTGTATTTAAAAAAAGAACAATTGGGCTTGGAAATAAATTCTATGAAAAAAAATCTCAAAACCCTTAAAGGCGCGGGTGCCCTAAAAGAAATCAAAGAAGTAATCTGGCTTTTTAAAGAACAGCAGAAGCAACAACCATTTGATGATATGTTGGACAAAATGTTTGAAGAATTTTTCTAGTGATCATTCCCTTACCACACCCGGTATTTCCAACACCAGATTTTCGCCATAAGCACTTGCGGGTGTTTTATAACCGGATTTAAAATCATACTGAAGGATTTTTTTTGCAATAATCAGGCAACTATGTGCGGTTAGTGTATATGCATCAGGCCCACACAATCTAGCAGTAATACTTTTGCCGGCTGCGTTTGTCACTCTGCCCCAAACCAGGCTTGTTGCAGCATTTCTTTTTTCATCGTTAAGACCGGGAGGCCTTTGTCCAATTTTCATTTTTAAAAAATTCCTTACTGCATTTTTTCTCAAAAGCCAATTAAATAAGCCTTGCAATTTCACAAATTTATATGCAAATGGAGATACTGCAGTGTATGCTTCTATGTTAGGGATTCCCGTAGATATATACGCTGTAAAAACATCGCCCCATGGTATGGTCATGGTAAATATTTTTTGATCGGCGTTATCTTTCCCGCTAAAAAAATTGACCCACATAGATTTGTGCCCTATCGGTACAGGAACAAGTTTTCCATCCTTTCTTACTGCACCCGGTTCCCCCAATTTTGAAACTGTAGTTACAGCAGTTCCATGCGAAATAGCCCCCCCGGGTGTAGCAAAAGCAATTTCTAAATTGGTAGCATCGGGCATTTTGTTTTTGAGATACAAAGCCATGCAATCGGTAGGCACTACATCAAAACCCGCACCGGGTAGCAACATAACAGCCTGCTCTTTGGCCTGACCATCATAGTCCAATAACATTTCAAACACATCTTTATCACCATTTAAATCTAAATAATGCGTACCGGTTTCCAGACAAGCCTCCACCATTTGCTTTGCTGTAACATCAAAGGGTCCTGCTGCATGAATTACTACAGCAACATCTTCCAGGGCAGATAGAAGTGCCGCCTTATCATTCAAGTTAAAAACTCTGCAACTTAATTTTAAATTTCCCGCAAGTGCTTCCAATGCCTCTTTATTTCTACCCGCCAATATAGGTGTTAAGGTATACTCCGAAGCAAACCTTGCTACCAATTGACCTGTATATCCGTTAGCGCCATATAGTAAAACTTCCCTTTTATGTAACAGAGAAACCTGATTACCTGTGTGCATTGATCGAATTATTTTTATTGATTTTAAAAATTAATTACTGTATTTATTCGTTCATTTCATGATAACTTCTTAACTTTCATTACTCTTTAAAATTGAAAAGTTATTTAAAGTTATCGTTTTGTTTCAATTTTAGCCATCAACGATCTTGCCAGCTTAATTGTTTTTTTAGCAAACCCGGGTATACTGTACCCGAGGTTTTTGTAAATTCGTTTTTATATGCCAGATGATGCAGCTACAACTGTACCTATATTACCAAAGTACAGCCTAACAGAGGAACAGGAAAAAAACCAGATATTAAGGCATTACCGGGCCTTGCTTAGGGCTTTACGTCCTAAATTAAAAAAAGGCGATAAGGAATTGGTCAGACATGCTTTTGAAATTTCTGCCGATGCGCACAAAACCATGCGCCGTAAAAGCGGAGAACCCTATATTATCCATCCTTTGGCGGTAGCCATGATCTGCGTTGAAGAAATTGGTCTTGGCGTAAGAAGTACTATCTGCGCAATGCTACATGACACAGTAGAAGATACCGACATAAGCCTTGAAGATGTAGAACGTGAATTCGGTAGCGAGATATCAAGAATAGTGGACGGGCTTACCAAAATAAGCAATGTAATAGACACCAACCGAAGCCAACAGGCAGAAAATTTTAAAAAAATACTTTTTACACTAACAGATGATCCCAGAGTAATACTGATAAAACTTGCAGACAGGCTCCACAACATGCGTACCCTGGATAGTATGAAAAGGGAGAAGCAGTTGAAGATAGCAAGTGAAACTGTTTGGGTGTATGCACCCCTTGCACACCGGATGGGTTTATACAGTATTAAGACTGAGTTGGAAGATCTGTCTATGAAATATCTGGAGCCCGACACTTACAAGGAAATAGCAAAAAAACTTTCTGAAACCAAGCGGGAAAGATCAAGATATATCAATGAGTTTATAAGGCCAATTAAGGAAAAACTGATTAGCGGTGAATTTAATTTTGAAATTTATGGAAGGCCAAAGAGTATTCACTCCATATGGAATAAAATAAAGAAAAAAGGTGTAGCATTTGAAGAAGTGTACGACCTGTTTGCTATACGCATTATTTTAGATTCGCCTCCGGCAAAAGAAAAAGAAGATTGCTGGAAAGTATATTCCATTATTACAGATGAATATACCCCATCGCAGGAGCGGTTGAGAGATTGGCTTAGCAACCCTAAAAGCAATGGTTATGAAGCACTGCACACAACAGTTATGGGGCCGCTGGGCCGTTGGGTAGAGGTTCAGATTAGAAGTAAGCGTATGAACGAAATAGCTGAAAAAGGCCTTGCTGCCCACTATAAATATAAAGAGGGTTCGGGTGACGAAGACAGGTTTGATAAATGGTTTGGTCAAATACGTGAAGTCCTTGCAAGTCAGGATACAGATACTGTTGACTTTTTGCAGGATTTTAAAACCAGTTTTCTTGCCGAGGAAATATATGTGTACACCCCAAAAGGCGATGTAAAAATGTTGCCCATAGGCAGTACTGCATTAGACTTTGCATTTAGTATACACAGTGCTGTAGGTTCTAAATGTATTGGTGCAAAAGTGAACCACAAACTGCTGCCCATAAGTCACAAACTACGTAGTGGCGATCAGGTAGAAATAATAACGAGCAGTAAACAAAAACCAACAGAAGATTGGTTGGGGTTTGTAATAACCACCAAGGCCAAAACAAAAATTAAAGATGCACTTAAAGAGGTAAAAAGAGGAATAGCAGAAGAAGGAAAATATATGCTTCAACGCAAGTTAGAAGGCATGGGTGCTTCTTATGGTCAAACCAACATAGAAACGCTTTTAACTTATCATAAACTTAGTTCGCAATTAGAGTTTTTTTACCAGATAGCAATCAAATCAATTGATTTAAAAGATCTGAAGGAATTCAATGTTATTGGAGACAAGCTAGAGTTGCCAAAACCACAAAAACCGCCTGAAACATTGGTGGATACTTCCTTTACTCCCACCCCCAACTATTCTAAGAAAGATACTGAATTGGTGATTTTTGGAGAAAGCAGCGACAAGATTATGTACAATCTTGCCAAATGCTGTAATCCTATACCCGGCGATGATGTTTTTGGCTTTGTAACCATTGGCAAAGGAATGACTATACACCGGACCAACTGTACCAACGCCCCTGCTATGTTGGCAAATTACGGACACCGTATAGTCAAAACCAAATGGGCAAAGAGCAAACAAATCAGTTTCCTTACCGGGCTCAAAATAATTGGAATGGATGATGTGGGTGTGGTAAATAAAATAACAAATATCATTTCAGGTGATCTTAAAATAAATATTTCAGCCTTAACCATTGAATCAAAAGAAGGCCTTTTTGAAGGAACCATTAAAGTTTTTGTTCATGATAAAGAAGAATTGGAGGAATTAGTAGGCAGAATAAAACAACTTAAAGGCATTCATACAGTTGACCGTTTTGATACGGAATAAGTTTTTTTAAAATTGATTACTTCCAATACATTGCTTTACCTATTTTTGCAACCATATTTTTTTAAAAGGAGAGTTGTCCGAGTGGTTGAAGGAGCACGCCTGGAAAGTGTGTATATGGGAAACTGTATCAAGAGTTCGAATCTCTTACTCTCCGCATCATAATCACAAATTAAAGCCCGTAAGATCAATTACGGGCTTTTTACATCTTAAAACATTTTTCACTTTCCAAATATCTTTTCAGCGTTTATTGTTGTTATAGCTGCTACTTCCTCTAAGGTTACATTTTTTATTTCAGCAAGTTTTTGGGCAATATTAATAAGATAACTGCTTTCATTTCTTTTGCCTCTAAAAGGCACCGGAGTAAGGTACGGGGCATCTGTTTCCAACACCATACTTTCAAGGGGTATATCTTTTAGTGATTCTTGCAGGTAAGCCTTTTTATAAGTAACCACTCCTCCTATTCCCAGATAGAAACCCATACCAGTTATTTCCTTTGCAGTTTCATAGTCATCGCCAAAACAGTGGAATATACCCGTTAATCCCTTTTCAGCATAAGGTTTTACAGCATCAATAGTATCTCTCATTGCATTACGGGTATGAATAACAATTGGTATTTTGTAGTGCAAAGCCCAATCCATCTGAATTACAAATGCCTCCAATTGCTGTTCTTTAAAAGCTGTATCCCAATAATAATCAAGGCCAATTTCGCCTATGGCAACAAATTTTCTTTTGGTAAGATATTCTTCTACAATCTTAAGTTCCGTTTTAAAATTATCTTTTACAGATACAGGATGCAAACCCATCATTGCAAAAAAAACATTGAGATCTCTTGATTCAAGTTGCAATATATCATTGATGGCTTCACTATCAATTGCCGGCAGATAAAATTTACTTACACCAGCTGATTTTGCCCTCTCAATAACTTCATCTATATCCGCCCTAAATTCTTTAAGATAAAGATGGGTATGTGTATCTATCAATCTCATATCCACAAAGATGATTGTTTTATGCTGAAAATGCTATTGATCAAATTAGCTTCAAAATAATTAGAAATGAAATACATTAATTTAAAAAAATAAAAAAACATAAAACAACGTTTATTAGAAAGATAAAAATTGAACGGCATAGAGAACCAGCGAGGATATTAATAAGACAATACATTTTCATAGGGTACGGATTAATAAAGAGCCGGGGTTTTTACCCCAGGCTTTTTTTATTATAAAATTGATGTTAAAGGCATTGCTGTTAAATAATCTCTAAAGTAAAAACAGAATCAGAAATATGGTGCTGTAATTGTTTACTACTATGTATTAATCACTCCTAAAACATAGTTTATGAAACAGATTATACTCTACACACTGTCATTATTCATTTGCCTTAACAGTAATGCACAGCCCATAAATGACTTATCTGATTTTGATACAACCACAGCAACCCCTGTTACTATTAATAATGAAGATAGAAGTTACTCCGGGCACTCTACAGGAATAAAGAATACTTTTAAAAGACATAACAATGATGAAAGAAGATCCAACCAAATCTCCAATTATACCTTTCAATCAGAGCTTAGAAAAATAAGAACCCAATCAAATTCTTATACAAAAAGGTTAGCTTCTAAAAGGCTAATAAATAACTTCCAGCTTACTGTAAGGCAGGTATCCATGCTTTGTAATGCGCTACGGGGTTATGCAAAATTGGATATAGCTCAATATGCTTACACAAGATGCCAGGATTCGTTCAACTATGATCTTGTATTCAACTCTTTGAGTTATGATATGAGAGACGAGCTTAACGACTATATCAACTTCATAGATGGACAGTATACAAGCTATGATGATGACGATGAAGATTCTTATGGATGGAACAACAACAACTATAATCCTATGTCTAAGGAAATGTTTAGCAGTGCAAAGCAAACTATTGAAAATGCAAGTTTTGAAAACACAAAATTAGAAACTGCAAAAAGCATTATCAGCAATAATAAAGTATCAACTGATCAGGTTATTGATATTTGCAAGTTATTTAGCTTTGAATCTACCAAACTTACATTTGCCCAATTCGCTTACAACTATACCGTTGATAAACAAAATTATTTCAAGGTCAATAATGTATTTGACTTCGATGCTTCAAGAACTAAACTGAATCAGTTTATCCAACATTAATCAATATCATTTTTACACTCATAACAACTGTTTTTGGTGAAAGAAAAAACTATTGTTATGAGTGTATTTTACAGAAATGGCTTATTTAATTTTTACCATTTTATATTTTTTTTCTGCAAATAACTCCATTGCCTTTGGCAGCACATACTCAAGGTGTGGAAAGGCTTTTTCACTGTCGTGAAATACAATAATTGACCCAGGCTTAGTATTTTTCACCACATTACTCAAACATTTTTCTTTAGAAATTTTTGTATCAAAATCGGCACTTAATACATTCCACATTATGATTCTATATATACCTTTTAATTGCCTTGCCTGAAAAGAAGTGATTGCTCCATAAGGTGGACGAAACAAATTACTGTCAATTATTTTTGCTGCTTCAACTATATTCTGAATGTAATCATTATCATTACTTTTTTTTCCATTTAAATGGTTGTACGTGTGATTGCCTACTCTATGACCTTCATCCAGAATTTCCCTATATAGTTTAGGTTGTTCCTGTACATTTTTACCAATGCAAAAAAAAGTTGCCTTAGCCTGATATTGTTGTAAGAGATTAAGTACAAATGGAGTGGCGACAGGATGTGGCCCATCGTCGAAAGTGAGATAAATTTCATTATTATTGTTTGGCATATCCCACGTCAAAAAAGAAGGGAATATTTTTCGCAATAACCATGGAGCGGTAACTATATACATTAAGAACAAAATTAAGTATAGAAAGCCAATATCTCTCATACCAAAGTATTGCCAACTAGCCCGGTTTTTACCTTTCTTTTACACTACAATTCACTTCCCCTTCGGCAGGATAGATTATTTTTACAAAATGAAAAGGTTAACTATTATCAGTGCTCTATTGGGATTTATTTACTTAGGATGCAAAGGAAAAGGCAGTGAACAAGCATCTGAAAAAATTGACAGCACAACTTTTTTTGAAACAACTGTAATCTTTAAAAAAGATATAAATGAAGTTGACTCTACTGCATTTTATATTTATAAAATAGATATTGTTGATGGCAAAAAAGACTCTACTACAATTAATAAAACCGATTTTAATAAACTTGCTGAAAAATTCCTAAAGCCTAATATCACAAGCGATGATTTAAAACCCCAATACAAGGAGAGCATTTTTGAAGATCAGACAACGGGTGGTTTTACTATAAACTACTCAGCGACAAATAAAGAACTTGAAGTACAAAGCGTTGATATTTTATTGAAAGAGGATGGAAAAACCGTAAAGAATATTTTCATAAGAAAATTCTATAACTATCCGGACAGTTCTGCAATAGAGCAACTGGCATGGAAACCCGGTCAAAGGTTTCAGATTATCAGGTCTGTTCAAAAGAAAGACAGTACAGAAAATAATTACCAGACATTAGTGGTATGGAATGAAAATGCTAAAGATTAGTTGCTATGACAGCAAGCGAATATCAGCAATTAGCACACACCATTCCTCATCAGCCGGGTATCTACAAATATTTTGATGAGGACAAAGAGTTACTTTATGTTGGAAAGGCAAAAGATTTGCGAAAACGAACAGCAAGCTATTTTTCTAAAACATTCACTAATTATAAAACTCATGAGTTGGTACTACGTATCAGGCATATTGAGTTTACAATTACTGGCAGTGAGGCAGACGCATTTTTACTGGAAAATTCTTTAATTAAGCAGTTCAAGCCCAGGTTTAATATTGATCTTAAAGACGATAAATCTTTCCCTTACATTGTCATAAAAAAAGAACCTTTTCCAAGAATATTTTTAACCAGAAATAAAATTAATGACGGGTCAGAATATCTTGGACCTTTTACCTCTGTAGCAAAAGTGCGGGAATTGCTCAATTTTATAAAGCAAAACGTTGCGTTACGTACCTGTAAACTAAATCTTACCCAAAACAACATTCAAAAAGGAAAATTTAAGGTTTGTCTTGAGTATCATTTGGGAAATTGTAAAGGCCCTTGCGAAGCCAAACAAACAGAACAGGAATATGCAGAAGCCCTTCAACAGGTTAGAAACATACTTAAAGGCAATTTGCAGCCAATTATTCAGCATTATAAATCTGAAATGAACAGCTATGCTGCCGAAATGAAATTTGAAATGGCAGAATTGATCAGAAAAAAAATTGATCACCTTGAAAATTATCAAAGCAAGTCTGTAATTGTAAGCAGGCATCTTACTAATCTTGATGTTTTTTCGATACTAAAAGATGGTGATACTGCATACGTAAACTACCTTATGGTAAACGGTGGTACTATAGTGCAAACGCATACCGTAAGGGTTGAAACCAAATTAGAAGAATCTCAAGAGGAAGTTTTGCCTTTTGTAATAATGCAAATGAGAGAGACATTTAACAGTCTTGCAAATGAAATTATAGTTCCTTTTGAAATTGATTTTGCTTTAGAGCACATTTTAGTAACCGTACCTAAAGCAGGAGATAAAAAGAAACTGCTTGAGCTTTCAGAAAAAAATGTAAACTATTTTACAGAGGAACTAAAAAAGAAAAAAACGCTTCAGCTTGAGGGGAAATCTGACATGCAGCGCAAAGCTGTATTATATAAGTTACAGGAAGACCTTCAATTATCTGAATTACCTATTCATATTGAATGCTTTGACAATTCTAATTTTCAAGGAAGCTACCCGGTAAGTGCTATGGTTTGCTTTAAAGAAGGAGTGCCGAGCAAAAACGATTATAGACACTATAACGTAAAAACAGTAGTAGGTATCAATGACTTTGCCACCATGAAAGAAGTGGTTTACCGGCGATACAGTCGCTTATTGAAAGAATCTGCTCCTCTTCCGCAATTAGTAATCATTGATGGGGGAAAAGGTCAGCTACATTCCGCAATGGAAAGTATTAATGAATTAGGACTTACCGGCACAATTACCCTGGTTGGCCTTGCAAAAAACGAAGAAGAGCTCTTTTTTAGTCGTGACCAACAATCAATTAAACTCCCTTGGGATAGCGAAAGTTTAAAATTGATCAGACGAATAAGAGATGAGGTGCACAGATTCGGCATAACTTTTCACAGACAAAAAAGAAGCACAGGTACATTTAAAAATGAACTGGAGAATATAAATGGTATTGGTAAGGCAACAGCCGAACAGTTGTTAATACAATTTAAATCAATAAAAAATATTCAGAAGAAAAATGAAGATGAAATTGCTGAAGTAATAGGAAAAAGTAAAGCGAAAATAATTAGCGAATATTTTGCTGCGAAAAACTTACTTTAAAAAGTAAGGGGCCAGGATGAAAATCCAGCCCCGTTTTTAAAATCCAATATCCTATGAAAAACCGAAGTAAAGATATATAAACTCATCAATAATTTTAACGTAAAATAAAATTTTAAGCTAACTATTTAACTATTTATAAAGATTTATCATCCATATATTGAATGAGTTGTAAAAAAAATTATTGAAAATGGTAAAAAACGATGGCTTTTGGTTTAAAAAGCCTGCGTAAATTTTTATAATTATTAATAAAAAAAGCCATTTCGCAAAGAAATGGCTTTTACAATTACATAAATATTTATTTAATAAGACCAAAGATCTTGCTCGTAGTTAAATATTTTCTCCTTAATATTTTCACCTTCTAATAATCTAAACAACGGATCCTTAATATATTCTTTCAGGCTTCTGTCATAGGGATTATCTAATGTTGATTTAGTAATGTAGCTACTGAAGAAACGGCTTTCGAATAATTCTTCCCAACTCATACGACCTGCGAAGTTTTTTCCGTTGAAAACTTCATACTTAGCCAAAGTTGGCCTAAGGTCAGGGTAATAAGCCCAAAATAATATACGATCACCCACCGGAATTCCTGTAGAAGTATACTGCATCATAATAGGTGCAATACCAAGTATTCTTACAAACATTCTTGAAGATTCTTTGTCAAATATCCACTCCTCTTTAAGTCTGAATCTATAAATAGAATCAGGTTCAATCATTCTTTGCCTTGCTTCATAACTTACAACTTCACCTTCCATATTTGTTACAGGAACCGTGTCTAAACCACCCGTAATGGTTTTTGATACTTCTTCCTTTGTCATTGGAGTAGTAAATCTGTCATCTTCACCATTAAATACGGTTACTTCGCCAGATTGTATTGAGTTGAATAGTATAGAAATAAATCTTTGGTTTCCGTTGTCTTCATTTGCAGCATTACGGAAAGGCAAGTTCATTTTTTCACGTGTGTCAATTTCTCTCCAAACCCTTTGTCTGTAAACAGCATCATCCTCACGAATATGTTCATAAACCAATGGATTTCTATCTTTTACCAATTGTCTGTCAATAGCTGCATCATTTCTTAGCGACGGAGCAACAGAATCACCAATTCCACTACCACTACTCTTTATAAGTTTAATTGGTAGGTTTTGGTTAATCTGTGCCGCAGGTGTAGCAGTAGCAGTTTTACTATTGCTTGTACCATAACCACTACCACTTGTACCATAACCGGAACTACTTCCAGAGGTGCCATAGCCACTTCCGCCAGATGTTCCAGAACCACTTGCAGGTGTAGTTGAAGGTTTTGCAGGAGTACCGTAACCGCTACCGCTTGTGCCATAGCCACTGCCACCGGTAGTGCCATAGCCGGAGCGGCTGCTTGAAGAACGGGCTCCCCCTTTTTTCTTCTGCGCTTCTGCCTGACCAACAACAATTACAGTAGCCAACAACAACATCACGGTTTTAATTTTTCTCATATTCATGACCACAATTTTTTATTAGAATAAGTTAAACGCCATTGGAGGCAAAACTCTTGTATCTCCGCCAGGTCCTCTTGCTTTTACCTCATCAATTACAACAGTTGAACCAGGGCGACATTTTTCCAAAATCCTTTTTGAATTTTCATTGAAAAAAGCTCCTGCGTTTTGAGAAATTCCCGGGTTTTCACTGAATCCTGCTCCTGTTGCATATACAACATAGGAAACAATATCAAACTTTACACCCTCAAATACAAAATTCTCCAAATCTGCCCGAACTCCCTGTTGAGCTTTAATCGTATTTGCAGGTATTCTTCCTCCGGGACTTTGACCTATTTTTGCAACAGGATCCGGAACTCTTTTCACCCTAAATTCAAATGGTGTAGTTTTCCCTTCAACTGTCACATTGATTGTTGCTTTGCCCGGTGAATTTACTGTTGCAATATACTTGCCGGCCCCAGTTTTACGTAGGTTTCCATTGTCCATACTTGCACTTGTTTTTTCGTCACCTGCTGAACCTCCAAGAATTGTAAGGGGATTCTCTAATCCTATATACAATACCTTAACGGCATCAGCACTAACACTAGCACCCGTAGGCGAACCAACAGAGTATTCAACTTTTTTACTTAAAGAAGTTGGTGTACCATCGGGTTTCAAAAAAGTAATATTTACCGTTTTTGAATAGCTACCGGGTCCTCCAACTTTTGTTTTATATTCTGCTGCCCCTTGAGCATTTAAAGCAACTCCAGAGCCATCAATTGAGATAGAAGGTCTAGCTGCCTTACTAAAAGCTCCAACACCTGCAGTAATTACAAGTTCCTGTCCGGGCATTAGGTATTGAGAGTTTGTGCCTGCGAAAGCCTGAAACTCATCATATACTACAATTACTTCACCAATTTTTTTATGCAAAAAGTCCACAACCAAAGCTTCAGAATTTTTAACATCATTCTCAAACTTACTTAGCATAGTTATCCCTGCAATTGTTGGTGTCATATGAAAATATCCGTAAGCCCAGTTGCCTTTGCCAGCCTCTGTATTAGTTTTTGGTGGCACCAGATCAATAGGTAGCGCCTTTTCGAACTCAGCCCTTACTGATGGGTCAACATCCAGCAATGCATTTTTATATTTTGTCAGTTTATCCAAAAGTTCTTTCCCTTTTCCTTTTGGCTGCTCTAAAAACAAACGGGTCGCCGCATCAAGGTTATCCTCTTTGAAAGGTCCGCCGGGCACTAACTGTCCAGCCTCTTTCATCAGTTCTAATTTAAGGCTTTCAATATAGGCAGTCATGTCATCTGCAAGTTTACCTGCAGCATCAGCTTTGGGTTTCCACAAAGCTGCTTTATCAGAGGTTTTTGGGTCTTGAAGTTTTGCTTCGAAGGAAGCAAATACACTTTTATTTTTAGCATCAATGATACCATTGGCATTCATCAAGCTATTATTCACGGTTTTGAAGGCATTTAAGATTTCTGATGAAACGTTTAGTGCTAACAAGGCTGTTAACACCAGGTACATCAGGTTAATCATCTTCTGCCGGGGCTCTTTAGGTAAAGCCATGGTTGGTTATAGATTTAAATAAAATTTGGAATCAGGTTTACTAAAACTAACAGAGATATTATCTTCCCTGCATTGCACTCAACATATTGCCATATACCTGGTTCAATCTACCAAGGTTAGATGCAAGTTTGCCGATTTGCTCTTGTGCCTTCTTAGCATCTTCTACACTACCTTCCATAGCCTGCGATGTTTGAGCAAGTTTGCCGTAGAAGTTGTTTAATGCTTTCAGGTGGTTATTGCTCTCCTGCAGTTCCAATTCATAAATTGTATTAAGGGAAGAAAGGTTTTTTGTTAAAACCTGCACTTGCCCATGGAACAATTTGGTACTCTCACTTGCTTCATTGAAAGATGCAAGTGAATTGGCAGTGCTTGTATAAGCATCTTTCACTTTATCAAGGGCAGCGGAAGCAGCTTGTGTTTTTTGAGTATAATCACCAGTTGCCTTTACAATGTCACCAACATCACTCATATTGGTAACTGTTGTACCCAATTTTTGAAAACCTGCACCAAGTTTAGTCAGGCTTGCTGGAGTAATGTCTGCTTCTGCCAACATTTTTTCCATCGTTTTTAAAGCAGGGTTGGTACCTTTACTAGCTTCCTTTTCTTCTTTTGTCAATACTTCATCCATTTCCGGGTCTGATACTGCGGGGTATATCATGTATAATATACCATAAACCAGAAACACCACAGCTTCTGTACCCAATCCAATCTTAAGCCATAAGTCGGCACTGGGGGTGTGAAGAATTTTTTGAAGTGCTCCCCATATTACCCCTGCCGCAGCGATAGATACGAAGATGTCAACTACTTTGCTAACTTTTGATGGAATTGCAACTGCCATTTTTTAATTTTTGTTTTTGTTTACGGGAATTTTTATAGAATAATACCAAGTTGGTACAGAAACAATCAAATTGTCTCTGTACCATCTTTTTGTTAAGTAAATGAAATTTAAAATTTTTTAATAGGCTCTAAAATGAATTATCGTCTTGGGCCACTTGCGGGCAAATCAATTACACAGCGAAATCCAATATAAGATTTTGCAGTATCCTGATATTCATAATTTCTGGTACTAACTTGCAAAAAATATCCCACATCTTTCCAACTTCCCCCTCTTACCACTTTACGCTTCATACGGGGAGGGTCTGAATCTTTAGCCTCCCAACGAACGTCAGGGTTCATATCATGTTGAAAATTGTAAGATCCTTCATAGTATAATGAATTAGTCCATTCTGAAACATTTCCTGCCATATTATATAAACCATAGTCATTAGGCCAATAAGCATCTGCCCTAACTGTGTAAAATCCTCCATCTTCCGGATAATTACCACGCCCTGGTTTAAAGTTAGCAAGTAAACACCCTTTTCTATTTCTTAGATAAGGACCACCCCAAGGATAGGGTGATTGGGTACGTCCACCTCTGGCTGCATACTCCCACTCGGCTTCAGTAGGCAAACGGAAATCACTCTCTATTGCCTTTTTCTTTTTCTCAAGCCATGAATTCATATAATTAGTTCTCCATCTGCAAAAGGCAATTGCCTGCTTCCAGTTTACGCCTACAGTAGGATAATTATTAAATGATGGATGGTTAAAATATCTTTTAGTCATCGGTTCGTTGTAGGAATAAGAAAAGTCTCTCATCCACACCAAAGTATCCGGATAAACTTTTTGAGGATACTTAACAATAAAATCTTTTCTTGGTTTTCCCTTATTCTCCAATTTAGCGGCATCCTTATAATTGAAGCTTTCGTATTGGTATTCTATCTTATCAGGATCTATACCATTTCTGCCATATAATCTATTATCCGGAGTGAGTGTAAGTTTAGAAATTTTTTCCAAAGTGGATTTGTCTCCCCATTTAATTGTAGGTACTTTCTTCCAGTCCACTACAAAAGTACCATCTATATCCTTACCATAATTTAACTCTTTGGCTGCCAAAGAATCTCTTACCCACCATACAAACTGGCGGTATTCATTATTAGTAATTTCAGTGGCATCCATCCAAAAGCCATTGATAGACACCTGCTTATTGCGGGCTGTAAAATTAAAATTTACGTCCTCATCACTTGGACCCATGTGGAAAGTGCCGGGTGGTACATAAACCATCCCAAATGGCTTAGTCATACCGACTGCACTGGGATAAGAGGCTCCCATAAGTTGACCATTGTCAGGCACACCTTTAGCCTTACTCCCACTACTTCCCCCACAACTGGCAAAGCCAAATGCAAGGCTGGTTATTGCTGCTAAAGTAAACAGTTGACTTCTCATTCGATTGTAACGATTAATAGGTATAAAGCAAATGTAACAAAATAATTTATTCCAAAAAGTTTAGCTGCTACTAATAATTATTTTTAAGGTAGCGTGACTAACATGATTCTAAAACGATACAAAACTTTTTATATTGTATCAGAAACATCTAAGCCGTTATGTTTTTATGTAGTTGGAAACCTCAACCAATAACGGCTTCTATCGAAATAATGTTGTTGTAGATTTATCCGATTGGCAAAAAAAATTAGTGTGATTGAAATAATTTAGAAGCACAATTTATAATCGTTTTTTCTAAAAATAATTTATTTTAACAAACTTTTTATTTCGTCAATCGTTTTTACAGGAGTTTCACAAGTGCTATTTCTACATATATATATTAAAGTTTCGCTATAAAAATCCTTTCCATATAACAACGGAAACCCCTCTAAAAAATGCGTACTCCCCTGCATAATTTTCCCTGGAAAATATTCATTTAATATAGCAAATAAGCTGCTTTGTATATCATTACCCGTTATAATAATTTCTGAAATACCATAAACCAGTTCTTGTAACAAGCATGTCCAGTTTCCAAATGATGTTGGAAATTTTTTAATCGCGTTACCTAAATTACTGACCATACTGATAGATTGCTTTTGCCAGGCTTCTAAATCAAAAATAACAGAAAGGTAACGTATATTAATGGCCATAATAGCATTTCCCGAAGGGATAGCACCATCATAAACTTCTTTTTTTCTTACAATTACATCATTTTGATTCTTATGGGTATAAAAGAACAAGCCGGTTTCACTATCAATAAAATGCTCATTCACTAATTCTGTTAACTGTCGGGCTTTCAATAGGTATTGCTCATTAGCCGTTATTTCCTGTAGGTGTATATACGCATTAATAAGATAAGCATAGTCATCCAAAAAGGCAGGATATTTTGCAATACCATTTTTGAAACTGTGAAGCCATAATCCCCCGGAAGAATCGGTAAAGGCAGTTTCCAGAAAATCCATATTTCTTTCAGCTAATTCTTTGTATTTCAAATTGCCGGTTGCGGCGTATGCTTTGGAACAAGCTATGTTCATGAGTGCATTCCAGCCTAAAAGTTTTTTATCGTCCAAAACCGGCCTTATTCTTTCCCTTCTTGACTCAAATAATTTAGCTTTTCCCTCCTGAATCACATTTTTCAAAAATTCTTCCTCCACACCATTTGCCTGTGCAAATACTTTTATCGGACTTTTAATCCATAAAATATTGGTATGCTCCCAATTGCCTTCTTCACTAACATCAAAAAATGAACAAAAAAATGCAGCGTCCGCTTTTAAAACATCTTCGATTTCACTTTTGCTCCAGGTATAAAATTTTCCCTCAACTCCTTCGCTATCGGCATCCAGGGCAGAAAAAAATCCGCCATCAGTATCCATTAATTCCCGTTGTATAAACTCCATTGTTTGCTCAATGGTAGTCTTATAAGCCTCTATTTTGGTCAGCTGATATGCTTCTGATAAAACATTTATTATGAGTGCATTGTCATAAAGCATTTTCTCAAAGTGTGGTGCCAACCATTTTTCATCGGTACTATAGCGGGCAAAACCCCCTCCCAAATGATCGTAAATGCCACCACAAATCATTTTATCCAGACTTAATAGTGCTTGCCTGAGGCTTTCTTGGTTTCCACTATAATAGTAATTCCTTAATAGAAACTGAATAGAAAAAGTTTGAGGAAATTTAGGTGCAGACCCAAAACCTCCCAATTCCTTATCCGCATTTTTCAATAAGTTATGAGTGAGTTCTTCTATTGATTTTTTAGAAAAAAGAGTTTCCTGATTGTTACTGACAGATCCAAATAAGTTGGAATTTTTTAAATGTTCGGTCAGGTTTTCTGCCTGACTTTCCAATTCTGTTTTTCTTTTATCATACGCATCTTTCACTGCATTTAATATTTCAGTCCAACTACTTTTGCCATGTGCCCTGACAGGTGGAAAATAAGTGCCGCCATAAAAAGGTTTACCATCAGGCATTAGAAACACATTTAGCGGCCACCCTCCGCTTCCGGTCATAGCTTGTACTGCATCCATATAAATATGATCTATGTCGGGTCGCTCTTCCCTATCAATTTTGATGTTGATGAAATTTTCATTCATCAGTTTTGCTGTCTCTTCATTTTCAAAACTTTCCCGCTCCATAACATGACACCAATGACAAGCAGCATAACCTATACTTACTATTATAGGTTTATCTTCCTTTTGTGCAGCATCCAAAGCTTCCTGCCCCCAGGGCCGCCACTGCACAGGATTATGGGCATGCTGCAACAAGTAGGGGCTGGTTTCGCGTATAAGCAGATTTGTATGTTTGTGGTTCATATTGGTTATTGAAGAGGGAAATTAGCCTAATATTTTTTCTGAAAAATAATACGCTACAGAAATCTTTAAAAAATAAAAGCAGGCTATATACCTGCTTTTATAATGAGTTTAATTATTTTTATTTCTTTTTGGCAAGCGAAAGATAATGCTCTAAAGCTGCTACCATACTAGGTGTTTGTGGTGCAGGTGCTTTTATCTGAAGACTCAATCCTGACTCTTCCACAGCTTTGCCTGTATTACTTCCAAATGCTCCGATCAATGTTTTTTGTTGCTTATAGGAGGGGACATTATCAAAAAGACTTTTGACACCGCTTGGTGTAAAAAAGCAAATTACATCGTAACTGACTTTCATAACAGCACCAATATCATTACTGATAGTTCTATACATAAAGCCTAATGCGATTTCACATTTATTATTTTTAAGCCAATTTACAATTTCATTGTCTTGCTGATTTTCGCTACATACATAAAGAAATCTTTCATTTTCCTTATGTTTATTGATTACATCAAACATGCTTTTGTTTGTGCCATCAGCACCATAAAAAACCTTTCTTTTTCGGTAGAGAATAAATTTTTGAAGATAAAGTGCTACAGATTCTGTAATGCAAAAATACTTCATATCCTGACTAATGCTGATTTTCATCTCATCGCAAATCCTAAAAAAATGATCAATAGCATTGCGACTTGTAAAAATAACAGCAGAATAATATGTAATGTCAATTTTTTGTCTTCTAAACTCTTTGGCAGCTATACCCTCAAGTTTAATAAACGGGTGAAATACAAGGTCAACATTGTATTTTCTGGCAAGCTCGTAATAAGGTGACTTGTCATTTTCTGGTTTAGGTTGAGTTATTAGGATTCTCATCGTCATTTTGCCGGCAGTGCCGGATACAGCCCCGTTTTTAACCATTGCTAGAAAGCTAATTTTGCGCAAAACTAAGTACTCTTTACCAAATAATTACCCAATGTCTTGTAAATGAGCAAAAGAGGTATAATTTCAAATGCTAAAACATACAATATAAAATGCAGGATACTTATTTTCATTTCTTTTCTTACAGGACCAACTGAAGCAATATACCTGTATACAAAAAGTATTAAAATGATCATAAATGCCAGGATTAATGTAACAGTAACAATTCCTGTAGTAGAAAAAGCTATGATAAAAGTAATAGGTAGCAGGATAATGCCTAAGATTTTATTAATAAGAAAAACAATGAAAATATAAGTTTCGGTGGCCTCTTTTGCATTAAAAACCCAACCTGCAAATGTCAAAAGAAGAAATTTACCCACATATAAAAGCAACAACACCGATGTACAATATATGAGGTTTGTTGTAAATTCCGATTTTGTCAAATTGTAATATTGCATTACCAGGGCTATAAATGCTCCAACAGATAAAATAAAAAATAAGTTTAACAAGAGGGAGGGAAAATTATTTTGCGATAGTTGTTCCCGGGTTTGTTTTTGCCTAAATGTTGGTTGATATAACTGATGAAAAATATTATTGAAATACCGGCTAAAGCCCAGCTTGATTAATGCTAAGAAAGAGATAATCGCCAATAAAATATAAAATATTTCATCTTTTGATGTTTGTATTCTTTCATTAATTACAAGATATATTGGTTTCTGTTTTGAACGAAAAAATGGGTTATCCAACAAATTTTTATAAATTGAATCTAATGGATGCCTTAACAATAAACCAGACTCCTTACCTGACGAGTCTTTTTTATCGGAGGAATTTGAGTCAAGAGAGTTCTTATTTATTATTGGAGAATCGATGGCAGTATTTATTTTAGAAGAATCACGAAATCGTTTCCGGGGGGTATTATTTGTTATTTGGGTAGTACCACCTACCGTATCGGTAGATAATTTTACATTTTGCGAATCGGTCTGCCCATAAGCTACCTGGAATAGAAAACAAAAAAATAATATTAATAAAGTGCTTTTCAAGAACCGCAAAAATAGGAAAGTAATAATAGGACAAATCAGATAGCTGTATGTAAGTAGAAAAAAGATTACTAGAAGATGCTAACAAATCCAAAATGAATCTTTGATTGCTTGATATCAAAGTTTAGATCATTTCTTTTGCCTACTGCATAACTAAGATTAAATATTCCTCCCTTGGTTTCAAAAGAAATACCCAGGCCTGCACCCAGATAACTATTGGATTGCCGTATAACATCATTACGAGACCAACCGAAATCAGTGAAACCGAAAAAATTAGAATTTTGTAGTAATATATAACGATACTCGATTGTGCCGATGAAATATTGGTTAGTATAAATACTTTCTTCATCAAACCCCCGAAGTGTTTTGTAGCCGCCTATCTGAAACAAATCATTGTTATAAAACTGTGGACTTTGGTATAAACCTGCATTTACAGCAGTTTTTAAAACGGTTTGCTTACCCGTTTTAAAATACTTTGACGTTTTTAACTTCAACCTAAACTGATATGTTTTCAATTTTACCGAATCGTAAAGATTTGCATAGTTGAATGAGGGATCTTTTATCTGTACTATGGCATTGTTTTTTTTGATTGTTTTATTTCCCGCAAGGGCAGAAAAATAAATTTCAACTCCACTCCGGGGATTAAACTTATAATCAGTATTATTTAGTTCATAATCTACCCCCAGGTTAACTGAACTTACATCAGCAACATTAGGCAGTCTTTTGGTAAACTTTACCGAACTTGTATCTGTATCTAAAATATTAGTCCGTTGACTTTGAATGATAATCTTTCCGGTTTGAGTGGGAGATAGCATATAAAGCAAACCCAACTGCCCGTTTATATTGAGAAATGCAGAGTCCTTTTTTAAAAGATCGAACAGAAAATCGATTCCGAAAGGAGAATTGAACATGTAGGGCTGTGTGAATTGCAGATTTAGCCGTGGAGATTTCGGCTGTATTTGCTGCCACACCAAACCCAAAGACTCACCATTACTAAATGCATTTTGCAACTTAAGATTTGCATCTATGGTGAATAATAGTTTTCCTCCCAATTGCTGATTGGCGGGTAGAAATCCTGCCAAAACATTTACCTGATTACTACGACGGGGTTGCAGATAAAGGTTGACTATACTTCCTGTGTTGAGCATTGTAATATCCCACTGATTTGATTGCTGTAAATACGGCAACTCAAGTAAACGCTGATTAATTTTGTTCAGTTTCTTTTTACTGTAAAGCGAACCCCTTTCTATGTTGAGATAGCGGTGTATAAAATTAGTAGAAATTTTAGCCTTACCAAATAAACGAATGCTATCTATCCGATATGGATACCCTTTATCAATCTGTAAAGTTGCCAGAATTTTATTGTCAATAATTTGTAGGCTGTCAAGGTTAATCTTTGCAAATGGATAACCTCTTTCTTCAAAGTAGTCTAATAGCTTTTCACCAATATCAGGGTAAGCTGCAAAGCTGATGGAATTTACCTGCTGTAATTTATATTTTGGTAACACATCCTGCATTACTAATAAGTCTTGTGGACGAATTGTTAGTTGCAGCGTTTGATATTGCTGACCTAAAAAAATTTGAATTACACCCTGATTTTGGGTATGATAAATGCTGTCTAATGATGCAGCAATAAACCCCTTAGCTTGAAGATTAGCAATCAACTTAACAATATATCCATCACATTCTGCCTTGCTATTAAACTGGGTTTGAATAGCTGCATTGTCTCTTGCGTTACTAATGTTTGAATCAACATAATTAATCTGCAATAGGTAATTGTTTTGTGCATTAGTAAATAATGGTATAGCAAACCAAACAAACAATATTACCCCCCCCCAACACCTATATCTGGTTACCTTTGCCATATTAATAATCAAACAAGATAAGAATTTAGTAGAAAGCCCCTCATACAATAACAAAAGTGCTACAAAGCAACATAATTGTTTATTGATTTTGCACAACAATAACGGTATGAGATTTCTATTTTTTTTCAATAAATCCATATGAGTGGCATCTATATTCATATTCCATTTTGCAAAAAGGCCTGCCATTATTGCAACTTCCACTTTTCTACTTCTACCCAAAATACGGATGGCTTTTTAGCGGCTTTGGAAAAAGAAATTGAATTGCAAAAAGATTACTTAAAAGACACTATTTCTACAATATACATTGGTGGCGGCACGCCGTCTATTTTGCCTTCGGCAAAAATTGAAACCATTCTTAATAAAATTAAGCAAATATTTAAGGTTGATGCAAATGCAGAAATAACACTGGAAGCAAACCCTGATGACATTACTAAGGTAAAATTACAGGAATGGAAAAAAGCAGGGATTAACAGGCTGAGTATTGGGGTACAATCTTTTTTTGAAAATGACTTACAATGGATGAATCGTGTCCATAATGCTAAGCAGGCCGAGGATTGCATCACCCTGGCTCAATCCGAAGGTTTCAATAATCTTACTATTGATTTAATTTACGGCACACCCACCCTAACCGATGAAAATTGGCAGCATAATGTATCCAAAGCAATTGCACTTGGTGTTAATCATTTGTCATGTTATGCACTGACTGTGGAACCGAAAACTGCATTAGAGAAAATGATTCGACAACATAAGGTAGCATCAGTAGATCCTGAAAAACAAGCACACCATTTTGAACTTTTAATGGAGTGGATGCAACATGCAGGATTTGAGCATTATGAGATATCAAACTTTGCAAAACCCAGCTTTAGAAGCAAACACAACAGCAGCTATTGGCAAGGCAAACACTATCTAGGATTGGGTTCCTCTGCACACTCATTTAATGGGGATACAAGGCAATGGAATGTAGCAAACAATGCACTTTATATACAAAGCATTGAAAAAAATATTATTCCTTTTGAAATTGAAATGCTCACCAAGGAACAACAAATCAATGAGTATATTATGACTGCATTACGTACTGTAGAGGGTATTTCTTTAGACAAGATCAAAAGTGAATTTGGAGCAGAAATTTTGGAAATTATATTATCCGGAGCAAAACAATATCTATCAAAAGAACATTTGGAAGAATCAAACAATTTTCTCAAAACAACCAATAGCGGTAAATTATTGGCAGATGGAATAGCTGCAAATCTTTTTGTCTGATTACAATATAAAATAATAGCGGGAACTATCTTTCAACTACTTCAGGATACTTTACACTTGCCAAAAACAAACCGTGGGCAGGTGTTGCAAAACTCGCTTTGGTACAATCTTTTGCTTCTATAATTTCTTTAAAATTCTGTAACGTTATTTTATTTCTTCCTGCCAATAACATAGTGCCCACAAGCCCCCTCACCATTCCTCTAAGAAAGCGATTTGCTTCTACATTATACACCAATAAATCATCATAGTAATACCATTCGCTTTTTATTATTTTGCTTTTGTTTGTGTTGACCTGTGTATTACGTTTGGCAAAAGATGTAAAATCAGTGTATTCGGTTATCAACTTAGCAGCCTTATTCAGTATATCTATTTCAACAGTATAAGGGTAGTACCATGCAGTATCTGTTACAAAAGGGTTTTTAACTTTGGTAATATAATATTTATACTCCCGGCTTACTGCCTGAAAGCGACTGTGGGCATTGGGTTCAACCAACTTAATAGACTTAATAACAATGGCAAATGGAAGTATTGCATTGAGGTTGTAAACCACTTGTGGATATATCTCAAAATCTACATCAAAATGAAAATAATTCTGAAGGGCATGAACACCTGCATCTGTTCGTGAAGACCCTGTTAGTTCAATTGCAGTTTTAAAAACTGTTAGCAAGGCTTGTTCTACTTCACCTTGTATTGTCTGTGCATTTTGTTGCACCTGAAAACCTCCATAGCCTGTACCTTTATAAGCAACCTCGAGGAAATACCTCATTAAAATAATTTTTCAGTTTACCTATTGAATAATAGAGTTGAAGCGGTTGACAAAATTTGGGTCAATTAGTAGAGACTGCAACATTGGGAATGCAGCAGGGTCACTCACAAATGAATATGAAGCAGCAAAAAACCTAAACCGACCTTCATCGCTTAAAAACAATGATGAAAGTCCTTTAATCTGATGCGTAGCAAAACATTTATCCTTAAATGCTTTTTTAGCTTCTTTTATCATTTTATCATCGCTGTTTTCCAATGCCATTTTTCTGCGCAACTTCATATAATCTTCTTCTGTTGCAATTTTGGTACAATACTTATTAGTGAGTTTATCAGCCCCCGCTTTAGTAGAACTAACTGTCGTTGAAGGTGCTACAGTAACTGCGGTATCAACAACTACTGTATTTTCCGGGGTTGATTCGTTACCGCTTTCTTCATTTTTTGCAGTCATATCAATCTCAATAACCTTTACATCATCCTGCCGTTGGTTCAGAATGGCAATTTTTGCATTTATAGCAGAATCAGTTGGTGAGATTATCACAGAATCTGTTTTTGCTAGATTTACTTCAAGGGAATCTACATTCGGAATGCTTAAAAATATAGTATCTGTAACACTCCCACTATTATCACTATATGCCATAGATACCCCTGTTGAATTTTTCTCTTCGGTCAGTTTTGTTATGGTTGATGGAGACTGCGTTTCATTGCTTTCCCCCTTCTTTTTTTCTATTGCTATAGATTCAAAAGGAGGTGTCACCGAAACATTTACCGCCGTATCTACTGTAGTTTCAACTTTATTGTTGTTTTCGTTTACCGGAATTTCCTCAACCTCTTCTATTATTGGCTTTACAGGTTCAGGTTTTTTATCAAATGAGATTGGTTCTTCACCTGTTTTAGGTTTAGTTACAACAGCAACCGGAGATTCTACTATACCACCCGACATAGTTACATCAAGTGTTTGCAGATTAAAAAGCCCCCAGCCTTTTTCGCCAAAATCCTTAAGCCCAAATCCCAAATCTTTTTTATTAATGACACACTTAAAACCCTGATCGGGAAAAGTATTCGAAGGAAATCCAATCACAAGATTGTATTCGCCATCCATTAACCGTGGAACAATGACATATCCCGATGAGTTAGAGCTGTACAACTTTCCATTAATAGTTACATTAAACAACTGTTTATTGTCTGATTGTATAAAAATAAAATGTTTTTCCTGCGAAATGCTTTTCATGGCAAAAAGTAAAAACAGGCATAAAGAGAAAAAGTATTTCATTAATAATCGCTTTCTTTGAAAGACAAAGCTATAAAATTACACCGGACAACACGTTACAATATGGAAACTGATAATTACCAGCAATATTTTGATGCAAATAAAGATGGTTGGAACAAACGTACCGAAATCCATAAAGACAGCACTTTTTACGATGTCGCATCCTTTAAATCGGGAAAAACGTCGCTCAATCAAATAGAAATAGAGGAACTGGGAAATGTAGCCGGCAAAGATTTACTCCATCTGCAATGCCATTTTGGGTTGGATACACTTAGTTGGGCCAGAATGGGTGCAAATGTTACCGGCATAGACCTTTCAGACAAAGCGATACACATTGCTAATGAATTAAGTAGCGAATTAAAAATACCTGCAAAATTTATTTGTAGGAATGTATATGATTTAAAAGAAAAAATTAATCAGCAATTTGATATTGTTTTCACGTCTTATGGCGTAATAGGATGGTTACCGGATTTGGATAAATGGGCCAATATTATCAGCCATTTTTTAAAACCCGGCGGCACTTTTTATATGGCAGAGTTTCACCCAATAGTATGGATGTATGACGACAACTTTGAAGAAATAAAATACCACTACCACAATAAGCAACTCATTCACGAAAAAATGACCGGCACTTATGCCGACCGATATGCAGCCATAGAATATGACGATTACAACTGGAACCACAGCCTGGGCGAAGTCATAAATGCTTTAATAAAAGCCGGTTTGCAGATACAACACCTTAACGAGTTTCCTTACTCCTGTTACAATTGTTTTAACAAAACCGTACAAGGTCCTGACGGGCATTGGAGAATACAAGGTTTGGAAGATAAAATACCCATGATGTATTCTGTAAAAGCAGTAAAACTGTAGGAGATAATATGAAAATTCAATGTTCTTTTTCGTAATTACCAAGAGAACTTTAATCATTGCCTAATCCCTCCTAAAAAATAATTCTCTGTTTACTTTATGGATTAATATTCTTGTTGCATCTAACAGAAAATGAACCCAAAAAACAAAATATTTCCAGCAGTTTTAGCGGCATCTATCATTTCACTTTCTGCTTTTGCTGTGTATTTTGTTTTACCGCGGTTTACCAAATACCATTTGCCGCTAACCACCAATATTTTTAAAAGAAAAGACCCGATTGTAGATAAATCAAATGATAAAAAAGAATTAGCAAGGATAAAGCAAAAAGCGCTGCAATTGAAAAATTTTTGCAAGACCCACGAATTCTCTAAACAGTATGGTTTCATTGCTGATTTGCGTGAACACAGTGGTAAAAAACGATTGTTTGTGTACGATTATTCAAAAGATTCCATTGTTGCATCGGGCATGGTGGCGCATGGCAGTTGCAATGAATCTTTTCTTGGCAAAGCAAAATTCAGCAATACAGAAGGATGCGGTTGTAGTTCTGTGGGCAAGTACAAAATTGGCGGCACTTACAAAGGTCGCTTTGGCAATGCATTCAAATTACATGGGTTGGACACCACCAACAGCAATGCTTTTAACCGCAACATTGTGCTACATGCTTACGATTGCATCCCCGATGAACCGTTTTACCCGCAACCAATCTGCAACAGTTTGGGTTGCGCTATGGTGTCTTATAAATTTCTCAAAACCTTGTCAGGCTATGTTGTAAAAAGTAAAAAGCCAGTGGTGCTGTGGGTGTTGGATTAATCTTCCTGTAATTTGACTGAAATTATTATTTGCTCCTTTGTTGAGGGATTTTTTGTAGCCAGCAACTATTCCTTGATCTAGCATTTTGGGCGTCGCACGTCTATGGTTCAGTGCTACTATTGGGCTATTATCACCTTTTGTTAAATGAATGACATTTGATTCATCTTAAACTAAGAAGTTTATAACGAGTCAACCGTACCCGCAACATCAATGGGTGCATCCATTTTTTTTGTAACCGGTTTCACATTTGTCTGCCCTTCAAAACTCTTGATGTAGCCTCTTTGCAATAGTTGTGGTATCACATACATTCCGGCAAGCCTAACGGCTTCGCTGCTGCCTTTGGCGGCTTCCAATCTTATGCAGGTAATTATGTAACCGGGGCCCGCTAGTTTAGGTGCAAAGAAAACGTACCATCCATCATTCATCCGTTGTCCTTTCCAGATTCTTTCGGGAGTACCTGTTTTTCCTGCAACAACTAATTTTAATTTTTCGGCTTTGCCGGCACTTTGTTTCAGCATGTAATCTTTTAGATGTGCTGCTGCCAGTGGGTCATTTACTAATGGGGTTCCTTTTAAAAGCGTTGTCTGCTTTCCACCGATACTTTTTACAAAACGGTTGGACATCAAAAGCCCGTTATTGGCTATGCCGGCTGCAACACGGGCCACTGCGGCAGGAGTTGCAATCAACTCACCCTGCCCCCACGACATACCCGAAATTCCTTTTCCACGGGTTCGCTTTATGTTGTTGGGATTGTAGCTTTTGATGCTTGTAAATTCTATTTTGCGCCAAAATTCCCGCCACTTATTTTGCTGTTCCAGATTCTGATCATTTTCATAAAAAAAACCTCCTACGCCATGTAAGAACATACCAGTTTTAAGGTACAAATTTCCCATCTCTTCTTCCAGTCTTTCTTCATTGGCGAGGCGTATGAAAAATGAGTTGTTACTTTTTACAATGGCTCTTTCTATGTTTATGTCACCTGCTTCATCAGGCTCAAGACTTTTAATGCGTATGAGGTCTTGCAGCAAAATGTGTTTGGTCAATGTGGCTGCCCGTTCGCCCAGCTTGTTGAAAGCAGATAATGCTGTAATCAATTTTGCTGTTGAACCAGGCTGTGTTGCGTAAGTAAAACCCAGGTCGCTGTTTACATTCCAGCCGGGCAAGCGATTGAGCTCCTGTTCACTAAGCGTAAGACGATCATAATCATTAACCGGCGCTAAGGGAAATGATGAAGAGGCCAAAACATCGCCTGTGTTACTTTCCATAACTACTACAGAAACACGTTTTATTTTCACACTATCGTCAGTAGCCAATACCTGATTAATATTTGTTTGCAATGCCGCGTCAATAGTCAGTTGTACACTTCTGTCCTGTTGTTTGAAATGTGTAACTGCATCGCTGTTGATTCCTGCCAGCAACAGTGGGGCAAGTGCCGAATAATCTCTTTTACTCACGGTCATTTCAGTTTCGATTTGTGGCAGAAATTTATCTTCCCGATATCTGTGTGCACTTACCTGAAATTTTGCTGTAGGCGAAGGAAAACCACGCAACTCTGCAGCATGTTCGTACTCTGCAAAATAACCATTAGTTGATCCATTGAATACACCGGTATTTGCATCCCCTGTCCAGAAAAATGTTTGCACGCCAAAAGGATAATACCGGTCTAACCGTTTGTAGGCAAAAGCATCCAACGATTCTTTGCTTATGCCAGATGCAATGAGCGAATCCTGCTGCTTTTTTATTTCTAAAACATTGCTCGTAGCTAATATTCTACCTTGCCTGTCAAGCAAGTTTCCGGCCTGCAACCGGCTCATTAAAATGTTGATTCTGGGATTATAACTAAACATTCTTGCCCCGCTCTTATCAGCCACCAGTGAAGGTTCTACCACCCATTTATCGTTGTGAAAAATATAACCTGATACATTTACCCCCAATAAAATTATACCAATAAATGCTGCAACCAATGCAGGCATCAGGTTTTTGTCTTGTTGCCGGGTAATGAATTTCATTTGCGCAGCACTACCTCTTAAATGCGATACGGACAATACAAACCCGGCAGCCAACATATTGGTAAGCAACGAAGAACCGCCGTAGCTGATAAAAGGCAAAGCTACCCCTGACAATGGTAACGCCCCTGTTGACCCTCCTGCAATCAAAAGGAACTGAATGAATGTGCTGATTCCAATGCCGGCACACAAGTAAAACAAGAACGGCGTACCCGTTTGTCGCCCCGCAATAAATGAACGGTGCAGGTAAAGCAGAAACAAAATGAAAATGCACAGAATGCCCGTCCACCCAAACTCTTCTCCCATTGCGGGGAGTATCATATCTGTATGCGCTTCGGGTATTGCCTTTGCAAAACCTTCACCGGTACCCTGACCGGAGATGCCTCCACCTGCCATTGCCCAAATGCCATTGGCAACCTGGTCGCCGCCATACACCTCATTGTCCCACGGGTTTTGCCAAATAGCTTTGCGATCGGTGAGCCGCTGTACGGGGCCAGGGAAAACCTTTTGCAAAACAGGCACCTGGTCGAGCAATAAAAACCCGGCTATAAGTACAATAGCCATGATAGATGATTCGCTCAATTGTTTTTTATAGAACCCCATGTAAAAAGCCATCGCAAAAGCTATTATGGCAGTGGCAAGCCAAATATTTTTGAGCAGCCAAATACACAAAACATACAAGACAATAGAAGCAATCATGTCTGCAAAATCACCTCTTGAAAAGGAGAAAAGAATAATAAAAGTGAAACAGCAAACCATTGCAGGACCTAAGTCGCCGAGGATGAGGAACAGTAATACTGTAGCTACAATCGCTATCAATGCAAACAGGAAAAAGTATCCCCTTTTGCTAAGAGTAGTATATTCGCTAATGAATTTTTCATTGAGTGAAAAAAAGCCGGCAAGAAATAAAATGACGAGAAATTTTACAATTTCGCTAGGTTGAAAACCGAGCAGGTTCACCTTTACTCCACTGCCTTCGGGGCCGGTGCCAAACAAAATAGTCAACACTAACAAACCCATAGCCATCAAAGCCCATGGCCACCCATTGGCAGCTTTATTTATTCCTTTAAAAATGAATAATCGGTAAAGCGGTGAGTCTGTGGTGAAGTACCGGAGATTGAATAACATCAGCATAAAAATGCCCAACATTCCACCCCCGAAATAAAACAGAGTGCTTTTAGCAAAGAACCTGTCCCTTAAAGGATCCTGTAGGCTAAGCAATGTGAGAAATGAAAGGCCAACAAGTACCATCAGCAGCGGTAAAATGAACTGATCTGTCTCCGGAAATTTTGCAGTCAAAAATAAATGTAACGACCAAAATGAAAGCAAAAAAGTAGCAGCAATAATCCAAAACCACGTGGTTGCTTCCTGCGGAGTGCGAACAATAAAAGCCTTTTCCTTTTTTAATGTACTAAAGTCTTTTGTGCTGAAAAGTTTGATTTTATCAGGCGATTGAAAAAAGTTGAATACCACATTTCTATCAAGGCTTTGTACACCCTGCGAACGGCCAAACTGAAAACCAGGTTGCAAAGGCAAAACTACAAATGACTGGTTAGCTGGTAGTCCTGTGAAAGCAAACACACCGTTGCCATCGGTTCGTGCAAACAGAGTCACAGACTGCAATTGAAGGGTTTTGTTTGAGTCGAGCAAATATATCTTCCTGATACCTTTGGCAAATGAAACAACTGTATTTTCTATGTCACTCACATTGCTGCTATAGAGGCTGTCTTTGGGAAACAACATTTGTAAACGAACCAACACACCGGGAACAATTTGATTGGTTTTTGTTTTAATGATGCCACTAATCATGCCATCGGCCATTTGCAGGTTATTCGCAGAAGATACCTGCATTGGCTGATGAAGTTCCTGCTCAAACAAGGACGAATCAGCATCAGTAAAACCGAGCAATGCCTTTTCAATTTTCACTCTTTTCTTAAAAACTTCACCGCCTTGCTTTTCAGCTGTTTCTGTGCTGATGTTGTATTTACTTTTGTTCAGTTCGCCAATGTTGTCAATGGTTTCATTGCCAGATATGTAATTACTGTTGACCGTATTGCTGACAAGGTTGATGTCTTTGGCATCCTTGAAGTAATATCCTTTCTCCAACAAAACCTTCAGATGTTCGCCGGGCTTTTCATCGTTCAGGTTCATAATGGTTCCATCTGCCATTCGTTTGGTAACTTCTGCAAAATCTTTTTTCAGGACTGTGAACAATTGAAAAAAAAGGAAGCCCATTATAATAGTAATGAGCAATAGGAAAATGCGTTCTGACTTTCTACCAGAAAATATACTGATGTTGGAAATCATGTTTTGAAAAAAATTAAGGCTTGGTAACATCTGTATTATAGAAAACAGTATCTGCAAACCTCCCATTTATTATTGGCCTATCAGAAAACAAAAACTGGTACTGCACAGGCACCCTGCAGTTTTTAAACTGCACATTTCTTAAAACCAATGATTTACTATTGACAATTACACCTACATCAAAATTTTGAATGGTCAGGCTGTCAAAAATTATGTGCCTGCAATTTGTTGACAAGATAAATGCCGGTCCTTTGTAAATGCTATCAGCAATTATAGTGACCCCGTTTCCAATTATGTGCAAAGTGTCATAATTTATATTAATAGAATCGGTAACAATAATTGGCAAACTACCTGCCTGATTGAGAACGAAAACTTCCCTTGTAGTTGTGTGTGTGATGCTGTCTAACAGTAGTTGTTCCTGTGGATTTCGGTCCGTTTTTATGACCAGGCCTTGCTGTTCTATTTTGTGTTGTTTGGCATTGTAAAAGTTTTGGTAAACTAACCAACCTAATGCTGCAATAATCAGCAGGAACAATAGTTTTAATAAATTTACTACTCCCCTGTTTTTTGGTTTTGGTGCAGAAATGCTTTTCTCACTTTCAGGATTATTGTTGGTATTCATAGTAGTAGCACTATAAATTTCATTCCCTTGCACATTCCTGGTTAATGCCTGACCTTGAGTGGGAGTGTGAACTGTAACCGGTTTATCATTTTGTACCAACACGACAGTTATATTGTCTTTTCCACCGGCATCGTTGGCTGCACTTACCAGGTTTTCTGCTTTGGTTTGTAAATAATCTTCAGTACACAAAATATTATTCATTGCAGCATTGTCCAAAAGATCAGTAAGTCCATCTGTGCATAACATAATTATATCCCCGGGTAGAAATGGAGATTCCCCTTTTTCGATATAATCGTCAGCATTAATTTCCTTAAGGAAACCAAGTGCGTTATTAATCTGATTGCGTTTGGGATGATGCATGGCCTCGTATTCTGTTAGCTTGCCGGCGTCTTCCAAAAAACCAACAAAGGATTGGTCACGTGATATTTTTACCAATGAATTATCCCTTAACAGGTATAACCTTGTATCGCCAACATGGGCAAAATAAAATTTGTTATTGGGTACATCTGCCAATACAAGTGTAACGACACAAGACATTCTCTCGTTGATTTGTGTAGCTATTTTTTCATCGTCTATTGCTTTATTAGCCAATTTTAAACACTCCTGCAATACTTTCTTATAATCAGAAAAGGGCTTTCCTAATCTTTCTAAAATTACATCATGAGTTATCTTTGCAGCCACTTCGCCACCTTCGTAGCCACCAACACCATCTATGACACAGGCTATGATTAAACCTTGCCCGGATAGGGGTTCAGCGATAAAGCTATCCTCATTGTTGGTTCGCTTTTTACCAATGTCTGTTATGCCAAAATAGTTTTGAGCCATTATGGGTTGTTGCTTTTTTTAATGTCGTAGAAATTGGCTGCAATCAGTAGCATGCAAATTATCAGTAAAGCTATGGAAAGGATGGAATTCATGAGTAGATGTTAGATTTTAGATAATAGATTTTAGATGCCCATAGATTGTTTTAACTTTACTTATCCTTTAAAAATATTGACTCCAACGATGCCGTTTAAAACCATTTTGGAGTTGATGGGCAGTTCGCTCCAATGCAGGTTGTCGGGTTGGCTTAGTTGCATTTCCACTTCATTCAATACCGTCTTTTCACCAAAAGATGCTACATAAAATTTGTTATCATCTTTGTTGAATCGAATCCGAAGATGAGGTGCGTTTACCCATTCTGATGGTATTTTGAAAATACCTTTTCCTTCCTTTTTATCTTCTTTTCCGGTTACAAAAATGTCCTCATCCTTCATCAGGTATTCAATCTTCTTACCTGCATATTCACGGTCGGGTACAATGGTTTCAAACCTTGCCAGAACCTTGGCCTGGGCTATTGCAGCTGCATTTTCATCCAACACAAAACTCTCCTGGTAAGGCACTTCATAATAACCTTCGCTATAGAAAGTAAAGTCTTTGAGAATATCATCGCTGATGTCGAAACTCTCGGCAATACCTGTTTGACGGGGGATAAAAGTTACCCGCAGGTTCTCTTCCTTTTGCTGCACCGCATTGGGCAATAATTTGCCGATAAAACTCTTGTCACCCCGTCCATAATCCGGGTGGGATACAAATCGAAAAACCCACTTGTTGCTGGATGGTTCTACCGTTTTGCCCTGTTCGCGGTAGGTCTTTAATACTTCATAAAATTTCTTGACCGATTCGTGAATGATCAAACCGAAGATGCCCTTTTTATTGTTCATAAACTCGTTGTAATCTTCGGGGTTGAAGCAGACAATGTATTCGTGAAAAAAGACTATGCGGTTGGCAAACGAGAGCTGGGCAATGGATTCGTGGAACTTCTCGACGATGTATTTGAAGACATCGTCGGGGGTGAGTCTTAGTGCCTCTTTGGGTGTTGCGATGGCTTCTTTTTTCAAGAACCAATCGTGGAGACCCATTTTTTGCCATATGGTAGGTTGGGAGGACAAGTTTAGAGTTTAGGGTTTAAGAAGTTTAAAAGGTTTAAGAAGTTAAATGAACTTATTGAACTCTTTGAACTCTTGAACTTTTTTTTATGCTATCTTTTTACTTGAGTGTCCC
>JANMMU010000005.1:0-29817 GCA_031373555.1 Segetibacter sp. | reverse complement strand
TTATCAATGGTAGCTAACTCAATCGTATTCTTAGCTTGCTTGAGTTTTATGTTCTGCGACAATCCTATTTTATAACATTGATCTAATGAGTAACCTGTAGGTGTTACAACTGATGAAATATATTTTGGAGGGATAGTTGATTGGGTTGGAATTTTTTTTATGAGCGAATCTTTTTTTACAACTACCGCATTGTTTTGATTAGTATTAACTGACGGGTTTGTCCTTATTTGTTGTACAGGCTTTATAATACTATCTTTCTCTGGTTTCCTGATATTTGATATCTGTATGCTGCGGGTCCGGAGTACTTTTGTAGTGGTGTCTTTGGCCAGAAATAAACTGTCAATATATTTTCGTGTAATCAAAACTTCAGTTGTTACATTGATTGAATCCAATGTTTGTGTAAGCCTTAATTGATTAATAAATTGGGATTGTATTACTTTTCGTTTTCCGGTTTGGCGTTTTTGTTTGTAGATAATAACATCGCAAACGTCAATTCCTTTTTGATTGGTACATTTTAATATTTCTATTTTTAAACCTCCATTAATTTCTATGATTTCATGTTGTTTATAAGCAGGAGTATCCTGCGCTATAGTACTATAACCCAATAATAAAAAAATGGTTAATAAAATAACAGCGCAAATTTGTTTATGACGAGTAATGCCTGACATAGTTGGATAGCTAAACCTTATCAAATTTTTTGAAAATCTTTTTTATAAAATAGCGGTATAAGGGTAAACGGTCTACTACAATTTCGCCATATACATTATATCCTGATTTTAGTGGAAGCGAAGCAGTATTATTTAATTCAACAAGGGCGTAAAAATTTTGATTCTCTTTTCGTTCAGCTAAGTAGGTAACCTTGCCCATCATTACCCCATTTTGAAAAGTCTGGTAAGCATCAAGCTTTAACCGGGCGGGTAAACCGATTCTCACATAGGGCATTTCTTTTTCAGGAATAGTTAATTTAGCATAGTAGGAGAGACTATTGGGTACTACACTTATCAGCAATTCACTTTTTGCAATTACATTGCTTGATTGCTTGGTGTTGAAAATATAATTTACAATGCCTGAAGTAGTAGCTACAAGTGCTTCTTTACTTAATTCTGTTTCAATTTTTTTTAATGCCTCCCTTGCCTGTAATAATTGGTTTTGAAAATCAATATTTGCCTGCACAAGCGACTGCGCATTTTCTTCAAGTTGTACTTTTGTTTGCAATAGTGAGTTTTGCTCTTTGGTAAAATTATTATAGGCAATGTTTTTTTCAGAAAGCTGTTTTTCTCTCTGACTGGCCATCAGGTTCAGGTTTTCTTTTACAGTCAGGTGCGCATCTTTTGTAGCGTTGTATTCATACCTGCTTAACATGTCTTTTTTATATAGAATAGAATCGCCGGTCATTTTTTCTGTAGTAGACGAAAATTTTTCTTTTTGAATTCCATATTGATCATCCATTGCTTTCATATCTTCAACCAACCTGTTAATATCCAATTGATATTTTTGACTTGTTATGTCGCTGGCCTGATCTATGGTACTTTTCTTTTTTTGCAAAGTATTTCCAAGGCTGTTTACAGATTGTATTTTTTTCTGCAGATATACTATTTCTGTTTTGGTTTTTGCATATTGCTCCTGATAGTCCAGGCTTTTCATGAGCAGTAGTGTATCACCTGCTTTTACAGTTTGACCTTCTTTTGCAAAAACTTTGATTATTTGTACTTCATAAGGTGCCTTGTAGTCTGATTGAGGATTAGTAGCTACTATCTCACCATTGTTAATTGTTACTGTTTCATTTATCTGCAACACAAATAAAAGCACAACCATGGTGCAGGTCATTATTAATATTAATCTGAAAAACCAAAGCGTAAAATTATATTCCCTGGTGCTGTAATTGTTCAACAATTCCATTTTGCATTATTAAGGTTTTTGAAAACTTAAGGTGGTTAAGCGGTTCATGTGATATAATGATAAACGACCGCTCTGTTTGTGTATTGATGTATTCTTCTATCTTTTCTTTAGAAGCTTTATCAATGCCAGAAAGGGTTTCATCCAGAATGATAATTTCTGCATCGGATAATAAGGCCCGCATCATCAATATTTTTTTTCGTTGCCCTGTAGATAGGTTTCTTCCGCCCTCATTAATGATATAATCAAGCCCTTCAGGTCTTTCGGCTATAAAATCGTAAAATCCTATTTCTTTGGCCAATGCTAATATTCGTGAAAGATTGGTGTTGTAATCAAATGAAATATTGAACCCTAATGTGTCATTGAATAAAAGGTCTTCGTTGCTAACCAGGAGAATGCTTTTTCTCAACATGGCATTGTTGTAAAAACCATATTTTTCATTATTGATCAATATTTCTCCACCATCGGGTGCATACAGCAATGACAGCACTTTGCAGAAAGTACTTTTACCTGCACCATTGCTACCTTCCAGTTGAATTTTCTCCCCTTTAATAATTTCAAAATTAAGGTTTGTAAATACAGGTCTCTGTGGTATATAGTGAAACGAAACATTTCTAAACTCAACTTTCTCCAGGCTGAATGATTTTATCTTTTTATGGATTCCTGTAGTTGATTTATTGTGTAAATCATTTCCAAAATCAAAATAACGTTCCAGAATTATACTGTTCTCCTGCAGATCCAGATTTTCGTTTAATATGCTACTAACCGAAGAAAATACCTGACGGGATAATGCAATAAAAGTTATAATCTGCCCCATTGTAATTGTCTTTTCAAGAATGGATTTTTGAGAAAGAAAAACCATAATGAGGATACTTGCAATGGTAATGATAAAGTCTATGACACCAGAATTGATAAGGCTTACGTACTTCATTTTTTTCTGGATGTTCAATATGCTTTTAATCTTAGGGGCAAGACGTTGCATAAACGTTCCTTCAAGGCTAAAGGATTTAATAACCTGTAAGCCATCTATGTTTTCAAAGATGGTAGAAAACATATTTGACTTTTCAAGAAACCTGCGTTTTTCATTTTCCTTTATGTAGGGTGTAACTAATTTAAACCAGAAAATGAATATTACTAATATTGCCACCACAATCATTGTTATTTTCCAGCTTATAATCAATAGTATAACTAAAGAGTATAAGGCTATAAAACCATCTATAAGTATGCTGGTGAAAAAACTTATAAAGAAAGATTTTAGTTTTAAACTGTCTTTAACCCTTTCGGTAAGATCGCCTTTGCTGAAAGAGTGTATGTACCGAATTGAAAACGTGTTTAGCTTTTCTGTAAATGATGAAAGAAAAAAGTTGTCAAAAATATTTGCAAGATGTATAGCAATAAACGATTTAAACATTGAAAGTATAAGTACAAAAATCCGGAATATACCTAAGCCGATAGCAAATAAAATGAGCAGGTTTAAATTGTAACTGGGTAAAATGTTGTCTATTAATATCTGGCTGCTGAAAATGGTGAGCTGTCCTATAAAAGCTGCAAATACAGCCGCCATAATGAAGATACCCCATAGTTTATGGTATGCCTTCATTTCTTTAACCAACCTGCTATAAGGGTTCAACGGTTTTACTTCATCTGTAGTGGCTATTGGTATTTTAACCTCCTCTCCCTTTTTTACAGTAAGTACTACCGGAGCTTTAATTTTTAGTTTTGCATTGCTTAGCCTTATAGTCCTGAATTGTTTAGGCAGTGTATTAACTTCCTGGTTAAGAAGAATGTCGAGTAAAAATGCCTTTTCACCTTCTGTATCTTTAAACCCAAAGTTTTCTTTTATATAAGAAAAGTACGTCAGCTTATTCATCACTTCAGCCTTGTCTTTCGCTTCTACCTCTTCAGCATCAATTCCATATTCGCCAAGTTCCTGAATAATAACCTGTTCAAACAACTGGCTATTAGTTACGTAATCATAATTTGCTGTGGCTGTATAAGCCATCTTCATAAGTTCAGAAAGTGACCAGTTATATATTTGCCCAACTGCCGGGTCTACTATCTGGAACTTCTTTTTATAAATGCTTTTAATAACTACATAATGCTGACCTTGTTTGCTTTTTATAGGTAGTATGCAGGGCAGCTTATCTTCAATTATTTCAGGAGTTGTTTTAAGGCTGTTAATATCCAACAGGTTAAATGAAGTAACAAATTGCTGGCCATCAAAAAAGTCTTTAAGGTCGTGTATGCTTGACCCTTGTTCATTTAGAAATATATTTTCATTAATAAAATTTCGGTTAACAGCAATGTTGTGAATATTATAGATAATTTTTGCGGCACTTATACCACAATCATTATGCTTTAGTTGTTGTTCAATAATCTTTGACATTGTTATTAACTTATTTTGGCTACAGACTTTTTTACAAAATGAAAATTAAAATCATCAAATAAAGCAACAGCATCTGCATACCTGAGTTCAGGGTTAGTTTGTAAGCATTTTTTCATAATAGCAATTAGCTTTTCAGGTACTACATACTCTGAATATGAAATAACCCCAAAATCTGTATTGCCTGTTTGAATATTTTCTGCAAGCTCCTCCCAGATAAAACCACTATAAGGTAGTTTATTATAAACAATCAGGTATAGCAATACGCCTATCTGATAAACATCTGAACACAAATCTGCAGACTTACGTTTATACTTTTTCAGGGAGGTGATGTTTATTCTTTCGGGAGGCATGTAATAGGTAACTCCGCCCGATTTTAGCAATTCATCTTTTTCTACTTCAGCTACACTTGAGAAACCTAAATCAATTATCCGCACATCTCTTTCTTCTGTAATCAAAATATTGGCTGAATGTATGTCGCCGTGTATCAAACGCTTTTTGTGCAAGGCTGCAAAGGGAGCCAGTATTTTGCATATAAGAGACAATGCATTATCAACCGATAAGTCAGTATTATTGTTTATAAACCTGTTTAAGGATATACCCTGAATGTACTCCATTTGTATAAAAGCAAAATCGTCATTTTTCTCAAAACCATAAGTATTGCAGAGTTCGGGTATCTGATGCAATCTTTTGAGGAATTCATATTCCCTTTCCAGCCATCCTGTTTCGTATAAAAACGTCTGTTCATTTTTTGTTTTCTTCTTGTTGAGCACTTTCAAAACAAAGCGTTCTTCAGTATCTGTTTTTAAAGCTTTATACAACTCTACCTCTTTTCTCGAGGCTATCATTTCTTCAATAACAAAACCGTTTATGTGATCTGTTTCATTAAATACTACTTCGTCCACAATGATTTGCCTTACTTCATTTTCTTCCACAATTATTTTTCGGGCAACTAAAAAATCAAAAAAATCTATACAAACCTTTTCAATACCAGCATCATCAGAGTGCAATTCGTTTTTGATGTCTTCAATAACTGCTGTTATGGTTTGCGGGGTTTCAAACTTGTCTAGGAAAAATTTTATAGTTGGGTTTATTAGGAAGTCCCTGTGCTTAAGTTGATGGTAAAGTATAAAATAGTCTGAAATGTATTTAGGTGGAATATTATCAAACTCACATTCAGCAACTGCTGTTATCTCTATGTTTAATGATTTTTTATATTTTATCATTGGATAAGGATGAATTAAAAAAGGATTGGGTATAATGCCCAACCCTTTTTGTTGCTTCAATTAATTGGCAATTAATTTAGATTCCACAAACTGGTGGTGGGGGTGGAGGACATCCACAACCGCCGCTGCTGCTGCTTTTGCTGCTTTTGCTGCTGCTGCTTTTGTGGCTGCTGCTGCTTTTGCCACCTGCTACTATCTCATTAAGAGATTCAGCTTTCAAATCTTTTAGAAGCTTTTCTAATGTAATCATAAAAAAAATAATTAAAATACCAAAATTTGCTACTCGTTTACTAAGGGTTTTCGCTTCGCCCTTTTTTGTAAAGCTAACTAATGACTTTACAAAAACAGTTTATAAAAATATTTAAAGTTTTAAAATGTAGCTACATATTCTATACAATGACTAATAATTGATAATTCAGGTTGCATATACTGTTTCAAATAAGATGCACCATGCTTACATAAATTATATTAAAAAAACATATTTACTAAAAAAACATCTTTACTAATAAAATTTCTTTAGCTAAAATACTACACATTATTTAACTGTAAAACATTTAACTGACAATATTTTAAATAATTCTTTTACCAGGTTACCTTATTTGAAATTAATTATCGGATCAAAATTACTTTCAAATTATCAGTACAATTAACTAATATCTGCGAAATTTTTTGCTTCAAAAAAGGGTGTTTGAAATTTTCGCTTATTTCTGCCAATGGTATCAAGACAAACCTCCGGTTTGCAATTTCAGGATGGGGAATGACTAAATCAGGTGATTCTAAAATGACATCATTGTAAAATAAAAGATCTATATCTATTATTCTGGGGCCAAATTTTTCATTTCTTTTACGGCCCATTTTGGTTTCAATTTTTAAAATAGACTTCAAAATATCCTGTGGGGATAGCAGAGATTGAACCAATAATACCTGATTAAGAAAGGCCGGTTGATTGGCAATGCCCCAGGGTGCAGTTTCATAAATAGAAGACTTTTTAATCACCACGCCAATCTGTTTGGTTATTTCTTCCAATGCTGTTTCAAGATTTTGCAACCTGTCTCCCATATTTCCGCCTGTAAGCAAAAAAACATTGTTCATACTTATTTGGTCATTGTACCGCCTCAAATATCATTAATTTGCGCCCTAATCTTCAAATTAAAAATGAGAAATTTTTTTAAAATATTTTTTGCTTCATTTCTGGCCCTGTTCATTTTTTCAGTAGTAGCATTTTTTATACTATTGGCAGTAGTTGCGGGGGTAGCAACACCTGAAAAGCCAGAAGTTGGAAACAAAGCGGTTTTGCTAATTGACCTTGCAAAAGAATACAAAGAACAGGAGGAAGATAACCCGGTAAATTTTTTAACCGGAAATGCTGACGATAATGTGCCCGGATTATATGATGTAGTAAGAATGATTGCTTACGCAAAAAAGGATAGTGCTATTAAGGGTATTTATATCAATTGTGAAGACAATTTAAATGGATTTGCCGCAAGTGAAGAACTTAGAAATGCAATTTTAGACTTTAAAAAAAGCCACAAGTTTGTAATAGCATACGGAGATGTTATTTCTCAAAAAGCCTACTATGTAGCTAATGCAGCAGACAAAGTCTATTGTAACCCAAAAGGTAATATGGAGTGGAAAGGCATGTCTAGCACCATAATGTTTCTAAAAGGAACATTGGAAAAGCTTGAAATAGAACCACAGATTTTTTATGCAGGAAAATTTAAAAGTGCTACTGAACCACTACGTGCTTATCAGATGAGCGAACCAAACAAGTTGCAAACCTCTGTGTATATTGGTGATTTATACAGCAGGATGTTGGTTGCTGCAGCTGCTAAGTCAGGTTTGGATACCGCACAACTTCATGCATTGGCTAATACAGGTGCAATACAAACAGCATCACAGGCAGTGGATAACCACTTAATTGATGCAGTAAAATATGATGATGAAGTTAAGGATGAAATAATAGCACATACCAAGTCTGACCCTACTGCAAAAATAAATTTTGTAAGCCTCGGCAAATATGCAAAAGCTGCGGATTACAAAGAGGGGAGCGGTAGCAAAATAGCGGTCATATTTGCCGAAGGCGAAATAGTAGATGGCAAAGGGCAGGATGAGCAGATTGGATCGGATCAGTTTAAAAATTTAATCAGAAAGGCAAGATTAAACAAGGATATTAAGGCTATAGTAGTAAGGGTAAATTCCCCGGGTGGAAGTGCCCTGGCAAGTGAGGAAATATGGAGAGAAATCACGATTGCAAAAAAAGCAAAACCCGTAGTAGTTAGTTTTGGGGATGTAGCTGCATCCGGGGGCTATTATATCTCATGCAATGCGGATAGTATTTTTGCACAACCCAATACAATAACGGGTTCTATTGGTGTATTTGGAATTATACCCAATATGAAAAAATTCTTCAACAATAAGTTGGGTATCACTTTCGACGGGGTAAAAACAGGGCCATTGGCAGATATGCCAACCGCTAACCGGCCACTGAATGATGTAGAAAAAGTATTTGTTCAGAATATGATTGATACCATTTACAGCACTTTTAAAAATCGTGTAGCACAAGGTAGAAAATTATCGCCTTCGGTTGTTGACAGCATAGCACAGGGCCGGGTATGGACAGGGCAAAGGGCATTGCAACTGGGATTGGTAGATAAATTGGGTAGCATAAATGATGCTATAGCATGTGCGGCAGGTATGGCAAAGCTTGAGAAATATACACTTAAGGAATATCCTGAAAAGAAAAATTTCTTTGAAAAAGTTTTTAATAAGTATGAGAACGATGTAAAGGAAAGAAGCATTAAAGAAGAAATAGGTATAGAGCAATATATATTGCTTAAGCAAATCAAAAATTACAGGGCAATGATGAATGTACCGCAGGCACGCATGCCATTTGAAATGAGTTTTAGATAATCATTAAACAAAGTATCTATGTGGTTGTTATCAGAAAACAATGATTAACGCTTTTTCTACATACCCTGTAAGTTAAACAACTCGTTTTCAATTAGTAGCAAACAAATAGCTTTGCACTTCTAAAATTAAATATGAAAGGAAAATATAACCAGTTCACTGCTATGTGGGCTATCACCCGGGCAAGTCTTACTGCGGTATTAAGGAGCCCATCAGCAGTAGTGTTTAGCCTTGCTTTTCCACTCATATTTATAATTGTATTCGGATTTATTGGGGGTGGTAGCAGGGTTTCTTTTAGCATTGCGATTGATAAAAACTCCGATACAACAAATCCGGTTTATGCAGCATTAAAAAACTTTCCGGGATTAAAAATTGTAAATGAAACTGAAAAGGAGCTTAAGGAGGATTTAGAAAAAGGAAGATTAACTGCTGTTATTAAAATTGATAAAACAAGTGGTACCATAGCTCCATATTCTATTAATCTTAAGAGCTCGGAATCTGTTAATCCGCAAAACCTTCAGGTGCTTAAGTCTATGCTCAATGCTATTATAAACGGCATTAACAAAGAGCAATATCCGCAGTCTCCCACATTTGCATTGATCAATGAAAATATTCAAAAAATACCCGGCAGAACATACAGGACCATTGACTTTATCTTGCCGGGGCAACTTGGGTTTTCGCTTTTAAGTGCAGGTGTGTTTGGCGTAGCATTTTTATTTTTCAATCTGCGTCAGCAATTAGTGCTTAAGCGATTTTATGCAACACCCATCCGCAGGCCTTACATAATACTCGGGGAAGCAATTGGTCGTGTAATATTTCAATTGTCAACTGCAGTGGTAATCATTTGCATTGGCACTTTTGCATTTCACTATACCCTTGTACATGGCTTTATAACATTTTTAGAAATAATGGTTTTGAGCTTTGTCGCTTTGGTTTTGTTCATGGGTTTTGGATTTATTGTAAGCGGAATTGCAAAGAATGAAAGCACCATTCCACCGCTTGCAAATATTTTTACATTGCCACAGTTTTTGCTTGCAGGAACTTTTTTTTCAATAGATGTATTTCCATCATGGTTGCAGCCAATATGCAGGGTGCTGCCGCTTACTCACTTTAACAATGCAATGCGACAGATTGCTTTTGAAGGTGCACATCTGGGCGACTGTTTAAAAGAAATTGGCATTCTTATGTTATGGTCAGTTGCAGTATATGCAGTGGCAATTAAAGTTTTTAAATGGGAATAATATGCGACTGATAAAATTGGGTTTGATAAGCTTTGTAGTATTAGGATTGCTGATTACCATAATCTCCCTTTTAATGCCTTCAACCATATTTGTTTCAAGAAGTATAAATATTAGTGCACCTAAAGATTCAGTGTATGCCCATATTAATGACTTAAAACTTTGGAAAGACTGGTGTGCTAATATGGAGGGAGCATCTGTTGTTTATCCCGGAAATACAACCGGACTTCATGCTGCTGTAAAAGTGGATAAAACTACTATTACAATAGATTCGCTTTCTCTAAAAAATATTTATACAACCTGGCAAACTCCCTCAAGTCAACTAACCGGATCATTTAGTTTTTTACCCAACAGCAACCCTTCTGTTACCTCACTTCAATGGCAATTTGTGAATCATGTATCATGGTATCCATGGGAAAAATTTGCAGCAATTTTTTCTGATAAAGCAATTGGTGGTTTTATGGAAAAAAGCCTTGATAAAATCAAGCTTGTCATGGAAACTTCTAATTGATTCCCAATAGTTTTAGTTGGATTTCATTTTGACTTTTTCGAAATCCTACTATTTTTTCTCCTTAATGCAACGGTCAGCAGTATTGCTGTGTCAACCTGCTGAATGCCTATAATGAGTGATCATTTTCAACTTGTAAAAGATTGCCTGAAGCACAAACCTTCAGCGCAAAAGCAGCTTTATGTTGAGTTTGCAGAGCAAATGTTGGGCGTTTGCTACCGTTATACCAAGAGTTTGCAAGATGCCGAAGATGTATTGCAGGAAGGATTTGTAAGGGCATTTACATTTTTGCATCAATACAATAATGATGGTGAATTGGGGGCGTGGCTTAGACGAATCATGGTAAATACGGCCCTTAATTATCTTAAAAAGAACCGCAAGTACCAACATGATTTGTCTTTTGATACTGTTGATTTGACTATAGTAACAACTGAAGATCCTGAAGTATATGTAAACTGTAAAGAACTGGCAGAATTGATAAGGCAATTGCCAACAGGTTATCAAACTATTTTTAACCTGCATGCTGTAGAAGGATATAATCATAATGAAATAGGGCAGTTACTTGGTATATCTGATAATACATCGCGGTCACAATATATGAGAGCAAGACAGTTGCTGATTAGTTGGATAAAAAATTCATCTGGAAATAAAAATGTGGTTTATGCAAGCAAATGAATTTGAGAAAAATATTCAGGCTACCATGGAGTCATTCAGCATAAAACCAAATGATGCTGTGTGGAACAATGTTGCAAATAGAATAGCTAAAAAGGAAAAAAGACGTAGGGCAATATTTTGGTTTTTCTCAACTGCCATTTTATGTGGCGCAATCGGGTTATGGATTTTTTCAGGAGAGAATAAAAATAATAGTTTCAAAAATGAAGAAACTACCATTGCTAAAAAAAGTGATAAAATTAACGCTGCAAGTCAGCAAATAACTAAAGCAGAAATTAGTGATAAGCAAGCTGTTTCTAAAGCCGGCAACTCAAATTTACCCATTGGTGATCCCATTATTACAAAGAACGGGTTGAATAAAAATAAATCTTTTATTACTGAAAGTAAAGCGCAGCAATTGGTTGAAAATAAGAACTTATCCAGGTTGAAATTCAGTTTGAATAATACTATTCATGATAAACCTAAAATCATAGACCCGCCTTTTAAAAGTAAAGTAGCGGATGATAACAAATTAGAAAAGGCGTTTGTAGAAAATAATAATAAAGAAGAAAGTATATCAAAATCAGAAATTGAAAGCACTGCTAAAAATTTGGAAAAGCCTAAGATAGATTCAAATTATATAACTCAGGAAACGTTAGCCAAAATTGTTGCTGATACAATGTTGCTTACCAACAACAGTTTAATTAAACAACCTTCACAAAAATCAAAATGGAAGTCTGGAATTACTATCCTTGCGGGCATTTCTGATAATCTACAGTTCAGTACGGGAAAAAATATGGATGCTAATTCGAGCCTTTATATTCCTCCTGTTTCAACATACGCAGACAATACGTCATCAAAATTAAGCTTTACCACTTCATTCTCTTTTGGTATTGGTGGTTTTATAAGTAAGCCACTAAATAAAAGGTTTGATTTCTCGGTTGGGGTAAATTATCATTTCTATCAGACTAGTTCAAGAGTGGGAAACAAGATAAACCGTTCTGCAAGTAATTTTAATGCTGCATTTCTGCAGGATATTTCAATAAACGACTACTATACTTATGATAATATAGCGGGGTATAAAAACAACTATCATCTATTACAAATGCCTATTCTGGTTTCTTATAAAATGAATAAAAATACCAACCACAATTTAAGGTTATCGGGAGGTATAGCACCAGGTTATTTGGTGGGAACCAAAGCGCTATTTGATAATAAAGGAAGTAGAATTTTATATGAAGATAAAAAACAGTTTCACCATTTTAATATATCTGTAAATGCCGGAGCAATGTGGGGTTGGAAAAATAAGAATGGCAATGAAATAGAAGTGGGACCTGTGCTACAGTATCAAATAAATAATTTGGTTAAGCCTGTTGTCTCAACTTCACAACATCTTTTTTTCACAGGAATAAAAACTAATTTCTTTTTTAAATAAATACTTACAACTATGCTAAAGTTAATTTTTAAACCATGTATTTATGCTGCCATTGTCAGTTTGGTTTTGTTGCAGTCCTGCTTAAAGGATACATCTTCTAAAACGTACAATATTTTTTCGCCAATCTATACAACAAAAGCTGCTGCAAGAAGTGGTGTAAAGAATGAAGCGCCACAGCCTGTTGTTTCGCCGGGTAAAATATTTGTTTTGGGAAATTATCTTTTTCTGAATGAAGTTGATAAAGGCATTCATGTTATTGACAATTCAAATCCATCTAATCCGATCAACAAGTATTTTATCCCAATTCCGGGAAATGTTGATTTAGCAGTAAAAGGCAATGTTTTATATGCAGATATGTACCGCGATTTGCTTGCAATAGATATCAGCAACCCATTAAATGTTCAGGTAAAGAAAGTAGTAGAAAATACATTTCCCCAAAGGGTTTATACCAATGGTTTTGTAGGTGATACATCTCTTATTATAACCGGTTGGGTTAAAAAAGATACAACAATAGAATACAACAATAACAACTATTATGCTTTTGATAATGCTGTTTTACTTTCCTCATCAAGCGGTGGTAGCTCATCTTCTTTGAATGCACCTGTAGGAATTGCGGGTTCTATGGCAAGGTTTACTTTAATGAACAATTATCTATACACGGTTACCAATATGGAGCTGAATGTTATTGACATAACTCAACCAATGAACCCTGTTTTCAATAACATGGTACAAGTAGGGTGGAGAATAGAAACAATTTATCCGTTTAAGAATAATCTTTTTATTGGCTCATCAACAGGTATGTTTATTTACTCCACTACAGATCCTGCTCACCCTTCTTTGGTATCACAGTTTTCGCATGTTACAGCCTGTGACCCTGTTATAGCCGATGGTGATAATGCTTATGTAACGCTGCGTACAGGCACTACCTGCGCCGGAAGTGTCAATCAGCTTGATATCCTGAATATTCAGGATTTGCAGGCGCCAACACTTGTAAAATCATATTTACTAAGTAATCCACACGGACTATCAAAATCGGGTAATCATCTTTTTATCTGTGATGGTGCAGGCGGATTAAAAGTCTTTGATGCAAGTGATGCAAACAATTTGCAACTTTTACAAACAATTGCTAACATCAATGCTTATGATATTATAACGTTGAACAACAACGCTATAGTAGTTGCGGCTGATGGGGTGTATCAATACGATTATTCAAATCCTTCTGGTCTGGTATTAAGAAGTAAAATTGGTTTGTAAAGATTCATTGACTTATAAGCGATTAAACTTAAAATTTGGTTTATGAAATATATTCTTTGTAGCATTCTGATTTGTCAGTGTTTTTATTCTACAGCACAACTGCAAAAGTCTAAGTTGGTGTTTAGTTCTATTAATAATGTAGCACTTGTGGTAGGTGAAACAAAAAATGCTTTTGCTGTGCAAAGTAAAAATGGTTTTCAAAAAGGCACCTGGTTTGCAGGTATTGGTTCTGGATTTGATTTTTATGAAAAGAGAACTATCCCTTTATTTCTTGCACTGCAGAAAGATTTTTTTAACGGGCCTAAAAAGCTATTCGTTTATACAGATGCCGGCATCAATTTCAGGTGGCTGCAATCCACAGATTATCTTTATAAAAACTCTACATCTAAGCCAGGTTTGTATTATGAATTAGGGTTGGGGTTTAAAGTGAAGTTTAAAAACAATACCGGCCTCAATTTTTCCGCAGGATATAATCTGAAACAGGTAAAGGAAACCTACAATCCATTTTGGTATATATTTCCTGTACAGCCACCTAATCCTGAAGTAATTGAAAAATATAACAGCAGTTTTAGAAGGGTAATTATAAGGTTGGGATTAACGATATGATGGTTGGTTTAGGGTTTAGGGTTTAGAGTTTAGGGTTTAGGGTTTAATGTTTAGGGTTTAGGGTTTAGGGTTTAATGTTTAGGGTTTAATGTTTAGAGTTTAGGGTTTAATGTTTACTGCTTGGTTATATAGCTCATAGTTCATAGCTAATAACTCACAACTCACCACTCACAACTCACCACTCATAACTCTACCCTCTTTTCAAAAATTTGAGGTTTCGTTTTATGCCTTCAAACTTTGTTCTTTTAAGCGGAGAATTTTGGAAGATCGTCTTAAACGATTCCTCTGTAAGTTCTTCCCAGTCTTGAGTGGTAAAGTTGAGTATTTGTGGCAGTGGGGTAAGCTGTATTTCGCTATTGGGTTTTGAAAATCGGTTCCATGGGCAAACATCCTGACAAACATCGCAGCCAAACATCCAATTGCTGAATTTGTTCTTCATATCATCAGGTAACAGTGCATCTTTTAGTTCTATGGTAAAGTAGCTGATACATTTACTACCATCCACGACTTTGTTATCGAGTATTGCTTCTGTGGGGCAGGCATCTATACATCTTGTACAACTGCCGCAATAGTCCTTTGCAAAAGGATCATCATACTCCAGTTCAAGATCAATGATTAATGTAGCTATAAAGAAAAATGAACCCGATTGCTTGTTGATGAGGTTACCGTTTTTACCTACCCAGCCCAAACCGCTTTTGGTTGCCCATGCACGTTCCAGCACAGGGGCACTATCTACAAATCCCCTTCCGTTTACTTCACCAATCTCGGTTTTCATTTTTTGAAGCAATACTTTCAGCTTGCTTCTTATTACCTCGTGATAATCGTTGCCGTAGGCATATTTTGCTATTTTAGGAGCATTGGTATCTTGCTGTTCAGCAGGAAAATAATTGCATAACAGCGTAACTACACTCTTGGCGCCGGGAACCAATAATGAAGGATTGGTTCTAAGGTCAAAATGGTTTTCCATGTACTGCATTTTGCCATGCATTCCATTATGTAACCATTTTTCTAACCTACGGGCATCATCTTCTAAAAATTCAGCTTTGGCAATGCCACAGAAATCAAACCCAAGTAACCGGGTTTGTTCACGGAGCCATTTGCTGTTTGCATCTTTCATAATGAATGAGCAAATGTATATTACTATAGTATTGGATAATGCTTTTGTTCTAGTCGGGTGGTTTCAGTGAATGGTTGAAGAATTCCATAAAAGCCCGACATCTATTTGCATCTATCAAACATTGGGACTAAAGAAATAGAAATAATATTTTATGATAAAAAATTGTAGTTTAGCAAATGAGTATTATTATAAACAGATAGATACGGTATTGCTGCAAGACAAATAAAACCATTTATATCTGCGTATTTTCAATTATCATTGATTTTAAAGCAGTTGTAATTTGGGGTTAAATATTAAATGGTAGGACTTTCGGATATTTTTCAGTTGCCTGCAATGCCAGTGCGACACCCCTTGTTGGCTGCAAACATTTATTTGACTACATTGCTCGACCTAATTGCATTAAAGCTTTAATTACCAGCTGAATGAAGATTACTGATATCAATTATAAACTACCAGAGGTCTTTGCACAATGGTTCCATGATAATTTTATCACGAGTGCGAATAAACCGATACTGATTACGGGTGTTAATAAGGAATCAGGTGAAAAACTTGATTATGTTGTAAAGTTGAAAGCGGCTGAAAGAATGTCCAATGAAGCGTCAATGAGAGAATTATTGGCCTGTTTTATTTCAATGGAATTGGATTTTCCTGTTATACAGCCGGCAATTGTTGAAATTACTCCTGAATTCGTCGAAACCTTGCGTGGTAACTATTCTTGGCAACCAGCGTCCAAAAGCTTGGGGTACAACTTTGGCTCGTTGAATTTAACAGACCATAAAACTTTGATTATAAATCAACCCTTAAATAATCATCAATTGCTTGATGCTCAAAATGCATTTGCTTTTGATATGTTTATTCAAAATTCAGATCGAACAATTAACAAACCAAATGTATTAACAAACGGTAATGATATTGTAATCTTGGACCATGAAATTGCTTTTGGATTTATTTTTGCACCCTTTTCACCTAGTAAGATTTGGGAAATGAACGAAGATGGCAGGGACTGGATAAGAAACCATTGCCTTTTGCCGTTGATAAAGGGAAAGGATTATAATTATGATGAGTTTTCACAAAAAATGGATAACTTGAATGTGGAATTTTGGGCTAAAGTTGCCAGTCTAATTCCCGCTGAATGGATAACAGAACAATTTCATTCGATTCAAGCCACATTAACTACCATAATAAAAGAAAAAGATCAATTTATTTTGGAACTAAAAAAAATAATGTCATGAACACATACCATTACCAGGTTTTAAGATATATGCCAGATAGGGTAAGTGGGGAATTTGTAAATCTCGGCATTGTTCTTTACGAGCCTACAACACAAAAATTAGCGGGCAAATTTTATGAGAAAATAACTCGTGTATCGAGTTTCTTTCCTACAACAAATAGTAGGCATTTGGCGACGTCATTAAAATTTCTTCAAAAGGAATTTGATATCCTTTCAAATAGATTTATTTCTGAACTTTCTTTCGAAAAAAAGAATTCACTTGATCTAATAGTAAGAAAAGTTCTACCTAAAGATGATAGCTCTTTGTTTTTTACAGATACTAAAGAGATTTTAGAAATGAATGATGACATAGCTATTAAAACTTTATATAAAAGATTTGTTCTAACCTATGTAGAAGAAACGGAAAGAGATTATATTAATGACAAAGAAGTTTGGAATAAAATATATAAATCCTATTTCGAGACATATGGAATTTCAACTCATCTAAAAAATCATACTGTAAAAACACAACTTGATACTTGGGAGTTTGATAAAGCTTGGAAGAATGGTGTTTGGAATTGTTTTGAAACAATATCTTTTGATTTAGTTAAAAGTGAATCTATAAAAGATAAAGTTTATAAATGGAGTGGAAAAATTAATGAATTACAAACATCAAAAGAACCAATTCATGTTTTTTTACTTTCCAAATTTCCAGAAGAACACAGAGAATTAGAAACTTTTATTAGAAAAAAGCTTGGGAAAATTCAATTTTCTAATGATGTAACCATTGAGTTAGTGTCAGAAGATAATGTAGAGAAATTTGCTAAAAAAATTAAAAAGCAAATCGAAGCACATGTTGGTTAATCTTACCATATCTCTTTTGCTATAGGCACATGCGGGCACCATGGGTATTGCTTGCAAGTGGGGCGGTACAAGCAAACTTCAACGAATTGCAAATCTAAACTTGGGTTCGGGGAGGATTCAATGAATTCCACACCTGGAGAAATAACTGTTCGTTAGCAGCAAGCAATCCGCAGTTATCAAAAAAACTATAACAACTTAGAATGGCAATAGATTTTAAAGAAATTCAGGAAGCTAATTCAGGCATAGGAAACCAAGATACTTTTGAGAAGTTTACCCGAGATTTTTTTCAATTACTCGGTTATGAAATTGCTCAAGAGCCCGGACGGGGTGCTGACGATGGAATTGATGTCAAGATAATTGAAAACAGGAAAGTAAATGGGTTAGAGCAAAAAATACATTGGCTAGTTAGCTGCAAACATTATGCATTTTCAAAAAAATCTATTAACTCTACAATTGAACATGATATTCTTGACAGAGTAATCAGCAATAACTGTAGTGGATTTATTGGTTTCTATTCTACGATTGCCACTTCAGGGTTAATAACCAAACTCAAAGGACTTAATGCTAAGATTGAGTATCAGATATTTGATGATAAAAAGATTGAAGCTCATATTGTTGGGGTTGCAAGATTTGAAGAACTCTTCTTGAGATACTTTCCTCAATCTTATAAAATCTGGAAGGAAAATTATTATTATCTAGAACCAATAAAACTCTTAGAAGCATATCTCGATACGAGTATGGAATTAAAGAGTATCAAAGACATCTTTACACCTATATTCAAAACTACTGGGAATATGATAAAGTGTATGCGCAAGTTCGGTACTTGGAGAGAAGCAGTTGAAGTAAACGATTATATGATTTGGGATGACCAAAATCCACTATCAACCGAAATAGCCTCACAGTACGGTTTGGAGTTAAGTATCAACTGGGATAGAAACTCAGAAGTTAATGGCGCTATTACTGGACACTGGGATTATACCAAAAGGAATAAAAAATGTACTTTATGGCGGCAGCATATTGTTGTAAACAGAGAGTATGACGAGTACCTCACTAAAAAATACCAAGAAATAAAAACGATGTTAAGTTGATTATCAAAAAAACTTGCCTGCTGCTAACAGAGCCGTTTTGCGCAAGTGCAGCGGAATGTTGTAACGTCAGCAGCATCCAAGCATTGGGCGGTTGCTTCGACTAAAGAAACACTATTGGGCAGTTGTTTGTTACCGTCAACATTTGTTCGTTACTTAGCCCCAACTAGCCTAAGTGTTCGTTGTGCTTGTTGAAGTTTTGCGAAGCGTAACTTCAATACAACATGAAAAGGAAATCTTTGACCGGTAAACTAAGGAGTGATTGTATAACAATAAAGTTCTTTCCAATTATCTTTATGAAAACTCTTTAAGAGCACTGATTATTATGCAACCATTTTATGCAAAATTGAACTTGAACTGGTTTAAATGTACCGGACAAAGTCCTGGGTTTCATGGTAAATTGAAGTGGGCCTTCGGGAACACTTCAAACTAGCGAGAGTTTGAAGGAGAAGAAAAAAAAGGCGAATTGTATTTTTTTTCATCCTATTCATTTAACTTCTCTTAGCAAATACCTTTAACTTAACTGTAAGGTTATCTGATAAAATAAAGCTGCTTCCTCCAACTTTAAAATCCCTTCTGTTGATTTTAAAACTGCCGTTGAAAAGATAACCATCCGCATCTGGCACTGCAGTAAAAGGAAATGAAATTGATTTACTAATCCCTTTAATGCTCAATACGCCATCAAAAATATAAGTACCCGTTACTGTGCTGTTAGAAATTTTAGAAGAAACAAGGCTTATTTTTTTAAAGGTGGCAGTATTGAAATATTCTTCCTTATTAAGATGTCCATCCCTCGATTTATTGTCTGTATTTACTGTGGATGCATCTACTGTTACTCTAAATGAAGATGAAGCAAGATTGGCCGGATTAAATACAATACTACCTGTCAATCCCGTAAAACTACCATTAACCATAAGACCAAAATTTTTTATAGAAAAGTTTACTGCCTGCTTTTCATCTTTTGGCGTATAGGTTTGCCCATTGGCATTAAACATAACTGTGAGGCTGCACAATAAAACTAAAATCATTTTCATGCTTATGGTAATTTGTATTTTTTGATTGCTGAATTTTATAATTGATATGAAACACCAACTCCCAAATTGTTGGCTTTATTTCTGAACCGATTTATGCTGGTACCATCTGGTAATTGTTGTTTTATGTTTTGGGTAGTTTGTTCAGTAAACAGATACTGAAATACTCCTCTTATTGACCAACTTTTATTTAGCTTATACTTTACGAAAAATTCAGAATTAAGACTACCTCTATCGTGATCGCCTGTGAGTAAAAGATTAAAAGCGGTTGGCTTTGACGATGGCTCATTTATTAATGCGCCATTACTTGACAATACAGCTGAGGACTTTTTCCCAAATGAGCCCCCAATGAGATCTATGTTAAAACCACCGCTCCATTTAGAGGAAAAGTTGTAACCAAAATTTGCTGTAATATTTAAAGCACTTACAAAGGTACGCTGTACATTAAGGGTATCCCAGTTTTCTGGACGCTGCCCGGCAAAAATAATCAGGAATGGTGTAGTGCTTGTGCGGGTAAACTTTGCCGGACCTGCAGTGGTATATTCCAGATTGGATCCAAACGAACTGGTCAGTCTTGCTCCTATTCCGGCTTCCCAGTTTTTCTTTTTGCCAAAACCGAATTTCCAGTTATAAACATATGACGCTGCTACTGATCCTTGTGAAGCACCTATTGTTCCTGTTAAATCAACAAACTTATTTGTATTGTTATTGATTTTTTGTTGGGCATAACCATTAATGCTGATTATTATAATAAATGCCGCTGCCAAAACTCTTTTCATGATTTCTATTTCTACAATAATACGGTAGTAATGAAATATCCTTACACCATTTTGATAATTGTTTGAGCTTCTGTCGAACTTACGTTACTTTAAAAATTGGAAGTGTAGTATTAAGTAACTTCGTCAGCACCTTGGATGTAGTTGAAAGACAGCAAAAAAAATCCAAAAGAAAACACAATAGTTTAAAAGACTTGCAAAACAGGAAGAGCATTTTTTTTCAATTCATAAAAAAAGGGGTGCTAAATTGATACCCTCTTGTCCTGCTGGGGTCTTCTTTCCCAGCCTTTGTGTGTAAAAGCCAAGAGACCCCGGTATTTTCGGAGACAGAAAGTAAAATCAGGAAAACTTCAAAAAGAATCGGCACGAAATAATCCAACTTATTTAACAGCGCAGGGTCCCTTACAGGAGACCCACGCGGACAAAAAATCAGGAAATCTTCAAAAAGAATCGGCACGAAATAATCCATCTTATTTAACAGCGCAGGGTCCCTTACAGGAGATCCCACGCGGACAAAATGAAATAAGTGTTCTAAACAAAAAACCAATCGACAGGTAATAATATAAAATTGAACCTATTATTACTTTAATTTTTCTTTCATTTTAGATTTAAAGTCATCAGAGGCCTTTACAATTGGCTCATTAGAAGAAAAAAACGCCTTAAGTGATTCATCAATTTTTTCAGATTGTTTAATGAAATTTTGGCAACATCTGCAGAAATAAATATGAAATTTCATTTCAAATTTTTCCTTGAGTGAAATCTTATCTTCTTTACTCTTAAGCGCAAGCAAAGAAGCTTCATTACAGTTATTTAATATTTTATTGAAATAGCCCATATTAACTTACAATTCCCTTTTTTTGAAGGCAGGTTCTCAAAAGAGTTTTCGATCTGAAAATTATTATCCAATAGTTAGTCGAAGTAATGTTGTATTCCTTACAAATATTTTCAGTTTTTTCATCATCAATATATTTTGAAACAAAAACTAATCGAAGCTTAACAGGCATTTTCTCAAGGCATATAGCCAAAAATTGCTGGAACTCCTTTCCCATCAAATACCCATCTGCACCTTTTGAAAAATAATTCTCACCAATCTGTTCGGTCCACCTGCCATAATTATCCTGATCAAAAAAAGTGTCTTCAAAAGATTCTTCTGTTTTATCAATATAACTGGAAAAACTATCGGCAATCTTGGGCTTCCTGTAAAAATCAATTATCTTATTCTTTAAGATAGCCATTAACCAGGTTTTTTCAGAAGCTGATCCATTATAGGTTTCCCTGCTTTTATACGCCGACAAGAATGTATCCTGAACAAGATCTTCAGCTTCCTCTCTATTACCCGTTTTATAAAAGGCAAACGAAAATAAAATGTCGGTATAATTATCTACCCAACCATTATAATTTAGTCTATTTGCTTGCATGCTTGTTTAATCCTTAATGATCAAACAAATATATAAGGAAAGGGGCAAATGCAAATGTATAAAACTCCTAAATCATTGAATACTAGCATTGCCACAAAAGATTGCGCAAATAAAAAGCCGGTTATCCCCCAAAATTTAAACTAAAAACTAACATTTACACCCAGGTTAAAACCAACGCTTTGAGGAACAAATCTACAAACGCCTCCAACACATATTAAACCACCTCTTTGCCGCCCATAACTTGCGTTAATTCTACAAGCCCCTTTATTGTATGAAGCCCCAACACTGTAAAAATGAAGCCTTTTAGATTCCTCAATATTTCCATAATTATATAGATCCAAGGCAAAAACAGACCAAACGGAACTAAAATTATACTCAACCTGAGCCGCAGCCCAATTATCAAATCCACCATTTGCCCATTGGTGCTGCAATTCCCATCGTATTGATTTTGATTTTTTTAAGCGAAGCGTATTATCTAAGACAATCGTGTTTGCTTTTACTTCACCTACTGCTTCTTCTACAAAACGAATATTGTAATATTGGTTGAGGTATGTAATCACAGAAGACCATTTATCACTCCACTTCTTTCGTATTTCCAGACTTACATCCTGGTAGTATTTCTGACCAAATTCTAATTTCGGAGCCTCATATTTTCTTTGGAGTGCATCATATTTCCCACTCAGACCATGCCATTGGGCATAGTTTACAGAAATGTTTGTTCCATACTTACCACCAAGCGGAGTATTCTTTTTAAATTGGTAGAAAATATCAAATTGCCCACCAATTTCTCCCGCCTTATTTCTGTTAGGCTCAAAGCTAATATTTGGTTGGGCGGCATATACATAAATGTTGGTGAGTGCATAGTCATATTGCTTGGTTAAGGCAGGGACATAATTTAAAAACCCTTCGTTGTAAGCGTTGCCCGATAAATTTCGTTGTGAATAAAATCCAAAATTTTCGGTTCTTCTCAAATTTGCGGTAACACCAAACCCTTTTTTTGTATATCCGAGGTTTATTAAATAAGCATCTCCATCAAACTGAAGTTGGGGTCTTATATTATTAAACTCTACCAAAGCATCTTTTGACTTAAATGCATATTCCCAATCTACAGAAAAACCGCCGACCGAAAAATCGCCTCTAAGCGAGGTAAGGAAGGTGTTGTTGCCTAATGAACTTAAATCCTTTACTACTTCATTTCTATTTACATAGCTAAGTCCAAGTCCAAATTTTACTTTTTTGATTTTTAATAAAGAGGAAATTTCCGCATCAGCATTTATTCCACCAATCACTCCATCGCTAAAATCGAAACCCAAGCCATTGCGCTGCTTACCATACAAACCCGTTATATGGATAGACTTCAGTGGCGAAAACTTAACCATTCCACCAAAAACGGAATTAGCTATTCCTAACTGCCTGTCTTCCCAACTTCTAAAAACCAGCCCACTACCAAACTGACCATAAAAATGGCCTGCGGTCACCTCTAGTCTTAGCTTTTCATTTTTATAATTGAGGTAATAGTTGGCAAGATTTGTTTTATCGAGGCGAGGTGAATAATTGAGTAATGCTTTGGGCGCATAAGATTCAAACTGAATACCCGCTGTAAAACTTTTGAATTTATAGTCTAACCGCAGATAGCTATTTGATCTCAATCTGTTTCTTGCTTCTATTTGCTCCAGTTTTATCTTAGCATCATCTATATAAAATGCACTATTCGATTCTATGCTGCCGCTCAATTGGCCATTAGCCCAAAATGAATGGAACACAAAAATAAATAAAAGTATTTTCATTAATCCCATCACTTATTGGTTGTCTTGAATAATTTTATACAATTGATTTTCATCTCCGGGTACATAACCAAGATGGCGAAATATTATTTTACCGTTTTTTATTACAATGGTGTAGGGTATGCTCGCTATATTAAACGCTCTTTTTAAGTCCTGATTTTTATCTAATAATACTTCCATATTCCATCCCTTGCCATTGATTAATGGCTGCACTCGCTTGGTGGTTCTGCTGTCATCTTCAGATATTGCATAAAAGTCAAAAGCCGATTGTTTATGCCAGCTTTCCAGGTTATCATTGATGGTAGAGAGTTCATTAATGCATGGAACGCACCATGTTGCCCAAAAAGATAACACGATCAACTTGTTACCTGATTCATTAAACTTCTGGGTTTGAAAATTAGCGCCATCAAGCGTTTCCAGTTTTACATCGGGTACTTCCTGAGCCTTCAATGAATGAAAAATGAAAAAAGAAACGAATGCTACCGATAGGATTTTAGTCATAATTATCACATTGATGAAACCATAGACGTAATAGTAGACCTTTCCTTACAAAAAATATTTTATTTGCTTTATGTAAGGAATGCTTTCATTGACCGTATCAATAAAGAAAACAAATGAAATGAAACAATTAAAAAACACCTATTTACTGATATTAGGAACATTATTCTTACTATCTTGTTCAAAAACTGAATCAGATTTTACTGCAACTACTCAAGAAACTATTACCATTAGTTCGAGTACTATAAATGCAAGTACTGCTGATTCTGTTACATTTACGGTTTTATCTTCTATTAACAGTAATAATGTAACTGCTGAAAGTAAGATTTTTGTAAATGGATCACTCATAACAGGAAACAAATTTACGTTTCTTGCTGCTGGAAGTTTTGGTGTTTATGCTACCAAAGGCAACCTGACATCTAATGTAATTACCGTAAATGTAACAGCAGTTGCCCCTAAAAATTATAAACACCATGTATTGGTAGAAGAGTATTCAGGGACTTGGTGCGGCAATTGTCCAAGAATATTGTACGCAGTTGATTTATTAAAACAACAAACAGACAAAGCAATTGTAGTAAGTACACATTTACTTAATGGAGATCCATTTATTAGTACAGATGGGAATAGCCTTGCTGCACAACAAGGTGTTAGTGGAGTTCCAAATGGGTTTATTAATCGCAATATTACATGGACCGGACCACAAGACCAGAATGTGAGCCAGGTTATTAATGCTATACAGGCATCTTCAGAAACAGGCATTGCAATCAATTCATCAACAACAGGAAGTAATTTAACAGTGAACATAAAGATTGGCTACACAAATCCATTGACCGGAACAGCTAAGCTAACTGCATATCTTGTAGAAGATAAATTGTTTTCTTCTCAAACGAATTATTCTTCTACATTGTATGGAGGCCAGGCCACCATACCAAATTTTGAGTACAGCGGGGTTTTGAGAAAAGTAATAAGCAGTCTTTCGGGAGACGCCATACCGACCTCGGGTGTTAGCAATGCTAAAGATTACACTTTTGCTATCCCTTCAAATATATCCAACATTGCCAATGCAAAAATAGTAGTGCTTGTAACAAACGCTTCTGGAACAGTATTAAATGCACTGGAAGCAAAAGTTGGAGAAAACAAGATGTTTGAAGTGCTGTAATAGCTCTTAAAAAAAGCAGCCTGTTTATAAGTACTGAACAGGCTGCTTTTTTTATTAATACTCTTTAATAAATATTTCCTGACAGATTTTAGTCTGGCAAAGTGGAAATAAAGCTTTTATATAACAAAGTGTTCCAGAAAATTAGGGAGTCTGTGCTTGCTGAAGTTTGAGCGAAGCGTAACTTCAATACCCAGCTAGCGTAAGTGTTCGTTGTGCTTGTTTGAAGTTTGAGCGAAGCGTAACTTCAATACAACATGAAAAGCAGGTCTCCGACCGGTAAATTAAAGAGTGATTGCATAACAATTAAGTTCTTTCCAATTATCTTTATGAAAACTCTTTAAGGGCACCGATTATTATGCAATTATTTTATGCAAAATTGAACTGATTTAAATGTACCGGACAAAGTCCTGGGTTTCATAGTAAATTGAAGTGGCCCTTCGGGAACACTTCAACTAACGTGGGAAATAAATTTATAAAATCAGGAGATGCTAAAAGCATCTCCTTTTAACTTTTTTAGCATGAAAAAATTAATTTTAGCAATTTCAATATTAATATGTACAATTCAAGTTTTTTCTCAATCAAATAACTACAAATACTTTGAATTGACAGCCTCAGTTGATATACTTGGGAATATTAAAATGATACCAATAACCGGAAAAAGCAAAAACATACAAGACACCTCAATAAATTACAAACTCATCAATTCAATAATTGCAAAAAGTAAGGATGCAATTACTACAATAAATCTACTATCAGAAGAAGGTTGGTATTTAATATTATCAAAGATGACAACGGGAGACCTAATACGCCTTATCTAGCTTATTATTTTAGAAAAGAAAAATAATTCTTTCCCACAGCTAGCCTAAGTGTTCGTTCTGCTTGTTTGAAGTTTAAGCGAAGCGTAACTTCAATACAACATAAAAGCAGGTCTGTAATTAGAGTAGGGGTACCTGGGTTTCCTTTTTGCCCTTGTGGGTGTTAGCTGAAAGAAGCATGATTAGCAGCGCCGTTGCATGGTGTTTCCCGAACAACGGGATTAACACTTTCACCTGCAACAAACAACACAACATAAATAGCTGTTTATGAATGTCTACATCGTTTTTTGGAAACACCCATAGTGGCGTAAAAACCAAAACAGCCACATGAAAGCGAAGGCTTATTCTCAAAGCAAAGATTTGCAGGTGAAGAACACCTGCAATGGCGAAAAAAACGACTACGACTTTATTGCGGGACATTTATTTCAAAGCGAAACATGTGGACACTATACTCCTTTTCAACACGACATGAAAGGCTTCAACTTTGACCCACAACTTTCATTTACTGACAGACAAATAAAATTCAATATGCCGCCAAACAAATTAAAGTTTGACAGTATAAAGATAGAATTACAATAAAATAGTATGACGAAAACAGCAATCAAAATCGGCTTTTGTGTCTCGCAAATTAGCTGTATGGCTTGACAAACAAACTTCAACCAATTACAAATCCAGTCTGTGGTTCGGGCAGGGTAAACAACTTTGAAATTTAGTTCTTAATGTCAACTTTATATTTTCAATCAGTATCGGGAGACGGAAAACTGTCGGTTTTTTATTCAGCTTCTTACTTTTAAGTGCAGTTCTGAAGCAAGGTAATCAATGACCTTGTCTATCTTTTCTGTTACATCAGTGTAAATATGCCCATTAAGTTTGGCAGCTTTGTTCGTTATGTACTCATTTAGCTCATCTGATATAAGAAGGGATGAAACTTGCTTATCAAGTTCAACCATAAATGCATAAAAAGACAGGAGCTCTTGAAAAGCCTTTTCGGGTAAGAGTCTTCGGGAAATACTTATATCTCTGCGGATTTGGTTAAACACCTCCCAGATTTTATCGTCATACTCTTTTGTTGCAATATTGAATTGTTTTACATTATTTGAAGTTGCATAATAAACCACTTTGATAGACATATATCGCCACTCCCAAAGTGTTTGCGATATGTCATCTAAAAACTTGGATTGGGCCTCAATAATCTTCGTTTGACGGGCTTTTCTTTCGTCTATCTTTTTTAAAATGTAGGGCACCAGAAATCCAGTGAGGGAAGCCGTTAGTAAGAGTAAAACAATTTTCTCGATGAAATCCTGGCTCATAATTTATTGTGTATTAATCATAAAATGTTCAATAGAACTGCTACCAGTCAACAACCAAATGGGCATTTTAGCCAAATTTACAGCATGTCATCTAAATGTCAACATTTGAGTGTATCGTGGAAATTAATGACATAAAAATTGTAAGAATAACTATATTATATTTTATCGGATAGGACATAGCAGACACCAAAAAAGACTTTATATAAGAGTGGCTGACAGCATGACAATCAGTTGGTGTATTACTATTAGCTACTATCCGGGTTGACCAGATTCTGTTTGGTTTTTAGTTGTTAACTTCAACAAAATATTTTCAAATGGGCATTTGTACCAGCCGGACATTCCATGAATACCATGGCTTCGCATATTCTCGAACATTGCATATAAGCAACACATTTACAACATCAATAAATAATCTAACTCACAAATCTTTTTTATGAAAATAAAACTATCTGATCTATCAACACGTGCACCTAAAGATTTTGACAAAGCCGAGATCAAAGCTAAACTACCAGCTATGCTTGAAGAATTGGATGCCTTGCAAAATCTGATGTATGCTGAAAATAAACACTCCTTGTTGATAGTTATTCAAGGTATGGACGCTAGTGGTAAAGACGGTCTTATAAAAAATGTATTGGGTACTTTGAATCCGCTTGGGGTAAGCGCCAAACCTTTTAAAGCCCCTACACCCGAAGAATTATCACATGATTTTCTGTGGCGCATACATGCACATACGCCGGCTAAAGGAATGATACAAATATTTAACCGTTCGCACTATGAAGATGTGCTGATAACAAGGGTGCATAAGTGGATAGATGATGAAAAGGCGGAAAAACGAATGAAAGCCATAAACGAATTTGAAAAAATACTGACGGAGCATAACAATACACACATCCTTAAGTTTTACCTGCACATATCACCGGAGGAGCAACAGGAGCGGTTGCAGGAACGCATACATGACGTAACCAAACAATGGAAGTACAACGAAAACGATTTTGCCGAAGCTAAACTCTGGAACGATTATATGAAGGTGTACGAAGATTGTTTTGAGCAATGCAATGATATACCCTGGACAATAGTGCCCGCAGACCAAAACTGGTATAAGGAATACATTGTTGCCACAGCTATTTTAGAAACATTGCGAAAACTGGATATGAAATTTCCGGGAATGAAGAAATAGTAGCAATAAAATTGTGCTGTTTGAAAAACCACTTACTCATTATTCTACCATTAAGATTTAGCGATCAAATGAATTCATTAAGTATGCAATAAATTAATTTTCAACAATATTTTCTTTTTGAATTGATAGTCAATCTTTTAATATCAAATCCAATATTAATAGAAGGTTGGTTGCAAAAATTTAAAGATATTTCATCATTATAAGTGATATGTTTGTATTAATTTATAATTGTAATTATGAAAAAAATATACTTCAGGTTTTTGTTTCTTTTCGTATTAATTTTCAATACAAGCTTTGCCCAAAATAGAGGATACAGAGGCACCGATTTTTGGGTAGGATATGGGCTGCACCAGTTTATGGCACAAAACACTAATTCACAAGAAATGGTTTTGTATTTTGCTACAGGTGATTCTTCGGCTGTCGTAACCCTAAAACTGGAAGGAAGTGGCTTTGGCCAACCACCATCAGCCGGGCCATGGACAAGGATTTATACAATACCGCCAAACACTGTTATATCAATTGAAGATCCTATGCCGGCAGGTGTTACCGTTACAAAATCTCCCACTTGCATATCAGCTATTGGTCCTATTCCTAAAGGATTAAACCCCCGGGATTGTGGTTTTGATGCCAGGTTGTTCGGTGTACCTTTACCTATTGGTACCGGAAGTGAGCAAAAATTTACGAAAAAGGGTATTCACATTACCAGTACAGCACCAATTGCAGCATTTGCACATATTTATGGGAGTGTATCATCAGGTGCAACTATGTTGATGCCCACCAATACATGGGGTTATGGCTATACTTCTATAAACTCTGATCAAAATACTGCGTCTGATGCGAATTCGTGGGTGTATATAATTGCGAATCATGACAGCACAGTTGTTCGCATTACCCCATCAGTTCCTACAGTTGGTAATAAGTTGCCTGGAGTACCTTTTGATATAACGCTTAACTATGGTGAAATTTATCAGATTTTAGGTAAACTATACCCTCAAACTTTAGATGCAGGCTATAATTTAACTGGTACAACTGTGCAATCTATCCCAAATGTTGTCGGCAATTCTTATCCTGTTGCGGCATTTGCCGGTAGTGGACGTACAGGCGGTGAGCCCCCATGTAGTGCAAGTCAGGGTGGGGGGCGAGACAATGATATACAACAATTATTTCCCGAACAGTCATGGGGAAAGCATTATTTGCTGGCACCATTTTCTAATTCGACCTTATTATCCAGTTTTATGCAGAGCATCTATAAAGTTGTTGTAAGCGACTCAACAACAGTTGTATTGAAAAATGGGGTGCCATTAACAGGATTAATTATGGGTAAATATTCAATGTCATTAACTTAAGGAATTTTCTTTAAAATTTTTGATTTGGCGCAACGGTATATAGATAGGGGCTGTCTTAGCTTCTGAAACATCAACAGTATTATTATCGCATTTAATCACCACACTAAATACCACCATTCAAGA
>JANMMU010000004.1:0-43465 GCA_031373555.1 Segetibacter sp. | reverse complement strand
TTGAAAAGGATATTTTGGACATTTCAGTTTTAATTAAGTTGACGCCAGTGCGTTTTTTCGGGACTCACTTGTACTTCTAAGTTCTTTACTCAACTTTTTTATGTTTTACTCTTTTCAAAGTTTCTTAAGTTAATGACATTGAATAACAAACTATATTTTATGTAAAAATATAGTTGTTTTTTAGTGAAGAATAACTAATAACTGTTTTACAAATAAAAACACCCTGAAAACTTATCGTCTGCAGGGAGTTAATATTATTTGATATAGATAAGGGCGGAGAGAGAGGGATTCGAACCCCCGGACCTGTAACAGTCAACAGTTTTCAAGACTGCCGCAATCGACCGCTCTGCCATCTCTCCGGCGCAAAAGTACATTTTGAAGCCTATCTACCAAAAAAACTTTTGTTTTTTTGCTAAAACATCCATTGGCAAAGGTTTGTAGATTTTTTGGGTGCCATTATTTATTAAATTTTCTTCGCGGAATTAACTTTTGAAAACCCCACCATCAATTTTGAAATTCGACTTTAATAAATCTAAAATGCCTTTAAGGGGTATATAGATTTCTAATGTTCTGAAGTAATGTTGAATCCTAAGAAGCTTCGTGTGACATTTTTATTTTCTATTTACCCTGCGAAATGCATCCATATAATTAAGTCACTTTTAAAGTATTTAGGATTTTAAAACCGGTGTCATTTAATTTCGTTAACTTTAAATTGGTATTTCTTAAAAACCATTCTATTGATTTTATACGTTTATTATCTGATTATAATATAAGCACAATGAAAAAATTATACCTTTTGTTAATCTTGTTATGGGGTCTCACTACAAATGCACAGGAAAATGCTGATAGCACCGTTCCGGTTCGCCTAAAAACGTTGCAGGCTTCAGGTCTTGAAATGGGGAATAAATTACATTGGACTGTATCATGCTTTTTAAATCATGCCCTTTTCGAAGTGCAAAGGTCTTCTGATGGTTCTAATTATTCTACAATCAATACTTTTAAGGCGGACAATTTGCGTTGTAAACAACCTTTTGATTATGAAGATAAAACTGCCATAGGTAAAGTATATTATCGCATCCGTGTAGGCGATTTAGATGGAAAATATTATAACTCAAAAATTGTAGTTATCAATGGTAAACAAAAAGGCTTTGATATAGCTGCTATGTACCCCACCGTTGTTACCTCTAAAGCTACAGTTAGTATTACATCGGCCAATAGTGACAAAGCAGATATACAAGTTTACAGCATGCAGGGCAATAAAGTATTATTCAAAAAAGCAATTCTCAGCAGTGGCAGTAACGATGTAATAATTGATTTTGCAAACCTCTCAAAAGGTAAATACATTTTAGCTATACAAAACAGCGAAAACAAACTAAGTACTGTGCAATTTATTAAGCAGTAATCTGCATGTACTATAATAACATGTATAAGGGTTGCTTTAGTTTTGTATACTGATAATTATTTTGTGCTTGGTGTCATATAAATGCATCCATCCCCATCCCAATAATTATCTTCTTTTCACTTACTTTTCTTAAAATAAGATTTTAGCTTCTGACGGGAAATAAACCATGTTTTTGGATTTATTGTAAAAAATTATTAGTAATTTTCTGTGTTGTCATCATGTACGTTAGATAATGAAATAAATCTATGGGCATTTTGTAACTTTACCCAATTACTTTTCCTAATTGACCAAACCATATTAAAAAAGCTTTAAAATCTATTTGCACAGGCAACCCACGGCTTTAATTTACTGTAGTATGGTTAAATCATCCAACAATAATAATTTAAAAATCTCGCCGCAACAGGTTAAACCCAGTAAAGTAATTGAGAATATTGTAAACGGATGCCGTAATAATAACAGAAAAAGTCAGCAGCAGCTTTTTGAATGGTTAAAAGAATACGCTGTTGCGGTTTGTTACAGATATGCAACTAATATTACAGAAGTCCAGGATTTGGTTAGTGATGGATTGATGAAAGTTTATAAAAATATCAGTCAATACAATGGTAAAGAATATGGATTTAGTGAAGCAGCTTTTAAAAGTTGGTTTAAAAGGGTTTTAATAAACAATTGTATTAATTACCTGAAACAGTACAATCAACCTGTATTTATGTTGGAAAATGAGGAAGGTGTAACTGTAAATGATATAGTGAGCGATGATGATGTGGTAGGAGCGTTAAACAAAAAAGAAATATTAAAATCTGTGAAAGAGCTTCCGCAAAGCTATAAAACTGTTTTCTCTCTTTTTGCTATTGATGGTTATACCCACGAAGAAATTGCACAGTTATTAGGAATTAGCATTGGTGCATCTAAATCAAATCTATTTAAAGCAAGGCAACATTTGCAAAAAAGTATTTCTGCTTTATAATTTATTATAACAATGGAAGATTTATATAACGATTATTTAAAAAAGCTTGCTTTATCACAAAACCCGGAGGATAAACTTAGTCCTACCTGGGATGAAATGAACAAGAGATTGAATAAAGAAATGCCCCAAAAAAAGGATAGGAAAAAGATAATCTTTTTTTGGGCATCCTTGTTTCTAATTCTCTCTGTTGGGCTTGGGTATTATTTTATTGCTAATGATTCTAAATCTACAGCTTTACAGGGCAACAATACTTCAATTTTTGATAAAGAAAAAAATGGAAATGATGTAAGATTTAATACTCCATCTAAACTAAATAATATTGGTACAATTGATGAGAAAATTCCAATTAATGAAGGTCTGATAGCAGGTAATTCCACCTCTTCAACTAAACCGGTTATATTCAAAAAAGAGGCTAAAAGAGTATTTAGCAATGCACCTATCTATGGTAAATCACTACCTAATAAAAACATATTTCAAAATGAAAAGAAGATTGCAGTTTCAAATATTGGTTTGGCAAATCCTGTGAGTATCCCGGGTAAAAAATCTGTCAATAAACAAACACAGAACCAAGCAAATATCGAACAAACCGTAAGAGATAATAATGATCAGTCAGATATAAATCTGCGTGATAAAAATGAAAAACCGGCTTTTGGAAAAAGTAATGATGCATTGATTCCTGCTGAAAAATCAAAGGAAAATATAAAGGTTGATTCTGTTGTTAGTACAGTTAAAGATGGTCAACCTATAAATACAGAAAAGAAAAAAATCAGTAATAGCAAACATGCAACCTGGGAGTTAGTGCCAACAGTTGCTGCTGATTATCTTATAGCAAACATAAAGCCGTTTACTATACCTGGTTTTCTTGCTGGGGTAGGGGTTAATTATGTTATTAATAAACATGTAAGCCTAAGGGCAGGTGTGTTATTCAATCATATAAGAGTAAGCAGTACCGGCGAAAATTATTATTACAAACCACAATACACTGCACCAAATTATTCTACTGTAAAAGTAGAAGATGTAAAAGGCTTTATTAATGCATTGGAAATTCCTTTGTCTGTGAGGTACACTATTAACCCAATGTCTAAATTTTCAATTCATCTTGTTGCGGGTATTTCTAGTATGTTTTACTTAAAAACAGATTGTACTTATAAATTATTGATCAATGAAACCAGTTATCAATACTGGAATAGCAAGGATGATAAGAACAATGAGTATGGAAAAGCAGAAATATTAGATAATCTTAGACTTGGAGCCGGCATTAGTTACAGATTCTCAAAAAATATAAGCCTGGAATTAGAGCCCTCTTACAAACTACCATTGGAAGAATTGGGGGAGGAACACAAAAAAATTGGTTCATTTTCGTTCAATTTGTCCGTTAGACTACCTCTGCTTAGAAAATTGTAAGTTATTTTTTTAAAGAGGCAACCCTTTATCCTATTTTGATGTATTAAATTAGCAGAGTGTGATATTTTATATTCATTTAAATATTTTCCTAAATAACCCTTTTGATCTATGAGATTTTTTATTGGTTTTCTTCTTCTTGCATTGGTTTTTGTGGGTTGTACCTATAGTAAAAAGGAGGTTGATTATCCTTTGGTAAATACATGTGATACCAGTAATGTAAAATTTAGTGTAAACCTTTTGCCGTTGTTTGCTGCTAAATGTAGCAGTACAGATTGCCATAACAGTACAGACATTGCAGGAGGATGGGTTCTTGAAAACTGGGTAGGCGTAAAGGATTTAGTTGATAATGGCAATGGTCGGTTAATAAAAGCAATAGAGCATGATCCTTCTGCATCTGCTATGCCAAAAGGTGGGGCTAAACTATCTGACTGCGAGATAAGTAAAATTAAAGCATGGATAAATGCCGGGGCACTTGAAAATTAAAAAATAATAACCATGAGTAAAAAGAAAATTTTTCTTTTTTTAGTCACTGCAATTGTCTTGTCATTATTAGGTGGTTGGTATTATGTATTTGTATATTCTAAAAACCATCACCGTGATGCTGCTAATGAAAAAGGCATACTGGTAAATGCTGTAGATGTAGCTGCAGAATATCAGGCGAATGAGCAAAGTGCAAATGCAAAATATCTTGATAAGGCACTTGAGGTTTCTGGTGAGGTACAGGAAGTTGGAAAAAATCAGGATGGAAAAATTACAGTAGCCCTAAAAACAAACGATATAATGACTACAGTATTTTGTACCCTCAAAGACAGTACAGCAAGTGTTCTGCCCAATCAAAAAATAACTATTAAGGGCATCTGTATAGGGTTTATAAGCGATGTGAAAATTAAAGATGCCATGATAATTAAATAATTAAAAATGGATAAAAGAAATAGGAAGAAGTTTAGTTTGTTACTATGCCTTGTTATTTGGTCTGTAGTAGGTTATTCTCAAAAAATGTTAAGTACAAAAGCAGGTGCTATTAGTTTTACAGCATCGGGTGGTGCAGAAAAAATTGCTGCAATTAATAACGATGTTGATTGTAAGTTGGTTGACAATACCGGGCAAATGGTTTTTACACTTTTAGTTAAAGGATTCAAATTTGAAAACCAGTTAATGGAGAATCACTTTAACGAAGATTATATGGAAAGCACCAGGTTTCCAAAAGCCGGTTTCAAAGGGTATATCACCAATATTTCAAAAATAAACTTTACAAAAGATGGCGTGTACGATGCGGAAGCGGAGGGAACTTTAAATATTCATGGGGTTAATCAAAAAGTAAAAGCAACAGGTACTATAACCATAACCAACGGTAAGGCTACTCTTAAAAGCAACTTCAAAGTAAAACTGAAAGACTATAAAATAAGCGGTTCTTACATAGGAGATAAAATAGCCCCCGATGCCACAATAACTGTTAACTGTAAATTTTAATAACTTCCAAATGTTTAATACAAAAAAACTCCTCCTATTACTCTGCATCACCTTTTGCTTCAGCGTTATAGTTTCTGCCCAGGAAACGGACCTTTTTAAATTGCAGGAGGAGGAGGATAAAAAGGCCGAGAAAGAAAAAACAGATTATACAACATCAATTTTCAAAACTACCCGTATTGTTAATGGTCATTCTATTGAAAATGTTGGGGAAGGTATCCTCGATTTCAGGATTAACCATAGGTTCGGCACCTTAAATTCGGGGGGCTATAATCTATGGGGATTAGACAACGCCTCTATGCGTATGGGTTTAGATTATGGCGTGTCTAAAAGATTAATGATAGGTATAGGCCGCAGCACTTACCTTAAGCAGTACGATGGGTTTTTAAAATATAAATTACTTAGACAAAGTACAGGTAAAACTGTAATGCCATTTTCATTGAGTTATGCCGGGGGCATTATTTTAAAAACTGTTGATCAGGACGACGGAACAGGCATTAAATATAAGTACAGCGACAGGCTTTCTTATTTTCATCAGTTAATTATTGCCCGCAAATTCAATGATTACTTTTCGCTTCAACTTGTGCCAACAGTTGTACACTATAATAGTGTAAGTTTGGAGAAGGATCCTAATGACCTTGCTTCATTAGGGTTTGGCACCCGTATAAGAATTAGTAAAAGGGTAAACATTACTACTGAATATTATTACCAGTTTTCTAAGTTTGATGGATTTTATAATTCGCTTTCCTTTGGTGTAGATATTGAAACAGGCGGACACGTTTTTCAACTGCATTGCACTAATGCAACAGGTATGACAGAGCGTACATTTATTCATGAGAATAATGGAAAATGGAGCAATGGCGATATACATTTTGGGTTCAATATTTCAAGGGTCTTTGTCCTAAAAAAACCAAAGGAAGTTAAATAGAATCAGTAATCACAATAATAAGTAGGATTATGGACAGGAAAGATTTTTTATCAATGCTTGGGTATTCGGCAGGTGGTTTATTGCTTGCTTCCTGTATGGGTGGTTGCAAAAAAGATTCTGGAAGCACAGCAGCTACTGTTGACTTTAGCCTTGATCTTACACAACCTGCTAATGCAGCACTTACAACAACCGGCGGTTTTGTATATAGCAATGGTGTTATAGTAGCAAAGACAAATAGTGGCAGTATTATAGCAGTGTCATCTGCATGCACACATCAAGGTACAAGTGTTCAATACCAGGCTGCTGCATCAAGATTTCATTGTCCAAATCACGGATCAAACTTTAGCGAAAGTGGTGCTGTAACCGAAGGGCCTGCAACTACAAATCTGAAGCAATACAACGTAACAGTAAATGGTAATATTGTGAGTGTGAAAGGTTAAAACAGACCTTTAAAAACTATTTAAAATAACTTTTTAAACAATTCCCTATTTTTGATAAACTATAACTTTAAAAACTACAAACATGAAAAAATTGTACATTATTCTCTCACTTAGCCTTTGTGTAGTCATTCTACAATCTGGGGTTAAATATTCAGGTGTTCCTCCAACGGGAAGAACAGGTGCTACAGGTTCTACTTGTAGAGGTTGTCATAGTACATTTCCTTTAAATGCAACGGGTGGAAGTGTTAATGTTACGGGTCTGCCTACAACAGGCTATATACCTGGAAATGCTTATCCGTTTTCGCTTGACATTGCACACGCAACTGCCGATAGAAAAAAGTGGGGGTTCTCAATAATAGCAGTGAATTCCTCGGGTGCATCGGTGGGTTCTTTTACGTCATCAAATCCAAATGCAGCACTAAATGGGTCTGAATTAAGTCATAACGGTGCTCCTGTAACTTCTTTAGCCGCAACATACACTTTCAATAATCTTTCATGGACCGCACCTGCTACTGCATCGGGGCCGGTTACATTTTATTATGTAGCAAATGCTTCAAATAATGCCGATGGTGATAATGGCGACTACATTTATACTGGCATAACTTCTTTTGCATTACCTATAAAACTTAAAAGCTTTACCGCTGCAAATGATCGTAATACTGTAGTGCTAAATTGGCAAACTGCCAGTGAAGTAAACAGCAACTACTTTGATGTAGAGAGAAGCGATGACGGACAATTTTTCTTTAGCATGGGAAAAGTAAAATCCAAGTCAAATGCCAGTTCTTCAGGAGCTTCTTCTTACTCTTTTGTGGATACAAAAGCAGCCAGCCGTGGAGGAAATATTTTTTATCGCCTGAAAATGGTTGACAACGATGGATCTTCTAAGTATTCAAATATCATTAGTATAAAACCTAATAGTACACCATTTACTATCAACAATATTTATCCTACTATTATAAAAGCAAGTGACAGGATTAATGTAGAGGCTGTAAGTGATAAAAACAAAGTTTTGGAAATTGCAATTATTGATGAATTTGGCAAAATCTATTTAAGACAAAGTTTGAATTTGACTTCCGGTGAAAACAGTTTCAAAATAACATTACCGGCAACATTGCCACAAGGAATAATCTTCGTAAAATTTAATACTGACAATTACCAACAAACAGAGTCGTTGATAGTAAGGTAGTTTGTAGGTACTATAAATACAAAAATTAGAAATATATATTTAGTAAGAGATTGCCTTAAATGGTAGTCTCTTTTTTTTGCCATTTACCTTATATTTTAAAAATATTTTTTTTAAAGATTTATAATCCTCAACTAAATCAATGGGAATTTTCGCATGGCTAAAAAATAATTCCTTATAATTTAAAAAAATTGGCAATGATACACAAGATTACACCAAATTAAATAAGAAATTAAATTAGAACGGTTTAATTTGATTTTATTTGTAGCTTTGTTGCAGAAATGAAGTTCCCCTTTTAAAATCTTTTTTAGGTAAATTGCGTTATAACTTTGCACAAATGTACACCTCAAATCAAATAGCAGACTTTATTATCTTCCGGCTTACCAGTGAAGATAATGCAAGGATAGACAACTTAAAGTTGCAAAAGTTACTGTATTATACACAGGCTTGGCATTTGGCTTTTTATGACAATCAGCCTCTTTTTGATGGCAAGTTTCAGGCTTGGATTCATGGGCCTGTAAATAGAGAGGTATATGATAGATTTAAAGAAAGGAAGTTTTTATACTCTTTGATAAATTTTCAAGATATTCAAAATTTAGACTCAATTTCAGAAATTAGTCAACCTCATCAGTTACACATTAATAGCATTCTTGAGGCATATTCTCCATATTCCGGCAATGAATTAGAAGAAATGACACACCGAGAAGAACCGTGGATTGAAGCAAGAAAAGGTTATTCCCCAATACAAAGGTGTGAAGTAACTATAGATGAAAAATTAATGGGAGACTATTATAGGAAAAGATTGCCAAATGAATAGGAAGCCGGTAGTCCACCCAATAGAATCTAAAAAACCCGTTTTACAAAGTCCACCGCCAAAAGACGAGTGGCTTTTTTCTTTTAAGGACTTTAAGCAAATTGAAAATTTTGGGTTATCTACCGTAGATTCTGGATGGTTTTCTTCGCTTTTATCAAGACTGTCAGACCTTAGTAAAATTAGTGTTGATGTACTTGCAAAAGACCGAAAGCTAAGAGATGATATGAGATACCACCCGATTGATTGGGGTTCTTATAATATTCCTATTCAGAGAAATGATTTTGATTGGGTATCAAAAGAAATAATTAGAAATGAAGAAGAGTTCCCTTTCTTTCAATTTCATGTTTCCAAAGCACTTGGAAGAGTTATTGGTTATTGGGAAGGTAAGGTGTTTAATATACTTTTATTTGACCCAATGCATAATATGCAGCCATCCAAAAGAAATGTATATAAAATAAGGGCTTCATCACCTGTAGAAACTGACATAAGTTCTATATTATCAAGTATAGATGAAATAAAGAGGATGGAATGCACGACTCCTGATTGCAAAATTAAAAAACATGTTTTGTCTCTTGGTTTCACAAATAGGGAAACTAATGCCGTAGTTTTATTTTTAGAAGACGACTATTACGAGTATCTTGATGGAATATTGGAAAAACATTCACTTAGCGAAATCGTAGAGACGGGAATTATTGGATTAATATAATCATGCCTTTTTCGGTGGTGGCACACTTAGCAGTCCTTTAAGTTGTTGGTCAAATTCAGGTAATTGCTTCTGTTTGTTTTTTGGGTCATGCAATGCCCTTTGTCTAAGTGCCTCCCTTGCAGATTTAACCATTTTCATTTCTCCAATTTGCTTTCCAAAGTCAGAGTATTCCCCTAAGTCCTGTTTTGTATGAAAAAGGTCAGTATCGTTACTTCTTAATACTTCGCCATTTTCCGTTCTTATAATATCTCTTACAAGATTTGCTAAATTTAAGGCATTGACAGCCCCTTCAATTTGCAAAAAATCCCATACTGCATTTCTAACTGCATCGTAAGAGTCTAATAGTAGGATTTTATCTCTTTTAGGTTTATTCAGCAATTTTGTAGTAAGGGCAATACTATTAGCAATACAATATTGCTTTATCCTTTCATTAATAACATCTACTGAAATATCTAATACTTTATTTCTCCAAATATTAAATTCCGCAAAGGCGTTTTTAGAAGAACTTTGAGCAGCATAGACTTCTTTGTGAGCATCCTCAATCATTTCCTGGTGAGCTACATATTTAAAGACCTCTTTGAGTCTTACTAAAGCCAAAATTTGCTCATGACTCAAAAGCTCAAAGGAGTTTTTCTTTTCCTCAATTTTTTTGAGTCTTTGAATTTCCTCGGATAGAAATAACTCAAATTCAGGATTTAGCCAACCGGCAAACCTTATAGCAATGTCCTTATGTGCGTAAGTGCCAGCTTTATCCCCTGACCTTGTAAAGATTCCAATAGCATGAGTCATATCAATCCATGTTTGAACTGATAGCCCATTTCTTTCTCTTGCAATTTTATAAACTTGACTCAATTGAGTCGGGTCATATTTTTGGTTATGCTTTTTTTCCCAAACATCTAAATAGTCAAGAGTCTGCTTAGTTTTTAACCAAGCGGAAATAGATTTATAGTATTTGTTATAAGCCTTAAATAAGTCAGTAAGACTCACATAGTCTGCCCTGTTGTCTGAAAAAAGACTTATCTCATTACCCTGATAATTGATAATTGAATCTACTTCATTACTCATTTTCCTATTAGTTTATTGTAAGTTAATGTTGAATTGCTAAGTCCCGAAAGTACAAAATCAAATCTTTGTTGAGTTGAGTCTTTACGTGTATTAAGCCGGAAAGAAAACTCATTTACATAGCTTTGAAGATGCGGAACGCTTACCCAATGGTAAATGCCGTCTATGCCTCTTTTTAAGTGACTCCAAAAGTTTTCTATGCCGTTGGTGTGTGCTTTGCCGTTTACATATTCTTTTGCGCTGTGGTTGACTGTAAAGTGATTGTAAACATTACCAAGATTAACGTAAGCTCTAAATTCATCAGTCATAACAATTGAGTCAACCATAACGTTTTGAGCAATGATAGGCAACAATGTTTCTTTGTGCTTGTTAGGCACTACAAACGCTTTTACATTGCCGTTTCTTTCTCTCATACCTAATACAGGTGCTTGTTCGTGTATTGTGCCACCATTTTCATTTTTAGTCTTTTTGTTGGAGTGCTTGTTTTTAGCTTTTCCACCAATATGAGTCTCGTCTATTTCTACTGTATTGCTCAAAGCATCTTTAAAATTAGGATGGTCAAAAGCATAACGTAAACGGTGCAACATGAACCAGGCACTTTTTTGAGTTACTGAAATGTCACGGGCTAATTGATGTGAACTAATACCCTTTTTGTGAGAAGAAAAAACATAGAGAGCTAAGAACCATTTTTGTAAAGGTATTTTTGTATTGTCGAAAATAGTATTGGTCTTAACATTGAAGTATTTCCCTGTAGATACACATTTGTATTTATTACCGGCACATTTATATACCTTAGTAGTAGGATCAAAAGGAGAAACTACATTTCCTTCCCAACGTAAATTTTCAAGGTGGTTAATACAACTTTGTTCATCGGGAAAGGCTTTCAGTAGATCAAAAATGCTTTTAAATTGTGGTAACATATCTTTCAATTATGGTGTAAAGATATGCTTATTATTTTACCAAACAAATTTATTTAGTGTAATCTTGTATATCATTGCCCTTTTTTTGCCATTTACTTTAATAAATAGAAAAAATCTTCAATAGAGTTACATTCAACAGTTAATGCAATAACAAAATGTACACGTGTTTTAAGTTTAACTGTTTCTATTATTTCAGGCAATATTTATAGCCGTAGGGCGATTCACGTTTGAATATTCATACATGAGTCTTATGCTGAAAAATCTACAGGCCCATTTACTGCTAATCTTTTTATTTTTTACTGCTACTTTATTTGGCCAAAAGGCAAAAGATGGTACCCAGAATTTTTCCCCTGGTGCAGCTACCACTTATATATTTAACAGGTACGATGCCTTAAACGCAACAGCCTCGGTTGGTGCCACTAGTGTAACGGTCACTAATATTGCCAATTTAAGTGGGGCTACAGCTTTTGCAAATTCATTCAATTCATTCGCTACAGCAGCTTTGGCCCCTGGTGATTTGGTGATGATTATCAAAGTACAAGGTTCTACTATAGCAACTACCGACGATGCTAATTGGACTAATGATCAACCTCTCTACACTCTAAACCCTACACTGATCATTCTTAATTTTCACAGCTTTCAAAGTTTTCACTTCATCACCTTGTCTTACTTCTACAAAGTAATTCCAAGATTAAGTCCTTTTTAAGCAAGAGATTATTATTTGGCAACAATATCCTCAATTTTGGAACGTTGTACTTGTACAGACACTTAAAACACTTAAATCCACACCTGTGAAACTTAATTCCAAAACCAAACCTGTCACTTTATTCAACCTTGGTATCAAAGCTATTTTTAAAGCCGCATTGGTACTTTTGGTTACTTCTCCTGCTTACGCACAAATAAGTGCTACGGGTTGTGTGGCGGGTGACGTTGGTATCAACTCGGTTTTGTATGCCAATACTACTTTTAGCTCGGGAGCAGTAATTCCTCCTGCGGGAAATGTTGACTGGTTTAAAAATGCAACCGGTCGTAATATCATTGACCAAACTGGTACCGCATCTATTCAAACGCTGCTGCAAAACAATAACAATCCAACTTATGAGGCCAGGCAAAATGGAGGTCTGGCAAGCTATACTGATGAAGTCTTTGTAGGTGGCGTAAGGAAAAAGTACAAGCGATTGGTGGATGCTGTTTGGGCAAGAGATCATTTTGGCGGTAGCGGTGGCGATGATGAAACTGCATATGTTACTGCCAGCAAAAATGGCGAAGACCCTGCAATCTGGGCAACAGGTACACACAATGTATTGGGAAAAAATGACCTTATTGATGTAGCGGGTCACATGTTTAGAAATGTAGATGTAGATGCTAACATAAATGACCTTTGGTTCACTGGACTTATCAATCGTGCAGAACCTGGTGGGGATGCTTATATGGACTTTGAATTTTTTATTAAACCGGTAACTTATACCGCTTCCCCTTCCAAATTATCATCCGGTGGGCCTGATTTAGGTCACACCGCTTTTAAGTTTGATAATGGTGGCAATATCATTGGGTTGGGAGATATCATCTTTAATGTATCGCTCACCAATGGTGGCAGCACTCCTGGCCTGGAAGTCAGGGTGTGGACCAGCAGGGCAGATTATACCAGCACAACACCTGCCAGTTTTGGTTGGGGGCCTGATTTTGACGGTGCATTTAATGGTGCACCTTTCGGTTATGCTTCTATTGTCCCCCGTCCGGGGGCACAGGTATGTGGCTTTGTAAATGATGACTACCAACTACCACTTGCACCACCCTGGGGGACCAGAAATACAAAATCAAATGTTTTCGGAACTTCTTACATACCATATTCCGTATCAGAAGTGGGTCTTAACATGACATCCCTTGGATTGGATAATTACCTGATCATAAATGCCGCCCTTGACATTTGTACATTTCCATGGAGAACATTTATTGTAAAAACAAGAGCCTCAAACTCTTTTACTGCGCAGCTAAAAGATTTTGCCGGACCTTATGCGTGGGCTAAACCTTCAACAGGTATTGTGGTGGCAAATGGAACACTATCGTGCAATAATCCAAGTACAACGTTGACCGCCAACCCTATCAGAACAGACGTTACCTATGTATGGTCAACAACCAATGGCAATATTCTAGGAGCAACGACAGGCACAAGTATCACTGTAGATAAACCCGGTACTTATTTGGTCACCATGATTTTACCAGGTGGCTGCCCTGTAAACAGTTTGCCTATTTATGTAACAACAGATCCTGCTCTACCAAAAATCACTGCAGCATCAACAAGCAGTTCAGTGAGTTGCTCGGGTTCTAACGGATCTGTTAATCTAACAATAGTTGGTGGTACTGCACCCTACACCATTACATGGACAAAAGATGGTAGCCCTTTTGTAGGTACAGGCCAGGTAATAACCGATCTTGCACCGGGTACTTACACCGCCTACATTGTGGATGCAGCAGGTTGCAGTAAAACCAGTACGACTGCTATTGTTGCTGCCGCTACTCCGATCAATATTTCAGCAGTTAACAACCCTGTTCTATGCAATGGCAAGTCAACAGGTTCTTTACTAATCACACCCGTATCGGGTAATACACCGTTTACCTATTTGTGGAGCAATGGCAAAACAACTCAAAATCTTACAAACATTCCGGCAGGTAATTATTCTGTTGTAGTCACAGATGCCACCGATTGTCCTGCTACGTTCAACTATACAGTTACTCAACCTACTGCCATTACGGCTTCAGCCGTTACAGTTGATGATACAGATCCAAATCCTGCAGTTGGCAATGGGTCTGTCACACTAACCGTTTCAGGAGGTGCATCTCCCTATACATGTTCGTGGACAGGGACAGGAGGTTTTACCAGTACATCCAAAGATTTGACAGCACTAAAGTATGGCACTTATACAGTTGTAATAACAGATGCAAATGGTTGTACAACTTCAGTTACTAAAAATATTTATGAGCCTGAAAATTGTAGTGACGGAATTGATAACGACAACGATGGCGACATTGATTGCAACGATACTGATTGCAAACCAGCAACTCCGGGAGCAATAACAGGTACCAGCAATCCTTGTATCAATATAAACACAGTTTATACCGTGCCGCAGTCCGGCACGCTTAGTTATCAATGGACAGTACCAACGAACGGAACGATCATCAGTGGACAGGGAACCAATACTATCACCATCAGTTGGACAACCACCACTCCTGCTACACTGTGTGTAAAAGCAAACAATACCAGTTGCAACAGCGATGCAGTTTGCTATGCTATAAATCCTAAGAACGTTCCACCCGCTCCATCAGCAATTATCAAAAACTAAATAATTATTAGCAATTGCTAATTGAAACTGAAAAGACCATGAAAAATAAAATGTCCCTACCCAATATTAAAAGAGCAATTCTTGGCGCGGTTTCAATGCTTTTGATACTTGTATCCTTGACATCAAAAGGACAAATTGTCAATAAAAGGCTTTATTTAAAATCGGGAAATGGATTAAGCAGAGTAGTACCTACATCAGGTACATTCACTTCATCACCAACGCTATCCAAACAATCGGCCATATTGGGAGTCAATGGAAATGTAAAGACTTCCAGTGGCGGATCAACAACAGGATCGCTTACCAGTGTTGCCTTTACACCAACCGGGACCAATCGATTGTTAATGGTAAGTATTGGATCGGTGGTAGGTGCAAATAACGCTGTTTCTGCTGTAAGCTGTGGTGGTGTTTCTCTTATAAAATTGACCGAGGCTGTGAGTGCAGGTTTTAAAATTGAATTCTGGTATTTGAAAAATGTTGCAGCTTCCTCTGGTACACTTACTATTAACTGGCCGGCCGGCAATAACTTGGAAGCTACAGTTGGGTATTCCTGTTTATACAATGTTGACCAGGGGTCCACTTTTTTAACCACTGCAAATGCTTCCGGCGCTACTGCTTCATCTTCTCTTAATGTACCATCTCAATCAGGTGATATAGTCATAGATGCTTTGGCTGTAAAGGACAATCTTTTTGCAGCAGGAACCGGACAAACAGAACTCTTTTCAGCAGGTACAAACAGTGTGGATATCCGGTCAAGTTACAAGGCATCTGCAACTGCGGCAGCCACCACCAACATGGCCTGGACCGGTTTGTCTTCTTCATGGGTGACAGTGGGTGTAGGAATTAAGGGATTGGTTACTTATGCCACATTTGCCCAAAACCTGGTAATGTGCAGCAATTTTACGATTAAAGCAGGACAGCCAATTACTATTGTAGCAAATGCAAATGTGGTTGCAAATACTGCCAGTGGAGCAACCCTTCCGATCATTGCAGATTTGTCTGTTGGTGGCACATCATTCGCTAATATTACCACTGCAACTAACAGTGGTCTTGGAGCAAGCGGTACTTCAGGAACACTTACCTGGACAACAACTCTTGGAGCAGATTTAACTATTTTGGCAGGACAAGCTTTGACGCTTAATATTTCGAGTAATTATTCAGCTGCTGATATTCGTATTGACTTTGATGCAACAAATAAAATTTCTTACGTAGAACTTCCCACCTCAAGTTATATAAATGTAAACGGTGTAGATGTTTATAATGCTGCATTTAGCGGAGGTACCCTGGTTACGCAACGTGCAATTGGCGTTACCAATTATATCCGTTCTGTGGTGAGTGATCCGTTTGGTTTTGCTGATATCACTGCCCTCGATTACAAGTTAAATGGAGGCGCCAACCTATCGGCTACATCAGTATCCACAGCAGGTTGCACACGTACTTATGAATATGCGTGGACGCCAACAATCAGCGGTAGCTATTCCATACAGGGTACGGCAAAAGAAGGGACAGAAAATACAGTTACCCATTCCCTTACTTCCAACTTTACGGTAGTAAGACCGGCTGTAACTGTTGCAGTTACTAAAACCTCTCCGGCAGGAGCACTGGTTGTTGGCAATAATATTGTTTACAACATTGCAATCACTAATACAGGTTTATCACCTATAGCTACCTTGCCGCTGCAGGATATATTTAGTTCCAGTTCTTTACAATATGTCGCTGCTTCCATTGCCCCAACAACTACCGCCAGCGGAGTGATCAGTTGGACCAATATTTTAGGGTCCTCTCTTGCTGCCGGTGCTGTTACCAATGTTACTATAACTTTTAAAGTGCTTACTAATACCAATCCACTGAATAATACTGCAAGGGTGGAGGGAGCAAAAGACAACCTAAATTACACCATCGCTGCCGTAAGCAATACCCTTGCTGTTACAGTTGCAAATGCACCTGTTGCAGTGGCAAATAATTACTATATCTCTGGTTCTACAGCTTTGGATGTTTTAGCAAACGATACAGATCCCGACCTGGCTGGTTTTTTATCTGCATATACTGCACAATATAATGTAACTATAGAAGTTGCTCCTTCACTTGGTACTGCAACCGTTAACGCAGCAAAAACTATACAGTTTGCACCGGGAGCAATGACGGAAGATCAAGCAACTACTTTTAAATATCGGGTTACAGAGATTGCAACAGGTTTGTTCAGCATTGGAGATGTGTCAGTAAAATTTTCAGCCATCAATAATGCTCCAACAGCAACAAATGATATTGCAGTTACTACCAATGATGATGCAGTCAAAATCAATATTCTGGCCAATGATGCAGACGTAGATGGTGATCTGCAAACACCGACTATAACTGTTGCTCCAAAATACGGTACGGCAGTGGTCAATGCTGATAAGACAATTACATACACTCCTTTTGCCGGTAGTACCGGAACAGATGTATTGACTTACCAAATTTGTGATAATGGCACACCGGCTCCTGCATTGTGCTCCACGGCAACAGTCACGATCAGTGTGTCAAACATATCTGAAGTATGCCAGCAATCAACAGCTATTTTTACTGTAGATGCTGTTCAAGGCGCTACTCAATATATCTGGACGATTCCTGCAGGGGCAACGGTAACAAGTACCTATACCGGCACTTTGCCAAATCCAATCACTACTACAACCAGCATCACTATTGATTGGAACGGTGTAACGGCCGGTGCATATACACTTTGCGCAAAAGCGACTAACAATTGTGGTAATGGTACCAACCAATGTATAGATGTGAATGTTGAGAAAATTCAACTTTCAAATGTTGCTACCAACGTGCTATGCCGCAATGCTAAAACCGGCGCTATAGACCTTACAGTTACCGGCGGTAAAAGTCCTTATACTTATGCTTGGACAGGTCCATCCGGCTATGTTGCTTCAGTTGAAGATATTACAGGTCTTGCTGCGGGTACATATACTGTCACCGTTACCGGTAAATATGGTTGTAGTGCCTCGGCGACTATCACTATTACTCAACCGGCTGGTTCAGCGGTTAGTGTGTCTGGCAACGTTACAAACGAAAATCCTATCGGTGCTTATAATGGTGCAGTTGATATAACACCTTCATTGGGCACTTCGCCTTATACCTATGCCTGGTCAACAGGTGCCGTTTCCGAAGATGTAAATAGTCTGGGAAATGGATTGTATACCGTTGTTGTCAGTGATGCCCTTGGTTGTACTGTTAGCAAAAACTTTACAGTTAATTATGTAGGTGGTAGTCTAATGATCTTATCATTGACAAAGACTGATGGTAAGTGTTTTAATGTTAGTTCCGGTACAGTTGACCTGGAAGTAAGTGGTGGCACCGGTTCTTATACCTATGCCTGGACAGGACCATCTGGCTTTACAGCAACAACACAAGACCTTTCCTCACTTGCCGCTGGCACCTACAACGTTACCGTAAGTGATGGATCCACAACTGTATCGGGCAGTGTTACGATTGGTCAACCTGCGGCTGCATTATCTGCAAGTACAACTGTTGCCAATGTAACCTGTAATGGTGCTGGTAATGGTGCCATCACTACGACTGTCAATGGCGGCACGGCTCCTTATACTTACACGTGGTCTAATGGTGCAGTTACCAAAGACCTTACTTCACTCGCTGCCAGCACTTACAATTTAAATATTGTTGATAATAATGGTTGTACCGCTACAGCATCCGGCACAGTTACACAGCCTGCAGCTATAGCTGCAACAGGTGTCGTTGTAAATAGTAATTGTGCAACGGGAAATAGCGGTGCTATCACCATTACCCCAACTGGCGGCAGTGGGTCCTATACCTACGCATGGAGTAATGGTGCCAGCACAAAAGATCTGGTGAATGTTGCTCCAGGTAATTATTCTGTGATCATTACAGATGGCAGCGGTTGCAAATTAGGTAAATCTTTTACCGTAGGCAATGCTTGCCTTGGCGTTGCTAATACAATATCTGTTGGCCCCGTCAATAATTTAAATGGTACCTATACTTTAACCTATAATATCAGGCTTGAAAATAAAGGGACCACACCTCTAAGTAATCTTCAGTTGACTGATAATATTGCAACAACATTTACCGGATCTACGGCTGCTGTTGTTGGTTCTGTTGTAAGTGGTTCATTAACGGTCAATGGCAGTTATAACGGTACAACAAATACCAATCTACTAACTGCGGGTAGTGGTACTTTAGCCGTTGGCGAAATAAAATACATAGCAGTCACAGTTACCGTAACACCGGGAACTAAGCTGGGTATTTATAACAATTCCGTTAGTGCTACTGCCACAGATCCTAACAACCTTGCTGTAACAGATGTGTCGCAAAATGGTACCAACGTAGATCCAGATATTGATGGTAATCCTGGAAATAATAGTGTGCCTACACCCGTCACTTTTGTTGAAAATCCGTTGATAGGTGTTGCAAAAAAGGTAACAGCAAACCCAACGAATAATTTTGATGGCTCTTATAACCTTACCTATACGATCACGGTAAAAAATTATGGTGATGTTGCATTGAAGAATGTACAGGTGAGTGATAATCTCTCCACCACATTTGCAGGAGCTCCGGTAAGTATTGTTAGCCTTTCAAGTGCCGGGTTAACGGTGAATAATGTTTATAACGGAACAACAAATACCAACTTACTTGCCGGTATAGATAACCTGGCTTTAAACACCAGTCGTACTATTGTGGTTACAATTCGTGTTAGTCCGGCAAGCCTCACAACGTATAACAATACAGCGGTCGCAACCGCTCAAAGTATTGGTGGAATAGCGACATCTGACAATTCGGATAATGGCACCAACCCTGATCCTGATAATGATACTAATCCTGCAAATAATTCTGTTCCAACTCCGGTAACATTTACAGAAACCCCGGTAATAGGATTAGCAGAGAGGTTAACAAAAACACCAGTAAACATTAGTGATGGCACATACCAGGTTGCTTATACTTTCCTGGTAAAAAATAGTGGTGATGTACCTCTAAATAATGTACAGATTGCTGACAACCTTTCGACCACATTTGCAGGCAAACCTTTATCAATTGATAGCATCGTTACGGGTAGCGGACTAACTAAGAATCCTTCTTATAATGGTACCACAAATACTAATTTATTAACCGGAACCAATACACTTGCAATAGGTGCAACCAGTACCGTAACGTTGTATTTCAAAGTTACTCCGGGAACAAATCTTGGCGTATATAATAATAATGCAACCGCATCTGCTAACGGTCCTTTGGGAACTGCTACATCTGATGTGTCAAACAATGGTACAGATATGGATCCTGAAAATGATGGACCTGGAAACAATGGTATTCCCACCCCTGTTTCGTTTTCAGAAAATCCCTCTTTAGGTTTGGCAAAAAGTGCTTCATCTCCAATAAATAACGGTAATGGCACTTACAGCCTCACATACAGCATCAAGGTTGCAAACACAGGTAATGTGCCCCTCACCAATGTTCAGGTGCAGGATAAGCTCAATGAGACTTTCTCTGGCGCAGTCAATTATACAGTCAACAGTGTATCTGCATCAGCACCTTTTACTACCAATAACAGTTACAACGGTAATGCAAACCCTAACCTGCTAACTACACCCAACACATTGGCTGCAGGAGGTACAGGTACAATTACTTTAAACCTAAGTGTTACACCCGGAGAAAAGTTAGGCGTTTACAATAACCTTGCTTATGGTGCTGGTACATCTCCCGGCGGTACCATTGTAAATGACACATCAACAGTAGGTAACAATGTTGACCCTGATTTTGATGGTGATCCGGGAAATAATGATACAATCACACCTGTTGAATTTGTTGAAAACCCTAAAATAGGTTTGGCAAAAAGAGTAGCTGGTGCAGTCACCAATAATGGTAACAATACCTACACATTCACCTATGAAATAAAGGTGACAAATGCGGGTGACGTACCCTTGAACAGTCTGCAGCTTGCGGATGATCTTACTGCAACATTTCCTTCGCCAGCGACTTTTAGCGTCAATAGCCTTTCAGTATTTCAGCAGCCAGCTTCAAGTATTCTTGTTGCAAACAGTGGCTATAATGGCAGCACTAACAATAACCTGCTGAATGGTACTGGTAATCTGGCAACAGGAGAAACTGCATTATTAAGGTTAACATTGACGGTTAATCCTGGTTTATTAGGTGGTCCATTCTTTAACGCTGTTACAGGATACGGATTGAGCCCTGCATATCGATATGTAGTTGACAACTCACAGGATGGCTCCGACATAGATCCTGATGGCGATGGCAATCCCACCAATAACAATGACCCTACGCCGGTTATATTTTTCCAAAACCCAAAAATAGGTTTGGCAAAAAGAGTCGTAAGTGTAACTGACAGTGTCAATGGTATGAACAAAATAACATTGGAATTGAAGGTGAAAAACTTCGGAAATGTTGGGTTGAGCAATTTAAAAATCTATGATAATGTCGTAAGCCAGTTTAGTAAAGTTTCACCTTCAAATTTTAAAGCCTTACAAGGAAGCTTATTTGCAAATTCTGCATGGAATGGTACCGGGACATCCAACATTTTAGCAGCCGGTGAGTCAATAGCGGTGGGAGATTCGGGAAATGTATTTGTCTCTTTTACTGTTGTTCCAAACCGTGATACGGTGCTTTTCAATAGGGCCGTAGCACAGGGTTCTACATTTACCGGAATCATCGTAACCGACACCTCAACAAACGGAGGACAACCTGATGCAAATCTCGATGGTGATCCTGCCAACGATAGTATTCCAACACCAGTGCCTTTCATATTGCACATACCTGTGGCATTAGATGATAGCTACACAACACCCATTAACACAGCTAAAACTGCCAATGTTTCTATTAACGATAAATTAAGTGCTGATGGTGGCAACAACTGGTCACTTATCAATGCAAATGGTGGTGCTACGCATGGTACAGTGACCATGAATGCTGCGGGAACATTTACTTACACTCCTGCCAATAATTATTTAGGAACTGATGTCTTTACATACAAACTGTGCGACCTTAACAATGATTGCGATACTGCAATTGTAAACATCTCCATTACTACTTCCAATCAACCACCGGTAGCAAATTACAATATGGCCACCACTAAGCAGGCAACCGCTGTAGTAATACCCATATTGCTCAACGATAGTGATCCTGATAATAATATTGATCCCGCAAGTGTTACCATAACAAGGTCGCCGGCAAATGGTATTGTCACTATTAACCCCGCAACTGGTGCGCTTACTTATACTCCAAATCCAACTTTTTCTGGACGTGATACACTTATCTACCGGTTATGCGATTTGGGAATGCCGGTAATATGCGATACCGCTATCGTTTTTATCACTGTTAAAAAGGATTCAGACAGAGATGGTATTATTGATGAAATAGACATTGATGATGACAATGATGGCATCCCGGATGCAATTGAGAATAATGGATTTGATCCTTTTGGGGATGCTGATGGTGATGGCACATACAATTATTTAGATGCTACTCCTGGTGCAGGACAACCAGCATTTGCAGATGCTAACAGTGATGGAGTGAATGATTTCTACGACGCGGATAGGGACGGAATAATTAATGAATTAGATCTTGATAGTGACAATGATGGTATTGCGGACATTGTTGAAGCAAGCGGTATAGACACCAATGGAGATGGAATCATTGACAATCTCACAGACACGGATGGTGATGGATTAATGAACACCTACGATGTAACCAATGGCGGTGTAAACATTGCCAACCTGGATACCGACGGCGATGGCATCCCCAACTATAAAGATTTAGATAGTGACAACGATGGCATACCCGATGTGGTAGAAGCCGGAGGAGCCGATGCCAATAATGATGGCCGTATAGATGGCTATACCGATACGGATGGAGATGGTTTTGCCGATACAGTAGATGGCGATGTAGGCAACGATGGCACAGCAGAGAACACAGCCAATGCCTTAATCATCACCAGTGCAGTAGGATCAACACCGGGCAGTCCTGGTAGTTATTTAAGAGCCAATTCTGATGGAAACGGATTACCCAATCCATACGATATAGATGCGGATAATGACGGCATTCCCGATGCTACCGAAGCAGGTATAGCACAAGATACCAATGGCGATGGAGTAGTCAATGGCAGCGATGCCGGCTATACTGATACCAATGGCGACGGCTGGAGTGATCAGGTAGATGCACAAGCCAATCTGAACCTTCCCAACAGCGATGGAACAGGCCGTCCGAACTATCTGGATCTGGACAGCGATGACGACGGCATTCCTGATTTGGTAGAAGCCGGCGGAATAGACACCAACGGCGATGGGGTAATAGATGACCTCACCGATACTGATGGCGATGGATTAATGAACACCTATGATGTAACCAATGGCGGTGTAAATATTGCCAACCTGGATACAGATGGCGATGGCATTGCAAACTATAAAGATTTAGATAGCGACAACGATGGTATACCCGATGTGGTAGAAGCCGGAGGAACCGATGCCAATAATGATGGCCGTATAGATGGCTATACCGATACGGATGGAGATGGCTTTGCAGACAGTGTAGATGGCGATTTGGGCAACGATGGCACTACAGAGAATACCGCCAATGCACTTATAATTACCAGTGCGGTAGGAGGTACACCTGGCCGACCTGCAAGTTACCTGCGAGCCAATGCGGATGCAAACGGATTGCCTAATCCTTATGATATTGATGCAGACAACGACGGCATACCCGATGCAACAGAAGCCGGCATAGCCCAGGATACCAATGGCGATGGAGTAGTAGATAGCAACGATGCAGGGTTCACCGATGCCAATGGTGATGGATGGAGCGACCAGGTAGATGTATTGGTTAGTTTAAACTTAACCAATAGCGATGGAACGGGTAATGCTAACTACCTCGATTTGGATAGTGATGATGACGGCATACCTGATTTGGTGGAAGCCGGAGGCATAGATACCAATGGTGATGGTGTGATAGATGACCTCACGGATACAGATGGTGATGGTTTAATGGATACCTATGATGTGAGCAATGGTGGTGTAAACATAGCCAATTTAGATACAGATGGCGATGGTACCCCTAACTATAAAGATTTGGATAGTGATAACGACGGCATACCCGATGTGGTAGAAGCCGGCGGTACCGATGCCAACAACGATGGCCGTATAGACGGTTACACCGATACCGATGGAGATGGTTTTGCAGACAATGTAGATGGCGATGTTGGCAATGATGGAACTACTGAAAACACTGCCAATGTATTGATCATAACCAGTGCGGTAGGAAGTACACCTGGCCGACCTGCAAGTTACCTTCGAGCCAATGCAGACGGAAATGGCATGCCCAATCCTTATGATTTAGATGCCGATGGTGATGGCATTATTGACACCAGAGAAGGTGCAATAGTACAAGACACCAACAATGATGGCGTAATAGACAGCAACGATACCGGCTTTACCGATGCCGATGGCGATGGCTGGAGCGATCAGGTAGATGCATTAGCAAATCTCAACCTTCCAAACAGCGATGGTTCAGGTCGTCCTAACTATCTTGACATAGATGCAGACAACGATGGTATACCTGATAACATAGAAGGTCAGACTACAGCAGGCTATATAGCACCATCTGGAACAGATACCGATGGTGACGGCATAGACGATGCGTATGACAACGTAGATACCAATGGCACTTTTGGTGGCAATGCCAACAATGGTATAATCCCAACCAATACCGATGGTGCAGATAATCCTGACTATCTGGATTTAGATGCAGACAACGATGGTAAGCCAGACAGGATAGAAGGTTGGGACACCAATGGTAACGGTATAATAGACGGAGCGGAGAGATCCTATGTAGGTACTACCGATACCGATGGCGATGGTCTGTTAGATGAATATGATGTAGTAAACGGCATATTCATAGCAGGTAATGCAACCAACAGTACTATACCCATAACATACCCTGACGTTGATAATGTAGGAGCCAACCGGGACTGGAGAGAAATGGTAGATAATGACAAAGATGGTATTGTAGATGTAGATGATATTGACGATGACAATGATGGTATTTTAGATATAGAAGAAAATGGAGGATTTGATCCGTTTGCTGATACCGATGGTGATGGTACACCTAATTATCTGGCCCTAACACCCGGAGTTGGTCAACCTGCCTTCACAGATACTAATGGTGATGGATTAAATGACTTCTATGATGCAGATAAAGATGGTATACCAAACAGCTTGGACTTAGATGTAGACAACGATGGCATACCTGATTTGGTTGAGGCCGGTGGAATAGATACCAATGGCGATGGAGTGATAGATGACCTCACCGATTCAGATGGTGATGGTTTAATGGATACCTATGATGTAAGCAACGGTGGTGTAAACATAGCCAATTTAGATACAGATGGTGATGGCATAGCTAACTATAAAGATTTGGATAGCGATAACGACGGTATACCTGATGTGGTAGAAGCAGGCGGTACCGATGCTAACAACGATGGTCGTATAGACGGTTACACTGATACCGATGGTGATGGTTTATCTGACAATGTAGATGGCGATGTGGGCAACGATGGAACAGCGGAAAGCCCTTCTTTTGCTTTAATCATCACTAGTACAGTGGGTGGAACACCGGGAAGACCGGCCAGTTATCTAAAAGCAAATGCTGATGGTTCGGGAATGCCAAATCCATATGATTTGGATGCCGATGGAGATGGTATTAATGATGCAACAGAAAGTGGAATTACAGATGCAAGCTTCTTTAGAGGAATGGTATCAGGATGTGCATTAGTAAATGGATGGTGTTCATTAATAAGTGATTTGTCATCCTTAGGTCTTGTAAATTCTGATGGAAATGGTAAGCCGGACTTTTTAGATATTGACTCTGATAACGATGGAGTATCAGATAACATAGAAAGCCAGTCAACTGCAAGTTATGTTGTACCTGCTGATGCTGATTCTGATGGAGACGGTATTGCAGATGTTTATGATTTCTTCAATGGTATGGGCGGCAATGGTATAACGCCTTATGACCATGATGGCGATGGAAACCCGGATCATATGGATACTGATAGTGACAATGATGGCGCTGCTGATAGAAATGAAGTAGATAAGAACAATCAAAACTTAACACAGGCTGCTATCGATGCATCAGGGGATACAGACGGAGACGGGTTAATGGATATTTTCGATACGTTTGATTTGAGTGCTGCCAATGGTACTAATGTTTTCAACAACGTTGGCAACTCTAACTTTGGACCTAATGGAAATTTCAACGGCCCTAATCCCGGAGGATCTAATATTGACATAGTGAAATCGGTATCTTCTGCTGCAAACCGTGATTGGAGAAATGTTGGTTTATTAGCATTGCATACATTAACCTTTAATGGCGGAAGAAGCAATGGTATATCAAAACTTATATGGAATGTATCAAACGACCAGCAAGTCAATTCGTATGTTGTAGAGCGTAGTTATGATGGACGATCTTTCGATTCAATCGGCGTGGTTATTTCATCACAAGGTGTATCCACAAGCTATAAATACAACGATGAATCTGCTGCTAACAACAATGCAGTAATTTATTACAGGATAAAACAAGTAACCAAAGCGGGTGCAGTAGATTACTCACAAGTAATAAGTTTGAAGGAAAATGCCCACGCAGCTCTTGTGGTAAAATTGTGGCCTAACCCTGTAGAAAATGTATTGAATGTAAAAGTAGCATTGCCTGCTAAGAGTGCAGTAACAATAACTGTTTCAAACGTTTCAGGAAGCCAGTTTGTTCAGGAACGTTTTCAGGCGCAGACAGGTGAAAACATCTTTACTCTCACAAAAGTGAATATGTTACATGCCGGAATGTACAATATAAAAGTTTGTACAACAGATGGTTGTTATTCTGAAATGGTATTTAAAAAATAGTTTAGGAATTAGTAGATAACTCTACAGGATTATTTCAATTGTTCAGGCAGCACCTCCATTAATAAGAGGTGCTGCTTTTTTTATACACCAAATTTAGGGAGCTATTGACATGCCGTTGGTAGGTCTAACGACTCCAACAATGGCATGAATAAGTTCAATCCGAAGAATAGTTTTAAGGTTTTGGCCTAAAATGATTCCAATTGCATTTACCAAATCTTTAACCAACAATATTTTGAAACGCCTATTCCGCAGTTGTAGATTCACTTAAAATTTCCCACACACTTATGGAAAGTTCAGATGACGGTGACGGTGACCGAAAAACCGTACAAGTAGCAAGCATTGCCTTGTTTGCGATAATTCTTTTTTGCGCCTGCCACAAACCAACAAATACTATTCCTCAAAAAGTTAAAGTCAGCGCAAATAGCAGCACCCAAACCCTGGTTTTGAATGACATCAAAAAAAAGAAAAGTAAAAAGAAAAAACTCTACCTGACTTTTGATGATGGTCCTAACAAGGGTACGCAAAACGTACTCCACATTGCAGCAGATGAAAACGTTCCTATCAGTTTCTTCATTGTAGGTGAACATGTGTTTGCTAGTCGAGGTCAATTACAAACATGGGATAGCCTAAACATTGCAGAACACATTGCTTTGTGCAACCACAGTTATTCCCATGCAAACAACCAATACAATCGTTTTTATCAAAGCCCGGAAATTGTAGTGAACGACTTTAAAAAGTCAAATGACACTTTGCAATTGAGGAATAGGATAGTAAGAACACCGGGAAGGAATATTTGGCGGATAGACAGCCTTCACTTTACAGATATTAAAAGTAGTACAGCCGCCGCTGACTCCCTACAAAAAGCTGGATTTATGGTGATGGGTTGGGATGTTGAATGGACTTTTAATCCCAAGAGCCAAAGTGTAAGTATGACTGCCGATAGTGTACTAAAGGAAATAGATCATGCTTTTGCAAAAAATCAAACCCGCCAATGCAATCATCTTATTTTACTGGCTCACGACCAGGTGTATGCAAAGCCTGATGACTCTATACAGTTGCGCAGATTTATGCAAGGCTTAAAAGAAAAAGACGAGTACGAGTTATCGCTTGTAACTGAATATCCAGGTGTTGGGGAGATGCAATACAATGATTCTTTTGTGGTAAATAGTGTAAGGTAATAATTCCCGTTGCAGTTGTATAGCCTTCAACCGATATATTGGAAACTAACCTAGGCAACCTTTTAAAAAAAGTAAGAGTTGTTGTTCATTTCTTACTTGTTGTAATGTGTAAGCTTGTAAAGCGTAAATTTGAATGTGAAGTGCATCTGCAATGATGGAAAGAACTATAAAGTCTGAATATAGATAAATAAACTATGTTTTTTTTCAAAAAAATCTTTACTCTATTATTTCTTATAATTGTAAGAAACCATTGTATTTCACAAGATACTATTCCGTTTATTACTGATAAAGGAGTAAATATAGCCATAGTAGGAGAACTAAATATACAACCTCCACCCGCACCCTATTATATTATTAGCCCTAAAAAAGATAGCATATTTTATAAGAAATACATTGGGAATGATTTAATGTTAATGATAACTTATATTAAATCTCAAATTGAAGGTTTGTGGATTGCTTTTTATAAAAATAAATCAATAATGCAAATGGGCTATTTCATGAAACCCGCCCATTGTGGTAAGTATTGTCTTACGGTTTTAAAAATTGGTTTATGGTATTATTTTACTGAAGATGGCAAAATTGAGCGAACAGAGTATTATAATAAAAAGGGTGAATCCCTTAATAATATAATTCTGATTGATCCTAAAAAAAATCATAAATGGTAAGAGGGATATTGTTTTCCGGCTACCAGAAATGTTTTATGCTCTTGTTTAAATCTAGCGAAGTGCAACTTCAATTCAACATAAAAAAAGCAGGTCTTTGACCAGTAAATTAAGGAGGAATTAAACAAAATAAAAATACCCCGCAAGTAGCGAGGTATTTTTTGTGGGAGCACACGGGTTCGAACCGCGGACCCTCTGCTTGTAAGGCAGATGCTCTAAACCAACTGAGCTATGCTCCCTTTCAAAATTGGAGTGCAAATATAGGAGCGGTTTTCATTTCAGCAAAAAAAGTTTCAAATATTATTAAAATGATTTTTAAAAGTTGACAAAACAAACATCCTAATAGGTACACAATTTTATTTCTTAAAAATATTTTTTGTCATCCTCACACTTTTTTTTAAAATTTCTTGATTTTGTATTTATCAAAACCCCTACTTTTGCACCCCACAATGCGGATGTGGCGAAATTGGCAGACGCACCAGACTTAGGATCTGGCGCCGCAAGGCATGTAGGTTCGACCCCTATCATCCGCACAAGCCCCTTTCCCCAAAGGGGTTTTTTTAATATTATTAAGCTAAACTTTTCCTAAGAAGGGGCTAGGAACATTTTCTGAATTATGGCAACTATTTCAAGAGAAAATACCGGCAAGTTGACTGACAAACTCACCGTCACAGTTTCTACAAGCGATTATCTTCCTGCATTTGAGCAGTCTATTAAAAAATATGCAAAAACTGCAAACATTCCTGGTTTTAGAAAAGGATTGGTGCCAACAGGCATGATCAAAAAAATGTATGGTAAAAGTGTTTTTACAGAAGAAGTTTTACGTAGCGTAGAAAAGGAACTGAACCAATACATGCAATCAGAAAAGCTGGACATTTTCGGTCAACCTTTACCGCTTAATTCAGATGCCCGTAAGTTGGATATGAACAATCCTGCTGATTATGTTTTTGCATTTGAGATTGGTCTTAAGCCACCAATTGACATTGATCCTAAAAAAATTACTGTTACCAAACACAAAGTGAATGTAACAGACACCATGATAAATGAGGAAATTGAAAGGTTGAAAATCAGGCATGGCAAAATGACCGATCCCGAAACGGTTACTTCAGAAGACAATGTACTTAATGTTACTTTCAAAGAAACGGACGAGCAGGGCAATGAAATTGAAGGTGGTATTAGTAAAGGCAATTCACTATTAGTCAAATATTTTGCAGAGAATTATCGTGGACAGTTGATGGGTAAGAAGAATGATGATACCATTGTAATTCAATTGAAAAATGCATTTGACGAAAAAGAAAGAGAATGGATTATCGGAGACCTGGGATTGCCTAAAGAAGATGCAACTGCGGGTGATAAGTTTTTTGAAATGAAGATTACCAAGGTTGGCCTTATAGAAAAGCCCGAAATGAATGAGGAGTTTTTTGAACAGTCTTTTCCCGGGAGAAATATTACGAACGAAGAAGATTTTAGAAAAGAAGTAAAGGCAGGTATTCAGGCTCAATGGGACATACAATCTAAAAATCAATTAGGCGATCAGATTTATCATCAGTTGGTAGACCATACCCACATTGATTTTCCGGAGACTTTTTTGAAAAAATGGATGCAGCAGGGGCAGGAAGAGCCAAAAACCGCCGAGGAAGCCGAAAAGGAATATCAATCATTTGAAAATTCATTGAAGTGGAGCCTTATTACCAATCAATTGACTGAAAAGTATCAATTACAGGTTTTGCCTAACGAAATAAAAGACTATGCAAAACAACAGGTAATGGGCTATATGGGCATGCAAAGTATGGAAGATGCACCATGGTTAGATAGTTATGCTGACAGCATGCTTAAAGATAAAAAATTCATAGAGAATACCTATTATCAGTTGCAGACAATAAAGATGTTTGACAAATTAGAAGAAGAAGTAAACGTGATTGAAAATCAGGTAAGTGCAGAAGAGTTGCAGGCAATGCAACATAATCATCAGCATTAAATTTTAAGTATGGATTTGAAAATGATTTTGAAAGCAGGAATTCGTTTCTGCTTTTTTATTTTCCTATATAATCTTGAATCTAATAAGTCCGATTAAATTCAATCTCACAAGAAACCTATTTAGCATAAAACTTTTGCCATACTATATATTTAAAATATTCACTTGTTTAGTGTATAAAAAGAAGTATTTTTATGTGATGAAAACGAAATTGGCTTCTCTGCTTGCCCTTACCTTATTTTTTTCCTTATTTGCTAATGCACAGTATGTAACCATACCAGATTCTTCGCTTAGGTTTTCGCTGAAACCTTATTACCCGGGTTGTTTTAATTCATCCAATCAAATGGATACTACCTGTGCCGATATTTTGAATGAAAATCAGCTAAGTCTCTATAATATTAGTTTGCAAGCAGGTACACAGGGGCTTCAATATTTTAAGGGGTTGAAACATCTAAGTATTACAAATACGGAACTGGTATCTCTAAATTTTTTTCCGCCAAATATTAACCTTCTCGAATTAACGGATAATAGTTATTTGGATTCTATTGCACCATTCCCTGATTCATTATCCTATATAGAAATTTTTAGAAATTACAATCTTACTAAAATTCCTCACATACCTGATGTGGCAAATTATGTAAGGCTTGAAAATAACAATCTGACTAGTTTACCAAATATTCCGGCAAACATTAATTTACAAATGGGTTGTAGTGGAAATCAAATTTCATCTCTTCCAAAATTTACAGAAGGATTTTCAGTATTTGATTGTTCAAATAACAAAATAACCCAATTGCCAGATAGCATTGGTGGTTGGGGATTTTATTGCGATTATAATCAAATATCTGTTTTGCCACCACAAATAAATTTTTCAGATTTTTCAATATCTCATAATCAACTAACTTCTCTTCCGGCTTTACCAGGAGTAAACTATTTAAATATTGCTTATAATAATATTCAATGTCTGCCATTATTGCCCCGTGATTTGTCAAAACTGACTATTGATACTTTGTTAATCAAATGTCTCCCTAACCTTCCAAACAACTACTTAAAAATTTATTCGGATACAACTGATAGCGCTCATCTTCTTACAGGTTATCCTGTTTGCAATACAACCAACAATATACATGGCTGTCGCCCCTTTCCGGTTATTGCAGGTAATTTTTTTTATGATTTAAATACAAATGGAATAAAAGATATCAACGAGTCCTGTGAAAAGTATGGCATGGTAAGACTTTCAACAACAACTTTTGCTTTTAGTAATGACAGTGGATTTTACCAGATATCAGCAAATGATACAGGAACATTTAATTTAAATGTTTCACCTCCGGCATTTTTTACGGCTCTTCCTGCTAATAAATCCTTTACATTTTCTTCCTTTGATACCTCCATAGTTCAAAATATAGCATTACAACCATTTATCCTCAAAGACAGCTTAAGTATTCAGTTAATTCCATGGTATATGAAAGCAAGGCCGGGCTTTCCATTTTCTTTTACAATTACCTATCAAAATTCAGGGACTACTATTTTAGCCGCTACAGATGTGGTATTGCAATACGATAGTACTTTGCTTAACTATGTAAACTCAACAAATGCAAATGTTGCCAATATTGGTAATACAATTAGCCTTCATCTTCCCTCTTTGCCCGTAGGTTTCTCGGGCTCTTTCGACATTAATTTTTTTGTAAGTCCATCAGCTGCTTTAGGCAATTATTTAAATACATACTCCTCTTTAACCTCGGGGGCTATTACAAATACAGATACGAGCCGCATCCTTATTTCATCATCGTATGACCCCAATAATATAGAAGCTACTCCAATTATAACTCCACAGCAGGTTGCTAATGGGCATTACATTGATTATATAATTCGTTTTCAAAACAAAGGCAATGATACAGCCATCCATATAGTAATAGCTGATACATTAAATACAAAACTAAAACAGGCTACTCTTGAAGTAATCAATTGTAGCGCATCAGTTTGCAATGCAACAGTAAATGAAAATGTGGTAATGTTTGAAATGAGAAACATAATGTTACCTGATATTCATACCAATGAACCTAAAAGTCATGGGTTTGTACGTTTCAGAATAAAGCCAGTAAACAACCTTGTATTGGGAGACACTATTGAAAATAAAGCTGGTATTTATTTCGATTATAACACACCAGTAATAACCAACGTAGCAATTACCCGGATAAATGCACTACAAACTTACCCCTTAAATCTATTATCATTTAACGGATACAAAACTAACAATGAAAGTATCAGGCTGGTATGGTCTACTACCAATGAAACCAATACCCATTCGTTTGAAATTGAAGAAAGCTATAATGGTCAGTTTTTTTATAAAGTAGGGGAAATAAAAGCAAAGGGCAATAGTAATAACAATTATTCTTTCATTGTGAATGAAAATAGGAAACCTCCTTTTTTCTTTCGACTAAAGATGAAAGACAAAGATGGGCATTTTACTTTTTCTCAGGTTATTGCAATTAGGATGGACAATTCAAACAATTCATTTTTTGTAAATGAAAACCCTGTTAACAACCGATTAATATTAGCAAAAATCGCCCCGGGACTTTTAAATACTGAAGCAACTCTTGTCAATAATATTGGAATGACTGTAAAGCGATTTATTATTAATTCTGATACACAGGTTATTTTGGTTGATCACCTTCCGGCAGGACCTTATTATCTTCATACACAAGCAGGGAATAAAAAAATAGTTATTACAAAAAAGTAATGGTATTATTTATGACTTTTAATCGTGGTGTGCATCTCTTTTGAAAAGGCTACATCATTACAATCCGGCACTTCATAAAGAACTAAGTTTTACAACTACACTTTTCTATAAGTAGAAATGAAGTTGATATTTTTTATTAATGGCAAAAAAATAAGTAGTCAGTCGATATTTTTAATATTACATACTAAAAGCCGACAAAAAGCGTTACCAAAATGCTATTTTGTCGCAAATTTTGTTTTGCATAGTATTTGACTAATACATTGTTTCATTTTAACACACAACCCTTATCTTCACTTTTATAAAATATTAAGAATGAATTTTGGAAAAGAATTTGAAAAATTTGCAATAAAAGATCGCAACATCAGTAGTGCAACTTTGCACAATTATCAACAACACAACATCACCAACCTTACTCCCTATATTATAGAAGAAAGGCCAATGAATGTTGCAAGTATGGATGTATTCAGCCGACTAATGATGGATAGAATTATCTTTATGGGTGAGGCTATTAATGATTATGTAGCCAATATTGTTACTGCTCAATTGTTGTTTCTGGAAAGTACAGATCGCAACCGCGATATTCAAATGTATATTAATAGCCCCGGCGGCAGTGTTTATGCAGGATTAGGAATTTATGATACTATGCAGTTTATAGGCCCGGATATCTCAACTATATGTACCGGTATGGCAGCAAGTATGGGTGCGGTGCTTATGTGTGCAGGAGTAAAAGGGAAGCGTACAGCACTAAAGCATAGCCGTATTATGATGCACCAGCCAAGTGGTGGTATAGGTGGTCAGGCTACAGATATACAGATTACTGTAAATGAAATTAAGAAAATCAAGCATGAACTTTACGAAATCATTGCTTTTCATTCTGGCAAAACAACAGAAGAAGTTGCCAAAGACAGCGACCGTGATTTTTGGATGAGTGCTGAAGAATCTAAAGCATACGGCTTAGTAGATGAAGTATTACTTATCAATCCAAGAAAATTAAACAAAGATTAAAAATTTAGAGGTTAAATTATATAATAATGAACTATAATTCAAAATACATATTGTCTTCTGTAAGAATGGAAGACGAAGAAGAAAAGCCTAAAGAAGAACCATCACCCGAGAACAAAGCTCTGTCAAAAAAGATGGAGAAAATATTTTTTGAAAAAAGAGCGCTCTATTTATGGGGGGTGGTAGATGACAAAAGTGCAAGAGATGTAGTTACCAAACTCATTCTATTGGACAATGATAAACCAGGAGAAGAAATCACGTTTTATATAAATAGTCCGGGAGGAGTTGTTACAAGCGGCATGGTTATTTATGATACTATGAAGATGCTTAGTTCGCCTGTAAATACTATCTGCATGGGATTGGCCGCAAGTATGGGGTCTATTTTATTGAGTGCAGGAGTTAAAGGCAAAAGAGGCATTTTTCCCCATGGCGAAGTAATGATTCATCAGCCAAGTCTTGGTGGATATTATCAGGGTACAAGTGCTGATCTGGAAATACAGGCTATTCAAACTCAAAAAACCAAAGAACTGGGTGCAAGGATTCTTGCTGAAAACTGTGGAAAGTCTTTTGAGCAAATAATGAAAGATTTTGACCGTGATTATTGGATGGATGCTAAAGAAGCGATGGAATATGGAATAGCTGATTATATAGTAGAAAAATTGTAAATTAACAAGCCGGGCTTAAATTTTAAACTTTTTTAAATATTAATAGCAGCTATTTTGTATATTTTTGTAGTCTTACTTGGGTGACTGAAAATTAAATTTTTACTTATCAGGTACAGATATTAAATAAATTATGCCTAAACAGAGTCATTTACATTGTTCTTTTTGTGGAAGAAGCCGCGATGAGGTTAAGATACTCATTGCCGGTCAGGATGGTCATATTTGTGAAAATTGCGTAGAACATGCACAGGAAATTATAGCTCAGGAACTTCAGATTAAGACCGATAGTCAACCGTCTTCTTTTAAATTGACTGTACGTAAACCTACAGAAATAAAAAAATTCTTAGACGAGTACATTATTGGTCAGGATGATGCAAAGAAAGTATTGGCAGTTGCAGTTTACAATCATTATAAAAGGCTTCAATACAAACAGGTTGAGAATGAGATAGAGATTGAAAAGAGCAATATAATAATGGTTGGTGAAACGGGTACGGGCAAAACCTTGCTTGCAAAAACTATTGCCAGGTTGCTGAATGTTCCTTTTGCTATAGTAGATGCTACTGTATTTACCGAAGCCGGTTATGTTGGCGAAGATGTAGAGAGCATGCTTACCAGGTTATTACAAAACTGCAATTATGATGTTACTTCTGCCGAAAGAGGTATTGTATATATTGATGAAATTGATAAAATTGCCCGTAAAGGCGATAACCCATCTATCACTCGTGATGTTAGCGGTGAGGGTGTGCAACAGGGCTTATTGAAAATGCTTGAAGGAACTGAAGTGCTTGTACCACCACAGGGTGGACGCAAACATCCGGAGCAGAAAATGATAAAGGTGAATACACAAAACATCCTTTTCATCTGCGGAGGTGCATTTGATGGTATAGATAAAGTTATAGCCCGAAGGGTAAATACTAACGCTATTGGCTTTAATGTAAACAAGCAATTACAAGATTATCAGCGCAAAAACCTTTTACAATTTATCAATGCACAGGATTTGAAATCTTTTGGGTTGATACCGGAATTGTTGGGTCGTTTGCCTGTTGTAACTTATTTGAACCCTCTTGATACAGAAACGCTAAGAGCAATACTTACCGAACCCAAAAACAGTATCATTAAACAATACAACAGGTTGTTTGAGTTGGAGGGTATTGCATTAACCATAGATGATGATGTGTACGATTTCATGGTAGTTAAAGCTATGGAATACAAGTTGGGTGCCCGTGGTTTAAGAAGTATTTGCGAAAGCATACTTACAGATGCTATGTATGAATTGCCAAGTTCTGGCCAAAAAACATTACATGTTACTTTGGAATATGCTGAAAGACAATTCAGTAAGAGTAAAATGAGTATGTTGAAAGTTGCATAATAAAGCTACGTACTTGTAGACTAATATAATGAAAAAAGGTTGCTAATTGGCAACCTTTTTTCATTATAAGAGAATTTTTTTATTAAGGTCTTGGACATCTGTAAGATGAAATATTGAACGATACACCCACTTGCGCCAATACATAAGCATCTTTCTGCTGGCTGTTGCCTCTTTGACGGCCTTTTATTCCTATTCTATTACCTAATTCATAACTGCGGTCGCTAAGCAGATAATTTAATTCTGGCTGCCCGTTGGGAAATGCATCAGGCGCATAAGTTGTACTTACATCATCTAAATAATCTGTTGTAGTAAACCTATAACCAATTTCAACAAACACATTGATGGCTTCATTCATGTTGTATTTCATACCAACTGCAAAAGGGAAACATACGCCCATTGATCCATAAGGCTTTCTATCAGGATAAGCTGAACTGCCTTGCCCTTCGGTTCCCAAGGAGCGGAGGTATTGCTTTTCTCCATAGTAAAAGGCATAGGGATCATAGGAAAAAACACCTACACCCAGGGATACATAAGGTGTATATGAATATCCTGAAATGCCGGGAAAAAACTTAAAAAAATTGAAATTTCCACTTGCAGAAAACTCCCAAATGTTGGTGTTGAAACTAAGGTTACGGGCTTTTTGTACAGGGTTTACACTATATAAATCAGAGTAGCCCAAACGTGCATAATTACCTGCAATTTTTAATCCTATATAACTCCCGAATTGTTTGCAGAAAAACACACCGGCACTAAACTTAGGACGGCTTAATGATGCCCGGGTATTAAGGTCCCCAAAATAGTTGCCAATACCGGCTGCAATACCAAACTCCCCCTGCTGCACATAGGCATTCATATCTTGCGCATTTGTATTAATGCCCATTATGATTGCCGTAAAAAATACAATGATTGACTTTTTCATACACATAATCAATAAAAAATTATCACACTATTAAACGCAAAAAAACTATTTTTTTGTTGAAAATAGTTATTTATTTCGGGTATCAAGACCCCACGCCAATTTTTTTCTTAAAGTTGACATAAAACTATTTTCATTTAAACCAATTAATATCACCGGAAAATCTTCCTTTTTCACGGCCAACTGAACATCTTTTTCTACTATTTCCCTACGGGCATCCATAGTACATATAAATTCGTCTGATCGGCCTTCCACTTCAAAGCTAATGATGTTATTGTCAGGTATAACGATGGAACGTACGTTTAGATTATGTGGCGCAATAGGAGTTATTACAAAACTTGCACTTTCCGGGAATATTATTGGCCCGTTGCAGCTCATATTATACCCCGTACTACCGGTTGGGGTTGATACAATTAGTCCGTCTGCCCAATAACTATTGAGAAATTCCCCGTTTAGATAAGTCTGAATTTTTATCATAGGGGATATGTCGCGTTTGTGTAAAACAAGTTCATTAAGTGCAAATGGCGTATCTCCAAAAAGTGGAATATTAGAGTTTAAATGCAACATGGTTCTTTTTTCTGTTACAAATGTCCTGTTGGCCAATGCTTCAACCGCTACCGATAATTCTTCTTTGCTGATACCCGCCAAAAATCCTAGTCTACCGAAATTGATACCCATGATGGGTATTTGTTTATCACGTACAAGAATTGCAGCATCTAGTAGTGTGCCGTCTCCGCCAAGGCTAATAATGCAGTCTGTATCTGTACCAAGGTCTTCGTGTTGTGAGAATATGGTAAAATCTACAGGCAGCATACTGACCGCACTATGTGGGCCAACCAGTGATTTGTGAATGGTTACAGAAATATGAAACCGGGTCAACTCTTCAAGCAGGGTAAGTAATTGAACTTCTTGCTCTGCATCTAAACCGCGACTGTAGATAGCTACGTTCATAAGGATTGTAAAGATAATGGGCTATTGTGAGAATAAACTAAATTGAAAACCAGTCATCTAAAAAATTGTAAACAAAAAAATCCCGGTTAATTACAACCGGGATTTTATATAATTGAGTTTAAATTATCCTAAAGCAACTCTTCTGAATTCGATAACTTTCAATTCGCTGTCAACACCTTTTAGATATTCAGCAATTGTCTTGCTGTTATCTTTTACAAAAGCCTGTGCAGCCAAAGTATTTTCTTTGAAGAAAGCATTTAGTTTGCCGTCAGCAATTTTTGCGATCATTTCAGCAGGCTTACCTGCCATTTTAGGATCTGCAGATATTGTTTCTGTTACTATTGCTCTTTCTCTCTCTACCATATCAGCAGGTACACTGTCAGCATCTACAGCCAATGGGTTCATAGCTGCTATTTGCATAGCTACATCTTTACCGGCTTCTTCTGCAGTTTTGTTAAGGCCTACTAAAACACCCATTCTGTTTGCACCATGTATATAGGAAGCTACATATTCAGCATCTATTCTTTCAAAACGGCTAACTTCTATTTTTTCGCCAATTGCTGCTAATTTATCATTGATCAGGTCAGCAACTTTAGCACCGTTTACGGTTACTTCGTTTAGTTCTTCGGCACTTTTTACATTGTTGGCAATTGCAGCGTCTGCAATGCCTGTAGCAAAAGCAACAAAATCTGCATTTTTGCTCACGAAATCAGTCTCGCAACTAATTGTAAGTACAATACCTGTTTTGTGGTCAAAGGTAGTTTTGGCAACTACTACACCTTCTTTTGCTTCGCGGTCGCTACGCTTGGCAGCAACTTTTTGTCCTTGCTTACGTAACCAATCTATTGCACCTTCAAAATCACCATTTGTTTCTGTAAGTGCTTTGCGGCAGTCCATCATACCGGCACCTGTGGCCTGACGTAGTTTGTTGATGTCTGCGGCTGTTATTGTTGCGGTCATAATAATTATGAGTTATGAGTTATGAGTTATGAGTTGTAAACCACAAAGACACCAAGTTTCACTAAGGGGCTTTGTGCTTCTTTGTGACTTAGTGTCTTTGTTATTTATTATTTTATTGTTCGCTTAAATGATCAATAAAGAGTTGCGGTACAAGTGAGTGACACAACGAAGTGTCATAGTAGTTCAATAGCCTGATCAAAAAAGAATTTCCTTCAATGACACTATGACTTATTGACTCAACTGACTATCTCGGCCCACCACCACCTTGTGGTCTGCGGCTTGCACCACCCGGTACACGACGTTTTGGTTGCCCTCCGGGACCTGCGTTGTTACCACGACCTCTGCCGCCACGTCCTGCTTCGGCTTCTGCCTCGGCTTGTAAACGTGCTGCTTTTCTTTCTGCTTCGTTGTCGTTTTCTTCTACATCTTCATCTTTAGCTGCATGACGTTCTGCAAGACCTTCTGCTATAGCAGCGGCTATGTAGTTGGTAATGATAGCAACAGATTTTGTAGCATCGTCATTTGCAGGAACTGCAAAGTCCACTTTGTTTGGATCGCAGTTTGTATCTACCATACCAAATGTTGTGATACCTAAACGCTTGGCTTCTGCAAGTGCAATATGCTCGTGACCTATGTCAACCAGGAACAATGCTGCCGGGGCACGACCCAATTGGGCTATACCGCCTAACACTTTTTCCATCTTTTCTTTATCACGTGTAAGGGTAAGGCGTTCTTTTTTAGTTAAGCTTTCTGCGCTTCCGTCATTCAGCATTTTTTCAATGCTCTGCATTTTCTTTACACTTTTGCGTACAGTGTTGAAGTTGGTTAACATACCACCTAACCAACGTTCTGTAACATAAGGCATATTAATGCGCTGTGCTGCTTCTGTAACTATTTCTTTAGCCTGCTTTTTAGTAGCAACAAACATGATTTTCTTACCGCTTTTGGCTATAGATTTCATAGCTGATGCAGCTTCCTGCAAACCTTCAACTGTTTTGTTAAGGTCTATGATGTGGATACCTTTTTTTTCTGCAAAGATGTATGGTAACATCTTTGGGTTCCACTTCTTCTTAAGGTGACCAAAGTGTACGCCGGCCTCCAAAAGCTGCTGCTGTAGTGAAGTGTTATTTTCCATGTAGATAAAATATTTAGGCCTCCCCACCCTCCAAAGGAGGGATTTATAGTAAGCCGTGTTTAAAAGTTTTAAAAAATATTCTGAAACCATTGCCCATAACTTCCCCCTTGGGGGATCGAGGGGGCTTTTATCTCTTACTGAACTGGAAGCTCTTTCTTGCTTTTTTCTTACCTGGTTTTTTACGTTCTACACTACGTGGGTCACGTTTTAGTAAACCTGCAGCTTTAAGTAAAGGACGTAGTTCAGGGTTGGTTTCAATTAAAGCACGGGCTATACCAAGCTTTGCAGCTTCTGCCTGTCCTTTAAGGCCACCACCGGTTGCGTTTATTTTTACGTCAAATTTGTCAGTAGCTTCTACAGCTTTAAAAGGCTGCTCTACCTGATTTTGAAGATAAACCAGTGGGAAATATGCTTTGTAATCTTTGTCGTTGACAGTTATTTTACCTTCGCCACGGCTCATGAAAACCCTGGTTACGGCTTCTTTACGGCGACCTACGGCATTTTTTTGTTTTTCCATGTGTTGTATAGATTTTAGATGGCAGATTTTAGATTTTAGACTTAGACTATAAAACTGGTGGTTCTGTCTGATATCTTGCTACTAACATCTTGCTACTAATATTTTAAAATTTTAATTCTTTAGCCTGTTGTGCAGTGTGTGGATGTTTATCACCAGCGTACACAAAAAGTTTTTTATACATTTTGCGGCCCAAACGGTTTTTGGGAAGCATGCCTTTTACAGCTCTTTCCACAATAACTTCAGGACGGCGCTTAAGCAGGTCTTTTGCAACTTCCTCTTTTTTACCGCCTGGGTAACCTGAGTAGTTTAGATAGATCTTTTCGTCCATCTTATTACCTGTAAACTTAACCTTATCGCAATTGGTTACAATTACGAAATCGCCACAATCAACGTGTGGGGTATAATACGCCTTGTTCTTACCGCGAAGAACTGCTGCGATTTTAGCACAAATGCGACCAACGGTTTGATTAGTGCCGTCAACAACGTACCAGTTACGTTGCACGGTAGCCTCGTTCGCATGTTTGGTGGTGAAATGTAGTTTGCTCATTATTTTTTGTTTTTAATTACACCGGTGCTATCCCACCGATTTATAAAGGAGTGCAAAAGTAGTGGGTTGCATTTGATAAAATGAAGTTTTTGGCAATTATTTTTACAAGCACCTTTGTAACTTGTTGATTTTCAGCAATAATTTTGTCTGATTATTTTAATTGATTGCGGAAAAATGCATTTTGGTACCCATTCAGTAAAATAAATACGTCTTAAGAGAAATGGTATAATAATTTTACTGTACAAATTATGCTCATACACCTTCATCCCGTTGATCCGCAGCCGCGACTTGTAAAGCAAGTGGTAGAATGCCTGTTAGATGGTGGAATCATCATTTACCCCACAGATACCATTTATGGTTTAGGCTGCGATATTTTTCAAAAAAAAGGAATTGAGCGTATTTGCCGCATAAAAAATGTTGACCCCGCTAAAGCGCAGTTGAGCTTTGTCTGCAGCGATTTGAGCGACCTTAGCAAATACACCAAAAGCATTTCCACACCGCTGTACAGGTTGCTTAAAAATTATTTGCCCGGCCCGTACACTTTTATATTGCCAGCCAGCAAAGACGTACCTAAGATATTACAAAGCCGCAAAAGCACCATAGGGCTACGTGTACCGGACAACAAAATAGCCAATCATATAGTTGACCTGTTGAGCCACCCGCTGCTTAGTGCATCGCTACCGGGTGATATGGTGGAGGATTATACAGACCCTGAAATTATGTTTGAAAAATTTGGCAATCAGGTAGATTTTGTAATAGACGGTGGCATTGGCGGCATGGAACCCTCTACCGTAGTTGACTGCACCAATGAGCCTTATACAATTATAAGACAGGGTTTGGGGGAGTGGGGGGAGAATTAAAATTTCTATATGCTTTGTTTGGTTGGGGGTATGCTGTGGCATGACAACAAATGGTGGAAATTTATAAAATCCATTTCCACCATTGGATTCTCTTGTTGTGTACTGTTTAAATCCTGTCACGTGCATCCCCTCTCAATTTATAAAGCTCCTCTGTTGTAATAAAATTTGCAAAGCCTTTCGGTGCAAATCCTTTAATTAACTTTTTATCACCTGACCAAATTTTGCAACGAAACTGTTTTGAGTAAGCAATATAATGCGTGTCTTTAGGATCAACATCAGCAACAAGAATATCAGCGGCAATCCAGTGTGAAATTTTTATTTGTTCCTCTGATATAAAAATAATGTCCTTGCAAAGTTGAAATTCTGCTTCCTGAACTTGTTCGATTGTTAAGCCTGATATTTTAACCAATTTTGGGTAGTGATTACGTATTTCACCTCTTAAAAAGTCAGGAGCTATGAAGGTAAAATGTTGCTTCGAATTAATGAGCAAGTCCCCAATTTTGCCGTTTGTGTTTAGAATTCCACTAAACACCACATTCGCATCTATGATGAACCTCACTTAATGAAACGTTTACGGTTTTTAGTCCACCAGGAAGCATTCACCTCGTCAGCTAATTTGTCAGCGTCTGACCGTTTTGCCTTACTTTTAGATGTTGCTTCAAGATATTTTACATAATCAATTAATCGCTGAAGACCAAAGGTGCTAACCGAGGAAGATAGAGTTATTACAATTTCATCTTTATTTGTCCGCTCAACTAACATAGTTCTAAAAGTCTGCTCAAATTTAAACCAAAATTCTTTCTCGCAACTTATACGTTGTTAAAAAGTATCATGTTCAGGTAAGTGTTGATGGTACTAGTAGAAGTTCGCTTTGCAACGATTGAACAAGTACAAGGAACACTTACTCTAGTTGGGTGAACACTGAATAGCCAGGGAAGTCCAAAACTAATGAGAACGCTCAAATTGAAAATGTTATTGTGTGAAAATTGGGATATACACAATAAAATAACTTTCCCATCGTTATAGTAAGGGAAAATGTCTTTTTGGGATACAGAAAAAGCCAATGAGGTTATGGTTGATTTAAACCTTGAAATTTAAACGGTTAAAAATACTGTCATGGGCAGCATCAAAAGAGTTGGATCTCCTAATTCTCAACTTAATTGTTCAGAATTTCAAGCCATTCTCGAAATGGAAAAACTTCGTTCGGAAGAACGAAGATGGAATAATATTCAAAAATTTGAAGAACGCAAATGGAAATTTCAAGTACGCTTGACAGTTTTCTCTATAGTTTTATTTACTCTCAATCAATGTCATTAACTTAAGGAATTTTCTTTAAAATTTTTGATTTGGCGCAACGGTATATAGATAGGGGCTGTCTTAGCTTCTGAAACATCAACAGTATTATTATCGCATTTAATCACCACACTAAATACCACCATTCAAGA
>JANMMU010000113.1:0-12840 GCA_031373555.1 Segetibacter sp. | reverse complement strand
GGTAGTATTGTAGTTACACTAACCCAACCAACCAAAGTGAGTGGCACCGCCACCAAAAACGACGAAACCTGCCCCGGTGCCAGGAATGGTTCTATAACAGTAACAGGTGCAGGTGGCACACTGCCCTACACCTATAGGTTTGGCAGCACAGGAGCTTATACCGCTACCAATACATTCAGCAACCTGAAAGCAGGCAGTTACAGGGTTTATGTAAATGATGCCAATGGATGCAGTGGGTATTCTATACTGGTAACTGTGGGGCAAACGTCGGGTTCGTGTTTTACAGCAAGGGCAGGTTTGCCAGAAATAGAATCATCAAATTCTAACCTTAAAGTATCCATATCACCCAACCCAAGTAGCCACCAATTTACCCTTCAGGTAAATTCAACCAGAAAAGAAAGTGTGCAAATAAGGGTAATGGATGTTAACGGAAGAACAGTTCATACTATCAAAGGAATATCTGAAAAAATGTATCGCTTTGGCGAGCAATTTGCTCCGGGTTTGTATATGATTGAAGTAAGGCAAGGGGAGGAAGTAAAAATGATGAAAGTAGTTAAAAACTAAGGGTTGATATTGAATAAAATGTACAGCCGCCCTAATGTTTAGGGCGGCTGTGCTTATTTCAAATGATTGGTCATTGACCAGTAAGTTTTTAAGATTTTCCATTTATTATTTGCATTTAAAACATTTTTAACTTTTAATTTATTTTCTACATTAATTTGTATCACAGAGAATTGCTTATTTCCACTTATATAATAACGTGGGTCATATTTTACATGTAAATATCATGTAACTTTGCATAGAATTTTAAGGCTGCTATTTTTATAGTTTGTAGACACCTCGTTCATGCTTAAATACGGTAATCATGTAATTGGGTATTATGATGTTGTAAGTCCATCTTACAAACAATATACTAACGATGAAAAAAGGGATTCAATACAACCGTTTTGTTGATACGCTTTATAATAACTATATCCACTACAGGTTCCCCATTTTGAATCTCATTTACTTTGCTTTTCATTATTCAGACATTGCTCCCCCACTGTTCTTTTTATTTGCAACAACTCAACTCCTTTGAAAAACCTTGTTTATAAATTTTTTTTACTTAAAAAAATATTTTTATGAAAAAGGTACTAATAATATTATTTCTGTGGTCATACCAAAACGTAGTAGGGCAACCTTGTACTGCAGTCATTACTCCTGGTGGGTCAACCACCTTCTGTCAGGGAAACAATGTTACCTTAACAGCTAATATTCCAAATACGTGGGCAAAGGTAAAACCTTATGGGGGTGTTGCCCGTTACCTCGGAGCAGGGTTTACTATAGCAGGCAAAATTTACATGGGTACTGGTTTTGATGGAGGTAATTACCTTGTTGATTTTTGGGAATTTGACCCAATTACAAATGTTTGGACACAGCGGGCAGATTTTGCAGGAGGTGCCCGTGAATGGGCGGTGGGTTTTAGCATTGGGAATAAAGGGTATATTGGAACAGGATATAATGATGCAAGCTTAAATGACTTTTGGGAATATGACACACTTGCAAATAACTGGACTATAAAAGCACCTCTTCCTGGTGCAGCACGTTTTAGTGCAATAGGTTTTAGCATTGGGAATAAAGGGTATATAGGCACAGGTTATGATCATTCAACTACCTACAAGGACTTTTGGGAATATGACCCAAGCAATACTCCTCTTGGTACATGGACCAGAAAAGCCGATGTAGGTGACACAGCCCGGGATCAGGCTTTTGGTTTTAGTATTGGCAATAAGGGCTATGTCGGAACGGGTACATTTGCTGGTTCTGGAAATTTTTACAAAGATTTTTGGGAATTTGATGCTGCAACTGATTCATGGACAAGAAAAGCAGATTTTGGCGGAGGCAAAAGAGTTGGTGCTGCCGCATTTAGTATTGGAGGAAAAGGCTTTGCTGGTATCGGTCAAGACTCTATTTATAATAGGGCAAATGACTTTTGGGAATATGACCCCGCTACAGATTCGTGGATAGCAAAGGCAAATTTTGGGGGTGCAGGAAGATACTATTCTACCGCATTTAATGTAAATGATAAGGGATATATTGGTACCGGCTTTGATGGAAACGCAGTAACTGATTTTTGGGAATATACACCTGATGATGCACTCACTTATTTATGGTCTAATGGAAGGAAAACCCTTTCAATAAAAGTTGCAGTAAGCGGTAGTTACACCGTCACAGTCAATAACGCTACGTTAGGGTGCAGTGCAACATCGTTACCTATAGTAGTCAATGTTATTGGCCCACTAACTTCAGCCTATACAAAAACAGATGCAACCTGCAATAGTACTGCTACGGGCTCTATAACTATAACACCAACGTTTGGCGTAAGCCCATTTACCTACCGTATAGGTACGGTTGCAGGGTATGTGCCTTCCAACACTTTTAACAACCTCCGGGCCGGCAGCTACAGGGTATCTATACTGGATGCAAACGGCTGTGCAGGTGTGTCTGACCAGGTCATAATTACACAACCTGTTGCCATCACCGGCACATCGGGTGTAACCAATGCAACCTGCTACGGTGTACAAAACGGGTCAATAACCGTAACCCCAACTACAGGCACCACCCCTCATACTTACAGGCTGGGAAGTACGGGTTCGTTTGTTTCTTCCAATGTTTTTAATAATGTAAGAGCCGGTGCTTACAGGCTATTTATACAGGATGCAAATAGTTGTGTTGGTAGTATTGTAGTTACACTAACCCAACCAACCAAAGTGAGTGGCACCGCCACCAAAAACGACGAAACCTGCCCCGGTGCCAGGAATGGTTCTATAACAGTAACAGGTGCAGGTGGCACACCGCCCTACACCTATAGGTTTGGCAGCACAGGAGCTTATACCGCTACCAATACATTCAACAACCTGAAAGCAGGCAGTTACAGGGTTTATGTAAATGATGCCAATGGATGCAGTGGGTATTCTATACTGGTAACTGTGGGGCAAACGTCGGGTTCGTGTTTTACAGCAAGGGCTGTTTTGCCGGAAATACAACCATCAAATTCTAATCTTAAAGTATCCATAACACCCAACCCAAGTAGCCGCCAATTTACCCTTCAGGTAAATTCAACCAGGAAAGAAAGTGTGCAAATAAGGGTAATGGATGTTAACGGAAGAACAGTTCATACTATCAAAGGGATATCAGAAAAAATCTATCGCTTTGGTGAGCAATTTGCTCCGGGTTTGTATATGATTGAAGTAAGGCAAGGGGAGGAAGTGAAAACTTTGAAAGCGGTTAAGAGTTAGGAGTTATGAGTTATGAGTTAAGAATTAGGAGTTAAGAATTATGAGTTAAGAATTATGAGTTATGAGTTATGAGTTAAGAATTAGGAGTTAAGAATTATGAGTTAATAAAATTTTCAATGACTTATTGACCATTGACTAAATGACTAAACAAACAGAGCCGCCCCGACGGGATGTTGGGGCGGCTCTTTTTGTTGTTGCAAGTCCTTATCAATAGATGTTTTACTAACCTAATCCTTAGGTTCCCACAATTGAATTTTATTGCCTTCAATGTCTAAAATATGAACAAATTTACCATAATCATAATCCTCAATTTTGTCCACGATAGTTACGTTTTCTTTTTTTAATTCTTCAACCAATGCTTCTAAATTCTCTACTCTATAGTTTATCATAAAGTCTTTGGCTGATGGGTCATATAGTTTTGCAGCTTCGGTATTCACATTCCATTGCGTAAGGCCTTTCTTCTCCGGGTCATCAAGTTGCCGCCACTCAAAACTTGCACCATAAGGGCCAGCATCCAGACCCAGGTGTTTGTTATACCACTCTTTTATTTTGTTTGGATCTTTGCATTTGAAGAAAATTCCTCCAATTCCTGTTACTTTTTTCATTGTATTTGGTTTAGTTATTTTTCAAGAATGACTTTTAAAGCCCGCAAACTGGCATCCATATCTTTGGGAAAGTTTTTTTCTGCCATAGGTATCATTAGGTTCAATGGATATGGCAATGTACCGGTATTGATGAGGTTTACTTTGGTTTCATTAGCTGACAAAAATGTTGTCTCAAATATTACACTTGCTGAAACACGCATTGGTTTTGCAAAACGGATTTCTGTTTCAATTTTCTTTCCTTCCACAATGTCTATAATTTCTTTTTCTCCCTGTCCTGCACTTTTATTGCCACTCCATGAATAAATATAGCCAACTGTTCCGTCTGTTCCTGTAAATGTTTCTTTCCTGTTTAATTTATCTGCCGATGCCCATTTGTTGAATTGTTCCTGATTTTTAAGCAATTTTAAAAAGTCAAATACTTTTGGTAGGGGCGCATTAATGATGATTTCACGATTTACATAATGTACCTTTTTCATAAACAGTGCAATGATTAACAACAAGGCTATAATGCCTGCCAGAATAAGTAATATTGTTGTTATGATATTCATTTTCCCTGATTTGTAAATGTATTCAAAATGTTATTATGGTTTCCCCTGTTGAGCATCTGTAAAGGTTGTAGGTTATATAACTGGTTTAGTTTTTCGCTTTTTTTCTTTTTAAAATTAATGAACTGATGAGTGTTACGATCAATCCTACCGGTAAAATTTCTGCATAGGTCATCATAGCATTAAAGAACGGGTTTTTATACATAATGGCAAAGTTCTCCATATCTTTTGTTTGCTTCTTTATTTCTATTTGGCTTGCCCCGCTTGTTTTCAATTCGTCAAGTGTATGAGTTGCATATTTTTCCATAAAATCGGGTATAAAGAAAAAGTAGTCAATCAGCCATGCAACAACATAAATAGTAGAAGCAATTAAAACCATCAGCATGCCTGTTTTAAAAGCTTTGCCAAAACTTATAGTTCCGGCATTGTATTTATCCCTGTAATTGCGGATACCTACATACACAAGTGAAAAGGCAATAAGCATAGATGCATATCCAATGAGCATGCTTGTGTCCCAATCTATATTGCCTTCACAATGGCTAAGATAATTGACACTTGACAACATTAAGGCAGAAACAACAAGGCCGGCTATAAGCCCGTAGATTAAAATATTCTTTTTCATTTTTTAGTTTTTTTGTTGGTGCAAATGTGGCTTATTGACAGGTTTTTGTGGTCATACTTTCGGCTATTTTTCTGCTATCGTGCTTGTTTTCATACTAAAGTATGATTATTTAAACCACATAGAAACATAGCCATGTAGTTAAAATATGTGAGTGCGTTAAAATTTATTTGAGTTCTTTGAAATATTCGTTGACAAAATTTTTTTGACCTTTAGTTTAATTCCTCTTTGCTGCAATGGTGGTAAACACTTTCCAACAAAACTCTACCCATGTGTTTATGAACTTTAACAGATGCCCTATTACCTGATAAGTTAACTCGTCTAAATGTTTTTTTGTTATAGCCGGCATATAGCTATGTGTCTATGAGGTTGAAAAAAATAAAATATCTAACACATCTAAGGTATAAGGTTCAGCCGTTTTGCTTTTTCTACTGCCTGTATCCTTCTTTTCACATCTAATTTTTCAAAGAGGTTCTGATTGTGGGTCTTTACGGTGCTTAGTGATACAAAAAGTTTAGCGGCAATTTCCTGATTGCTAAGCCCCTGCGACAATAACGCCAGTATTTCCAATTCCCTTTTACTTATTTCAAGTTGGCCAATAAGTGATGTGTCAGGAACAAAATTTTCATTGTTATTTACATAAACTTCTTTTTCTACTACAATGGTCTCAATCTTAGGTTTTGAAAGTTTTAAGGCAAGCCATATACCCAATGCAGTAAAAATGACGGCAATGCAACCTATATAGATTTCAAACGAATGGTCAAATATTATAAATCGGAGTTCTAACCATTTGAGAAGAAACAGCAGTAAAGCCAAACTAATGCTATAAACGATAACCGCTTTATTTCGTAGCAGGAAGTTCTTGTTATCTGTCATACTATAAATATCCGGGTTTTGCTTTTGTGGTATATCTTGGAAACAGATAAATTTAATGCATTAAAATTATACATTAAAAAGTAGGTCATTGCAAGCAATGGGTAGGAATCAGCACAAACAAATATTTAAAACTCTGGAAACTAAATTATAGTTAGCTTCATTAGGCTATGCAAGGTTTTTAATCACGAATCAACCCTTAATTAGCGTTTTTAAATATTCATATCGCTATTCTCCATTTCTGCACTTAATGAATCAGTTCTTTTAGGCAAAGGGGCATGCATATTAGAGTGGTTTATCTTTTTAATCTGTTTCAACATTTCAACACAGTTGCCTACTATTTCACGGGAGGTACGTTGTATGTATTCGCTCTTTTTAAATTGCATTACATTCTTGTCCATGTCTTCGGCTGTCCAACCTCTGCTCCATCCTAAAAAGCTGAAAGGGGGAAAGGTGAAACCCAGGTCAGTAAAGAAACACATCATCTGTCCGGCAACCTGTTGTATGTTATCTTGTCCCCCGGTTATGATAAAAGAAGCAAGCTTGTTTTTTACAAGAATCTTATTGCTGATGGTGATTTGATTTTGCACACAGTTTAACCGCTCTGCCATTTTATAATACAAGGCAGAAGCATTTCCCCAACGTATGGGGGTTGATACAATAACAATATCGGCCCACAGGATCATACTTTCATATACTTCTGTCATACCGTCTGCAGGATCCATTTCGGTTATGCTACATGGCCAGGTGCAGGCATGGCTATGTTGCGAGTAGTAGCCTTCACAATTTCTGAATTCCAGTTCACGCAGCTTTACCATTTTAGTTGCAGCACCATATTTTTCTTTTGCATAGGCTAAAGATTTTTCCAGTGCATCTTCTGAAGTTGAAAAGCGGGGTAGGGCCGGGGATAAATTGGTTGTGCTGATGCCGAGTATATTCAGGCTGTTTTCTGAAGTCTGGTATTTTAGTTTTATCAGGTCTTCCAGCAAAGGGTTGTTATGATGTTCCCGGTGTGCCTTAACTATTGGGTCCTGGCTTACCAGTATAAATTCTCCTTCCACTTTTACCTCATACAATGCCTGCTGGTCCGGAAAACCGGGTGGCGCACTGCCAGTTTCAATATTATACTCCCAACCATGCCAAGGACAGGTTACATACATGCCTTCATATTTGGCACTTACTGCACCCAGACCCAACGGGCCAGCCTTGTGTAAACAGGCATTGGCAATAGCTGATATCTTATTGTTGAAATGAAAAAGCGCAATTTTCTTTTTACCAAGACTTACTATTTTTTGTGAATTGTGAGGCAACTTATCTTTGGTACATACTTGTATAAATTCCATTTTACTTATTTTATGGTACAATGTTTTCCTATATGACTTATCAAGCATTTTATAGAAAACAATTTAAAACAAATAACATGACAAAACAATTTTAAAATCAGGTATCCCTTTACTTTGAGATGTTACCTGCCCCGATTATTTTTGAAAACCACCACCCACAAAGTCTTTGTAGTTCATTTTAGATTGAAGGTACGCTGTGCAAAACTTCAACCTAAACCAACATTTACTTTAGAGGAGGTCACCCAATAAGTAGATAAGGACAAGTTGAAAACAATAAAATAAGCCCATTTTACTTGCCGTATTTTCTTATTAAGTCGTTATGTAAATTGGTAAAAACATAATCATGTTCTTGGCTTATTCCTAATTTTTCAAGTGGTTGCCAATAAATTCGTGGCTTCAAAACAGAAGTGTAAGTTGTTACTCTTGTCATTTTACAACTGTCTTGTCCAACTTTATCAAAGTAATAGATTGCTTCTTTAAATCCTAACCATTTTCTGCCCGTTAGTTTATAATCAATAACATCCATTCGCAGGATTTTTTCCTTTTCGAGTTCTGTTATACGCTCTGTAATAGTGCCACCTGTAAAATAACAAGTTCGTAATCCTCCAACTTCTTCTTTGTCCAAAATACATTTGTTAGGAATAGGCAAATCAAGTTTCATTAAAAATGGTTTGTCTGCTATTAATGTGTCAATAGATTTAATAGTATTGTAAACTTGTTCCGTTGTATATGGATAAATCCTTTCGGTCTTCACTTCAATAATTTCAAATTTGTCTGTATAAAAATTCTTTTCTATTGGCGCACCAAAAAGTGTGAAAAGCAATGGCAAAAACATAACATTAAAATTCTTTGTTGGTTTGAAAATTCTTTTCTTGGTTAAATATTTACTTATCATTGTTCCTAGCCACACAAGTGGAATAATGATAGGAATTGTCATAACCACACAAACAATTCCTTCAAGTCCACCTGCAATTAAAAGTCCAATGAATATTAATATTCCAATAGCAAGTCCTAAATATGCCCATTTTTGTTTTTCCAGTTTACCTACTGCAATTCCAAGTGAAAAGGGAAGTAATACAAAAAATACCCAACCATAATCAGCAAGTCCATAGTGTAAAAAAGCAAATCCAATTCCAAAATAAACAAGTGCCAAAATAATTGCCCACTTGAAACTTCTATGTTTAAATATTTCTATCAGTTTGTCCATTTGTCGTGTCTTTCGTTAATATGACAGGTAACAGCCTAATTTATTACCGGATACAATCAGGAGTTTTATTTTAGATTAAAATTACTCTTTCCTAAACTTCAACCAACAGCAAGACTTATTCTAGCAGGGTTGATTGGCTTAGACCCCATGAAATATTACTTGTCCTGATGGGGTTTTAGAAAATCACCACCCACAAAGTCTTTGTTGTTCATTTTAGATTGAAGTAACGCTTTGCTTAAAACCAATAAGCGGAGGTATTTCTTTTTCGTTCATACCATTCCATACAAATAATGCTAAAAACCAATAAAGCTAATTGAGGAATCAGGGTCATCATTTCACTGCTTTGATAGTTCTCAAGGGTACCTCCGTTTTTTTGTTTTAAAGTCCAGATGTTAAATGAATTGTTGGAAACCCCAAAAGCAGAGGTGGTTAAATTTGCTGCGTAGTGTAAACCGGTGGGCATTGAAATGCCATTGGAATAAATAGCTGCTAATCCATACAAAATTCCCCATACACCTGCACCTAAAAAAGAATTTTGTATTGTCCATCCATAAGCTAAATGTCCCAATGCAAAGAGGGTGGAGGTAACAATGATTGAGTTTCGTATGCCTGTTTTATCTTTTAAAATGTATAAAGGATAACCCCGAAAACCGACTTCTTCCATAAAAGCTAATGGAATTAATGGGAGTGTCAGAAAAAGAAAATGTAGAACACTACTATTCGTATTTATTTCAATTGTAAAATCAGAAAAATAAACTACAGAAAGTACAGATAAGCCCATTAATACAATACCTATTAATACTCCTGTCAGGAATTTTATGGGTGTATTTTTTTCAAGTATTAAACCAATGTCGGCAAATGACTTACGGTCAATTTTTAGAAATATAAAGGTTGCTAAAATGGCTGCAATGGTACCCAAAGTACCGTGTGCTAAACGTTCATATTTTGCAGGCACAGCAGATTTAAAAAATGAGAAAGATATATGAAGCCCAATAAATACTATACAAAATAAAGTCGCCTTAAGAATGTATTTAGTCTTGACATTAAATTGAAAAGGTGATATCATAATGGGGCGGTTACATCTTTGGAGGTGCCTTTACCTGCAAACTTATGCATAATATAGGGTGTTGGTGAATGTCGATCCCGTTGTTCGGGAAACACCAACAGCGGCATACATAATAACAAACAACCCGATTTGCTGCCGGTCACAGACTTGGGTTTCATTATAGATTTAAGTCCACTTCGTTAAGACTTAACCAGAAAGGGGTCCGAAAATGATATTTGTTGCTAAAAGTAAAGTTGTAAAAATTAATGCCTTCATTAGATATTATTAAGGAACTGTTTTATTCGGAGGTTGTAATAGTTGGTTACCACCTGTAATTTAAAATTAATTGTGTTTAATTTTGCAGTGGGAGGAAAGTTTTATTATGAAATATATATTAAATGGTTATAAAAATAGTAAAATGTAATTATTGAGTTGAATTTATGGATATTCAAAAAGGCACCTTTAATGCTTTAGGTGTTCTTGTACAGAAGATCACACAAATTAAAAATTCTATTATTCCTGGATTTAATTTTTTTCGAAAGTCAGAAAATCTGTTCCACCACTTCCGCCGCTGACATCCTGAAGTCTTATTTTAGTATCTGTTCTTTCAATGGTATGCCAATCATCAGATATTTCTAAAAAGTCAGCCGGAGAAGCAAAAGATAGGATAAGCTTAATTTTGCTATCATCATTTAGGGTTGACCATGTTCCATTAATGGTACTTGTAGTTTTAGTGGCTGTAATTGTACCATTTGAATTAAAAACAAAATTGTACCCTATGAAATTATTAGTCTCCTCATGATCTGTATCCCAATAATATGTAACCCGCCAATTTCCTGTTGTAATTGTTGAGGTAATATTAGTAGTAGTAAGGGTTGTGCTAGTATCATTTTTTTTACAGGAAAATAATAGCGAGGAGAAAATTAGTAGATACAAAATGGGTCTTTTCATAATTATGGTTTTTATAATCAAGTATAAAGTTCGAATATTTCGGGATAACCATAATAACCTTTTTGAAACTATTAACTATAATTGCTTTTCACCTTCAACAGATAGCGTTGGATAGAAAGCAAAATTGGTGCAATATTGATAAAAGTAAAAAGTTGATTAATTTTTTTCCCCTGCTCGGTTGAGTTTAAGCGAAGCGAAACTTAAATTGACTATGACCGGTAAACGGTTAGCGTGCTCAAAGATAGTAAACAGCTTATTCTCAGCCGGACACAGTCCTGGGTGTTGTGATAGATTGAAGTCAGCTGCGCTAAGACTTCAACCAGCCGCTACACTTACTCGAGCAGGGAATGGCTACTTCCTTTTGGCTAACAAAAAATGATCGATACTATACTTGCCTGCACCGGTAAAAAATAAGGCCACATAAGTGATAAAATAATTAAAGGCAGAGTTTAATTCCAATCCATTATCACCACTGGAAACGACTTTAAATTTATCCAATGCTACCACAATAAAACCCATACAAAAAAGCAAGGGGATTAAAGACAACCTTGTAAACAATCCAAGGATGATGAAAATACTGCAAAACAATTCTGCAAAAATGGTCAGTGCCAATGGAATTTTTCCGGTAAGCCCAAACAAGTTGACCTCCTTCATCCAAAAGTCGGAGGAAGCCATCTCCTGGAAATGCTGCAATTTATGGAGGCCATAAAAGGCCATTAAAATACCTATGGCTAAGCGAATAAGCAACAAAGCGAAATCAATATAAAGGACAGAAGAACTAAGGAGCAATTTTTTCATGGTTATCATTTTTATTTTAAGATATATACATTGTGTAAACAAATATAACGCTACAACCTTTAACTGCGTGAAGCTATTAAATTAGTTGGAAAAGCCAATTTGCTGTAACACTTGAAGTAGTGGGGAAATCCGTTAGCAAGAATATTTTTTATAAAACAAACACCCTAATTTATTACCGGTCAGTATCCTGGGTTTCATTATAGATGTAAGTCCGCTTGGCTAAGACTTAAACCAATAAGGAACATAATGAGTCATACTAAAATTAAAAATATAATTCATGAGAATAGTACTACCTTTAAAATGTTATACTTTATTCAAAACGAAAAATCAAATTTAAACTATGAAAAATTTAATTATTTACCTACTTGTATTTGCTATAATCCTATTTACCAATAAAACCATTGCACAACAATATAAAACTCCTGCTGATACTATAAAGCTAAATGAAGAGTGGGCAAAAATAAATGAACAAAAGGCCAAACTGCAGACTAAATTAGCTGAAGCACAAAATGATTTATCCAAGTACAACACAAAGGCCGCAGAAGCTACTGCCAAAGCACAAAATGCAGCCCGGGAAAGCAGCAGCCAGGCTGATAAGGCTACGAACGGAAAAATGAAAGATGCAAAAAAAGCTGAAAGTAAAGCTGATGATGCACTTAACGATGCGAAAGATGCAGAGAACGCAACAGAGAAATTAGAGCAACAAAACAAAAAAATTGAAGACCTGAACAAAGACATATTAAAGAAGGAGGAGAAACTTAAAAAATTGGAAATAATGCGCAATGCAATACGAAATTTGAAGTCATAGATTTTATCTTCTTCCCCATTCTTGTTTCAGTGTTAAGAAGGACAATGAAATATTAAATGGTGGCAGGACTTTGACCGGTAAATTATTAGGTTGCCCAACGATAATATATCCCTGACTTTTACCAGATGCACCGTATCCCTCACTTCAGGCGGGAATCCTGGGTTTCAATATAGATTTAAGTCAGCTTCGTTAAGACTTAAAACAGCTTGGGGGTGAAACCCATCCCTATTAAATGCCATTTTTGAATTGCCTCCAGAGTTTGAATTACCTCCAGATGTTGAATTGCCTCCAGATTTTGAATTGCCTCCAGATTTATCTGGAGGAAAACAAGTTCATTTTTCTTCTTTCGGCTTTAGCCACAATTTTCCCATCATTCATTTTGGCTAAAGCCAATATTTTGTGGTATCATTTTTTAGAATGGGTTGAAACCCATTCCTGTTCAATTGCCCTGCTTGTTTTAGTATTCCGAATGATGCAGAAATATTAAATGGTTGCAGGTCTTTGGCCAATAAATTATTAGGTTTCCCAACAATACCAAACAACCTGACTTTTTACCGGATACACCGTGTCCCGCACTTCAGGCGGGAATCCTGGGTTTCATTTTAAATTTAAGTTACCGCTTCGCTCAAACTTAAACTATACCGTACTTTTCCAAATGTTTTTTCAAGAAGATAAACAGTTTATCTGTTTATCTTCGCTTAGAGCTTCTAGACCCCGTATAGTTTGATTTTTATCAATTGGGGCATGGAGCTCTTTTTTTATGGTTTT
>JANMMU010000112.1:0-59885 GCA_031373555.1 Segetibacter sp. | reverse complement strand
AACAGTAAATTTGTCATGGGTCTAACTATTAATGCTGCCCCACTTTGCTCATATATTGTGCCATCGTGGGGCTTTTTTAATAGATTTTTATCCCCAAACTCACGCCCAGTGTGGATTACGTGTTTTCAGGAAGACCCTAATCTAAGTGATGCTGCGGAACACTTCGACTAGCTGGGGGAATTTCTCCTTGTAATAGTAGTTTCGGGATTCAGGTTTGAACCACAAAGTATACACATATTTTAAGGGGTAGTATTCCCACTACCAAACAAATTTCGTATAATTAATACGTCCAATTTAACCCCAAAACATTTTGCTGTTTTCCAACTTGTATTTTGATAGAAATCAAACTGCTTTTGAGATACTACAGTTTCTCCTGGTGTAAACCCTGGCATTTCAAAAGTACTTACTTTGCCATAATGCCAGCCCCCAAAAATGCTTAACCCTCTGGCGATTTCCCAATTAATACCATAAAAAATATTCTCGAAAACTTTATCACTTACACCTACGCCTATTGTCGGATAAAAACGTTCATAAATTTTATGATCATCTAAAAAGCTACGCCCAGTTAACTTAAAAAATGGGATTTTTTTCTTACCTGATAACTTAGCATAAAGGCTTTCTAACAAAACAATAGGAGAAGTATAAAAAGATGCCATGATTGTAACAACACCTTTAGGGCTTTCATCTGTAACCTTAACAACTTTATCTGAAGTTGTAGGAGACTCAACTAAAGTAAAGGTAGGATTAGATAAATCAGTCCTAAGTAAACCAACATCAAAAGAACCATGAAATACCTGGCTCATTTTAATGGTATGTGTTTCTAAAACAGTTTTAGTAAATTTATCATTATCTTCTTTCACAACTATGATAACATCAAATGTTAGATCATCGGTCGCAGTGCCTAATAAAAATTTTTTATCGCTTATCCTATCTCGTATTGCGCCGGATTGTAATTTTGGGATATTGTCCCTTATCCCTGTATTATTAAACAATAAAGTGCTACTGAAAGACCCCGATTTCTGTTTAATAGAATAAGATACCCTATTAGGCTCTTTAGAAGAATAAGGATAAATGATATGAACTATGTAGGGTGCATTGGATATGCCTTGTGGTATTGTACTAATTAAACTATTACCAAACTCGTCTAAAAAAATATGGACAATCCTATTATTATCGTTGGGGTCAACCAAGCCATAGGGGGTGGGTTCTAAATTTGAATAATTTAAAACAATAAAGTCATTAACTGATGGTTCTGTATTACGGTTACCATTTCCATTTCCATTCCCACCCGTTCCATTTGTAGAAACATTTAGTATTTTGAAAGATTGTTCATCAGCAACAACTTCGGTCCCGCCGGAAATATGTTTAAATTTTATTTCCTTATTAAGAATGGAACTAGAAAACTTAAACAATGTATCACCATCACTTGGATTATAATCTTTGTCTGCTAAACCTTGAATACTAATTTTAAGTTGGTCACCGTTTGCTAAATCTGTACACTTTACCCTTAAATTGTCAAGGGTAGTAAACGTTTCGGAAATATTAATTACCGGGTTATCTTTGATATTCACATCTGCTCGATTTGAAAGTGGGTCACCAGTGTCAAAACCTACTGTTACAGTCTGACATACAGCAATAGCTGTGCTTGCAATAGCAAATAATAGCAAAAAGTACTTTTTCATGTTAATTGTTTATATGATTATAGTATATCTACATTTTTAAAATCATCAATTTTAAAAAAAGGGATGGCATATGACGAATCGTTGTCCCCACCTACAATAATGGCTAATACAGCCATATTCATTGCTAGTACAAGCCCTCCCGAATCCCCTCCTTTGGTAACTTTTTCTAATTGCAATACATCCTCAAAAAAAATATTTTCATTTATATGCAAAATGGAAGAATTGTCAGTAATTCTGGTTGTTTGACCCATTTGGTTATAATAAGAATAAACGGTTACCTCCCTGTTTATTATAGACGGCGGCAATGGTCTCGTTGCTACTTTCCCTTCAACTCTTTTGTTATCAGGCAAAATGTTTAACCTATGATCTGGGGCAATAGGGAATTCAACAAAAGCAACATCTATTTCATGCGAAATAATGCCTTCTTCAAAACGTCCTGTATGGCTTTGTCCATTACTATCAATTAACCTAACATCTGGCTGCGTTTGGTTTAAAGGCCTTTTATAAGAAAAAATTCTATTGCTTATCATTGCTTCGGCAACAACGTGGTAATTCGTTAACAGATATGTTTTGTTTGAACTGTCCTTGACAAATAAACCTGCAGACCCAAAGTGGATACTATACTCGCTGGTAACTTCACCTGTTATGCCTGCATGCAATTTTATTTTTCCAGTTTCTTGCACATCTGTCTTAATGACCCTTTTTTTATTATTTGGAAATTTAATCTCAATAGAATCAGGGATAATATTTTTCTTTTTTAAAAAAAAACCCTCTTTCTTTTTCACCACCATAAATATGATTGAATAATTTTTTCCAATCTTACCATTGCTGATTTTTTTACCAACTCTAAATCCCACAATATTTTCTGGATGTTTTTTCTGCCATCTTTTATGCCATTTTTTTACATATTGTTGCAAAAACAAAATTTTATTTTCAGTTACTTTATTCATGTTACTTTTTTAATAAAATCTACCTTATTTTTTTCACCTTTAATACTCTTCCACCGTCCCCATTCTTCCCCTCGACCAAACCACCCTACCCTTTATCCATCACCAGCTCAAAACTTGTTTTACTTTCTGTTACTTCAATTTGCATATTGCCAACTATATTATCGCCATTACTTGTTTTAGCTGTCATTGATGCTTGTAGGTGATATTTTCCTAACGGCACTTGCTTTGCACTATACACATCATTGTTTTGGGCATCCTTTGAGGCATTGGCTACTATAGGCGAGCCGCCTCCAACTGGTGTCAACATCACTTTGGCATTTATCAGGTCACCCTTTATTGTAGCTACGTTTGCATCAGCCAAAATTGTTGCTGACAAACCAGGTTTAATAACTACATCTTTTTGGGGTTTGCCCACCGGGGCAGATGGGGCAGATGGACTTGCCGCGCTACTAATAGGCAATAGCAACTCTTTCAATTTATCTAAAAACTTCATCAGCCTGCCTGAATAAAAACCTGCAATAAACGAAAACACGATTAAGCCTTTGTTTACACTAATGTCAACCATGTTGTTGTTACTGTCCTTTAGAAAATGATAAGCTAATACAAGTACAATGGTTACAGCAGGGGCATAAAACATTTTAGCTACTTGGTTGGGTATAGCTGCGGGGTCAAATATGCCTATATCATTATTCTCATCTTTCCGGGGAGTGAGGGAGTTAGAGTTAGCTGTACTCACATAAAAAATCAGGCTGACCAATACACCCAAAAGGCTCCACCAAAAAGATTCTATGTACACATCCCCGCCTGTAAGCCAAAAAGGGCTGGCAACCAATATCTTTTTGTCAGACAGGTAATCGTACACAACTGTATCGCTCATTTTTTCTAAAATGGCAATCAGGTTTGTCAACTCTGAAGGGGCATTTGCTGATGCACCTTTTAATGGCGGAAAAACATACTCGTCTTGTAAATACTGCGCTATAAAACCTGTCCTTACTGCCCGTGTTTTAAAAACAACATTATTTTTTTCTGGTTCAGGCTGCTTTGGGTCATTTCCATTTGCAGTGTCCTTAGGGTCGGTCACCGGTTTGGTTCCTTGGTCGTCCCCTTTGGGGTTAGTAGGGTTATCATCCAGTATTTTTTTGATCACCTTCAACTGTGTCTTATCTAGTTGTACATACTCTTTACCATTTTTGCTCATGCAATGGGCAATTATATAAGTGCCCCCTACAATCAGCAATAAGATACATAAGGTAATCAACCAACCCGAACCTGTCCAAGAAGCGGCTTTTAAAAAACCATCTGCCTTTGTAGGCGGTGTTGTTGCCCCTGATGTTAGATCCACAGGCACCATTTGGGTGGGTGTTTTTTCGTCTGGCATAAAATGTTTTTTAGTGGCTCGTTTTCAATTTTATTGGGCAGTAAATAATGCAACCCTATTTATTTCTGAAGCAATTATATTTATATCAAATTTCATCCTTTCCACCCCCCCAAACAATAGCCATTTATAGCTATTGTTACCCATTTATAAAACACTATATTTATTCCACAAATCTCCATCATTACGAAACCTAAGTCAAGGGTGAAAACACCCTATTTTTTACCATTTTTCACCCTAAGTATATAAAGAGTCTTAAATTTTATAAAAAATATATAAATAGTGTTGAAATTCTAATTAGTTTATATACCTTGGTATTGTATTTCACTATTCGATAAACCAAAACCAACACCATGACCAACGCTTACATGGTAATTAATGTATCTTGTAATACACTTACCAAACAGGAAAAAATAGTTGTAGAACTATTGGCACAGGGCTTTAGCAGCAAGCAAATTGCCGGGCATCTTAAGAGTAGCCAAAACACAATTGACAATCACCGTAAGAACATGCTGAAGAAGACTAACACCAAGAATGTGGCGGAGTTAGTGGCTAATGCTATAAGGCAACATGTTATTTGAGATAGGGTGTGGCCTAAATTAATTTTTGGCACATGGGTTATTTTTTAACCGCAGAGAAGAAGGAGTTGTTCGCAGAGTACACGGAGGCTTAACACAACTCTTTGTGCTTTTGCCACCGTTCTTTTTTGCTAAACAAAACGGGTCACTTTATCTCCCAAGGTGCATCTAATATTGCACACAAAATATTTTATCATCTTTTGAGTTTTATAATTGAACCGGAAATTCGGTTTGGGGCTGAATGGAAACCAAATGAATTTTTCCCATAAATTTTTAATCAACATTAAATCTGATTTTTCTTAATCATTGTTTAAATTGCACTTAGTGCAGAAGCTTTTTTGCAAAAAAAGTTACTAAAATGAACAGGTTACGAACTCTTATTGAACCCCAAATATTTGGCGTTTGCAATGCAATAGGTGAAAAAATGGGCATTGCAACATCGCGTATCCGAATGTGGTTTATTTATATTTCTTTTCTTACGTTTGGATCACCTCTAATAATTTATATGATTTTGGCGTTTTGGCTAAATATTAAGAACTACATTTATTCTGCCAGGAGAAATCCTATGCGTTATTTGTAGCTAAACTAATATTCTTATAAACCCATAAACCGTGCTTGAAATAGATTATAGCTATACCAATTATGCAGAATTGTTGCATCATTTTGCAACAACTTTCAAAGTCAAACTAAAGGACAATGTACTTCACCTTCCTGAACACATAGGTACAGGCTACATGAAGTTAATAGAACTACCCAATGGCTTGCAGGGTATTGTTTCGGATTACACAGCAAATACCGATCTGCGTTTTAACTGGTTAAAAATTAACCAGGATTGCTTCATCCTTCGTTTTGATGAGGCTAATATACCCGAATCAATTGCATCAGAAAACCTTCAAAATATTCCTGATGCAGGTATGCAGGTAAGGTCGGCAGTTTTTTTAGCAAGTTCCCGTTACGATTGGATTTTTATTTGTAAGAAAGGGACTTCCGTAAAAGGGGTGAATATACTTTTTACCAAAGAATGGCTTGAGCAATTTTTGAAAGTTGAAAACGTCGGTGATATTATCAGAAAATACCTGAACCTTAGGCTTACTGCACTTAACCATGAGCCTATGGATGTAGAATACAAGCGTTTGCTCAATGAAATAGTGCAGGTAGATGGTAGTGCCGACTATGAAACTATGATTATTCAAAACAGGGTAATGCTATTGCTTGAACGGTTCTTTACAAGGACGTATTACAAGATGAGCGATATGCATTTTAATGTTAAACTTAGCAATGAAGTTATCAGCAGGCTTGCCAGTGTAGAAAGAGAGCTTATCAAAGATTTTTCTGCTGATCCAAAAAGTATTCCCGAGCTGGCAAAAATGGCAGCAATGAGCCCCAGCAAACTCAAAAACAGTTTTAAAGAAATATATGGATTACCGGTTTACCAATACTTTCAAAAAAAGCGTATGCATAAGGCAAAAGCAATGTTGGTAAGTAGAAAGTATAGCGTAAGAGAGGTGGGTATGGAAGTAGGCTATAGCAACTTAAGTAATTTTGCAAAAGCATTTAAGAAGTCTTTTGACCAATTGCCTAGCGACCTTTTATAAACAATATTTATTGAAAGATATTTACAGACAAGCATTATAATATGACCGAAATGCAGTTAAACAAACCCGACTTAACAGCTCTATTTAAGTTGTTTGCTGAAGGGTTTAAAACTAAGGAAGAAAATGGACAAATCATTCTTCCGCAGCAACATGGCACAGGCTATATTCGTGCAGAACATTTGCCTTCGGGCATTACAGTGATGGTGTCAGATACTGTACTGAAACAAGAATTAACAGTAGAAAGAAAATACCTGGACGAGCATTTTTTTATTCTTCAGTTCAATGAGGAATTTGAAGACTTTGAAAATACTAATCCAAAAAATAAAAAGAGTGTAGATGATTTTGAATCTGTTGTTAAGCTAAGCCATACGTTGGTTTCAGAGTCATTTATTTTTCCTTCTAATAAAAGGTTGCGGTCTGTAAAGTTCTATTTTCATAAAGATCAGTTGTATTCATTGTTAGGCAAAGCAGCGGTGGAGAAATTGTTGAATCAGTTTTTTCCAGCCGTTATTAAAAACAATATGCAAATGCCCATTGCTACTGAATATAGGGTTATGTTAGATGATCTTTGGTCTGATAAAATTGCTCAACCGCTGAAGTTGAATTATATCCAAAACCGTGTGTTGCTCCTGTTAGAAAAATACATTTGTAAATTGTATGAAATAAAAGACCTGCACGTACATAAGATAAAGAGAAGCGATGACGAAACTTTACGCCTCATGAAGGTTGAATCTCTTTTGGTAAAAGACTTCTCTGTAGATCCTCCGAAAATAAAAGACTTATCGCGTATCTCTGCAATGAGCCCCACCAAGCTTAAAAGCGATTTTAAACAACTGTACGGATTCCCCATCTATCAATACTTTCAGAAGAACAGAATGCTAAAAGCAAAGTCATTGCTTGTTTTGGGAAAATACACCATAAAAGAAGTTGGTATAAAAGTCGGCTACTCAAACCTAAGTCATTTTGCCAGTGCTTTTAAAAAAGAGTTTGGTTACCTGCCAAGCAGCATAGCTTTAAAAGATGGTATGTTGGTGTACGGTAGTTAATAAATTTATTCGGGGCAAGGTTCAGATGAATAAGCCGATTTCTAAACTACAGCTTTCCTAACTTTTACCAATTGAACAAGCAATTCTTCAAGCTTATTTAACGGCAACATATTAGCCCCGTCACTCAATGCTACTGCAGGGTTTGGATGTGTTTCAATAAACAAACCATGGGCACCTGTAGCTATGGCTGCTTTGGCAATAGTACCTATCAATGCAGGGTTACCACCTGTAATACCTGTTGTTTGATTGGGTTGTTGTAAACTATGCGTACAATCCATAATAACGGGTACATTATTTTCAGCCATGGCAGGAATGTTTCTATAGTCAACAACGAGATCTGTGTACCCAAAGGTGTTACCCCGCTCCGTCAGCATTACCTTCTCATTTCCCGCCTTTCTTATTTTATCAACCGCAAACTTCATTGACTGACCACTTAAAAATTGACCTTTTTTTACATTGACTATTTTGCCGGTTTCTGCAGCAGCCACCAACAAATCTGTTTGCCTGCAAAGAAATGCAGGTATCTGAAGAATGTCTATATACTTTGCCGCTTCTACAGCTTCTTCATGCGCATGAATATCAGAGGTTGTGGGAAGATTGTAAGCCTTACCAACTTTTTGTATCAACTGCATAGCAGGAACGTCGCCAATGCCAGTAAACGATGATGCACTTGTACGGTTGGCCTTTCGGTAAGATGCTTTAAAAACATATGGGATTCCAAGGTTTCTACAAATGCCATACACTTTATCTGCCACTTCCATTACTAATTCTTCCCCTTCAACTACACAGGGCCCTGCTATAAGGAAAAAACTATCCGGATTATACGATTGTGCTTTAAAAAGTTCAGAAAGAAATTGCATACTGTATATTTTAGATGTCAAAGGTGGGGGATTTGGTGTAACTATTACCATTATAATGATTGAAAGCTGATTTCAGTATTGTTTGCTGTTCTAAATTTTAAAATAAGAGAAATTATACCATTTTGAATTATTAATAGTCCAATGATGGCCGTTTAGGCCAATACAATTGAACTATTTCAAACATTCAGTAGGCATTACAAAACAAAACAGACCAAATCAAGTGGGCAAACGCATATACTTGTTTAGTTTCTTTACCTCAAAAATAGCTACAAAAAAACTGCCCCGACAAGTATCGGGGCAGTTAGCTTTTAATATAAACTGATAGTCTTATTTACTAGAAATAACTATACTTTGTTTCACAACTTTTCCGTCAGGGCTAACAATATTTAGATCATATACCCCTGCTGAAATTGAAGAAGGAAATTTTGTTGTTTTTACACCAGTTCCTTCACCATTATTGCTAAATGTAAACCTGTAGACAATTTGTCCTGCTTTATTTATTAAAGAAGCATTGTAAAGTCCTTCAGCTCCATAAACTTTAATGTTCAGGTTACCATCAAACACTGGATTTGGATAAACTGCAATTGATTTAGTATTACTCCAATTAACAGTTACAGCTTTAGAATAAGTAACATTACCATTCCTGGCTATGCTTTTAATGCGGTAGAAATTTTCTCCTGCTTTAGCATCGCTATGGAAAATAGAATAGTTAGTTTCTGATAAGCTATTTCCTTTTGCACTAACTGTAGTAAAGCTGGCAAAATGAATACCATCTGTTGAATGTTCAACTTCGTAAGTGTTGATATTTCTTTCTGCAGAAACTTTCCAATTCACTTCCACATTAGCCTGAGTTTTTACTGCCTTAACAGCAGTGTAAGATAACGTACCAGCCGATGTACCAAATACGATACTGAACCTGTCTTTAAGAGAAGACTTGTTATCAGATGTAACAGTAAACTTGTAAATAGAATTAGCAGAAAGACTAATCGGAGTTAGCGTTCCCTCGAAATTGTCTCTAAGGAATGCATCTTCACCAATCACAAGGTTCTGCGGAATGAATTCTAATGCATACTCATGAGTTTTAAGATTACTCATAGAGAATTGTATCATATCAGCCTCAAGCAGTCCCTTTCTTGCATCAATCACCATTTCTTTTCCTGCATTTACTACTCCGAAATTCTCACCCATATTAGTAGACTTTATAAGATCTGCTTCGTCTAATCCGTTTGAAAAATCTCCTCTGAAGACAACTGCGTTTCCGTCTGCCAATTCATTACCGTTTGACTTAACCGCATATAGATTTGTCTTCAATTGTCTTACCGGAGCTGATGGCTTGAATACATTTTTGCTTCCTGTAACTTTTGCTGCTTCTGTAAGTTGAACTGATCCGCCTGTAGCTGAATTTAACATGAAGGCAAGACCGCTTTCAATTCTGCTGTTTGCAATACTACCATAACTACCTCCACCTGGAGTAGGATCATAACCATTTGAAGCACTAAATGATTGATAAGCTCCTGTGTTACTAGTACCTGCTATTTTAGGATCCCAAACTCTGAAAGAACTTACACCACTTTTTACAAGTGTTGCAAAATCAATTGCAGAAGCGTAAACGTTACCAACCAATACATTTTGACCTGCTGGTAATGTTATAGTAGTTTGATTTCCCTGATACAATGAACCCTGTGTGCGCAATGTTGTAGCAGTTGTATTAAATACTCCACCACTAGGCTGTGTACCTCTGTTTCCTCTGATATATACATAGTAACCAGAAGTAGTAGCCATTGCGTTATTAGTATTAGAAACAGGAGTAAAGCTTCCAGGAGTACCATTTACAAATGATAATAATGAATTTCCTGTTGTTGCTGCATCATAACCGTTAGTTCCTGCAATGCTAGTAAGCAATGTACCAAAACCTGGAACTGTATTGGTCAATCCGGTTTGACCTTCCTGCCATGCTTGTTTAAATGTCTGTGTTCCTTGAACAGGTACAGCAAGCAATCTCCATGCTCTAAATGCATTTTGCGGAATATAACGCTCAACAGTTACAGAACCGGAAATAGTACCTCCGCCTGTAATTGCAGCAACGCTACCTGTACCATTAATATCTGATTTAATTGTAAGATTACCACCGGTAGTCAAGGTATTGCCCTTAACATCTAAAGTTCCATAAACGTTCAATGGAGTACCAAGTGTTATAGAGGCTCCTGTTCCGCTCATTGTTACAGAACCAATTGAATTAGGAGTACCTACATAAAGAGTACCTAATGCACCATTTCCTGTCAATTCCAATTTAGATGCTGAAGTACCAACAAGAGTTCCTGTACCTGACAACGTTCCTGCAATAGTCATCATAAATGAACTTAACCCAACTGTAGCTCCTGTTTGAACAGTTAGATTTCTAATAGAAGCATTAGAAATTAGTACTGGTTGGAATGGTGTACCTGCAGGTATTGTAACATCTGTAGTTGGTAATGGAATTGTTCCAGAACACCAGTTTGCTGTATTTAACCAACTGGTAGAAACAGCACCTATCCATTGGTTATCTGATGAAGTAAATTCATCAAATCCCATATCAGTATAGAATATATCGCGGGTATTGCCATCATAATCTGTTGAGAAACCAGAAATAACCTGTCCTTTGTTATCAATGCCGCAATTACCAGAAGCGGTTAGATGAAGGTCTGTTGCACTGGTAAATGCAGGAACAACACTAATTGATTTTGCATTTCCACCAAACCCTGTGACAATATTTGCCAATGTGGTCCTGTTGCTTCCTATAAATCCTAGTATACCCTGGGCACCACCTACCGCATAATCATTGTAATTAATGGTAGTAAATGCGGAAGATGGGGCTTCTGAATAAATTGCATATGTTCTATGCGTTCCTGAACCTGTGTTATTAATGTTCGAATAAAGAATATTATTCCTCAAATCGATTCCCGTAACAGCTGCGGCAAAAAATGCGGCTGCAGAAACAATACCATTTGAATTTCCGGCAATTGTACCTGTACCCAGATTAATACTATTGTAGTAAATCTTAACTCCTCCGGTAGTACCTAAAACTCTAATACCTGCAATTGCGTCTGTAGAAAGATTGTTGCTTCCTGCACCGCTAATATTGGTGATTGAGTTATTGTCTATTACAATATTACTTGCAGCAAGACCAGTATTTAAACTAATGGCTCTTCCACCAAAACTTCCAGTACTTGAATATTTAATATCAGAGAATACATTCTTTCTAATTGTAGCATTGGATACTTCTGTACCTAAGGAAATACCGGTAGCACTTCCTAAGTCAGTTGTATTAATATTCATGAATGTGTTTCCGGATATAGTAATATTATTAGTGAAATCAACACTTAACCCTGTTCTTCTTAAGGTAAATGAATTGTTATTATCTCCAAATGTATTATTGGTAATGCTCCAATTATTCAAATAGCCCGTTGCATTAGCAGAAGCAAATACACCTATAGAAGCCAATTTGAAAACGTTATTGTCCAAAGTGAAATTATCATTATCAACTCCGGGAGCCGCGTTTACATCGGCAGAGAAAACGTTGTAGAATGTACTCACAGTTCCCGCGTTTGCACCGGTTCCTGTTGAACCACATTGCATAATACAATTTTTAATTGTATTGTACGTAGCACCTGCACCGGCACCTAAACTTAACAGATAGAATACACGGGCACCTGAAGTGGTACTTGTTCCTGATAGTGTAAGGTTTCTTGTATTTGTACCATTGTTTGAACCATCTATTGTAACATAATCTGCTCCGTTAGAGATTATGACACTTGTTCCGGCTCCTGTGATAGTCGAAGTTACACCAGTGTTAGGTTTAATCGTTAACATGTTGGTAGAACTTGCATATGGATTGGCTCTAATAGTCAACGGCATTGTTTCACCAGTACCTGTTGAATAGGAAGCATTCAATAAAGCAAATGTTACAGGACCATTTAAGCACTTAGTGTTATAATCATTAATCGCTGCAGTTAGAGTGGTATAATTACCTCCTGCACCTACTGTATAAGTACCTGTATTAAGGATTGTTGAAACACTAAATGAATCGTATGCAGGCGGGTAAGCTGTAATAGAATTTACATCCGCACCAAAACCTCCTGTAGGACGAGTACCCAAATTTGCATTAGGTGCAATGTCCTGGGCGACTACAAAATAATAAACCTTGTCACCAACTGTAAGACCACCAAGCGTAGTTGCATTAATTGTAAATGTCCAGGTACCGTTTACGATACTTCCACCAATCTGTGTACCAGGTGCTGAAAAGAATGTACCATTGTTTTTATTGAAATATATACGGGGTTTTGTAGCAGTAAATGTATTTACTCCTGAAACGTCTGATATACCCGCTGTCAATGTCACATTACCTGTAGCACAAGTATAAGGTAACGGAGTATATGTAATTATTGGTGCTGCATAATCACCAGCCAACTCGTATGCTCCGATTGAAGGTGTTGTCACACTTCTTGTAATTCCAATCTGATCTTTAATAACACCCGCTAAAGGAACACCTGCTGCAATCAATGGTGAACCGGCTAGAGGTCCTAAAACTATAGCAGTGTTATACTTTGGATCTGCATTAAGTGAATTAGCATCCTGACCGGTAGCTGACTGCCATGCTGCAAGTGTAGTTCTGGCAGATGTTAAGAAACCAAGTGTACCACCCGCCGTAGTATAGTAATCATTTCTGTTGATGTTTGAGAAAACTGTACTGGGTGAAGCCACATAAATAGCATACCGTGTACCGGAAGTTTGAGATGTGGCAAATGAATTGTTTCTTACATCCAAAACTCCAGCAATAGTCACTCCGGCTGCAACTACAAATGCTGCTGCATTACCACCAGTCTGATTGGTATTTAAATTAACTGAATTATTATATATTTTATACGCATTGGTAGTCAGGCCACTACTGGTAAGAACAATCATGCCTGATCCATTATTAACCTCAGTAGGAACAGCATTTGTTCCTGGACAAAATACATCTGAAATGGTATTATTAGCAATTAGCATATTAGTTGATGCTGTTCCAAAAGCTCCCAACCTGATACCCGTTGCACCACCTGTTGTACTTGTATTATTTATGTCAGTAATGTTATTACCTGTAACTAATAAGTTTGCAGAACTACTATTAATAAATATTCCGCAAATAGCAAATGCGCCACTTAAATCACCAGAAACTCCTAGTATATTATTATCAGTGATTTGCATATTAGACTCACCCTGGCTCCAAAAACCAGCAAAATAAGTCTTAAGCGAATTAACAGGAGAACCAATAATGTTCCCTGTGATTATATTGTTTAAATCCGGACTGGCTGATGAGCCATTGAAAAACACACCAAAGTTAGAAGCATAAATAAAGTTGTTTTGATAGGTGTTGTTACTGCTTGGTGCCAATGCGCCAGAACCAGGATCACCACCAGCATCAGAACCTCCCATAGCAATTCCGTACTCTGTACCAACATTCGATAATCCTCTGATAATACAGTTTTTAATGGTATTGTAGTTGGCACCATTTCCAGAAACCGGACTTGATACGTGGATTACACAGTTGTCAGGAATATTACCAAGGTCATAATCCTGGCTCATATTCTGAATGGTCAAACTTCTGTCTGTACCATTAGTTGTAAGGGAACCATTAAGGATTACTTTATCGGTACCGCTAAATTTAATCAAACTAGGTGTAGATGGTGTACCACTAATAAGTCTTGCTGCGCCGGTTGGTTTAATTGTCAGGTAATAACCAAGGCCAGACAATACGCCATCTTCTGCAAACTGGTTCAAACCAATAACGCCTGTTTCGGCAGTTAAGTCTGAAGTAATGTTTACAGTAAGGTCACCAGTTAATGCACCATTGTTTATTTTATCAAACAAACCATTTGCATTTGTTAACGATGTAATCGTTTCGCTGGTACCTACATTAATAGAACCGACATAAGCAGGAACAATAGTATAGGATTTAATGGCTCCACTTATAGGGAAATTTGCCGGAAGCAAATCAACTGAAGTAGGAGCAGTAAAGAATGTACCGGAATTAATAGCAATGTTTGGATTTGGGTTAGCTAAATCCTGTGCTACTACAAAATATTCAATGATTGTGCCTGTAGTAACACCCGTACCGCCAGACAACTTTGTATAATCAATAGTAAAAGTAAAAGGAGAACCCGCACCATTGGCTTCGTCATATTTCCAACCTGGTGTTGCATTGGTGTTATCACCAAAAGAGGTACCATCGGTAGAACGTCTATAGTATAAGCGTGGCCTTGTTCCCATAACACCATTTACACCACCCAAATCCGTAATGGTAGCAAAACCGTTTAGTGTTTCCCCACCAGTTAATGATGTATTGTTCAATGGAGTATAAGATATAGTTGGAGCTGTAATGTCCAATATTTTACCATCAAATTCGTCAGCACCAATGTCAGGAAAAGTTCCACCACCATTAGTTACGCCACCACCACCAGGTCGTACCTGATTATCATAGTCTGTTGTATAGGCAACAGGGAAAGTAGGAGTAACAATGGGAGTACCTGTTGATTCTATTTGGTTTCCTGTAACGCCCATATTGATATGAAGATCTCCATTAGCAGCATCATAGAAGGTAGCTGCAACCCCGGTAAGACTGGAAGCATCTCCACCCGTTAAAGTTCTAAACGTAGCAAGAGTATAATCAGTTCCCGGATTAACTCCCCATCCAGCCATAGCGCTTGGACTGGTAGAGTTTAGGATATTGAAATTAGAAGCTGTACTGCCCCATCCTGTAGAACCTGAAGCAGAAATATTGCCTAATGCGTAGTGCTTGCCAGTGCCACCATTTCTATCATTATCTATAAAATTATTCTTAATGTTTATTGCACTACCTCCTGCACTTGCAGCAGCACCAAAAGCCACCGCCAAACTTGCAGTCCTTAAAATACCCCATGAGGGTAATGCACCTGCTGCTGCAGAACCTGTAATTTTAAAAGTATTATAAAATAAATACCTGGTAGCGCCAGAGTTACCTGAACTTATGAAACCACAAAACATGGTATTGGTAGTTTGACCTGTTCCCAAAGTAACCATGTTATTAACGTAAGTATAATCACCTCCTGATGCCCCAAACCAAAATCCCGCAGCTATTGGTGGAGTTGTGCTTGAATTGATAGTAGATGCATTACTTAAATTATAAATTTTGTTTCTAAGAAATCTAGCTGATGTTGCATTAGAACCTACAATACCTGCTACAGCGTAATAAGTAGCACCGTTATTTGTTCCACTAATATCGTGAATTTCATTATCTTGTATAGTTATATTATTTGTACCGGTGGCAAACATTACAATACCAGCTTCAGAACCTTGAGATGAAAACGAAGGGGCTGTTGCACCTGCACCGGATATGTTATAAACCTGGTTACTATTAACAGTTACTGTACCGCTTGCAGCAGCCGGAGAACAAACAATACCCCTGATATTAGCACCGGTTCCACCTGTTGAAACAGAATACAATGTGGAATTTTGGTTCATATTGGCTACGATGTTACCATTAATTGCAACATTAATATTACCACCAGTAATGGTATTCTGTACATCAATACCTCTCAATAATTGTGCACCGGTAACTGAAAGTGTAGGGCTATTAATGCTATTGGCAGTTACAGTACTACCTACAGTATTGTTGGTTATATTAATTGCTGTAGCAGAGCCGGCTGAAGCAATAATTCCTTCAAAACCTAAAGCATGGTTAATAGTAGCAGCATCAAGTGTAAAAGAACCAATAAGATTATTACTTACATTGTAAGTAGAAGCAGCAACAGTTCCTGTCATCCAAATACCAAATGCCTGTAAAGCAGTAGTTACTGTAGCAGCACTACCACCCATTGTGATGGTGACAGAACCTGTACCTGTTGGCAGACCAATTGTATTACCAAAAACAGTACCTATATTAAAACTTCCGTTTTGTACTAAGATTCCGGCAAAAACCGGGTTTGCATTCACATTCGTCGAAATATTAAAATTCTTTATGACATTATTTTGAATATTAGATGCCGGAGAGGACGCAGCTACAATGTTCATTCCAAAAAAACGATAAAGGCCTGCGCCTGCTACAGTCCATGCACCACCTGCATTTATAGTATTTCCTCCAATATAATTATCCGTTATGGTATAACCACTTCCCGCAGTACTGCTAATATTTATACCCGTTTGTGTGGCTGTAGCTGTAGCAGTACTGGTTCTTGTTGAGTTTTGAAAAAAGTTATTTCCAATAATACTCCAACCCGTATTACCTACTCCTAAATCAATACCACGAGAAGCCAATGTAGCATGAAAGAAGTTTACAATATTATTGTTTGTTATTGTATTGTTTGCATTTGGAAAAGCTGCGGTACCAATAGAGTTTATTGCTATTTGAGGAAAACCATTTCCGGCATCTCTGATATCACAATTGCTGATGGTATTGTTACTATTACCTGTACTGGTAGCAGTACTAAATAATATAACCCCACTTGTAGATACACCTGAAGCAACCGTAGCCCCACCTCTTACACTACAATAGTTAAGAGTATTGGAAACAGCATTGTTTGCAAACTGTACTGTATAACCAGTAGTGATATCATTATTATAAATTACCAGGTCCCTGGTAGTACCTGTTGCATTTACACGGCCATCAATGGTTATGTTATTAGTACCGCTAAGGTTTAATATACCTGTAGTACTGTTACCAAAAATAGATAAACCCGAAGCCGTGGGATACACACTTACAAGGTTAACACCAATAGATGCACTTGAAGGTGCATTAATAGGAAAGCCCGGTTCCAGTGTAGCGTCATAATTTGACGTCAGTTGCAACGTAATGTTTCCATTCAAAGTCTGAGTTTGAATGTCAGCAAACGCTGCTGTCAGGGTTCCGTAAAATTCGCCTGCTCCTACAGTTTTTGTACCCGATATCTGACTAAAGCCAGAAAATGATACAAGAAATGTAACAATGGTTAATAACCACTTTAGATTACCTGCAAAACTGAATTTGTTTGCGGGTAGCGAAGTAGGTAGTAATAAATTTCTCTTGGGGGTCAAGGAATAAATACTGTTCATAGCTGATTATTTGTTTTTGATATAGAACTCTAAATTGTGAGGGAATAAATGTTTACTGTTAGCAATCAATTTGTGAAGAAGCAAAATTTTTTATTAGCCGGATAAGTAGTTTTCAATCATATTAAAAAGGTTGAAATGAAAATTTATAAAGTTTTATTTATAGTAAAGTCCTGTTTTTTAATAAAAGTACAAGTGTAAAAATAAGTACAAGATGTTAAAAATAGAAAAAAAAAAATAAAAAAATAATTTTTTTTTCGAACCCGCTCATTATATAGATTTAAATTTTATAAAGTGAGCCATAAAATAAATTTAGAATGGGCATTTCATTACCTTATAATATCTTGTCTGTGAATTTAATATTTCTACTTCGGGAAACTAACGCTGTCAATAGCTTCGTATTGTGGTTGAAACTAAGTTCAATTGTAAATACTTCTCTATAAACGAAAAAAAATAAGCTAAGCAACGTTACTTACAATTAGCTGCTTTAATAAATTGAAAGTGTAAGGCGGATTCTCAAAAAAAGATGATTTAGATAATGTATGTAGGGATAAAAAATATGCTTAACACCCTGCACCAAATTTCTCAATTTCTTTTAAAAATAAATGGTCGCAGAAAATTTTCTACGACCATAAAGTTGTTTAAAATGAATCAACAGTTACTATTATGTTGAGATGGCTTATAAACTCAGTTTATAAATTAATCCACTTTTCTAACCTTCATAGCATTGGGCCCTTTGCGACCTTCTTCCACTTCAAATTCTACCTTGTCGTTTTCATTTAAAGTAGTGCCACCACTCAATCCTGTAACATGAACGAAAACTTCTGTTCCGTTGTCACCCTTGATAAAACCGAAGCCTTTTGCTTCATTAAAAAACTTTACTGTACCTGTCATGATGTGTTTATTTTTATAAAAATATCAAAATTATCCCAACTATACAAAAAATAAGAGAAAGTTTAAGGTTGGCAAAACCCGAATATCCTTGAAAAAGGATAGATTGTTTATTCTTTTACCCATAAAAGCCCCGTTTATACTAAAAGGTAAAACTGCTATTTTGCTCAATTTGATAAACTCATCACTGTCTTCAAAAACTCCTCAATAATCAGGCACAAATCGTTGAATGGAAGGGTATCTATCTCTAAATCCATTACCGCAAGTATGGCAGGCAATTGGGATTGAAATTTATTAAAACTATCAATGATAATAAGGTGGCCGGGTATAGTTGTTCTGCGGGACGAGGTCTTTAGCCAATCCCTGATACCCCTTATTATTATGTCTGGATTGTTATCATGTGCCTTGGTATCAATACCGCTTAGGTCAGAAAGATAATTTTGGTAGGTAAATTTTGTTTTCTCAAAAATGAGTGCATTCTTGTTTTTTTGGTCCTTATCGCCAAAACGCTTTGCACCAAAGAAAATACCTGCTTCAAAAGGCATATTGAACCGGGGAAAGCCCTTGTCATTTAATTCTGTCCTGGAAATGTCGTGGATGCTATACCGTGACTTTTCAATAAGGTTTTGAATTTTTTGTAGCCGGTTGTCCGCACCATTATCCTCACTTAAAGCACTAATTGGTTTAAAACTGCAACTGTACACCGTAAAGACTATTGCGTGTAGATTTGTTCTGTAATCCGCATCAAAAGGGCAATTGATAAAAACGTTACTGTTGTATTGCGGATCAGCCATAAGGACATTAACCCTGTTTGTTTACAACCGTTTTTTTAGAAGGTTTTGGTGAGGGTCTTACTGTTTTTGTATCTTCATGTATCCCCAATACTTTAGCCCATGCTGCTTTTACTTCGGCACGGGAAACAATTGTTTTCCTTTCCACAGTTTTTAATCGGGCTTGTATCATAATGTAAAATTAATCAAATTCTTTAAAATAAAAACGAAAAATTAAGCAATTTTATTCTTTTTGCCATCTCCCCCACTCCTGTTATTTTCGCCGCCCTTTTAATTGGTTTAGGGTTTAGGGTTTAGGGTTTAGGGTTTAGGGTTTAGGAAACCCTCATAAGATAAAAACCGAGAAAGGAAAGAAACACTAAAATCAAATACTGTACTAATAACTCAATTAACTAATAAACTAATCAACCAATAAACCAATTAACCAAATAACCAAATAACCAAATAACGAATAAACCAGTTAACAAATTAACTAATAAACGAATACACCAATATCAAAAAATGATCCCAACAATTTCTTCAAAACTTAACATAAAGCCTACACAGGTTTCTACCGTAATAGATTTATTAGCTGAAGGCGCCACTATTCCTTTCATTGCCAGATACCGTAAAGATAAAACCGGCGGATTGGATGAAGTGCAGATTCAGCAAATACAAGATGAAGCAAAATTCTTTAAAGACTTCAGCGAAAGAAAACTCGTAATCGAAAATTCTATAACCGAACAGGGAAAAATGACTGAAGAATTACAGTCTAAGTTGAATAAAGCTACCACCCTTGCCGAACTGGAAGACATTTATCTACCCTACAAACCCAAGCGCAAAACCAAAGCGCAAACAGCAAAAGAAAACGGACTGCAACCACTAGCAGACCTGCTATTATTGCAACAGGATTTTGATATAGCAACAAAAGCTGCCGAATTTATAAATGAAAATATAAAATCTGCTGATGAAGCCCTGCAAGGTGCCCGTGACATAATTGCCGAAACTATTAATGAAGATGCAATCGTTCGTGCAGGAATGCGTAAGCTGTTTGAAAGCGAAGCAACGCTCCAAAGCAAAGTATTGACCGACAAAGAAACCGAAGGCATTAAATACAAAGACTATTTCGACTTTACCGAACCCATCCATAAAATACCCTCGCACCGCATATTGGCCATACTTCGTGGTTTTCTAGAAGGCTATCTCCGCATGGGCATTTCGCCAAATGAAGAAACAGCTATAGAGCTGATGGAAAGCAAATACATAAAAGGTATGAGCAACTGTAGCGAACACATTCGTAAAGCCATAAAAGATGCTTACCGCAGGCTACTGCAACCCGCCATGGAAACAGAATGCAGAACAGCTCTGAAACAAAAAGGTGATGAGGAAGCCATCAATGTATTTGCAGAAAATCTTAGGCAGTTGTTGTTAAGTTCACCCTTGGGCAGTAAACGAATTCTTGCACTTGATCCCGGCTATAGAACGGGCTGTAAAGTGGTTTGCCTGGATGAAAAAAGCGACCTAAAAAAAACAAGTCTTATCTACATTCACGAAGGAAACAAACAATACGAAGCCGAACACATTATCCGTGGTTTAGTGCAGGAGTACGACATACAAGCCTTTGCCATTGGCGATGGTACAGCAGGACGTGAAACAGAACAATTTATTAAAAAACTAAACCTTGGGTTACCGCTGTTTATGGTCAACGAAGACGGCGCATCGGTATACAGCGCATCCGATATTGCCCGTGAAGAATTTCCTGATTATGATGTTACAGTGAGAGGTTCTGTAAGTATTGGCCGCAGGTTGATGGATCCGTTGGCAGAGTTGGTCAAGATTGACCCGAAGAGTATTGGCGTAGGGCAATATCAACACGATGTAAATCAATTCAGGCTCAAAGAACGCCTCGACCAAACGGTGGTGAGTTGCGTAAATGCTGTTGGTATAAACCTCAATACAGCAAGCAAACATTTGCTGGCTTATGTAAGTGGCATAGGCCCATCTGTGGCTGAAAACATTGTGCGGTACAGAAACGAAAACGGTGCATTTACCAGTCGCAAAGAGTTATTGAAAGTAGCAAGATTAGGTGGTAAAGCTTACGAGCAATGTGCAGGGTTCCTGCGAATAAAAAACGGCGAAAACCCTTTGGATGCAAGTGCCGTACACCCCGAAGCCTACCCGCTTGTAGAGCAAATGGCAAAGGACATAAACGCACAGGTAAAAGACCTTGTAGCCAACGAAACACTCATTAAGCAGATAGAGCCACAAAAGTATATTTCCGAGGAGTTTGGTACGCTTACTATCAAAGACATATTGAATGAGTTGCGCAAGCCCGGCCTGGACCCACGTAGCGAAGTGCAGCAATTTGAGTTTGCCAATATTTACAAAATTGAAGACGTAACCGTAGGCATGATAGTACCCGGTGTAGTCACCAACCTCACAAGGTTTGGCGCTTTTGTTGACATAGGCGTGAAGCAAGATGGCCTTGTGCATGTGTCGGAGATTGCCCACAAATACATCAGCGACCCCAACGAAGCGCTGAAACTAAACCAACACGTAAACGTTAAAGTGCTGGAGTTAGATGTTGCAAGAAAACGGATTAACCTCTCCATCAAACAAACCGAAGAAGCACCCCAACGGAAAGAAAAACAACACTTCAACTATCAAAACAACCGCCCGGCTTTTCAAAAGAAAGAACCTGAAACCGCTGTTCCTATAGGTGATGCATTGGCTTTGCTGAAGAAGAAGTTCAGTCATTGAGTCAAAAAGTCAATAGGTCATAGGTAAACGCTGTGTTCATTTATTGAACAGGCAGTTGTTCGTTGATTTGGCTTAATTGGCGAAGCTCCGTTCATGTTCGGTAATTCTATTGGGCATTTGCTTAAACTACATTTAACTCCACGATTCTTGCTTCATTACTTCTCACTAATAATGAAGCCGAGTATCATAACATCTTTAAAGGCACATCTGTTATACAAAACAAAACCGCCCAACATGATAAGGGTTGAGCGGTTTTAATATTTCGTTTGTCGCAATGCATTGCGACTTTACTATTTCGAAAATTTTATTTTAGTATCAAAATTCTAAACATCTACCATCTCCTCACTCCATTTTCACCACCTTCTCCGTAAATCTCTTTCCGTTTACTTCTACAACACATAAATACGTGCCTGCAGCTAGTTTGCTGTTGGTGTATTGCAGTTGTACTGCCCCTTTTACATATTGTTGATTGTTGACAATTGCGGCAATTTGCTTTCCCAACATGTCATAAAGACTTACTGATACTCGGCTGACTTGTTCCAATTTCAGTTTGATGGTAAAAGAATTGGTGAAAGGGTTGGGACTAATTTTTGCACTATTAATTGTCACTAATTGATTTGGAACTTCTGACTTTGATAGAGCATTTTGTCCTTGTTTATTTCCATTTATGTCACATGCTCCTGTAGTTACGGTTATGGAGCCACCACCATTTATGACAGCAGAAAAACCTGGCTGTAGGGTAACTTCATCAGTGCCGGTTAATGTGATAGACGATGATGAAAAGGGAAATATTGGCGGAATAGTACTATAGGGTGCTGAGAAAAATAATTGATTCCCTGTAGTAACAAATGGAAAAAAAACACTACCTGACGTGTTGAACTCCCTTTTCCGTAGGCGGCTGCTACCATTTACACTTGCCATGCTGCCCTCAATTGCGGTGAGCGACAATGCACTCCAATAGGGGGTTCCGCTGCTATAGCCTTGCACATCGTTGAGAGAAGGACACATAATAGGCCCGGCATTACTAGAGCATCCGGAGGCATCGTGGACACCACTAAAAATATGGCCAACTTCATGGGCAACGAGACATTGACGTTGGTTAGCTGTATTTTGGCTGCCAAAATAAAAAGTCCGGCAAACTGTGTAGCATGCATCGCCTGTTGAATTTTGAAAAGTGAATGTATAAGCACAACCGATTACAATAGAACTACCACTAACAGTTCTTGCACTATACATTATGTTGATGTCTCTTTTAATATTTGTAAAATTTGTCTGCCAATATGCCCTGAATTGGCTTAGCAAATCATTAGCTACACAGAGTTCTGCAGAAGTATATGGGTCAGTAGTTGACCATTCATGCTGGTATTTTACAATAAAGCTTGAACCAAAACTATTTTGATAGATTGGTTCTACAAGATTCAGGTTGCCAACAATATCGCTTGCCGTAGTGCCTTGTTGAAAATTTGGCAAATCTGATTCAGTGGCAATTTCGATTTTCCTGCAGTCTGCCGCCTGTGTTTTACCATTGTCAGGAGAAATTGTTTCTGCTTTTTCATCTACTTTTTCAGAAATGGTACCTCCATCGCATCTTGCGTTTTTTGGCAACACATCTTCAGGATTGTACAACACAAGTTTTTGGGGGTCGGCTGAAGGAATGAAATGATTAAGTTGTTCTAAGTAGTATTTTTTCCCTTTATCAGTTATATAACCCCACACTTTATTGGCTTCAATATTTAGCCTTACATCGTCTGCGGCACTAAGGCGCATATATCCTGCATAAGTGATACACTCGGTTCTGGGCAAAGTTATTGTACCTGTTGAAGTGGTACGCTGACTTATATAATCCGGGCTGCGCATTTCATGCAACTGCAAGTCTATATCCCAAGTGTAGAAATTCCCTACTTGTATGATGGGGTTACTGTTTTCGCTTCCGGTGCTTTTGATGTAGTTGTAAATAGCCTCTGATGGAAGGTTGATGAGCATTTGTTTTTTAAATATTTTTTCCAGTGTTTCCTGCTCAGCCGGTGTGGGCTGCAGGATGGTACCCATAAAGCGTTGCTGTGCCATGGCACCTGCTGCCATGAGCACTAATGCTATCAACGGCAAAATGGATCTTAGTATTTGCATTTTATTTTTCATTTTGATTGATTGAATTTGTTAATTAATAAAAACTGTTTCAAAATGAAAACTACTTCTGCAGGTTTTTCAAAGCGGCCTGTAGTTCTGCAATTGCTTTGCCTTGTTCAGTCAATTGGTTTTTCAGCGCTTCGTTTTCTTTACTGAGTTGCAAAATGTACAGCGTGGCTTCTTCTACTTTCTCTACCACTTTGGTTTGCATTTTACCTACTTCCATGCCATCGGCTTCTACCTCGGTAGCACTCGGCATGCCGGGCAGGCGGTGGTAGGTGTTGATGTGGCTTTCTACTTCTTTCAAAGAAGGCAGTTTGTAATTAGCGGCAAACACATAATCAGGAAAGGGTTGTACCTGCACTTTCAGTTCGGTACAAATAATTTTGCCGGCAACGGTTAGTTTGTAAGCAGCCGAGGGCGTTGTAGTTCCAATACCTACATTGCCATTCTCTTTAATAATTAACTTGTCATTGTAAGTAGTGCCGTCAAAAGAGGCAATTATAAGGTCTGATAATGTTGTGCCTGCAAAATTCCAGCCTTTGCCCGTTGCAGGAAAAAGAGAAACGTCGCAATTACCTGAAATTGCTTTGACGTGAAGATCTGAACCTGTCGGCAATGTTGCAGTTCCAATACTCACTCTGCCGCCATCACGTTGCAAATACAAATCCCGGGGGAGATTAGTCGCAGGGTTCCAGGATTGAATGATTGCCCCCTGTACAGTTTGTGCTCCAATTCTAAGCAAACCAGTTGCACCACCAAAACCAGCATGCCATACGTCAGCGTCATTATTAACGTGCAAACCATATGACGGGGTATTTGTGCCTATGCCTACACCGCCAGTGTTGCTGTTAGAAATATTATTTCCGGAAACTGCCCAAGAAGAAGCACCGGAAGTTTGCCAGCTAGCCATACCACTTGCATCGCTGGTTAAAACTTTTCCTGCGCCTTGTGTGCCATCGGTTATTTTTACATTACCGGTTACGTCCAGTTTGGCAGTTGGAGAACTGGTACCTATACCTACATTGCCATTGGTTAATAATGTCATCTGCGGGGAACTACCGTTAGTAAAAAAACCAAGAGGATGATTGCTTTTTGTACCAAACTGTCCTCCAACGGCACCGTTACCTACAAACGAACCTAAAGTAATAGTACCATCAGTATGTGTTAATCCGTAAGAATTTGTGGCAGTTTGTACGGTAAGTTTATCAGCAGGTGTATTTGTTCCAATACCCACATTGCCGTTAGTATCAATGCGCATTCTTTCTGTATGGGAGCCATTTTTATTTACAGAGAAAACCATATTACCTAATGTAGAAGCTAACTGAAACGTATTGGGGTTTATCCAACCATTGCCAGACGGATAACCTATATATCCAAGCAATTGATTTCCTTTCTTAAAATACTGCCCTGAAAAACCATCTGGGCTGGTATTGTTTAGGATAGACATGCCACCAAATGAGTTATCAGCAACTACTTCTAATGGAGCAATTGGTGTACTAGTGCCTAATCCCATACGACCAATGCTATCAATTCTCATCAACTCTGTGTATCCATTTCTTAGGGAAGAAAAACGAAAAGGGGTATTGGCGGTTACTAAAAATAAAGGATTAGGATCATTTTGTCTGCCTCCAAATAGGATCATCTGATTGCTATTGTCCGAATTTCCCAAATTAAGTACTCCGCCATCATCTAGTCCATTTCCTCGTACATCCAACTTAGAAGTAGGTGCAGATGTTCCAATACCTACGTTACCACTATTGCTGTTGGAAATATTATTGCCTGAAACGGTCCAGGGAGTAGCACCGGGAGTTGTCCAACTAGCCATGCCATTAGCATCACTGGTTAACACTCTCCCTGCAGCTTGTGAACCGTTAACTATTTTTATATTGCCAACAATATCAAGCTTTGCAGTAGGTGTAATTGTTCCAATACCTACATTACCACTACTTCTTTGCAAAAAGAACTGGTTGGTGTTCATAGTAATATCGCCGGTATTGCCAATCTTTAACCGCTCTGCACGGTTAGTGCTATTGCTGCCTGTTACAAAACTAATACGTGCAGGTACATTACCCGCAGCAGGTGTGCCATCCACATAAAAGTCAATACTTGCAGGGTTTTGAAAGGCCGCTCCATCATAACCACTAGCGAGGAAAGACATCAGGAAATCGTTGTTGGCAGTTATGGCAGGTGCTGCCAAAGTACCTTTGGAACGACGGCCAATAAATACCGGTCTGGCATTGGCTAAAGTAGAGGCCATGGAAAGTATGTAATCAGCATTGCCTGTGGTCTGTTCGCCAAAGCCGGTAAAGAGCGGTGCACCTGCGCTTACCCAACTGGCTGCGGGTTTGCTGCCTGCACCTTTTACCGTAAGGATGTTAATTGGCGTTGCGGTACCAATGCCGACCCTTCCCAGGCTATCTACAATCATGCGCTGTGTATTGTTGGTGTACATACGCAGGCTAAAGTTGTTGGTGGTGCCAAGGAAAGATGTGCCTGTGCCGGCATTACCATTCAGGCTCCATTGCGCCTGTGCGGCGTTCATGGTGCAGCCAATGATAAGGGCTGCAAGGCTCATTTTAAGTAGTCTCTGTTTCATAAACTTGTTTTTGGTTTGTTATTAAATTTGTTATTAAATATTAAAAGGCTAAATTGAAAACAAAAATTTACCTCACAGTTTCAGACACATTTTTCAGAGGAAGAAGGTTATTAGATAGGATTTTGGCAGCAAAAAGAAAAACAGGCAACCACATACTTCTCAGGGCGGAGAATCAAAGCATCAGAATCGGTTTTTTTCTTTAAGTCTTTAAAGGTAGGATAATAGTTATAAAAAAAATTACTTCATTAATTGAATTATACACACATTGTAAAAAATTTTTCGACAACTTTATTTATTTTAAAACTACGATATTCACCCTTAATTCTTTCATGCAACCAATCGTAAAACCATATGACATTAAACAACTCAATAAACTTGACAACACATTCTTACAAATACAAGCCCAATATGGCTTACCACCCAACTTCTCTAGGCCGCAGGGTTTTGTTTCACTATCCAGAATAATATTGGAACAGCAGGTAAGCCTGCAATCTGCCAATGCACATTTCAACAAACTAAACAATTACATTTCCTCTTTTTCTCCTACAGAAATACTCCGGTTATCTGATGAAGAAATGAGGGCCTGCCAGATAAGCCGACAGAAAGCTAAATACCTTAGGGCCTTGTCCATGGCCATTTTAGAAGAAAAAATTAAATTGGATGACTTGTCAAAATTTTCGCAATCAGAAGTAAGGGAACAACTGAAATCTGTAAACGGTATAGGCGATTGGACGGCTGATATTTACCTCATGTTTTGCCTGCGGGCAAAAGATATTTTTCCTATAGGAGATGTGGCGATTATTACGACTATAATGGAATTAACTACAGCAAAAACTAAAGAGGAAATATTGCTGCTTTCAGAGAAATGGAAACCTTATCGTTCGTTGGCGAGTTTCTTCTTTTGGCATTACTATTTGAAAAAGCGCAACCGAAGTGTTATGTTGTAAGCTGTTTGTAGATTTGATGCTTCTTATTAATCGAAACCTCATTGTTGTATCAATTGTATAAACTCATTTCTACTGATCATTCTTGCTCCCAAACTTTCCAAATGGGAAGTATAAACCTGACAATCTATTAGTTGAACTCCATCTTCTTTTAGTAGTTGTGTTAACTTAATGAATGCATATTTACTTGCATTGCTGACATGACTAAACATACTTTCTCCAAAAAAAACGTGTCCCATTCTTACACCATACAAACCACCCACTAATTGCTCGTTCTGCCATACTTCAGCGCTATGTGCATAACCCGTTTTATGAAGTTGATTGTATGCAGCTTCAACCTCATCGGTTATCCATGTTCCCTCCTGTCCTTCCCTGGGTTTTGTTTTACATTCTTTTATTACAGAAGCAAAACCCTTGTTGGTGGTAAATCGGAATGTTTCCTTTTTAAGAATTGATTGCATGCTTTTACTAATCTTAATTTCATCGGGGAACAAAACAAATCTTGGATCGGGAGACCACCAAAGTGGTAATGTACCATCGTACCAGGGAAATATCCCATTTTTATATGCAAGTAGTAATCGTTCTGTTGAAAGGTCGCCTCCTATAGCTAACAATCCATCTTCCAAAGCATCTTCTACAGGGGGAAACCATATTTTATTATCGAGGATGTGGAGGGGCAAGAATTGTTAATTGGGTTATTGGTTAATTAGTTTATTGGTTAATTGGTTTATTGGATTATAGATGGGTTTGGAATTTGCAAAAAAGATTGCATCATTTAATATCATGCAGTCACTTCGAGGGTTGCATCTATGCCACGTTCGGTTATGGCATCGGTTTGGGGTTTTAGTTCATCATAGTCACCATTTTTTACAGCATACTTGCCTTTGGTGTGAATGAACAAAGCACATTGTTCTGCCTGTTCCTGTGTATGCCCGCAAACTTTAATAAGGGTTTCTATGACCCAATCAAATGTATTTACATCATCGTTCCATACCACAATCTGAAATTGTTTGTCTAACCCTATTAAAACATCTGTATCAATCTCCTCGTAGGTATCTGTTTGCACGCCATCTAATTTCATACAAAGTTATCTTTAAATGCAAATACTTCGAATACAGAATTATAAAAAATTTCAGGGGGAACTCAAACCTTTGACTGATGCTTAACACCTGACGGTTATTTTATAAAATTAATTTTCTATTTTTATAACTGTATAAATCAGGAAACAAACCTATTAGGCCAATGCAATTGGACTATTACGGACATCCAATAGGTATTATTACTAAATTTAGCTGCACCCAAATAGACTTTGATAGTTGATACTTGTTAAACAAAATAACTAATGAATTTTTTTATCCGTTTTTAAATATGACCAAACTACATCAATACTCCATCCACACCTCCTGGACAGGGAATAATGGAGAAGGCACAAAAGGCTATCGCTCTTATAGCAGAAACCATGAAATAAATGTAATTGGCAAACCTGTAATTGCAGCATCGTCTGACCCTGCATTTCTTGGAGATAACACAAAATACAATCCGGAGGAAATGCTGGTAGCATCACTATCTTCCTGCCATATGCTGTGGTACCTGCATTTATGTTCAGATGCGGGTGTAGTTGTTACATCTTATGAAGACCATGCCACCGGCACTATGGAAGAAACTCCCAACGGTAGCGGACGATTTACAGAAGTTACCCTTCATCCGTTAGTAAAAGTAAAAGACGCAAGCATGGTTGAGACGGCCGAAAACCTTCATCACCAGGCACATACAATGTGCTTTATAGCCAATTCTGTAAATTTTGAAGTAGCATGCAAAAGTGAAATAAACGTGGAAGATAGATGTGAAGTGTAAAGTGTAAGGTGTAAAGTGTGAAGTGTAACGTAATAGGTTTTACGATTTTTTGTACTTCAGACCCGCTCCCATTGTTTGGTATTTGGGTTGTATTGTTTTATGACCCTTGCCGGATTACCTACAGCTATACTATATGGAGGGATATTTTTAGTAACTACCGCACCGGCTGCTACCACGCTGTGTTTACCCACAGTAACACCGGCTGTGATAACTACGTTGGCCCCTATCCAACATTCATCTTCGATAGTAATATTTGCGACTGTTACAGGTTGTTTACTTATAGGTGTTTCAACATCTTCATACATATGATTGAGGCCACTAAGCACTATATTTTGGGCAAAAATAACATGGCTACCAATAGAAACCGGGCCAATAATAACATTGCCAAGGCCAATACGTGTGTGTTCGCCTATACTAACCTCTCCTACACCATTATTTACAGTTGCAAAGTCTTCTATGGTACTGTAATCGCCAATGCTAAACGGATTAAAAGGCAGCAAATCCATGCGTGTACGTTTGCAAATTGTTACACCTTTTCCCCGCTTGTGTATCAATGGGTTTACAAACCAGCTTACCCATTTGCGGGGCTTTGCCTGATGACGGGGAATTAACAACCAATGAACAATTTGCTTTAAGGTGCTGTTGGATTTTATAGTGGCGGTAAAGCTCATATTTATTTTACAAAAAGGTACTTGCGTATGCGCATTTTCAAAGCTTTTTTAAGCCCCCCATCCATCTGTAAGCGGCGGTCGCTTGTCCATACACGTGTGCTTCTGCTATTTATACATTTTACCCTGCCACCGGCTTTCATAAGCCGTAAGGCCATCATACCATCTTCTGTAGCATTTGTTTCCATCACTCCTGCTAATCCCCTGAAAGTCCTTTGTGTTTCAATGTTATACCCATCTACTTCTATGCCTTTATCCCTTACAAAACCACAACTAAAGCCGAGTGCCGTAAGATAAGGTTCGTACTTTTGCTTACGCTTTATGACTATGGAGCTCAACATCTCATATATTGCATATTGCCACCGTGGAGCGTTATCAGATGGTAAAAAGGAATATCCCCCGGTAACGCAATAAACATTACCATCTTCATTTTGCATCATAGCATTGGTCATATGAGTTATCCAGGTCGGCGGGTAAAGTGTATCACTGTCGCCGGTCAATATGTATTTTCCTTTGGCGTTTATAAGTCCTTTGGTCCTTGCATGTCCAACCCCTTGTTTAGTTTCCAACAATGTTCGTACACCAAGTTTATGAAGCAGGATTGCAGTTCCATCGGTGGAGTTGTTATCTACAACTATAAGCTCTACAGCATAGGGACAAGTAGTATTGGCCAAAGAAATTAATGTATGGAGAATGCCATTTTCTTCGTTCCAGGCGGGGATTACAACGCTTACAACAGGATTGCTGCAGCTAAATCTTCTTAACTTTTGCCTGAGCGCATCTAAATCAATATGGCTATAGCCTTTTATTGACGATGGTTTTTCCAGAATATTTTTTACCCACAAGGGTATTGTCAAGTCCCGCATTTTCTTATCCGCTGCTTATATTGGCCTAATAACGGAAAAAGCTATAATTTATTGTCATTTTTGGGTAAACAGCCTATTCAAAACCTGACTTAAACTGCAGAATGTTATTTTTTAAATATCTAATCTCATAAGTATTTTATGCCTCTGTTAAAAATTGGTTTATTTTGATTAGAGTTTGTTAAGATAGGTGAAGACCACCAATTAAATTAAAATGTTCTGCTACATTTGTATAGCATTGCTTAAAGTAAACAGGATAGTAAATGATTGCATGTTTTTTACAATTAAGAACTTTATTGGTTGGTAACGTTTTTGCAGCTTTTGCAATGATTGGCTGCACTCAACCTCAGGCATCAACCTCTACCTCTAACAATTTTACAAACAAAACAGGAATGACAAGTAATACGGATACTGCAACGTTTGGTGCAGGTTGCTTTTGGTGTGTTGAAGCTGTTTTTCAACAATTGGATGGTGTACTAAAAGTTACCAGCGGTTATAGCGGCGGCCATATCATTAATCCTACCTATGAGCAAGTATGCAGTAAAACTTCAGGGCATGTTGAAGTTGCCCAAATAGTTTACGATCCTGCAAAAGTTACATTTGATGAATTGTTAGAAGTATTTTGGAAAACACACGACCCTACTACACCCGACCAACAAGGAAATGATTGTGGCCCTCAATATAGAAGTGTTATTTTTTATCATAACGAAGCACAAAAAGATATTGCAGAGAAGTATAAAAATGAATTGGATCAATCAGGTGCCTGGAGCATGCCCCTGATTACTGCGATAGAGCCACTTACAAATTTCTATGCAGCAGAAAATTATCATCAAAATTATTTCAACAACAACCCCAGTCAATTATATTGTCGTTACGTTGTACAACCAAAAGTTGAAAAGTTTCGCAAAGTGTTTAAAGACAAGTTGAAGAAGAAAGATTAATATGGTTTGACATGATTAGTATTTCTGCCCATTTTTATTTTAAATAAATTACTTCCGAACACTATTTAAATAATCCATTTCCTGCTGGTATGATTTTTTATTAACTTGTTACTAAATTAATAATTATGAACAATATTTTTCGTGGTTTGTTAGCAGGTTATGGCGCAAAAAAATTAGGAGGAGGTTGTTTCAGTACTGTTCTTATTTTCATTGTTCTATGGTATGCTCTTGGGCAATGTAATTAAGTTTTTAGAAGGTAATTTTTGTTAATAGAATTTTTGTTATTTAATACGTTTTGCCAATGAGCAAACTTTCTCCTGTTAAAATCAAGACACTCACAGAACTGTTTGATTTATTACCCGAGAATGAACGGATTATAACAGATGTTTTAAGACAAATTATTATTGAAAACCTGCCTGCATATTGTAAAGAGAAAATGGCATATAACGTTCCCTATTTTTACGGTAAAAAAGGAATCTGTTTAATATGGCCAGCAACTATACCGCGGGGAGGAATCAAAAAAGGGGTTTTACTTGGCTTTTGGTACGGCAATAAGCTTATTGACAAGGATTGCTATTTGGCACATGGTACCAATAAGCAAATCTTCTATAAAATATACTTTACACCCGAGGATATAAATGAGAAAGCTATTAAAAAATTGTTGAAAGAAGCTATCAGAATTGATGGATTGTGGAAATAAGAATTCGTTCTATTTGCATTCAGAAAACTTTCTATCATTCAGGTAATTAAAGTTTTAAAATAAGCTGTGGCCTCTAATAATCTGCTCCCATACCAACTAAACATTTCCCCATCTGCAAGTATTACTTTGGTGTCGGGTAGTTGAGCCTGGATTTCAGATAAATGCTCTTCCTTAAAGGGATATGGTTCAGAGCTAAGTAACAGCAGTTCACAGTTCATTTCCCTTAATTTTTCAATTGTTATTTCAGGGTATCGATTTAGTTTTTGAAACATATTTTCAAATCCACAACGCTGCATCATATCGCTTATAAAGGTATCACCACCTACAGTCATGTAAGGATCTCTCCAAATCATGTAAGCAGTTTTTCTAATTTTTATTGGTTGTAAATGTTGAAATAAGTCGTTGATCTGTGATACAATTTTAGAAGCTTTTGTTTCTTTTCCGGTAATAACACCCACATCATACATCATTTGCAATGCACTATGTAGATTGAAGACATCACTTACATAAACAGGACAGATTTTCTTTAACTCATCAATCTGGACTTTTACATTTTCTTCTTTATTGGCAATAATTAATTCAGGCCGTAAAGTTGTTATCAATTCCATGTTTAAATTCTTTGTACCGCCTACCCTTGTTTTGTTTCTAAACCATTCATTTGGGTGAATACAAAATTTGGTAATGCCTACCACTTCTTCTTCCAAACCAAGGCTATGCAAATACTCGGTTTGAGATGGTACAAGTGAAATGATTCGTTTGGGTATTTTGTTGAAAGAATTTTGCTGATTGGTCTGGTCTGTAATAGTTATCATACGTCAAAAATAATTGTAAGTAAATAGTAAAGATATAAAGGTCAAACTTTTCTTATTCCTAAAAAATGTAAGTATCAACATAGAAATTTAATCCCGTTCTAAAAACTCAATTCCAACTTGTAAATCTTAATGAACAGCCTTATTTCTTTATATCCGTTGCTATTTGTGATGCAAGAAAATAAATTACTACAAGCACAGTTGCTATGGCTGTAGTTAAAAAAGCAAAAGAGCCACCAAATTTATACCAGATAAATCCCGTTAATGAACTTGCAAGTAATGTGCAAATACTTTGTAAACCAGCAAAAGTACCAATTGCAGTAGCAGTATCCTTTTTGTCAGAGATATTTGAAATCCATGCTTTGGAAATTCCTTCAGTTGCAGATGCATAAATGCCATAGAGAAAAAATAGCCCAAACAAAATATAGATGTTAGTGTTGTATGCCATACCTGCATATACAATGGTAAACAATAAAAGTCCTATAATGAAAATTGATTTCAATCCAACTTTGTCAGCAAGTATACCTACAGGAAAAGCAAATAATGCATAAACAATATTGTAAAAAATGTACACCCCAATAACCATTGTATCCCCTATGCCTGCTTGTTTTGCTTTAAGTAAAAGAAAAACATCCGAGCTATTGAAAAGTGTAAAAACAAGTAATCCTATCAACAACTTTCTATAAACCAATGGACTTGTTTTCCAATAACCTAAAAATGAAAAGAAAGAGGTCTTCGGTTTTATGGATGTTGTTACAATGTTCTTTTCTTTTAAATAAAATGAAGCCAAAACTGCAAACAATCCAGGAACAAAGGCTATAAAAAAGAGTGTCTTATAATCAAGCGGATGAAAATATAAATAGAGCAATGCCAATGAAGGCCCTAATACCGCGCCAACAGTATCCATAGATCGGTGAAAGCCAAACACTTTCCCTTTGGTTTCAGGAGTTGCTTCATCAGAAAGAATTGCATCTCTTGCACCGGTGCGAATACCTTTGCCAATGCGGTCTATTGTCCTTGCACCAAATATCCATAAGGGGTAAATAAAAAAGGCCATCATTGGTTTTGAAATGGCACTTAAACCATAACCAATCTGCACAAATCGTACACGTCTTCCTGATATGTCTGACAATTTCCCAAAGTATCCTTTGCTAAGTCCGGCTGTGGCTTCTGCAACTCCTTCTAAAATTCCAATAAACAAAACAGAAAACCCGATAGACTTTAAATAAACCGGCATTATGGGATATAGCATTTCGCTTGCAGTATCTGTCAGCAAACTCACTATTGACAATATCCAAACAGAACGGGTTATGTATTTCAAAATTTATTTTGTTTTATATTACCTAACACTTTACACCTGACACTTTACACTTCAATCCCTATGCCTCCTGTCCTATCCATACTGCACCGCCAATACTATTTCTTGTGGCACCTGTAACAGTGTTGATTACATTGTATTCTTCACGCCATCTTAGGGCCCCTATCAGCCCCATTATTAATGCTTCTTTATAATTCACCAACATTTCATCACCAACTATTGATTCAATGTTCAAAGGCAATAAAGCATGTTGTATCCTTTGTACTAAAAATGTATTGAATGCCCCTCCACCTGTTATCAATAACTTTTTACTTTCTACAGTGCCTTTTGAAATAACATTTTGCGCAGCATACCCAATCTGCATGGCAATATGTTCTGTATAAGTCCTCAATTTGTCTTCAAGAGAAATATCAAATGAGTTTACAATAGGGTACACTTCATCTACACCAAAACTATTGGCAAGCGACTTTGGAAATGGTTTTTCGTAATATAAAAGTGCATTTAGTCTTGTTAATAATGGGGTATATAGTTTGCCTGCTGCTGCTATTTTTCCTCCATCATCAAAAGGTCTTCCGGTATTTTCAACCAACATATTCAGCACCCGGTTTGCTGCACATACATCAAAGGCTATATAACCGTTTTCAGATTTATAAGTAAGGTTGGCTATGCCGCCAATATTTAAACAAAAATCATACTCTGCAAATAATAATTTTTCTCCAATAGGAACTAAAGGCGCACCCTGCCCACCAAATGCGACATCCATTGCACGTAAATCGCTTACAACATTAATTTCAGTAATGGAGGCTATTGCAGCACCTTCTCCTAATTGTGACGTAATGCCCATTTGCGGAGCGTGAAAAACAGTATGACCATGACTGGCTATTAATTGCACCTGATGATGCAGATTATATTCTTCAATAAATTTATTAATCCTTTCACCAATAAATTTTCCATAAGCTGAATGAAGTATAAGATAATCGTATGCACTTAGTTTGTGTGCATTTTTCAATTGCTCCTGCCATTCTGCATTGTAAGGGGTACACTGCGCTGCTTTAATATCAAAATTCCATTTGCCGCCTGTTTCTTCAAATTCTATAAAAGCCAGGTCTAAACCATCTAAAGAAGACCCACTCATAACACCAATAACCCTGTAAAGCATATATTTTCTATTTTTTACAAATAAAATAAAAGGATAACAAAAATATGTCTGATAATAATTTCACCCTCTCATCCATAATATTGCCCTATTATGTGAAATAAGCCGTAATTTTCCCGCCGCAATCTACAATTTGAAATCTGCAATTAATTATGGTTATTAATTTAAGCGAACATCACAGCCTTGTAAGCAATTGGGTAGGCGAGCTAAGAAGCACTGAAATACAAACCGACAGAATGCGTTTTAGACGCAACCTGGAACGTATAGCAGAAGTAGCCGCTTATGAAATAAGTCAGCAACTGGAGTGGGAAGAAGTAGAAATACAAACGCCGCTTGGTATTGCAATGTGTAAAAGGCTGAAAGAACAACCTGTACTTGCTACTATCTTACGTGCTGGTTTGCCCATGCACAACGGTATGCTTAATTACTTTGACAAAGCTGACAATGCATTTGTATCAGCCTATCGCAAACATAAGCATGACGGCACTTTTGAAATAAGCCTGGAGTATATGAGTTGCCCGCCACTTGCAGGTCGTATTGTCATTATCAGCGACCCTATGCTGGCAACAGGTTCGTCATTGGTCAAGACTATACAGTTTATGAAAAATGATGGCTTGCCTGCACAAATCCATGTTGTTACTGCTATAGCCTGTACTGTAGGTATTGAGTATGTACAACGCGAAGAACCCGAAGTAAAAATCTGGTGCGGCGAAATAGACGATGAACTTACTGCCAAGGGCTACATAGTACCGGGATTGGGCGATGCAGGAGATTTGGCATACGGCAGTAAAATGCAGAATTAAGTTTTAACTAAAATAAAAAGCAACAAACCATAGTTAATTTCTATCTTTAGAGTGGTAAGCAAATGAACATGCGAAAATTTATTTTTATTATTTTATTTTTTTCTGCTACTGCAAAATGTTTTGCACAGGATCCGCATTTTTCTCAATTTTTTTCCTCACCGCTTACCCTTAACCCTGCCCTTACGGGAAAATTTGATGGCGACCTAAGAATTACGGGTAACTACCGTAACCAATGGCCGAGTATAAACAGGGCTTTTATAACCCCTACTGTTTCCATTGACTTTCCTATTTTAAGAAATGCAATAGGGGATAATGATAGGTGGGGATTGGGCGTTATGGCCTATTCTGACAAAAGTGCTAATGGTGCATTAAGTGTCAATTATCTATCACTATCAACTGCTTACCACAAGGGGTTAGATGAAGATGGTTTTTCGCAAATTAGTTTAGGCTTTCAGGGTACATACAGCAATATGACGCTCAATACCTCTAAACTTAATTTTGAAGACCAGTTGACCCCGTTTGGTTTTACCGGTACAACTAGTGAAATTTTTAGTGGCAAAACGCTAAATAATAGTTTTTACGATCTCAATGCCGGTATCATGTACAGCAAGAGCACCAATGAATCCAACAACTTTTATGTGGGTGCATCCTTCTATCATATCCTGCGACCTAAGCAATCATTTACCGGAACTTATTTCTTATTGAACCAAAGGGCAACGTTACATGCAGGTGGTTTTTTCCCTTTGGGTGAAACCTCTACCCTACACTTAAGTGGGTTATATAGTACACAGGCTAAGGCACATGAGACTGTTTTGGGTGGTGCCATGCAACTGGCAGTTTCTGAAGGTGATAACCCCACCAATGTTTATGTTGGAAGCTGGATAAGAATCAGCGATGCTATTATTCCATATATTGGCCTTGAGTTTGGCGGCTTCAGACTGGGGCTTACTTATGATGTTACAACCTCCTCTCTAAAAACTGCTTCTGAATCTAAAGGAGGCATTGAACTTTCGCTCAACTACACCAAAAGACCTGCGGATAGCAAAGGGTTGCCTTGTCCTAAGTTTTAAATTGAATAATGCTTTCACCAATTTATTTCTTTTGCAGTAAAAGGCAAAGAAATGGCTATTAAAACGCTATTCTCTTTGTAATCTCTGTGTTGCAATTTCTCCTGTATTCTCTGTGGTTTAAAAAATATTTACCACAGAGGGGCAAGAGAAAAAGAAAATAGTTATACGGGTGGTAGAACAACAAAAGACTAAAATTAATAACGCCTGTTAAAGCGGTTATCATCGTCCCTGTTGAAATTTCTGGGGGGTCTTGCAGGTTGTGGTTCTGCTTCTTTTACTGACATTTTTTTACCTTTAATTGAAGCACCATCCAATGCTAAAATTGTTTCGGTAGCCTCTGTTTTATCAGGCATTTCTATAAAACCATAGCCTTTACTTTTACCTGTATTTCTGTCAATAATAAGCTTAGCAGAAGTAATATCTCCGTATAGTTCAAACATTTCTTTAAAGTCAACTTCATCAAAATCGTTGGGCAGACCTGCAACAAAAAGGGTCATAGAATAATTGTTGGTTTATTGGGTAAAGTTACGGAACGAAATAATATGTAGTTGCAAATATTTTGAAATCTTCAATTTTTAAGGTCTTAGATTTAATATAGTTAAAAATAATTGCGTATCACCCTATCATTTTTCTACATCTTTGCTACCTATGCACAAAAACCTCTTTATAGCACTGGAAGGAATAGATGGCAGTGGCAAAAGCACTCAAACTAAAATACTGGCCCGCAAACTGGAAGATGCCGGACATAAAGTCTATACCACTTTTGAACCTACTGATGGTGCCATAGGAACCATTATTCGTAATATTTTAAAAGGCGAAATGAAAGCCGATGAACATATTATTGCTGCATTGTTTGTAGCCGACCGGCTTGAGCACCTGCTGAATGAAACCAATGGAATTGTAAAAAAACTGGCTGAAGGTTATACCGTAATAACAGACCGTTATTATTTTTCCTCTTACGCCTATCACGGCGCACATGTGGACATGAATTGGGTAATAGATGCCAATGCCATGAGTGCAAAAATCCGCCGGCCCGATGTGAATATATTTATAGATGTAGCCCCCGAAACGTCTATGCAACGTGTACAAAACAGAACAGCTATAGAGCTATACGAAACCCTCGAAAACCTGACCAAAGTAAGAGCAAACTTTCTGGATGCTTTCAGCAAATTAGGCCACGAAGAAAACATCTTTATCACAGATGGCAACCGCTCTTTGGAGTTGATTGCTGATGATATTTGGGAGTGTGTGGAGGGGTTGGGGAGGTAGATTTTTGTTTACCAAATAGTTTCACTCCTTGATTTTGCTGATTATAATTAAGTTCACCTAAAAAATGTTAACAAAAGAAGATACCTTGAAAAAAAAGCCGCAACTAATAAAGACATAAAAGAATCCTAAATTTGTCGCCTGACTATACAGAGAATAATGATAAAATCAATTCACATAAAAAATTTCAAATCAGTTGTTGATTTGTCCCTTGACTTAGGGACATTCAATGTTTTGATTGGTGAAAACGGTTGCGGCAAATCAAACATTTTGGAAGCAGTAGCTTTTGGAGCAGCTGCTAGTGCCGACAAACTTGATTTTGAATTCTTAGGGAGTAGAGGAATTAGGTTAACAAATCCTGAATTTATGTTTTCTGCATTTAGCACAGACAAAAAGAAAAATTCAATCGAAATAAATGTCACAACATCCGAACGAGTTTATCAATATTACTTAATAAACGACCTTACAAATACTAAAAAATGGATTAATAAAAATAAAGAGATTATACGAAAAAAATTAGATAAGACCATTCTCCTCCTCAAAGAAAAAGCAACAACGATTATTACAGAAGAAAAAAATAATCTTACAAAAATTTCAGCATTTGATAAGAACAAAGAAAGAAAATATAGTTTACAAGAGATAATAAAAGCAACTGATTATTCAGTCGGAGCAACCTTTTTTAATTCGGAAATTGCAAGATATATCATCTATTCACCTGAACAAAGCAGTTTAAGAAAGTTTGAAGAAACTAATCAAATTTATCCACTCGGAATAAAAGGAGAAGGGCTTTTTCAATACCTGAAAGAACTAGCTTTTGATAAGAAGTACAAAAAAGCATTAACAGACATTAAGCATAATTTAATTCTTCTTGATTGGTATGAAGATTTTGACTTACCAGAAAACTTAATGAAGAATGAATTTTCCCTAAAAATAAAAGACAAATATCTCTACGAAAAACTTCAATACTTTGACCAACGAAGCACTAATGAAGGGTTTTTATTTTTACTTTTCTATTCAACGCTTTTCATTTCTAAAACCACGCCAACCTTTTTTGCTATTGACAATATTGATGCGTCTTTTAATCCGAAGCTATGTATGCAATTAATAAAGAATCTTGCAGCTTTAGCAAAAAAGCATAAGAAGCAGGTTATTGTAACAACGCACAATCCAGCAATACTTGATGGGTTAAATTTAAAAGACGACAGTCAGCGATTATTTGTTGTAAGACGGAATGATGAAGGACACACAAAAGCTAAACGTATTGAGTTTAAGTCAGAGAGAAAAATGAAATTATCAGAGGTATGGACAAATGGTTTCATTGGTGGGTTACCTGAAAATTTTTAATAACAACTTGTCCATTTGCACAAACATGAAATTTGCACTAATAACAGAAGGACCTTCGGAACACAGAATAATTAAGCACATCATTGCTAAATATTTTAAAGCCAAGGAACCAGAAATAAATCAGATACAACCTAAAATTGTTAATGAGAAACAAGAAACCACAGGAGGTTGGAACGAAGTCTTAAAGTATTGCGAAAGGCAGGAACTCAAAGACATTTTTGTGGAAAATGATTTCTTAATTATTCAAATTGATACTGACCAATCACAAATAAAACCTTTTAATGTAAGTCATACCAAGCTAGACAATAAACTTAAAACTGTGGATGAGTTATATGTTGATATTGTTGAAAAACTGAAAGGACGTATTAAAACCGAAATTTTAGAAGCACACAATGACAAAATTTTCTTTGCTATTTGTATCCACACTATTGAATGTTGGTTGCTTCCTTTGTATTACACAAACAATCATAAGACCGATACGAGAAATTGCCTTTCAATGCTTAACACAGAATTAAGGAGGCAAGACATTGATACAATTCCAACGAAAGACAAAAATAATCCTAATAGTATAAGGACATACGAAACCATTTTGAGGAATTGGAGAAAGAAGCAGGATATCATTGGTTCGGCACAACACAATTCAGCTTTTAAAAAGTTTATTGATTCAATCAATATGATTGATGTTTTACAATAAAAAAAATAATGTAATTTATAGGCCTTATTTCCTTCCTTTTACAAACCGAGCAATAAACCAAAATACAAACCTCCCCCTAATTCTTATACCTCTGCAATGCCAGCAAATTATCGCTGGGTTGGGGTTCGGTGGTTGGGTGATAACGGATGTCACGGCAGTAAATGGTGTGGCTGCCATCGTCCCGTTTCATTTCTATGATTTTCCCCTTGCCGGTGTATTCTTCACCTACGAAAATGACTCACCCCTTGTTTGTAGGTTTATTAGCTGCCTGGCATATTTGTTGGAAGCCCCGATTCTTCAAAAAGCGATTTCAATAAATTGTCTGAAGTGACAAATAAACCAACTTCTATTGCAATGCAATTGATGTTGAAAGTTGGATACTATCCAAAGTCCTTAACCCTTTCAATCCATATTTTGTAGTCAATTTTCTGGCCTGCTCAATAATTATACTATCGGTTGCTATAAAAGTGTATTTGCTACAGTCCGCCTCAAATAATTCTAATGTAGTTTTAGCTTCACGATGGTAAAGTTTAAATAAAGAAGATGTGTCTAGAAATATTTTCATAGTTCAAGCCTTCTTTCTTCAACAACTGTATCACTAAATGAACCTTTGAAATTCTCTAAATTCTTTTGACTCTTCGCAAATGAAAAGTCAGATAAAGAAAGGGCTTTGTCTGATTGATTTTGGATTTCTTCTAAAAAAGTAACAATAACTTTTACTGGGGTATCTGATGAATAGTCTTTGTCTAGTGTAACATAGCCATTTTGATATGTCCCAACTACTGCGACCATAATTTCTATTTTTTATATTTAGCCAAAGTTAATGTAATTCACTAAAGAAGTAAAAGGGGTTCTAAATTTGATACATACTATGGTTTTTAGGAAGGTGTTCTTCGCCTGCACAAACACAACGTTACGTAAGATCTGCTGGTGAGAAACAAAAATTGCAGCAGGGATGCTACAAATACAAACCGTTACAAAATAAAGTTACACCCTTTTAAAAAAATACACTTTTGTAAACTAAAACTTCGTAATTTGCGTTTATACTCCTAAAGACTCAAACCAAATGAACCAAATATTTGCAGATAGATTTAAGTCTGCACGATTACTGAATGGCCTGTCGCTGCAAGATCTGGCGAATGCAATGGGCAACAAAATATCGCGACAGGCACTGCACCGCTACGAAAAAGGCGAAGTTGTTCCTGATAGTGAAATGATCAACCTACTTAGCGATGTTTTGAAAATAAGACCGGACTATTTTTTTAGGGATACCAACGTAGAAATTGGTGCGATAGAATACCGCAAACTAAAACGGATGCCTGCAAAAGAAGAGGCAAAAGTGGTAGAGCAGACCCGTGAATACCTTTCAAGATACCTGGAACTGGAAGAGATTATTGGTTTGCAAAATAAATTTGTAAACCACCTGTCAGGTTATGCAAATGTGACCACTTACGAACACGTGAATGAGGCTGCCAATGAGTTGCGGCTAAAATGGGAATTGGGTACCGACCCTATTTATAATGTGGTGGAACTGCTGGAAGACAAACACATCAAAGTAGTAAAAATAGATGCAGACCTGGCTTTTGACGGTTTGCAAACCTGGGTCAATGGCAGCATCCCAGTGGTGGCATACAATGCCCGCAAACTGGAAAAGAGCGACCGCATCCGCTTTACCCTTTTGCACGAATTGGCTCACCTGCTGTTGGGCAATAGCTTCGGTGACATTAGCGAAGCAGAGAAGGAAAGGCTTTGTCACCAATTTGCCGGTGCCATGCTGCTGCCCGATACTGCATTGCGGGAAGAATTGGGTGCTTTTAGGAACCGCTTATTTGTACCTGAACTGGGGAACATAAAAAAACAGTATGGGATTTCTTTGCAGGCTATTGTTATGAGAGCGAAGGCCTGTAACATCATTAATGAAAACTACACCAAACAGTTCTTTTTTATGATGAACCAAATGAACTGGAAAGTAGACGAACCCATGCAGTTTGATTATGAAGGTGTGGAGCAATCGAACCGTTTTGACCAGTTGCTTTACCGGGCATTGGCTGAAGAGCAAATATCTATGAGCAAAGCGGCATCTTTGAAAAACCAGAAGCTGGCTGAATTTCGTCATGAAACTTTGATGGTGTAGCAATAATGTAAATCCGGTAATCCATCCATCATGAAATTAGCCGTCACCGATGCCTGCATATTTATAGACCTGTATGATTTGCAACTTACAGCACAATTTTTTAGCCTTAATCTGGAAGTGCATACATCGGTAGATGTATTGAATGAATTATTTGAGAACCAACAACAAATGCTTGCAGCATTTCAATCTGTTGGTAAACTGACTGCCCACATCATCAGGGAAGAGGATAAACTAATCATACTGTTAACACCTTACCCCAAATCACTTTCTGACAGTGATAAAACTGTCCTGTACCTGGCCAACAAACTTGATGCAATTGTCTTGAGCAGTGACAAAACAGTTCGAAATGCTGCAAAAAATAATGGTATAGATTATCATGGAATGATTTGGATTTTTGACCAGTTAGTGAGTAACAACCTGATTTCAAAAACAGCAGCATCTGCCAAACTTCAACAATTAATTACGTCAAACCTGGTATTTCAAAACAATAAAGAATTAGTGGCTGAAATGAATAAACGATTAGCACAATGGAAGCAGTAAGTATAGGCATCTAATTCATCTTTATTATATCCAACTGAAATGCCAATATCGGCAAAACCATCCCCCTAACTCTTATATTTCGGCAATGCCAGCAAATTATCGCTGGGCTGCGGTTCTGGGCTTGGGTGATAACAGGTGTCACGGTAGTAAATGGTGTGGCTGCCATCGTCCCGTTTCATTTCTTCAATATTCTTTACAAGAAGGAGTTGGCGAAAACATGATTTATATCAACTTTCTTTTAAGTCCTTTTCATTCTCACTAAAAATTTTTACCTTGTGGTATCTCTTTCATATATCCTTTGGTAAAACCAAAACTGACTATTTTATTGACATAAAAAAGACAATTATGAAAAGGATGAAAGTACCAATTCTGTTGCTTGCTCTGCTTGCATTTCAGCCTGCCAAGGCACAATTTCTTAAAAAGTTGAAAGACAAAGCTAAAGAGGCCGTCAACAAAACAATTACACCCGGTAGTGCTGACAAATCCGCTGACAATTCTTCAACAGAGCAAAATCAGGGAAATTCAGGTACCAATAATAGTGGAGGAAGACCGACAAACCGGGGCGGAGGCGGTCTGAAAAATACAACTCCACCTGATGTGAATCAACAGATTACAGACGCCTCAACATCTTACTCAACAGCAAAATATAGTGATGCCCGTTACTCCATACAGCAGGCATTGGTAGGGGTAGAAATACAATTGGGAAGGGAGATCTTAAAATCGCTGCCAAGCCCTGTAGTTGGTTTACAAAAAGACACTACCCAAGACAAAGTTACAAGCACCCAATCGGGGTGGAATAATTTGACCATACAAAGGGTATATTCTGATCTGCGTGACAAACAACTGACTGTTACAATAGGTAACAACCAATTGTACTCCGGTATGGTAAACATGTATTTTAATAATGCCTATGGCATACAGGCCGATGCCAATAACCAAAACGTAAAACAGGTAAAAGTAAAAGGCAATAAAGCTATTATAGAATACAGCGACAGCAAGGGTTACACGTTGATTGTTTCGCTGGGGCAATCGGCCATGATAGTCTGGGAATGCATCAATTTTGCCGACGAAAATGAAGTTATGAATGCCGCCAACAGTTTTGATGTTGAAGGCATAAAGAAAAGCCTTGGAGAACAATAATTCAACACTAAAACTATTACAATTATGAAAGCTATTATAATAACCATTTGTCTTTTTTCAATAAGCCTTTTTTCATTTTCACAAGGAGATTTTAATAAACAAATTGCTACAGCAAAAACATCTTATGCTGCAGGAAAACTGGAAGATGCACATTTTGCACTTCAACAGGCTTTGCAGGAATTAGATCTTATCATTGGCAAGGAAGTTTTGAAAATAATGCCGTTGAAATTAGACAGTCTGAATGTAAATATCCGTGAAGACCGGGTAAACGCAAATTCAGGTTTTATTGGCACAACCATACACCGCAGCTATGGTACAAAAGGGAAAGCATCAGTAGAAATCATTAGCAACTCACCAATGATAAGTTCACTAAATGCATTTCTGAATATGCCCATGTTAGGTGGTATGATGCGGGATGAAAAAACCAAAGTAGTAAAAGTACAAGGCTATAAATCAAGGCTTGAAAAGCAAAACGACAATGCAGATGGCAAACCCAGTTACGATTTGCAAATACCTTTCAACGGCGCCTTAATGACCTTTAAAACCAGTGGTATGGATGAAGATGAAGTTTTACGACTTGTCAATACTTTTCCGTTGCAGGATATTGCGAAGTTGATACAGTAAAATAATTTTGATTTTTTTATTTTATAGTCAAGTGGGGTTCACTTAAATGAACCCCACGCTCATTTTATTAATGGCGTTTCTATAAATAAATACTTAGGCTTATTGATTTCAAAGAGTGCCCAAATCTGCACTTTTATTCCAACTTCATTTTTTTCTTTTCCATGTATTATTCCCAGATATCACTACCTTAACTGTCAAATCATACAAATATGCACCGCAGATCATTTATACGCAATACAGGGCTGACAATTGGTGCTTTGACACTATCGCAACAACAATTGTTTGCAAAATTATTTGCTGACCCTTCCTACAAAATGAAGGAGCTGCGAAATGATATTGGCATTTTCTCTGAAAAGGGCGGCACCATTTTATACATGGTCAACAAAGGTGGAATAGTGATAGTAGATGCACAGTTTCCTGATACAGCAACGCATCTGATAACTGAATTGAAAAAGCAATCGGAGCAGCCATTTGAGCTACTCATAAACACACATCACCACGGTGACCATACCAGCGGAAATATTGCTTTTAAAGACCTTGCAAAGCATGTGGTAGCACATACCAACAGCAAAGTAAATCAACAGGCTACTGCCGTAAAACAAAAGAAAGAAGACAAGCAATTATATCCTGATATCACATTTGATGATACCTGGAAAAATAAAGTAGGCAAGGAAAAAATAAAGGCATATTATTTTGGTGCAGGCCATACCAATGGCGATGCCATCATTCATTTTGAACATGCCAATATTGCACACATGGGTGATTTGGTTTTTAACCGGCGACATCCATACATAGATCGATCTGCGGGTGCCAATATTAAAAACTGGATCACCGTTCTTGATAAAACAATTTCAACATTTGACAATGAAACCATCTTTGTTTTTGGTCATGCACTTGACCCCGAAAAGGTGACAGGGAATAAAGAAGATATTAAAGCATTTCAAAATTTTCTTACCAAATTACTTGCATTTGCCGAATCAGAATTCAAAGCAGGAAAGAGTAAAGAGGATTTCATCAAAAACAAAATTATACCCAACGAAACAGAATGGAGTGGTGACGGAATAGAAAGACCACTTACTGCTGCTTATGAAGAAGTAAGTGAAATCAATACTAAAACCTATCTAACTCATTAAAATAATCTCCGCGTAAGATATTTTAAAAAATATCTTACGATTATCTATTTATTATTTTTGCATATTCAAAAAAAGTATTTACCTTGAATTCTCATTCATATTATTCAATATCTTATAAGACTTGCCATGAATTGAAATGTGAATTTCAATTTTCACTTCGCTAACCTTTTTCATATCTTCTTTCATAGAAGAAATATAATTTTTGTAGAAATATAAATTTCTGGCAATTGAAGTTCTGTTATAATTTAAAAATAACATTATTATGATTCGCACTGTATTAGAATTTATTAAAAAAGAATTAGATGCCTATATCGCAGATAGAGAGCAAGAACCTGGGCAATATAGTGTAGGTCATATTGTAGACCTAAAACCTGTTGCACTTCCCAATGGAACTGTTAACATAAGCGACAATACACATATTACATTGATGCTTACTGGTTTGGAAGAAGAACGTAGGGAGGGTAAGCGGCCTTATTTTTTGCCCACTGATGATAAGCAATTCATCAGGCTAAATCCACCGGTGGAGCTTGATCTTTTTCTTTTGTTTGCAGCACATAACAGTAATTACGAAACTGCCTTGAGAGACCTCTCCAGTGTGGTTAGTTTTTTTCAAGCCAATTCAATTTTTAATGACCAGACATATCCGGCACTCAATGCTTCGGTAGCGGATCCGGTAAAGAAACCCTGGCAACTTATTGAAAGATTAAGCTTTAGATTATATGGCTTAAGCTTTGAACAGCAGAATAATTTGTGGAGTATGCTTGGTACTAAATATATACCTAGTGTAATGTACAAGGTAAATATGCTCACAGTATTTGATACGAAGGCTAAAGAAAAAGCCCCATCTATAACAGAATTTAAAATTGATGAAAATTAATGGATGGTTTACATGTAAAATACAGCGAATTATTGAGCTTTGTTGTAACTCAACCATATTATGAAAACATGGTTTGTGCAAAATACAACTTCGATCCGGTTCCAGACCTTTCATTTTTGCCTTCGGCTGAAACGCAGGAATTGATGAAGCGGCGTGGGCTGATTTTCAGGACATTAAATAATAAGGGCGGGTTTACAGTATATGCACAAACAAATGGTGTCCTTGGGGCAAATGAACTGCTTCGTTTCCCTCCAAAAAAAGGGGATAAGCTTAGTTTTTTTATCCTATTGAGGAATGCAGGAATGATGAATTTTAATGAGCTTCCATTACTGACAGACAAAAGCCGAACCTTTTATTTTTCTAATGAGGTAACAGACCTGGCTGCAACAAGAACAAACCTGCATCTTTCAACACTATCTGCCAACATAAGTGCCGATAAAGACATGATAAAAAAGTCAGGTGAAACTTATAGATACCATCACAGTGCAGTTGTAGGGGTAGGTACAGCAAAAGTTAAACACCTGCTTACAGAAGCCTTACTAGATCCGGTTTCTGTAATAAATAATCCCGGCCAGTCTGACCTTATTTTTGATCTCGGTGCCCTTGCACAAGGTAGATGCCAGTTGCTTATTGAAGGTATAAAAACAGATGAATTTTATTACACAGGATTAAATGCACCGCAACCGTTTTTCGGTGTGGTGGAGCTTAATCTATCTCCCCTGCTGGCGGATAATGATTACAGGATTACAGAGACTGACAAAACAATGCAGGCTGTTAAACCCTTGTTCACCCTTAGTTTCAAAATACGCGAAGCGAAATGGCGCTACACGCTGAAACTACAGCCCGGCAGTCCGCTTTATATTGAACTTGCATCTTTGACCGGAGCAGCCAAAACAACCTTTTTATCTAACTTAAAAATAACAACCAATGACCCTGCTATCAAATTTACACAACAACCCAATGCAACGGATACAACCATTGTATTTCAATCGGATACAGCACTTGCATTTAAAGAAAGATATATCGCCCCCCCCGGTATAAAACCACTAAGTATTACACTGAAAAAAAATACAGGCTTAATCAATGAGGCAGTTATGAAAACGGATCTTCCTTATCCGTCAACCAGCTCATTGAATGCCATTAACGACCCATCAATTTATGCTGATATTTTTTTAACACTTTAAATTTAAAACAAATGGCCTCAGTCTTAAAACGTTCCACACCCGGTGTGTATATAGAGGAAATCTCTACATTCCCACCATCTGTTGCCGAAGTGGAAACGGCAATACCGGCTTTTATCGGATATACTGAAAAAGCTGACCGCTTTGCTATTGGTGACCTAAAGCTAATAGCAAATAAAATAAATAACTTCAGCGAATTTGAACAATTCTATGGTGGTGCACCGATAGAGACTAACAATAGTATTAGTGTGTCAGTAAAGGATTTCGGAGGGGGAAGCTATGATGTGGGTTTTTCCTACACTGTTGCGAATCGATCTAAACACATTCTGTATTATTGCGTAAAGCATTTTTACGATAATGGTGGCGTTACTTGCTTTATTGTTTCAGTGGATACTTACGCCGGTGCAGCCGGTGCCATAAAGAAAACTGATTTTACCGACCCAAACAAAGGATTGGAAGTAGTTGCTGAAATAGACGAAGTAACATTGCTGGTAATACCCGAGGCCAATAGAATAGACGACCCTACTACTGTGGACATAACTGTTACTCCAAAAGCCCTTCCGGGGGCTTACAAGGAAATTGTGGGTAAAATGATAGCTCAGGCTTCTACGTTGAAAGATCGCTTTGCGCTGATAGATCCCTTTATGGTAACTCCTAAAAACAGTTCCGACCCCAATGGTGATATTGATAAAGACATTACTATTATCAGGGAATGCACCGCCACTGTAACAGAAAACAGGTATGCCGCAGCCTATTATCCTAATGTTGTAAGCACTTATGGATATCGTTATGATTTTGATAATCTGGAGATCGATACTTATACATGGTTGGGTGAAGGGACAAATCCTTTTCCAATAGCTAATAATACAAAAATGAGTGCCGTGCCGGGCGGTTCAGGTTCTATACTTTACAACAAAGTAAAAACAGATTTGGCAAGTCATTATGTTTTATTGCCACCATCTGCAGCCATTGCCGGGCTTTATACACGGATTGATAGCACCAAAGGGGTGTGGAAAGCACCGGCCAACGAAACTATCTATTCAATCATTGGTCCCGAGATAGCCATCTCTAGTAGGGAACAGGAAAACCTGAACGTAGATCCCAACAGCGGAAAATCAATCAACGTCATCCGCAGCTTCCCCGGCTATGGTACCCTGGTATGGGGCGCACGTACACTCAACGGCAATGATAACGAGTGGAGGTACATCAGCGTACGCCGCTTCTTTAACATGGTAGAAGAATCCATTAAAAAATCTATACAGTGGGCAGTATTTGAACCCAATACAATAAATACATGGGTAAAAGTACAAGCTATGATAGAGAATTACCTGTTTCTTAAATGGAGAGAAGGTGCATTGGCTGGCGTAAAACCCGAGCAAGCATTTTTTGTGAGAGTAGGACTGCCTGCTACAATGTCCTCAACCGATGTATTAGAAGGCCGTATGAATGTAGAAATAGGTATGGCTGTTGCAAGACCTGCTGAGTTTATTATTCTCAAGTTTTCTCAACTGCTGCAGCAATCTTAACAGCTTCCTATTAACCCAATAATTACTGATAAATTTATTCAAAACCTTTTTAAATAAACAATTAATGGCAACATATCCCATTCCGGTTTTCCATTACAAAGTATCATGGAACAACCAAGACATTGGCTTTTCAGATGTATCTGGTCTTACGCAGGAAATTCAACTCATTGAATACCGTGATGGACTAATGGCTGGTACTACCATCTCGTTAAAAAGACCGGGCCTGAAAAAAGTAAATAACATAAGCCTGAAGCGTGGCATTACACAAAGTAACAATGCACTCTTTACCTGGTTCAACAACAATGGGGCTCCCAACGTGGAGCGCCGCGATGTTACTATTACATTGCTGAACGATGCAGGTGAGCCTGTAATGGTGTGGGTGGCATTGCAAGCCTTCCCCATTAAATGTGAAGGGCCAGGGCTGAAAGCCACCGGCAACGACATCGCTATAGAATCAATTGAACTGGCACACGAAGGACTCACTTTAACAGCAGTGTAATAACATGGCAAGCTATATTCCACCAACGGGCTTTCATTTTAAGGTTGAGTTTCAGGGAGTAAGTGGCATGGACAAAGACGAAGAACATCGTTTTCAGGATATAAGCGGCCTTTCTTTTGAAATTGAAACAGAATCCTTTACAGAAGGTGGAGAAAACCGTTTTGCATACAAACTACCAAAGCGGGCAAAGTATCCAAACCTTGTACTCAAAAGAGGCATGCTTACCGGAAGTGCCATTCATGACTGGATCAACTCAGCTATGAATACTTTTTTTACAGTAGCGGTATATGATTTTAAACCGGCTGATATAATGATAACCCTGATGGATGAAGCTGGCGAACCCGTTGTAATTTGGAATGTTGTACAGGCATATCCGCTTAAATGGTCAATGAGTGATTTAAATGCCAACAGTAATACTATAGTAGTGGAAACATTAGAGCTGGCCTACCAGTATTTTAAAAGACAAATGTAAAATTTATGCCGGTACAAATTAATGAAGTAGTTATAAGGGCAGTAGTTGACAATAATAATACCAGTAGCGGAAGCAGCACTACAGCTGTTGCTGCCACAGGAAATAATACAACAGAAGCTGAGATAGCAGCAATGGTATTAGAAATCATTAAAGAAAAAAATGAACGATAATGGATGCACAAAGCGGCTTAAAACTGCCATTCAATCTTAAAATATTGCCGGTTGACGCAAATGGCATACCTAATGGTATTCCTTTTATTGCCATGTTCAATCCCGATACAATTGCTATAACAGAAGCCCTAGAGTGGGCTGATCCCAAAGCACCAGCAAAACAGGGAAGTGACGACACGTATGTAAGAACTCATGGTAGAACTTTCTCCATTGATTTTATGCTGGATGGAACTGGTGTAAATACAAATGGGGTAAAAATACCAGTTACTGCACAGGTATTACTTTTCAGGCTTGCCACAACAAAAATTAGTGGACCAGAGCACAGTCCCAATAAATTGTTGTTGCAATATGGGTTGCTTATACTTAACTGTAAAATGCAGTCATCTACCGTTACTTATACCATGTTCGACATGTTTGGCCTCCCCATCAGGGCAAAAATATCAGCATCTTTTAAGGAATACACTACACCTGGCTTAATGGCAGCATTAGCCATGCTTTCATCTCCCGACCTTACACATTCGATAACCGTAAATGAATGGGATTTACTACCATTGCTCACAAACAAAATTTACAAAAAACAGGAATATTATCTTCAGGTGGCAAGGGTTAACAAACTCAAAAATTTTAGGAAGCTGAAAGCAGGGTCAACGCTGATTTTTCCACCAATTGCAAAAAAGTAAATCATTTTTTTAAAACTAACTAATGGGTTTAGACAGTCTTATACCGGGTACAGAACCAGCAACAGATGTTGTAACCAGCAAGGTGTTTATTAATGGAACAGTATTAAGTGATGAAATTTTGCTTTCTCAAATATCAGTTTCAAGGACTTTCAATAAAGTTGCTTCAGCAAAACTTGTATTTATTGATGGCTCTGCTCCCGACCGTGATTTTCCATTAAGTAATGATGATCAATTTAAGCCGGGTGGCGAAATAAAAATACAACTCGGCTATCATGGTGATGTGGAAACTGTTTTTGAAGGTATAATTATTAAACATGGAATTAAAGTAAAACAAAGCGGGGCATCTGTATTAATGATTGAGGCAAAGGATAAGGCTATTAAACTTACGGGGGCAAGAAAAAGTGCTTACTTTATTCAAAAGACCGATAGTGACATTATCACATCACTTGCAGGCGAATCAACACCCGATGTGGAAACGACTTCAGTAACACATAAACAATTAGTACAGTTTGAAGCCACCGACTGGGATTTCATACTCACCCGTGCCGAAGCAAACAGTATGCTGGTGTTAACTGACGATGGGAACCTCATAATAAAAAAACCCGCTACAGGCGGTGCAATTCTTACTGCAACTTATGGTGATAACATATTTGAATTTGAAGCAGAGATGGATGCCCGCAGGCATGTTCAAAGCATCACAGGCCATTCATGGGACTATACACAACAGGCAGCGGAAGATTCTGAAACAGGAAACTCAGATTTTAGTGAACCAGGAAATTTATCATCAGACGATTTAGCAGGAGTACTCAGATCGGAAATTAATTTATCCCATACAGGCCATCTTACACAGGAGCAGCTACAAGACTGGGCAGATGCATATGCAATGCGTAATAAATTATCCAAAGCCGTTGGTAGAGTAAGGATTCAGGGAAACGCTGCTGTAAAGCCAGGCACTACTATTACACTTGATGGAGTAGGTGATCGTTTTAATGGCGATGTATTTGTTAGTGGGGTGCTGCATATATATGACGGAAACTGGCTTTCCGATGTGCAGTTTGGATGGCAGGAAGAATGGTTTTACAAGAAAGAAGATGTGATGAATAAACCGGCAGCGGGCCTGCTGCCAGGAATTAATGGATTGCAAATAGGCATAGTGTTAGATGTTGAAGATACCGAAGATGGAGGACAGTATCGGGTAAAAGTACATGTGCCAACTATTACTTCCGGCAACGAAGGTATTTGGGCAAGAGTAGCAACATTGGATGCCGGCGCAGAAAGAGGTGTTTACTTCAGGCCAGTAGCCAATGATGAAGTAGTGCTTGGTTTTTTAAACGATGACCCCCGTGAAGCTATTATAATCGGATACCTCCATAGTAAGGATTCAAAAAAGTCTCCCCTGCCTGCAACCGAAGGTAACCTGGAATTTGGTTTTGTTACTAAAGAGAAAATAAAATTGATTTTCGATGATACAAATAAGAGAATGACGCTGAGTGTAAAAACAGCATCCGGCGAAAAATCTATAATACTCAATGATGATTCCGGGGCTATGGAATTAAAAGATGAAAATAATAACAGCATTAAAATGGAGGCAAGCGGAATAACTATTCAGGCTGGTAATGGTAATGTAACTATTAAGGGTACTCAGGTATTGATAAATTAAAAACAAGTAAATGGCAGCAGCGGCAAGAGTAGGAGACAATCATACATGCCCGATGGCAAATCCAAACGGCAGCCCTCATACGGGCGGCCCCATATTGCCACCAGGTGTACCCACGGTACTTATTGGCGGACAACCCGCATCAGTCATGGGTGATATGTGTACGTGTGCCGGCCCGCCAGACAGTATAACATTGGCATCAACAACAGTTTTGATTGGAGGCAAAGGCGCGGCAAGAATGGGGGATTCAACGGCACATGGGGGTAGCATAACAGCCGGTTGTACAACCGTAATAATTGGCGGATAAAATTGATAACATTAAATAATAACAACCATGCAGGAAAAAATTGACCGTTCATTTTTGGGAACTGGTTGGAGCTTCCCACCCACATTTCGCAGAGAATGGTATGGAGTGGAAATGCTAAGCGGTGAAGAAGATGTGCGCAGTAGTATACACATCATACTTTCCACCATTACCGGCGAAAGAGTAATGTTGCCCACATTTGGTTGCGACCTGCGGCCATATGTGTTTGAACCCATAACCCCTATAAACATAGCGATGGTAAAGAAAATTGTTTTTGAAGCATTGGTTTTTCATGAACCGCGGATAGTTGTAGGAGATATTACCGAGACGATAGATGATCTGAATGGCAAACTTGAACTCACTATTCCTTACACTATCATTACTACTAATACCAGGTACAATTATGTATTTCCTTTTTACATGAACGAGGCAACAAATATTGAGCATGGATGAGGTGTGAAGAGGTGATGTGAAGGAAAAATGAACCCTTTTCAAAAAAACCCATTGATCATAATTAACACTTATAGAAATGAGTAACTGCCATTGCAATTCAGATATTATTCTTGATGGATCAGGCCAATTGGGTCGCTATCTCAAGGCATTAGATCCTTCCTATGCACCTATAGATGACCGTTCGATAGAAGACTTACTTGTTTTTGCCAAGCGTTATGCGGGGCAGATACGTTTTTATGATATCCCCGATAGTCATATCACCGACGGGGTAAAACCCGGGAAGGTAAACTGGAGGGAGTTTTTCAGAAGGGATATGGCGGTTATAGCCGCTTCGGTAGCAGTATTGAATATCAGGAATATCAAGAAGGAATATGATGAACTTAGAGAACGCCTTGATGCAGACCCTTCTCCCGAAAAACTGGAAGCAGCATTTTCACTCTGTATTAGTATTGCAACACGTATAGACAGATGGTATACCGTAGCTATCCCCGAAAACCCATTGCGTATTGATCTTGACCTTGCAATCAATTCGCATTTGCGCTGGCAAATGAAACGCATCATGGCTTATGAAGACGGGTACAAATTTATTGACTCTAAAAACCCGCTAAACATAGATTATTCAGGGATTGAAAATGATGAACTGTGGGGATTGAAAGATCCGGTAAATGCCGATGCAACTATTTACCAGGGCAGTAACCTTGATGATAAAATAAGATACGGAGCCCTGTATGCTGATGATATATTCAACGACTTTTTTAGTACACTACAAAGCTTTATTGACAAAGGGCCCGGTTATATGACTTTCGCACTGGAACAATATCCTGCACACCAGCCCAACATGGCACTTTTTATCGCTTTTCTGCAAATTTTTAAACTTGCACAGGAGCAAATGAACGGCCTCACCGGCAGAATGCTTGATTTTTATTACAAAGAAGTATTGCAGCTTACGCCCAAAGATTCCATTCCCGATAAAACGCACATTGTTTTTGAACTGGCCAAAGATATTGCACAATATGACTTGGCAGCCGGTACAGCACTATCGGCAGGCAAAGACGCATCTGGGAAAGAACAGGCATACAAAACAGCAACTGACTTGGTGCTTAATCAGGCTAAGGTTAAAGAATTGAAGACGATCTTTATTGAAAAAGAGAAAAGTGTTGTAGCAAATGTAGACATAAGTACTATTAAAAGCATTTATGCCCGGCCAGTAGCAAATTCTGCAGATGGATATGGAGAACCTTTAACTGAAGCCAATCCTAAATGGCCAACGTTTGGGGTTGGATTATCAAAAGGAGCGGAATCAATCAATATATGCAAGCAACTTGATAATGCTATGCAAAATGCATTAGCCGCACCACCAGTGCAAACCGGTTTTGCTATTGCTTCCCCACAGCTTGTATTGCAAGGGGGCAAACGTCTGATAGCCTTAAATGTACCGGGTATTAATAAAGTTATTAAAGGGAATAAAGAAAATACGCCTTTCTCAATTTGGCTTACAAGCGATAAGGGATGGTTAAAAGTAGATAAGATGATGATTCTGGCCGACATCAATAAATTTATGAAACTGTTTGCACTTGGTCATAGTGTTTTTAATCCTGAGACCGATACCCTTGAAACGTCATACTTTATTGATGAGGATAGAAATACGATTTACGTGTATCTGCCTATTGCCGAAAATCCTGTCATAGCTTATGATGCAAAGCTGCATGCCGGATATAATTACAAAACGGCTTACCCAGTAATGCAGGTGATGTTAAATGAAAAAATGAAAATTGATGAGAAAACTTATAATACCATTCCGGCCACTGGTCTTTCATTAGAAATAAGGGTGGGTACAATAAATCCGGGGGGAAAAATCAGAAAAAATATTTTGGATAATCTGAAAATAAATATTCCCGAATATAATTTTGATGGCCTGAAAACAGTTGTAACTCAAAATGCCGAAGGGCTTTTTCCATCCGACAAACCGTTTAACCCATTTACCCAATACCCCGGCCCTGGTAAATCATTGTATATTGGTAGTGCAGAAGTTTTTAATAAACCTTTGAATCAGCTGGCTGTAAATTTAAATCGAACACAGCAACATCTGGAACAGGAAGAAGAAGTTGAGAGTGTTAATTTAAACGCTGTAGATATTAATGACAGCAAACCCTTTGGTGTAAGCATTTTAACGAAAAGAAGTTGGCGAAGTCTTCCTCCTACCGAAGGGAAAAATTTTAATCAGACCGAACTCACGGAAAACATCCTGAACATTTCCAAACAAGATACAAATGAAGGTCTGTCTATTCCAGCATTAATAATGGAACGAACCCCTATAGAAACAGTAACAGAATTTAAAAGCCAGGTAACAAATGGATTTTTGAAGATAGACTACCTGCTGCCGCTTTCAAGGAGGGATGGTCAAATCTCCACTATGCAGGCAAGTCAGGAACTGGCATTGAGACTTGAAATAAAAGAAATAAGTGTCAATTATTACTCTGAACTCAAAAAATTAGACAGTAGTATTGACCAACTATTTCATGTTTATCCTTTTGGCGTTGTAGAAACTTATTTTGGAGAAGCTGTAGCAATGCAAGGAAGTATCCGTTCTGCAAAAGCTAAAGGTAGCAGTTTTGCTGGGCTGGATCTTCAAAAAGATAATTTATTGGTAGATGCACGGAATCTGTTATTACCACAATATAATTTTCTGGATGCGTACGGCAGTTTTGCAAAAAATAAAAATGCAGTTAACGATCACCTAAACAGAAAGGTAAGTGTACTTGAAAGCCTTGTAAAAACTAGAAGTGGTATCACCAAAATATTGGGAGTTGGTAACAACCAATACTCTGATAGTAAGCAAGAGCAGGGCATGCTCTTTATCGGTCTGGAAAAAGCAGTGCCCCTGCAATCTGTTTCACTTTTGTTTCAGTTTGCCGAAGGTAGTGCAGAGGATGAAGATAAAGATCCGCCGGAAATTCATTGGTCGTATCTTACCAACAACGAATGGCGGCCCATGCGGGGAGAAGATATAGTAAGCGATGGTACTTATGGGTTTCAAACTACGGGTATTGTAAAACTCAATATTCCTGCCGATGCTACCAGGAACAATACCATCATTACACAGGGACTTCACTGGTTTGCCGTAAGCGTAACCGAAAATCCACACCGCATACCTCAGTTGGTAAATGTAATAACACAGGCAGCCGAAGTAGTTTTTGAAGACAATGATAACGACCAGAAGCATTTCGATAACGCATTGCCCGCAGGCAGTATTACCAAACTGGCTGTAAAAGTAGCGCAGGTAAGTAAAGTGGAGCAGCCCTTTGCCTCCTTTGATGGCAAGCATAAAGAAATAAGCAAAGAATTTTACACCAGGATAAGTGAACGGCTGCGCCACAAGAACAGAGCCATTAACAGTTGGGATTATGAACATCTTGTATTAGACCGGTTTCCCTCGGTGTACAAAGTAAAATGTATTACTGCTACCGACCCTAATTGTTTGTGCAGGGAAAGTGTTGTAGTTTCTGTAGCCGCAACAGAAAATAAACGAAATTATAAAGTAGAGATTGCCGGAGCTGAAGGGCTTGATATCGAAAGGGTAGATCCTACTGACGCTGGGTTAAAAAATATTGAAGCTGCAATAAACGATCTGGTAAGTAATCCTAATGCTACATTACAGGTAACACTCTACGCTAAAACGAATGCAATGAAAAAATTCGCAGAAGCAATTGCAGTAAATATAAAACAGAGTATTAAAAAGAAATTCGATAAAGAAAAAATTGCTGAAGACAGAATAAAAACAGTAATAGCCAATAGTGGCGGGGCAATAAATATCATTGACATGGATGTGATTTCTCCGGCAGAAAAAGCCATTGCCGGTGAAGCAGTATGCTGTGGTCCTCAAATAGCACCCGGCCATGTATTGCTGGTACCCATTGCCAATTTAAAAAACCGAAATTCCATAAATCCGCTGCAACCTAAAACGAGCCGAAGAGTGTTGCTGGAGATGGAAGATTATTTGAAAAAACTCACTTCACCGTTTGTAAAAGTACATGCCAAAAACCCGGTGTACGAGCAGGTGATTGTTGGTTTTAAAGTGCAGTTTTATACTGGTACCGACCAAGGGTTTTATCTGAAAAAACTGAATGAAGAAATTGTACAGTACCTAACCCCCTGGGCATTTGATGAAAATGCAGATGTGCAGTTTGGCCAAAAAATATATGCTTCCTCCATCATTAATTTTATTGAAGAAAGACCTTATGTGGATTTTATAACAGACTTTGTAATGGGTGTTTGCAAAGATGAATGCTGCAAACCGGACACTGCTGCTGCAACAAGGAAGATACAGCCAGCAGAAATAAAAGCAGATGCTGCTGCTACTGTTATAGTGGCAGGCGTTGTAAACATGAAAGGGGTAATAACCGATTCAAAAACAGGTAATTCAATAGAGGGTGCAGCAATTACAATACAAGGAGCAGCAACAAGTGTAAGTACAGCAGCCGATGGCAGTTTCGCAATTGACCTTGACCCTGCGACTGCGGTACTTATCGTAAAGGCAAAATACTATAAAGATGCTGTAGCTGCTGTTGTCGGTTTAAGTGATTTCAGGCTTGCCATGATCCGGGCTGATGAGACAAATGATGATTCAATATCCGAAACACTTGCCGGAATTTGCGGTTGCGACAGCATTGAAACACAGATGGGTAAAGAAGCTGCCGAAAGAGGTGAAATAGTGGCAAAGCCATCAACTGCAAGGTCAATCCTCGTGTCAGTACCGCAGCATGTTATTATTCCTTACACTCCTCTGGTAAAACAAACTCCCTGCGATGTACGCAAAAAGAATAAACATGGAGCAGTAGCTACTGCAACCGAAGCTACAGGGGAAAAGGTAGCTTCACAGAAAAGCGATGTTGCAAAAGATGTTGTTACAGATAAAGCGAAGGAACTGATCGCTAAGGCTGCTGTTAAGAAATCAGATAAAACAACACTTAAAAATTCTGACTCGGATAATATTACCAGTAACTTAAAAGCTAAGCCCGACAGAAAAAAAGAGTTACCGCTAAATGAAGCTGACCGAGCCTTACAGGGGAAAAACATAAAACCTGCAAAGACCACAGCCAATAAGGTAAAGGTCGCAAAACCATCTGTAAAAAAGGTAGCCTCAGTAAAACCAAAGAAAAATAATAATTAGTATAGTAAATTATTCTACTGATAAAAAATAAAATTATGTCCGAATCTGTTTCATTAATAAAAGACAACCCGTTGGGCCGACGTAGTGTCGAATGCGCAGTCGGCGGCGTTCAGCGATCCGCGCTTCAAGCCGATGACGACGGAGGAGTGGGCCAACACGCAGACCGAAGTTTCGGTGCTGTCCACCCCCAAGCCGATCCGCTTCGCCGACGAGGACGACCTGCTCGCGCAGGTGGTGCCGGGCGAGGACGGCCTCGTCCTCGAGGCGCCGGGCCACCGCGGCACCTTCCTGCCGCAGGTCTGGGAGTCGCTGCCCGAGAAGCGCCAGTTCCTCGCGCAACTGAAAGCCAAGGCCGGCCTGCCGGCGGATTTCCGCACCGGGCGCTGCAAGGTCTCGCGCTACCGGGTAATGAAGTTCACCTGAACACGTGAGGTTGTCTGGACGCGCGCTGGTGGCATAGCCTCGACGACGGCCGCATCCAGTGCGACCTGTGCCCGCGCGACTGCAGGCTGCACGAAGGCCAGCGCGGCCTGTGTTTCGTGCGCATGCGCCAGGACGATCACATGGTCCTCACGACCTACGGC
>JANMMU010000109.1:0-41229 GCA_031373555.1 Segetibacter sp. | reverse complement strand
AACAGTAAATTTGTCATGGGTCTAACTATTAATGCTGCCCCACTTTGCTCATATATTGTGCCATCGTGGGGCTTTTTTAATAGATTTTTATCCCCAAACTCACGCCCAGTGTGGATTACGTGTTTTCAGGAAGACCCTAATTATCATAAAAATAATATTGATAACTATTTCCTGTAAGTATTTTGGTTAACAACCAAATTATTCATCAATTTTTCCCCTGCATTTTTTCAATAATGCTGGTAGTAGAAAAACCCTCAATAATAGGGTTTATGACTATTATTCCCCCAAAAGCAATTACTTCTTTTGCCCCCACAATCTGATCCTGGGTGTAATCGCCACCCTTTACCAAAACATCAGGTAAAATTGCTTTTATTAATTCAAGCGGTGTGTCTTCATCAAACAATGTAACTGCATCTACTATAGCCAGACTTGCCATTATAAGTGCCCTGCTGTTTTCATCATTTACAGGTCGCCCTTCGCCTTTAAGGCGTTTGGTGCTTTTATCTGTATTTAATCCAACAATTAAAATATCAGCCTCTTTAGCAGCTTCACTTAGCGATGAAATATGACCTGAATGCAGTATGTCAAAGCAGCCATTTGTAAATACGATTTTCTTGCTTAATAGCCGCCACCGTGCTACTGCTTTTACCAATTCTTCACGGCTGTATATTTTTTCAGGGATTACTTGTGACTGCTTCATGTTTGTAGTTTTTTTTATTGTACCATGGCAAAATACTAAGGCTTAGAAAACCCACTATTATAATGATGATGAATTGAGCAAACCATTGCATAGTTCCATTGGCAAACCCTATCTCAAAACTAATCCCGTTTTGCTGTAAAATCTTTGCCATAAAAAAAGCATAGGCACCAATACCGCCGGGAGTAAGTATCATGCCAATACTTGCAAAAGCCAAAGCAGAAACTGCAGCTTCAAAAGGCAGGCCTGCGGTACCTGTGGTGCCATAAAACCCCACCCAGGTACCCAATAAGTATAATGCCCATATACCTATACTGCAAAAGATGAACTGCCATTTATGTTTCATGTCTTTAACACTTAAAAGACCTTGTAAAATGCCACTGAAAACAGCATGTATTTTATGTACAATTTTTATCTGATCGTACTTTCTTAGCAGCATTCTTATAATAACTATCACCACCAATAAAATGCCACCGGTAATCATCAATTTTTTTAAATCAAATGATCCGGCTTTATCAAGAAAAACACTTTTTAGAAGATTCATTCCATATTCGCCAATGATATCAAACTGAAGTGTAAAAGCAGCAACAAAAATCAGGAGCAGGCACAACACATCAAAGGCCCTTTCGGCTACAATTGTACCTATCAGTTTGTCTGCAGGTACATGTTCATATTTAGCCAAAATGGTACATTTTAAAACCTCACCCAATCGAGGTATTGCCAGGTTGGCCAGGTAACCAATCATTACTGCAAAAAATGTATTGGGAAAAGATGGGTTAAAGCCCATTGGATATATTAGCATTTTCCATCGCAATGCCCTTAATACATGGCTTGCAGAAAGGATAAAGAAAACAGGTATGAAAAGCCAGTAATTTGCAGTTTTGAAAACTCTTTTAAAATCTTCCCATTTATCTGCCGGTATTTGATGCAAACTCCACCAAACCAAAAATAAGCCCACCCCCAAAAATGACAGGTATTTTAATAAGTTTAGTATTTTTTTTTTCATGGGGGGTGTTTTCCTTTCGCAATATAACATATTGCATGGCAAAAGGAATTTTGGATTCCGCTTATCTATTTTTTAAAAAAATGGTTTTGTACAGAATCGGATTTATTTTATATAAAATTGAAATAGAAAATTTTCAATTAATTCACTATCATATTGTCTATTAATCTAACCTCACCAATAAAAGCAGCTATCAGGGCTACTACATTTTTATTATTTATTGTTTTAATTTGAGATAAGTCAGATGGCTCGGCAATAGCTACATAGTCCACTTTATTAAATCCCTGTGATAAAAGAAATTGCGTTGCATAAGCGCACAACTCATTGGGATGTATTGCGTGAATATTTTGTTTTATGTATGTAAGCATTTGGTAAATGGCTACAGCCTCTTGCTTTTGACTTTCTGTAAGCCTTTGGTTGCGACTACTCATTGCCAATCCGCTATTTTCTCTTAGTGTTTCACCTAAAATGAGTTGAATTGGGCTCTGAATAATTTCAATTAGCCTTTTTAAAACCATGCATTGTTGAAAATCTTTCTGACCCAGAAACAGGAAATCGGGCAAAACAATGTTGAGTAATTTATGAACTACCTGGCACACCCCCTGAAAGTGTCCGGGTCTGTAACTGCCCTCTAACACATTTTCAAGGTTACCCAAATCATAATGTGGAAGGTCGTCAGTTCCCTGCGGGTAAATTTCTACTGCCTGTGGCAAAAACAGAATATCGCAACCCGCTTTCTCCAGCAATAGTATATCATTTCCTATGGTAATGGGATAGTTTTCAAAATCCTTTTTGTTGTTAAATTGGGTAGGATTTACAAAAATGCTGCAAATGGTAATATCGCATTGTTTTTTGCTTAATTCCAACAGCGAAATATGCCCCTGATGCAATGCTCCCATAGTTGGAACGAAACCTTTCGTTTTTGCGTGTAAAGAGTTTTTTGAGAGGTATAAATGTAAGTCTGCGGTTTGCTTAAATAGCTTCATGTCAATGGGTTAGGTGGGCAAAGGTGCTTTATATAGGCTGTTTTGATAATTTTTTATTAACTTTGCCAACTCTTTTTCTAAAGGGTTTCATCAAAGTAAACCAACCGGAATAATGTCAACAAAGAAAAGAATTTTATTTATTGCCAACGAAATGTCGCCATATCTTGAGCTGACAGAATTTGCAGAAATAGTGAACAAGCTGGCAATAAAAAGTAACGATGCTGGTTTGGAGGTAAGGTGCATAATGCCGAGATTTGGTATAATCAATGAAAGAAGGCACCGCCTGCACGAAGTGGTAAGATTGTCTGGTATAAACGTAAGTGTAGATAATGACGATTACCCGCTTCAGATTAAAGTGGCCTCATTGCCCAATGCCCGTTTACAGGTTTATTTTTTGGATAATGAAGATTTTTTCAAAAGAAAATTTGTTTTTAACGACGAAGATGAAAAGTGGTACGATGACAATGATTTAAGAACCATATTTTTCTGCAAAGGAGCTTTGGAAACCGTCAAAAAATTTGGCTGGCCTCCTGACGTAATCCATTGCAGTGGTTGGATGACAGGTTTGATACCACAATACCTGAAAACAATTTATAAAAAAGAACCTGTATTTGCCAATGGCAAAGTAGTTTATACACTCAATAGTTCCACTTTTGACGATAAGCTTAGTGATGATTTTTACAAGAAAGCCATCATCCATAATTCTTTGAAAGAAAAAGATATGGAGGTTTTTAAGGAAGGAACTAACATTGCTTTACAGAGAGGTGGTGCCACTTATGCCGATGCTATCACTTTTGGTTCTGATACCGTTGACAAAAAACTTGTAACGGAATTTTCTAAAGTAAAAGGTAAAAAAGTCATTCCCTTCAAGGGCTGGGATACTGATTTAACAGAGTATTTGGAATTGTATAACGACCTTGCCCCTTAGTAATTTTACCTTATAATTTAACCTGTTTCACTCCGGATGCGTAAGTTTATTTTAATAGCTGCAGCTATTGTTTTTACTATTGCAGCTTGCACCAAAATTGAATCAACTACACTTGGTTCTGGTCTCATTCCCCCTGTAGATGGGGTAAATACTTTTGATACTACATTAGACGTATATACCAACACTTATTTAGACTCCTTAGGTAAGGATGCTAAATTTTATAAAAGTGACGATCACGTTATTGGTGTTATTAAGCATGACCCTGTTTTTGGAAAAACAGAAGCAAGATGTTATTTTGAATTAAAACCTACTTACTACAAATATACTTTTCCCGCTGATACATCATTGAGACCCGATAGTGCAGTACTAATATTGAGTTATAGAGGAATTTTTGGCGATAGTACAATTTCACGTATTCCACAAGATTGGGAAGTTTATGAGGTTAACGATACTCTTCTTGAGCCCTACACTATCTATCCCGTAAGTAAAACCTTTACCGAAGGCCCAAGGCTGGGTAAAAAGACTATTTATCCAGACAGTTTAGCTAATACCGTGAATTATGGATTTGAAAATGCAAAAAATCAAATCAGGATCCCATTAGATACAGCTTTTGCCCGCAAATTGATCAAGACATTTGATACATCCTCAGATAAGAGTGGTGCTTATGACGATGATACACTTTTTAGGAAGCGTTTTAAGGGTTTTGTTGTAAGGCCGTCCTCTTCATCTGATGGTAATGCATTAATACGCATTAACCTCTTGGATAGCAATACTAAACTGGCATTATTCTACAACTATAGGAAAAAAGATACAGCTTTAGCAAGAACCAACGAAGTGAGCTATTTCAGATTTAGCCCGGGTCAGTTTACACAAATTTCAGCCAGTGCAAACTACATTCACCGGGATAGAACTGGTTCAGTGGCAGAGGCTAACTTTGCAAGTAATGTAAACGATGATAAGCTTTACCTGCAGACCACGCCGGGTACTTTTGCAACTATTAAGACACCAGCACTTGCTAATTTTCCAAACGCAATTATTCACAGGGCGGAGTTAGTTGCCTTGCAGGTACCCGAAACGGATCCTATGGTTAAAAAGTTTTCTGTTCCAAATTTCTTGTTGTTAAGCAGGTTCGATAGTACCAATAAATTCAAAAGAAATGTTCCCAATGACTTGTTGGTCAGTGGGGGTCAGGACAATTTTGCCACTTTTGGCGGATATCCTTACAACCGTACAATAGGAGCAGAAACTGTAAAAGCCTACAATTTTGATCTGACAAGATATGTGCAGGGCATAGTTACCAGAAAAGATTCTGTATTTACGTTGCGTTTATCTGCGCCTACCAACGATTCTATATATTACACTTCTCCATATCCTACCAGTTTTTACGGGGGTATTTATTACATAATACCGAGTGCTGCAAATAATGCAGCAGATGGTAGGGTAGTACTTGGCGGAGGAGGGGCAGGTGCAGCAACAGCACCATATAGAATGAGGTTACGTATTATTTATTCAAAACTTTAGGTAAATACTTTTCTCCCCTATATTTGCAACTCTTAAAAAAATAAATTTTCCCCCATTATGCCCTATTTATTTACTTCTGAAAGTGTATCTGAAGGACATCCTGATAAAGTAGCGGATCAAATTAGTGATGCGCTTATTGACAATTTTCTTGCATTTGATGCAGAAAGTAAAGTTGCATGCGAAACATTGGTTACAACCGGTCAGGTTGTACTAGCAGGTGAGGTTAAAAGTCGTGCCTACCTGGATGTACAGGAAATTGCACGTGGCGTTATCCGTAAAATAGGATACACCAAAAGTGAGTATATGTTTGAAGCCAACAGTTGCGGTATATTATCTGCAATCCATGAGCAATCAGGCGATATTAACCAGGGTGTTGACAGGAAGAAAAAAGAAGAACAAGGTGCCGGTGACCAGGGTATGATGTTTGGTTATGCAACCAACGAAACTGAAGATTATATGCCACTTGCATTGAATCTTGCACACAAATTATTAGAAGAACTTGCTGCACTTAGAAGAGAAAACAAACAAATTAAATATCTAAGACCTGATGCCAAAAGCCAGGTAACTTTAGAATACGATGACAACAACGTACCATCAAGAATAGATGCTATTGTTGTATCTACACAGCACGATGACTTTGCTGCCGATGAAGCAATGTTGGCCAAAATAAACAAAGACATTGTTAGCATATTGATACCTCGTGTAAAAGCGAAATATCCTAAATATGCACACCTTTTCAATAACAAGATAAAGTACCACATTAACCCAACCGGAAAGTTTGTAATCGGTGGCCCACACGGCGATACCGGTTTAACAGGCCGTAAAATAATTGTGGATACCTACGGTGGTAAAGGAGCACACGGTGGTGGCGCATTCAGCGGAAAAGACCCAAGTAAAGTGGACAGAAGTGCAGCGTATGCAACCCGTCACATTGCCAAGAATCTTGTTGCAGCTGGTTTGTGCAGCGAAGTTTTGGTACAGGTTTCTTATGCTATTGGAGTAGCACAGCCAACCTCTATCAATGTTGTAACTTACGGTACTGCCAAAGTAGATATGACCGATGGTCAGATTGCTGAAAAAATTATGCAAATGCCTTGCTTCGATATGAGACCTTACTTTATAGAGCAAAGGTTGAAATTGCGTACTCCTATGTACAGCGAAACTGCTGCATACGGACACATGGGCCGCAAAAACGAAGTAGTAACAAAAGAATTCAAAGATCCATACGGTAAAATAAAGAAAGTGAAAGTGGAACTCTTTACCTGGGAAAAATTAGATGCTGTAAAAGAAGTAAAGAAAGTGTTTGGTCTTAAATAGACAATTAAAATAAAACGAAAGCCTTTGCATTAAAACAGCAAAGGCTTTTTTTTTGACTCCGGCATTTGAATTCCATAGAAGCATTTGTGGCAGCTTGTCCCGAACCAAAATCGGGATCGCAGTCCGGTCATCAGTTGGATATCTATGTAGCTATTTCCGTGTTTTGCTCATGTGCAAAGCAAAAATTGAAATACCTGCAAATTCATACTCTAAAAATGCCAAATTCAAACTTACTTTGCCAATATGAATTATCGTAATCAGCAACACAAACCAAGACCTAAAAAAAATACCCTGATTGTAGGACGTGCCAAAGTAATACAGGCTTTGGAAGAGGGAAAACAATTAGACAGAATATATTTAGTAAGCACTGTACATGGAGAAACAGTTGATACTATAAAAAACCTTGCAGAAAAGCTCGGTGTTCCCATCAATAAGGTGCCGGTGGATAAGCTGAACAGCTATAATGTGAGTAATCACGAAGGTTGTGTGGCGGTGATTTCTAAAGTACAATACCAGGATTTGCAATCCGTCATATCATTTGTAGTAGAAAAAGGCGAAGTACCTCTGCTATTAATATTAGACGGCATCACCGACGTAAGAAACATTGGCGCTCTTGCCCGAACTGCATTGTGTACAGGTGTTCATGCTATCATTATCCCCGACAAGGGCGTTGGGGCTTTAAACGAAGATGCAATAGCAACCTCTGCCGGTGCTTTAGAACAAATTGCAATTTGCCGGGTCAACAGCCTTATGAAAACAGTTGATGACCTGCACCTAAACGGTATAAAAGTTTTTGCCAGCGAAATGACTGCGAAAGAAAATCTGTTCAACATCAATCTTTCCGAACCCTGCGCCATAGTATTGGGCAGCGAAGACAAGGGCATTTACCCTGCCCTCATGAAAATTTGCGATGAGCAATTTAAAATCCCCATGAAAGGTGATTTTGAAAGCCTGAACGTATCAGTTGCAGCCGGAATGATTTTGTACGAGGCAATGAAGCAGCGGACAATGTGAAAATTTTGGAAATAGCGCATTTTTAATTAGGGTAGTGTAGACTCCTTATTAAATCCTAACCATCATAACAATCTGCGTTCCTTATCTAAAAATGCAGCAAATGAAACGCAAACTTTCCTTTGCTATTATACTCCAAAGAAGGCATCGGAAACTTGAAAGCATTTAGGAAACCAAGTGTAAGCTTGAGAAACTTGCTGTTGGTTTTAATTTTTGTAAGGTCAATGTCTGGCGAAATGTAATATTGGCGGTATCTGTCTATGTCTCTCCTATCAAATACATTACCTTCTTTGTCTTTCCCGTAATTTTCAACTGCACCAAACATACCATCTGCACCATAACCAAAGGCTACATTGAGCCAAGGCGGCAGGTTGCTTTTGGGCATAAAAGATTTTAGGTTGGCGCTTAGCCAATAGGTTTGGCTGTTGTAATCTTTTATGAGGCGTTCCTGCAAGGTGTTGCCATAGAGGTAGTTTGCCCGCTTATTAAGATCGGCTGCACTATAATCTTTTTTATGAAAAGAAAACTTGAATTTAATGCGCTGTTCGCTCCATGCCAACTCCTGACCAAGAAATAATCCGCTTCCAAATACGTTTGCACCTATGTCGCCCCAACTCCACCCCCACTCGGCACTAAAACCATCAAGGGTTTCTATGACACTTTCATAGGCAAATGCGCTTACTGTGCCAAGTACCGCCGCTTTTCTTTGCTTTATTCCGGCCCACTTCCACATTTCGGTAGTGCCATAGCAGGATATATATCCGCCGTATGCATGACCTACCTTATCTACCTGTTTCCATTCATTATTGTCGTCAAAAAAATGAAAACTGCTTTGAGGATAATTGCTGTACCAAGCCGAGTAAAATCCGGCCAAAGAACCGCCGTAACCTACTGCATTGGCAATAGTTACGAGTTTTATGCGTTTCTTATTTTCGGTTCTTGCCGGAGTAAGCGGTGTAAGGTAGCTTTCATGTATAATACTATCCTTCACATTTTGTGAAAAGACGGGTAGTGAAAGTGAAAATAATAATATGGTGAAAACAATACCTTTCATGAATTATTTGCCAAACCTACGGCAATAATAGGTACAAGGGTTTTGCAGAAAAGGTTTTAGTCGTTAAAAATTCTTAAACTTGCTGATTGAGCTAATGAACAACAAGGGCCCAAAGACAAGAAGATGCAGTAAGCTTTAGTGTTAGTCTGAGAACTTGGTACATTGGTGGTTTAATATAAATTACAAAGACTGAAACTCAATGTATTCATATATTTTACCCAGAGACAAAGCAAAGTTTAGTGCAGGCATTTGTATAATCGCTTCCATACCTTCTGCTACATCGTAAGTAAATAGTTCGTTTTCATTTGTCCTTGCAAAAATTTCCACAAATGGCAGGGATTGCGAAACGAGCAAATAATATCGAAGTGACTTTATTTTACGGTATTGAGCAAGTTTTACAGAGCGGTCGTATGCTTCAGTTCCAGGCGAAAGTACTTCTACGAGTAAAGTGGGGCTAGTTACAAAATACTCATCATTATCCGTAGGATCGCAGGTAAGCAGTACATCGGGGTAAACGTAATATTGGTTTTTTTGAAGTTCCAGTTTCACGCCTTCGGCAAATATTCTACACCCTTTTGGCCTGAAATTATCACGTAAATAAAAATGTATATTGCCAGCTATTTCATTATGATTTTTAGTACCCCCTGCCATAGCAAAGATTTCACCGTTCCAAAACTCATATCGTGCATCTGTTTGCTTTTCCAGTTGCAAATATTCCTCGTAAGTGTATTTCTTTTTTTCAACTAAAGTTTCCATGAAGTAAAACTACAAAAGTTTAAGCAAAATGGTTTTTGTCCGGAGTCATTAAAAATTCTTAAACTTGCTGATTGAACTATTGAACCACTTAGGTACAAAGTCACTAAGTTGCACTAAAACTTTGTGTCTATGCGACATGGTAGTACTTAAATAAAAATAGTGGTAAAAGCAACATAGTAGTAATGCCGATGAATGTATTGCGACCCCGCCCTTGGACGGGGCAAGCTGCAACGATGATTAATCAGGGATAAAATGTTTGTAACCGAATAATAATTTTATAAAAAACCAAATAGGAAAAACATGGATGCTGCTATCAATGACAAAGTAAATGTATGGCTGAATGGTAACTACGATGAGGCCACAAAAGCTGAAATAAAGAAAATGCAGGCCGCCGGTGGTGATGAGCTAACAGATGCATTTTACCGTAACCTCGAGTTTGGTACAGGTGGACTTAGGGGCATTATGGGTGTGGGTACCAACCGGATGAATAAATACACGGTAGGCATGGCCACGCAAGGCTTTGCAAACTACCTGAAAAAAGTGCATGGCAATGCGGAAATAAAAGTTGCGATAGCCCACGATTGCCGCAACAACAGCCGTTTTTTTGCCGAGACTGTAGCGAATGTATTTGCTGCTAATGGCTTGAAAGTGTACTTATTTGAGGCATTGCGTCCAACGCCGGAGTTGTCATTTGCTGTGCGTCATTTGGGCTGTCAGGCAGGGGTGGTTTGTACTGCTTCTCACAATCCTAAGGAGTACAATGGCTACAAAGCCTACTGGAACGATGGTGGACAATTGGTGCCACCTCACGATAAAAATGTAATAAAAGAGGTAGATGCTATCAGCAGCGTTGATGATGTAAAATGGAGTGGTGGCGAAGCCAATATTTCTATGCTTGGAAAAGACATGGACGATGCCTTTATTGAAATGGTAAAAGGGTTAAGCATTTATCCCGAAGCAATAGAAAGGCAGAATGATTTGAAGATTGTTTATACGCCGATTCACGGTTCGGGTATTATGCTGATGCCGCAGGTGCTAAAGCGTTTTGGATTTACTAATGTAACCATTGTTGAAGAACAGGCTACACCCGATGGTAATTTTCCAACAGTAATTTATCCTAACCCGGAGGAAGCTGAAGCTATGAGTATCGGCTTGAAAAAAGCCAAAGAAATGGATGCTGAAATATTACTGGGTACAGACCCGGACAGCGACAGGGTGGGTATTGCCATAAAAAATACAAAAGGCGAATGGGTGCTGATGAATGGTAATCAAACTGCTGTTCTTGCTTTTAACTACATGATAGAAGCCCGTAAGGCAAAGGGTATTTCTAAACCCAACGATATGGTGGTGAAAACCATTGTAACCACTAACCTGATAGATGATTTGGCGGCTGCAAATGGTATTACCTGTTACAATGTGTTGACCGGTTTTAAATGGATAGCAGAACTGATGACTGAAAAAGAAGGCAAGGAAAACTACATTATAGGTGGAGAAGAAAGTTATGGACTGATGATTGGCGATAAGATACGTGACAAGGATGCAATCTCTGCAGTTGCTTTATTATGCGAAATGGCAGCATACGAAAAAGACAAAGGCCGTAGCTTGTTCGAAAAGCTGATTGACTTGTATGTGCAGCACGGATTGTATAAAGAAAGTCTTATTTCTATAACCAAAAAAGGTATGAGAGGTGCTGAAGAAATTGCTGAAATGATGCAGGGCTACAGGGAAAATCCACCGACAGTTATTGATGGTGTACCTGTGGTTGAATTGCTCGATTACCAAATGCAGGTGGGTAAGAATTTAAAAGACGGTAACAGTTGGGAAATAAAATTGCCAAAGAGTAATGTCTTACAATTTGTGTTGGAAGATGGATCTAAAATATCAGCCAGGCCAAGTGGTACAGAGCCTAAGATAAAATTCTATTTCAGCGTAAAAACGAAGCTGGAAAGTGCTGATAAGTTTTATGAAACAATGGAAGGTTTGGATGTTAAAATAGCAACAATAGAGAAAGAAATGAACCTTAGATAAACGAGGTAAAATTTCACACAACGGGACAAAGAATACGAAGAACACAACGTAGGCTTTGTCCCGTTTTTTTTGAGGAACAAGAATTTCACACAACGATGCAACGAATACGAAGAACACAACGTAAGCTTTGTCCCGTTGTTTTTCTTTGTGATCGTTGTGAGAAAGGAAAAAATCAAATTCACCTCCCCATTTTGTAAATTTGGCGCTGATATGACAGATACAAAGCAAAAGCGGACTTATACAGACAGTTACCAACACATGGGCATGCGCAAAAAGTTAGTGCAGGTGTTGCGGGATAAAGGAATAACAGATGAAAACGTGTTAACAGCCATCAACAACATTCCACGCCATTTCTTTTTGGATTCGGCCTTTGATAAAATAGCCTACGAAGACCGTGCTTTTCCCATTGGTGAAGGGCAGACTATATCTCAACCCTATACTGTAGCTTATCAAACACAATTACTTGAGATAAAACCTTATCAGAAGGTATTGGAAATAGGAACCGGTAGTGTTTACCAGGCAAGTGTTTTGGCTGAAATGAATGCTAAAGTTTTCACCATTGAAAGACAAAAAAAGCTTTACGACCTCAACAAAGATTTCATCTTTAAAAGCAAATACCCCAACATCAAATTTTTTTATGGCGATGGTTTTCAGGGGTTGCCTACTTATGCACCTTTTGATAAAATTATCATCACTGCAGCAGCACCATTTATTCCTCCTAAATTAATTGAACAACTTAAGACCGGTGGCTATATGGTAATACCTGTTGACAATGGCGAACATCAACAAATGCTGCGCCTTACCAAGCAGGCTGATGGGAGTTACACTGAAGAAAAGTTCGATAACTTTTCATTTGTCCCTATGTTAGAGGGAAGGAGTGGAGGTTAATAAACGAAATAGATTTATAAAAGCAATCAGTTTACTTACTTTCTTATCAGCGTTAGCATTTCGGCCTGACCACCCCGGTTCATATCAAATATGAGTGTGTCTTTGGTAAGCTTTGCAATTTTTACCATCATCTCCTGTTGATTTTCAGGAGTGGTAAACAGCATTTCATTTTCTACTTTGTAAGTTCCTTTTTCTTTGTTGCCAAGGTATTCATAGGTATAAGCACCTTTATCGTCAAAACTGAAAAAAGTACTTTGAGCATTAAGGCCCGACGGTTTATCATTGACCAACCATTCAACCCCCGCCCACTTACCTATTAATTTTTGCTGATTTTCATTGGGTACACAAGCAACAAAGAAAATTGTTGTAATCGCAATACAAACTAAAAATAATTTCATATTAAGAGTGGGTTTGAAGTTTATAAAGGTATTAGAAAATGTTGGGTTTATGTTAGATGATTAATTGAATTAGTGATTAAAGTATATCGTTGATTTTGTTTTCCCTGGAACAATTTGAGGTTTGTTACTTAATAATATTGCATCCTTTATTAATGATGTAAGTGCAAAATTTAAGAGTTGTTTATTATGATGTCATAGTTATTAAAATGTGCTATATTTTATTTATATTGAATTTTTTAAAAAAATAATGATGAGAAAACTGTTATTAGGATTAATTATTTTATTAAACCATAATTTGGCAAAGGCATCTTTTGTACCTGTAGATTCAGCTACAGCAGCAGTGGAAATTGCAGCAAAAATTAAGAAGCAACAGGAACTTGCTGTTATGAAAATGGTTTCAGAAATGTCTGTGAAAGACTACGAAAAAATGACTGGAAAGAAAATGAACCTCATTGATAGACTTTCTTTCAAAACATTAAAGTCAGGGTTTAAAAAAATGATGAAAGGGAATAATGACGGAACCGGATTTAATATTTGGGGATTCTTGTTAGGATTTTATTTTGGATTATTTGGCGTTTTAATTTGTTATACATCAAAAGACAGGAATTTTAGAAAATGGGCTTGGATAGGTTTCGGTGTTTTCGGGATTATTTTGGCAATAATAATCCTTGCAATTCTGTTTGCTGTAATACCCTGATAACTTATGATAAAATAAGGGAGTGCTTTTTAGGCACTCCCCCCTTTTAACCCTTAACCCTAAAAAATATTTAACCTCCAATAATCATATCCGTTCCACCACCCACGTCTTTCATACTTTTACGTTTGAAAAGATTGATGTCAAACTTACCAAAACGATAACTGAAATTAAGCCTTAATACCTGTGGGTCCCTTCTTCTTTGTGAAGTCTGCATCAGGTAAGGAGATTCTGAATAAGTGCTGTATAATTGAGTTCTTAAAAAATCATTCATACTTAATGTAAGCGAGGCACTGTTGCCTCCCTTCCAGGTCCAGTCTTTACGTATCGCTATGTCAAAAGCATAACGGGGATTTATATAACCTTGCGCCGCAGCCTGAGGCCCACCGCCAAACATCATACCTCCACCTCCACGTCCGCCAAATCCGCCACCACGGCCACCTTCCTGTGGCAATACTGTTTTAGCATAGTACTCACCTGATAGCTGTACTGACCAGGTTTTAAGAAACTTAATGGTGTTGTTGGTCTTTGCAAACCAGCTTACTCTTTGATTGCTTATTGCCGCCTGTTTGGTAGTCTCATCAACCTTTATTTCAGAATTGAAGAGGTTTACATTCAGCATCATTTCCCACCACTTAGTCATGGGCATTTTATTGGTTAGTTCCAGACCATAAGTCATACTGCTGTTGGCATTTACATAACTGTTGATTAGTACGCTATCAGCTGAAGAATAGAAGTGTGCATCGTCAGGATTAGCGTCAGGATACTGTAAACGGGTGATAAGATTGTTATTGTGTTTAAAGTATGTACTTGCCAAAAAGTTTGATCCTTTTTTATAATTGTTGCTGTAAGAAATTTCAAATGAGTTGGTGAACTCCGGCTGTAGTCCGGCATTGCCTACACTTAAATTGTAAGGATCGCTGTAATCTATAAAAGGCATTAACTGAAAAAAGTTAGGGCGATTGATTCTTCTGGAATAATTTGCTTGTATGTCTTCTTTATCAGACATTTTATAAGTGATAAAAGCACTTGGAAACAACTGTACAGGAAAGTCCACTTTGAAATTAGAAAGAGAATCCTGTCCTTGCCTGTTGGTGCGGATGATATTGCCATCATACGTTGAGCTTTCTGCACGAAGCCCAAATTGGTAACTCCATTTTTTTACTTTTATACTATAGGTTATATAAGCAGCGTAAACTTTGTCAGTATAACTGTAGTTGCTGCTTAATGCATTCATCAATACAAATTTATTCGTAAATGGGTTTTTGAAATATTGATTGTTGGTATTTTCAAAATCGCGGATAGCAAGTCTGCCACCCAGTTCCAGCTTTTGATTTTCTGTTATAGGATTGGCATAATCCGTTTGAAAAATATAGTTTTTTGTAGTACCACCCCCAAGCGATTGTTGATTGATTGCAGGACCTTTTCTTTCGTACAAAGATTTGTATGTAAGTGTATTTATGTAGCTGCTATTGTCGTTATTGCTGGAGTTGTAATTAGCATCGGCAGTAAGTTCATGCCCTGCCTCGGCAAAAATGTGTTTAAAGCTTAACTGGCTTCCAAGGTTTTTGAAATTGCCCACACTGTTTTGCAATACTTTATTAAATGAAGGGTTGGCTATTAATAAGGAATCTACACGTTGGTTATCGTTAGATTTAAACTGACCCTTGTTGTAATTGGCAGCAACAGTAATGGTATTTCTGTTATCAATCAGGTAGTCGAATCCTCCTCTCAAAAATGCAAAATAGCCGTTGTTTATCGGGTTGCCGGTTTGATAAATCTGGCTAAATGGTGTTCCCTTATCAATATTTATTCTATCGTTAAAGGTATTGGAAATTGATTTCCGTTCATTGTACATCCCCACCAAAAACAAGTTGATTTTATTTTGACGTAGGTTAATATCGCCGCCAAGATTTATTTTTCCACGGCTATCTACGCCTGCACGTACACCACCATTGTATCCGGTTTTTCTGTTTTTCTTCAAAACAATATTTATGATGCCCGCATTACCACCCGAAGCATCAAATTTTGCTGAAGGATTAGTTATAAGTTCTACTTTATCAATTATATCTGCAGGAATTTGATCCATTGTCATTGTAGTAGGTCGGCCGTCCAGAAATAACTGTGGTGTAGCATTACGCATGGTCACATTGCCATCTATATCAACACTAAGTGTGGGTATGCTTTTCATAATCTCTGTAGCAGTTTGCCCGGTGCTGTTGAGATTTTTATCTACATTAAATATTTTTCTGTCAACACCCATTTCAAACAGTGCTTTATTTGCTGTCACAGTCACATTACCAAGATCTGCAACTGTTGATTGAATCTTAATATTACCCAGGTCTTTATCTACCATATTCAGCATTTGCTCACGGCTGCCTTCTCCGGCACCACCTTGTGGCACCTTAAGACCAAAAGATAATTTTTGCTCCTTTTGTTTATATCCAACTGTAGATATTTTTAAGGTAAAACTGCCCATTACCGAAAGGTTGTCTAAACTAAAATCACCATTGGGTTCTGTTAGTACAGTTGTAAGAATACCAGTTATCATTTTCTTTTTAACCGTGTCAAAACGGCTACCTGTAAGTTGCAGCGTTACACCTTCTACACCTTTTCCGGTGGCGCTATCGACTATTTTGCCATAGAAATGTCCAATATTCATATTTCCGCCCCCCATACGTCCCATACCGGGCATTTGCGCCGAGGCTCCAATGGTAATTAAAAGAACAATAGCTGTAAGAATTTTTCTCATTTAAATTATTTATTAGTTCGAAGTTCTAACATCAACAATAAACCGGATGTTAAAATAGGATGAACGGATAGAAAATATCGGTAGATGGATTTCAACTCTATTTCTATACTGCGGATTAAAGTTATCAAAAATTAAACCTCCGGTATAGAATTAAGATTTGAAGCTGTAAGACAATCCTGTATTGATAAAGTTTAGTTGAAAGAGATATTTACTCTTTCCTTGAATTTTGAAGACAATTTTATTTGGTTAGTAGAGTTAATAATACTTGTACAATTCCTATTAAAAAGCCCAATACACCCCCTATTATTTCTACAAACCTAAATTCCGTTGACATAATTTGATTCAGGATTTCCTCAAGTTTGTCGCTTGAAAACTTTCCTACCTTCTCGGTAACTATCTGCTCCAGATCCAATTCATTTTGCAGGGTGTTCATATACTGTTTCATTAATACCGGAAAAAGTTCCTGCAATTCAGTCATAAATACACCTTTCACTTGTGCAATCGTCTTTTCGCCCACAAACATAGCAAGCATAGGTATTTGAGCTGTTAATTTTTCTTTGAGAAATGTATCAATATGAGCCTCTAGCACAGGCATAATCTTCTCAACATTTTGTGGGTTGGCAATTTTTTTCTCAATATCATCAAATGAAAGTAATTCGCTGCTTACCAGTTTGCCCAGTTTCATTGCAAATTGTTGCTGTCTTTTTGGAAATATTCCATGAAATGTAATGCCTAATATTTTTTTGGGAACTCTTGGATGAAACAGCATTTTTATAGCAATCCAGTTTGTAAACCAACCAATAAAAGCAGAAATAAAAGGAATTAAAATAAGAACCCAAGTCATTGGTATTTTGTTTTATTCGTCAGTGAAGAAAAACTTTATATTAAAAAAACCCCGTTGTTTTTACAACGAGGTTTTTATTTTGGGAGACCGATGGGTTTCGAACCCACGACCCTCAGAACCACAATCTGATGCTCTAACCTACTGAGCTACGACCTCCATATTTGCATATCCGGCTGCAAAAATAATAAAATTTAATTGCCATTAAGAATCAATATCAAAATTTGTGGTTAATAATTCTTTTTAAGAAGGATACTCATTGTTACACCAAGACTGAAAGGCTTTCTGACACTGCATTTCAGGTTAAATTGAAAATTTTGATACAATGATTATTGTCCCGGTTTATTTTGATTCATTTTCAAGATTAGCCTGTTTTACATTGTCATTACACTCTTGTATAAAATCAAGAATTTTATCCCTGCCCTGATTTTTTATTGCACTACTCGAAAAGCTTTGGGGTAGAAATTGCCATGTTTTACGCATAGCTTCAAAAAAAGCTTTCATATTAGAAGAAACAGTTTTTTGATTTTCTTTATCAATCTTAGTAAATACAAGTGTAAAAGGTATATCCCATTTTCTAAGTTGGTCTAAAAACTCCAGATCAATTTTTTGTGGGGTATGTCTGCTATCTATAAGTACAAAAACCTGCACCAGATTTTCTCTTTTTCTAAGATAGTTTTCAATCATTTGCTCCCAACGGCGGCGGCTTGTTTGAGAAACTTTGGCAAAACCATAGCCCGGAAGGTCAACAATGTACCATTCATCAGGCTTTTTATGACCTACAGGTGGTTCGGCACCTTTATAGGATTGTATATTAAAATGATTGATGAGCTGTGTCTTGCCCGGCGAACCTGAAGTCTTTGCCAATTTAGCATTACCGGTGAGCATATTAATGAGAGAAGATTTGCCCACATTGCTTCGTCCGATAAATGCATACTCAGGCCTGTCGGGCTGTGGACAATTTTCAAAATCGGGACTTGAAATAATGTAAGTGGCTGTTTTTATAAACATGGGTGCAAGTTAACAATTACCCTGATGTAAAGGTTTGTCATACTTTCTACACACTGATTATAATCTCAATTTCATAAAAAGTCTATATTTTGGACAATTTCCATAATTTTATATTTTTGAATTCTATTTTGAATATTTTTGAAATTAATAGTGCAAATTATTTAAATGCAAAAAGGTGAGAAGAATCACTTTGGGAGTGAAACTTTCACCTTTTGTACATCTAATGCAGCAGTTTGCTATAAAAATGACATTTGATTAATCGGGGGGAAAAACCGGGTTTGTCAGATTATATGGTTTGCTACTACATCAAAATCTTAAAAAGCATAGAATATCGGATTAACAGGTAATCATAGGATTGGATTTAGTTAAGTTTTTTCATAGGATTTTTGAATGTTTTGGAATTGGATTTGAAATTGATTTTGTCATAGAATATTGGATCATGGATGACGGATATAGGATTAAATTGAAACAATTCTGAAGGTCGCTACATAACTATTCATGTTTTTTTACGTTTTCATTTCTAAAGTATTTTTTTAGTGTAAAATGTAAAAGTGGATATGGATTCAAAAACAGGACTTATTTGGTTAATCAAAAATTCAATATTGATTTTATTACAAGTTTTACAAGTTATCAATGCTTTATTTTTTGCTTCTTGTGCCAATAATTTCAAAGTCAGTGCCTAAAATTTAAATAATTGATATTCAATTAGTTATAGGAATAACCCATTCTATTAATTTCCGTAAAGTGGAAAAATTCCACAAAACGTATTTATTCTATTATTTTAATTAATTTTTTATGAAATCCACCGAGTTCAACATATTTATAGTAGAAGATGATCCATGGTATGGAGAAATATTGGAATACCATTTGGGTTTAAACCCAGATTACAGAGTTACCCGTTTCGAAACCGGTAAAGAATGTCTGCTTAAAATGAACCTGATGCCCGATATTGTAACTATTGATTTTTCGTTGCCTGATATTCCCGGCGATAAGCTCTATCAGAAAATAAGAGAAATTAATCCGCAGGTACCGGTAATTGTAGTCAGTTCGCAGGAAAAAATATCAGTAGCTGTAGAATTACTAAAAATGGGGGTGAGTGACTATCTGGTAAAAGATGATGCTACAAAAGACTTGCTTTGGAATAGCATAGTACGCATACGTGAGACACAAAGTCTAAAAAAAGAAGTAGAGTACCTGAAGGAAGAACTGGGTCAAAAGTTTTCTTTTGATAAAACCATCATAGGACAAAGTGAAAGCCTGAACATTGTATTAAGGATGATGGAGAAGGCTATAAAAACCAATATTAATGTTTCTATTTCAGGTGAAACAGGTACTGGTAAAGAAGTTGTAGCTAAAGCAATACATTATAATAGCGATCGAAAAAAGAAAAATTTTGTACCGGTAAACATGGGCGCAATACCCAAAGAGTTGATAGAAAGTGAATTGTTTGGCCATGAAAAAGGTGCTTTTACAGGTGCAGTAGCCCGTAAACCCGGCAAATTTGAAGAAGCTAACGGCGGTACAATATTTCTTGATGAAATAGCAGAATTGGATATGAGCCTGCAAAGCAAATTATTGCGTGTATTGCAGGAAAGAGAGGTGATAAGAGTAGGAGGAAATGAAAAAGTCATGCTAGATGTTAGACTGATAGTAGCCACACATAAAAACTTATACGAAGAAGTTCAAAAAGGAAATTTTAGGGAAGACCTTTTTTTTAGGATTATGGGTTTACCAATTGTATTACCTCCGCTAAGAGATAGGGGTAATGATATTTTAATATTGGCAAAACACTTTGCAGATGATTTCTGTAAGCAAAATAAAATGCCTTCAATTCACTTTGATAAGGATGCAAAGGATAAACTCATGAAGTATCATTTTCCGGGCAATGTAAGGGAACTAAAAGTTATGATTGACCTGGCAGTAGTAATGTGTGAAAACAATATTATTACATCTAATGATATAACATTTACATCAGTAAAAAAAGAAGATATATTTATTGGAGAAAGAAAATCTTTACGAAAGCATACTTGTGATATTATTAAGTATTATTTAAAGCAAAACGACAATGATGTCCTATATACGGCCAAAATGCTTGAAATTGGGAAAAGTACCATTTATAAAATGATGCATGCAGGCGATCTGGATTAAAAAAATATTAATACTTACTTAAAATATTCCGCCAAGTGGAAAAATTCTGTTTTCTGGATTTAATAATGATTGTAAATTCTTGTATAACATATTGATTATCAATTATTTTATTTTTTTAACAAAATCGGCATAAATATGGCATAGGGGAGATTGAAATTACGAAAATGAAACCCAATCTAAATAAAAAAATTTTTATTGTTGACGACGACCCTTTTTGTCTTGCTATGTATGAAGAGCATCTCCACAATCTGGGTTTTACTGCTGTTACTGCCTTTTCATCTGGTAAAGAGCTCCTGTCTAATCTGTACAAAAATCCAGACCTTATATTTCTTGACTACAATCTGGATGATATAAAAGGAATTGAATTGCTTTTACAAATCAAGGAATTTAATCCTAACATTCACATAGTTGTTGTGAGTGGTCAGGTTGATATGGATATTGCAATTCAATTTCTAAAAAATGGAGCGTTTGATTACATTATTAAAGATGAAAATGATATGGAAAAAATTTCATTGGCCATAGATAAGTGGTTACAGGCAATTGAATTTGCTGAAAATGTGACAGATGAATTTGATTCTGAAAATCAGGTAAAACATTTGAAAGCTGTAATTGAGGCACAAGAAAAAATCAGAAGGGAAATAGCTTTACAGCTTCATGATAATGTGGATAAATTGCTCGGTGTTTCTCGATTATATGTAGAATCTGCTTATAACGATGAAGAGAACCGACTAAAACTCTTGTTAGATTCTAAAACTGCTATCAATTCTGCAATAGTTCAGATTAGGAAATTGAGCCAAAGTTTACAACCCAAAAAGATTAAGGAATATAATCTTGAAGAGGATGTACCAAAGCTCATTACAAGTTTAATGATGCTTGACAAATTTACAGTACTCAGTAATTTAAATATTAATGGACTTAAGAATGTACTTTCTGGTCAAAGTCATAAAAATATATTTGATACTATGCAATGCATGATTAATGTAATCATTAAATATTCAAATGCAAAAAGAGTACTATTGGGGTTAACCTTATCTAACAATGAACTGCACCTATTGTTAACAGATGATGGCGTTGGTTATGACCTTAATAAAGATGAAAAATCATTAGGTTTTGATGAAATTTATCAAAAAATATATGATTTAAAAGCGCATTATTTTATTAATACCGAGCCCGGTAAAGGGTGTAGATGGAATATACACTTCCCCTTAAATAAAGCATAGTCAAGAAGGAAAAAATCCACCTGGTGGAAAAATTATCCGATAGATAGTTTATTTTAATTTGTTTTGAGCGGTCAATGTTTTGATAATCAATTGTTTAGCTAAAAATTATTTTTGGTACAATTTTGAACTATCATTAACATCTTAAATTCCAATTACAAATAAACTCTCCGATGCGTACCTCTATTTACAAGTTTAATAATACTGAATGGGTAAGTGACCCTTTGAATCTATCCCCGGTTGCAGAAAGTGCACAATTAGTATTGTGTTTTGCAGAAAAGAAAACATTACAAGACCCCCACATTTACAATATAGTAAAATTAAAATTTCCTAAAGCAGACATTTCTTTTAGCAGTACTGCAGGAGAAATTTATCAGGATACAGTACTTGATAATTCATTTGTTGCTGTTGCTATTGAGTTTGAAAATACTAATATATGTTCTGCATCAGTAAATATTTCTAACTTCCAAAATATGTATGATGCGGCAATAGCGTTAGTTAGCAAACTACCCAAAGATGATCTTTCATACATACTGGTATTTTCAGACGGAAGAAATGTAAATGGAAGTGAGTTGGTAAATGGGTTAACTTCTCTTGTGCCAAAAAATGTATTATTAACAGGTGGTTTAGCCGGCGACGGATACAATTTTACATCTACACTTGTTGGCCTAAACAGCCAACCTGCTGAAGGAGAAATAGTTGCAATTGGGTTTTATGGAAAAAGTCTACATGTTACACACGGTTCTCAGGGTGGATGGGATATTTTTGGTTTAGAAAAGCGTATTACAAAATCTGAAGCCAATGTATTGTTTGAAATTGAAAATCAAAATGCATTAGATCTATATAAAAAATACCTTGGCGATGAAGCCAAAAATTTGCCGGGTTCTGCACTGTTATTTCCTTTATCTGTGGTTGTTCCGGGTTCCGAAAAGCCAGTAGTAAGAACAATACTATCTATAGATGAAGAACAAAAAAGTATGACTTTTGCCGGTGATGTACCTGAAGGATCAAAAGTGCGTTTTATGAAAGCAAATTTTGATAAACTTACAATGGCAGCTTCAACCGCAGCCCAACAAACTCAGGATTCCGAAGAAAGAAACCCTGATTTTTCGTTATTAATCAGTTGTGTAGGACGAAAATTAGTTTTGGGATCTAAAACTGAAGAAGAGGTAAAAGCAATTAATAAAACATTTGGTAAAAATACACCTATGGCAGGTTTTTATTCTTATGGAGAAATATCTCCCTTTAATGAAGGGGGTACATGTCAATTGCATAACCAAACAATGACCATAACCTCTTTTTATGAAAACTAATTTAATCTACTATTTTTAAATACCCGTTCTTTAAATCGGTATATTGTTTCAGAGTATAATTAATTAAGCATTTAGTATAATATTGATTCAATTTTTCCTTTTCTACTCAAAATTGATGTTTATAAATAAAAATGGAATAGTTTTATTTCTATTAAAAAATAAGAGATGTACGGTATAGTAAACAGGGCAATAGAAGATTTGGTAAGAGCCAATTTTGGTGATGATAAATGGGATGCAGTAAAAAAGCGTAGCGGGGTAGATGTTGATTATTTCCTAAGCAACGAACCATACGATGATGATATTACTTTTAAATTAGCTGGTGCGGTTTCTGAAGAATTGAATATGCCTGTAAAGGATGTTTTGGGTGCATTTGGCGAGTGGTGGGTACTTAAGACAGGCAAAGAAAAGTATGGGGGATTGATGGAAGCCGGTGGTCATAACCTGAGAGAGTTTTTAGTAAATCTACCCATGTTTCACAATCGTATAATGCTCATGTATCCTAAACTTACCCCACCAGAGTTTCAGATAACACATGAAGAGGAAAGAAGTGTACATGTACATTATTTTTCAAAAAGAGAAGGTCTGCAGGAATTTGTAAGAGGCTTAATGTACGGCCTGGGTAAAATGTATGAAACTCCTGTAGAAGTAACTTTGCTCGAAAGCAGGAACGATGGAAAAGACCATGAAATATTTAAAGTAAGCTGGTAGCAAAAACATGCCGTTAAATTTTACCTTTCAGGAAGAAAGTTTCAACAGGATATTTCCTTTTTATATTTTGCTTAATGAGCAATTGATAATTGAATCATGTGGGCAATCGCTTGAAAAACTGTATTCCGGCAATATTGGTAAAAGCTTTATTGACAGTTATAAAGTAAACAGGCCCCACATTACTGAATTAAATTTTGAAACGCTCAAAGCATTAACTAATCAATTGTTGGTATTGCATTGTGCCAATGAGCAACAAACGGTTCTCCGGGGTCAAATTGAGTATTTGCCTGAAAAAAATCAATTATTATTTATAGGATCTCCCTGGCTGGATTCGATAGAACAAGTAGTAAAAAATAAATTATCTCTCAATGATTTTGCCCGTCACGATTCAATGACGGATCTTTTGCATGTACTAAAAGCGCAGGAAAACAATAGTGCCGACATGAAGGAACTCTTTAATAGAGTTAACAAGCAAAAAGATGAACTCAAAAAGGCAAACAAAGAAATTCATGATATTGCTTTGTTTCCAACACAAAATCCTGATCCGCTTATGCGTATCAATTTTGAAGGGGATTTACTGCAAAACAATCCTGCTGCTGCATTGCTCGATTTTATTGATTTTGATAAGAAAACCTATAGAAACGATGATTTCTTTTTATTGGTAGCAAATAATATAGACGTTACAGCAAAGCGTTGGACTATAGAAGCAAGTTCGGGCAATGTTGAATATTCGTTTGCCTGCATCCCAATGATAGATAAAGGATACATTAACATTTATGGCCGCGACATAACACAACAAAAAAAGGATCAGCAAGAACTCGAAAAGCTTTCACTTATAATACAGCAAACCCGAAATGCTGTAATAATTACAAGCGCAGATGGTAAGGTAGAGTGGGTGAATAGTGCATTTGAAAATGTAACAGGCTATACTTTGTCAGATGCGATTGGCAAAAAACCTGGCAGCTTTTTACAAGGCATAAATACAGATAAAGAGACTGTAAATTATATGAAGCAGCAGATACTTAATAAAGAACCATTTACCTGCGAAATCTATAATTATAAAAAATCGGGAGAAGGATATTGGTTAAGAATTAATGGACAGCCAATATTTGACAAGTCAGGAAGTGTAGTTAACTTTTTTGCTATCGAAGAAGATATAACACAGGAAAAGGAAATTGAGGAAAAGCTTAGAGAGTATGATAAGCGGTTGAAAATAGCATTGCAAAAAATCGGGGACAATGTATGGGAGCATGATTTCAATACTGAAGTAACAAGTTTTTCGCAGCAAGAGGATAGTTTATTGGGTTATTCATTCAATCAATTCACAAGCAATGCAAGTCTTTGGTATTCTTCAATACACAAAGACGATAAAAAAAATGTAGAGGATAATGATAGAAAATACAGGTCAAAAGAAATAGACCATCACTCTTTGGAATATAGAATGATACACAAAGACGGTAGTGTAAAATGGGTACTGGACCGGGGAGTTATTATAGAAAAAACAAGTGAGGGTGCTCCACTTAAAATTATCGGTACACATACTGATATTACAAAACAAAAGAATATTGAAAAAGAGCTCGAAGCAGCAGCAAGCAGGCTATCCTCCCTCATTACAAATCTATATTCTGGGGTACTATTAGAAAACGAGTCAAGACAAATTGCTATTGTAAATAAGAAATTTTGTGACATCTTTGGTATTCCTGTACATCCGGTACATTTGGTAGGAACAGATTGCTCACAATCAACAGCACAAGCTAAACACCTGTTTAAAAATCCTGACGCATTTATAAACAGAATTGATGAAATTATAAATGATAAAAAGCTGGTAATTGCCGACCAGTTAGAACTTGTAGATGGCCGTTATTTGCAAAGAGATTTTATTCCAATCTGGAACGATAATAAATATGATGGACATCTTTGGGTATATACAGATATCACAGAAAAAATAAACGCTGATGTTAAGCTTGAGCAGCAACGAATTTTTTACGAGAAAATATTGGATAATATACCCTCTGATATTGCTGTGTTTGATAACAATCATACTTATAAATACCTCAACTTTAAAGCAATAAATGATCCTGAACTTCGGAAGTGGATAATTGGTAAAAGGGATGAGGATTATATAAAATACAGGAACAAGCCTGTTACATTACTCGAATTAAGAAGAAATACTTTTAAGAGAATAATGGACTCAAAAAAGCTGCAAAGCTGGGAGGAAAGACTTGAACAAAAAGATGGAAGCTATAAATATTTCTTACGCAATATGTACCCCTTGTTAGATGAAAATAATGAGGTAGATATGATAATTGGATATGGCGTTGAAATAACAAATATTAAAAACATACAAAAGCAGGTAGAGCAAAGTGAAAAGAAGTACAGAGATGTAATTGATAACAGCCTTGCAATAGTTACAACACATGATTTGGAAGGTAGGTTTATAAGTGTAAACCCAATGGTAGGAAAAGTATATGGCTACACTGATGATGAAATGTTAGGGCACCCCTTAACTGATTTTATGCCAGTAGAGGATAAGGAACAGTTTGATGCCAATTATTTGCAAAAAATAAAACAAGAAAAAAATTACAGTGGCATATTCAGGGTAATACACAAAGATGGAAATGTAATCTATACCCTTTTTAATAATTTCCTTAAGGAGGAACCCGGCTTAGAACCATATGTAATTGGGTTTGCAGTAGACATAACTGATAGGGTAAAAGCAGAAAAAGAACTTAAGGTTGCCAAAAAAATAACGGACCAACTGGCACAGTCCAAACAAAATTTCCTGGCAAATATGAGCCACGAAATCAGGACCCCAATGAATGCTATAATGGGCATGGCTAATCAATTAAGCAAGACCCAACTTAATGAGCATCAACAGTTTTACCTGAATGTAATCAATTCTGCGGCGGAAAATTTATTAATTATTATAAATGATATTCTTGATTTATCAAAGATAGAAGCAGGAAAGCTTACCTTGGAACGAATAGGTTTTGAACCAAAATTTGTGGTTGGAAGGTCTATGCAGGTTATGATGCATAAAGCTGAAGAGAAAGGGCTTGAATTAACTAATTCATATTTTGATACACATCTGCATCCTGTATTATTAGGTGATCCATATAGAATAAATCAGATATTGCTGAATCTTCTTTCCAATGCTATAAAATTTACTGAGAAGGGTAGTATTGATATCAGTTGTGAGGTAATTGAAAATGAAAATGAATTTCAAAAAATTCTGGTGAAAGTAAAGGATACCGGTATAGGTATGGAAGAATCGTATGTAAAAAATCTGTTTCAAAAATTTACACAGGAAGATGAGTCGGTAACCCGTAAGCATGGCGGCACCGGTCTAGGTATGAGCATTTGCAAAGAATTGGTAGAATTAATGGGTGGTACTATTGAGGTAGAAAGTAAAAAAGGCGAGGGAACTACTTTTTCTTTTAGTATAGCTGTAAATAAAGGAACTGAAGCCGATTTGCCTGAAAAAAATAATTTTAAAATTAATACTACCATACTTTTTGGTAAAAGAATATTGGTTACCGATGATAATGAAATGAACAGACTTGTGGCTTCTACTATTTTAAAAAGTTATGGGGCAACAGTGGACGAAGCTCAAAATGGGCTAGAGGCAATAGAAAAAATAAAGGCAAATAACTATGACGTAGTACTGATGGATGTACAGATGCCTGTTATGGATGGCATGGAAGCAATAAAAATTATCAGAAACAGTATATCTGAAACCCTGCCTGTAATTGCCTTAACAGCTTTTGCCTTAAAAGGGGATGATGCTAGGTTTATAAATGTTGGTATGAATGATTATATCTCCAAACCGTTTGAGGAACAATTGTTTTTACAGAAAATATTGCGTTGGTTAGGTAAAGGAGAATTGGAACTACCGCCGCCCCCCCCTGTAAAGGCAGCCGAAAAATCACTATACAATTTATCAAAACTGTACGATATAGCAAAGGGAAAAGAGTCTTTTGTAAACAGGATGATACAACTATTTATAGAACATACTCCTGCCTCTGTCTTAGAAATTTCAAATGCTTATAGTGAAGGCGATTTTGAGAAAATTAAAAAAGTAGCCCATAGATTAAAGCCATCTATAGATAATATGGGTATAGCTGAACTAAAAAATGAAATAAGGGAAATAGAAGAATTGGCTGAAGCTAATAAGCCTTCAGAAAGATTAGAAAAACTAATTTCAACTTTGCAAAATGTTGTTGAAGATGTTTTGCTAGAGTTGAAAAAAAGATAATCAAAACCTTATCTGTATCCCAAATATATTTTGATTAGTAATTAATACTAAATTAATAACTTTTTTATTTATTTGTAAAAAACCCTACTAATATTTAAAATATTATTTTATTAATTTCAAATATTTATATATGATTTATTTCATTACCACTGTTAAAATATTTATAATTTTAAGTTTTTTTAGGATAATTTTTTTCCTATTTTCACATCCCCAAAATAGTCAAATCCTCTAGAAGAGATTTTCTAAGAGTTTGATGCTATTTGCTTAAGAGTATTTTTTATAACATTCCTAATAATCCCCTAGTATGAAGAGAATTTACGTTCTACTCCTTATTGCTGTCTTTGCTTTGGTAGCTAATGTTAATGCACAGGTAACTGTTACTGGTAATGCTGCTGGTTCTTATGGAACCCTGGCCCTTGCTGTTACTGCTGTAAATGCAGTTGGTACCTTAACAGCTAATACTGTGATTTCAGTAGCAGCTTCCAACCCTCAAACTGCACCTGTTGGCGGATATAGCATAACTGCTACCGGAACTTCGTCATTTTCCCTTACCATTACAGGTAACAGTAACACCGTTACTGCCGGTACACCACAGGCAACCGGCTCTAATATTGATGCCATTTTCAAAATTATTGGAGGTGACTACATCACCATTCAGGGTTTTACCATGCAGGAAAATGCCGGCAACACGGTTACTGCTGTAGGTGCTACCAATACCATGACCGAGTGGGGCGTGGCTTTGTTGTATGCATCCACAACAAACGGGGCGCAATTCAATACCATTCAAAATAATACAATTTCCCTGAACAGGGCCTATTTTCACTCATTTGCCATTTATAGTAATACACAACATGCTGCCGGTACTCCGGCTACCACAGCATTGGCAACGAGTGCAGCAGGTTCTAACAGCAACAACAAAGTGTATGGCAACACCATCAGCAATGTGGCCGCCCCTATTTCGTTTGTAGGTACCGGTACATTTATGGATGCCAGCAACGATATAGGCGGCACCGGTGCAGGTACTGCCAATACCATTACCAATTGGGGAGCAAATACTGCCCCGCTTGCTGCTACGTTTGTAGGTACCAATGGTACTATACAGGCTATCTACATGAACCACCAAACAGGATACAACATACAGTACAATAGTATGACCAGTGCTTCTTTAGCTACTGCCACTGCTATTAATGGTATATTCACTACCTATAACACTACACAGCCTGCCGGAACATTTACCAATACCATTGGTAATAACACCGTCACATTTACTGCTACCAGTACAGGTGCTATCATAGCTATTAACAATGCTGCTATGTCAACTGCATTGGCAACAGCTACAGTCAACATCAATTCTAACAATATTATTGGGTCTTCCGTAGCGGGTGCATTTACAGGAATTGTAAATGTTAATCAGGCGGGTACTGTTACTATTAACAGTAATGTAATCCGAAGTAATACACAAACTGCAACAACGGGTGCGATAACAGGTATTCAAAATACCGGTGCAGTGCAGACCGCTTTGCAAATCAACAACAACCAATTGGGTAATGCTTCCGGCAATTTTATTACGTACAGTGCAGCACATTCTAGTGCTCTATTAGGGATTACTGCTACGGGTGTTGTAGCTGCCAATGCTACCATTACCATACAAGGCAATGATTTTAGAGGTATGGTTCACTCTGTAAATGGTACGGCTGCTCACACTTACATTACTGCAACCGGTGGTACAGGTGCAGGGGTTGTAACAACTGTTCAGAACAATACTTTTACCAATCTTAGTGTGGCTTCTTCAGGTACAACCACCTTTCTTGCACATAGTTTTACAATGGCTGCCACCGGACAAATGATTATCAACAACAACTCAGTTGTTACCGCCTTCAATAAAACAGTTGCGGGTACAGTTATATTAACAACTACAGGAGCATCATCAAACAATGGCTCTATAGCGCAATACACTAATAACAACTTTTCAAACATAACAGTTACTGGAGCATCAACATTAACAGGGTTTAGCAGTACCGATGGTTTAAGTACAAATACATCCACCAAAACCATTACCGGAAATACCTTTAACAACTGGACAGGTGGTACCAATACAGTCACCTGTATGACCATCAGTTATTTTGCCGGTGCTGCAAATGTGGCAAACAATACCATTACCAATATTGCTGGTCAGGGTGCTATCAGTGGTATGGTTATAGGTTCATCTGCTAACCTGGCCACCTCTCTCAATATTAACAATAATACCATTAATAACCTGGTTTCTTCGGGTACCGGTGGTGCAGTATTGGGTATTTCGTGTGCAAACAGTTCTTCCAACATCAGCATCTATAGCAATACCATCAATACCCTTTCCTCAACAGGTGCAGCCAGTACAGTTATTGGATTGACAATTTCAGGTTCCAATGCTACTACACCTACTTTGGTGTATAAAAATAAAATCTATGACTTGGCTGGTAGTGCTACAGGTAACATCGTTACCGGTATCAATATAACCGGTGGTACTTTACACACTATTTATAACAACCTGATAGGTGACTTGCGTGCTACTGCTGCAACAGGTTTAAATGCTGTAATCGGTATCAGTGTTACTGCTACCTCTACGACAAATATTTATTTCAACTCTGTTTACCTCAATGCAACCAGTTCATCGGTTACTACTTTTGGTACCAGTTGTATTTCATACAGCAGTACCACTACTGCATTAGACGTTAGAGACAATTTGTTATTTAATGGTTCAACTCCTGCGCAAAACGGCAGCAATGTGGCCACCAATGGTATAAGTGCTGTCTTGAGAAGATCAACAGGTACAGCAGCTACGGTTCCGGCAAACTATGCCAGTACCAGCAACAACAACGCTTTTTGGTGCAACCCTACCTCGGGTACCAATAATCACCTCACGTATGTAGAGGGTACGGGTACCATTACAAACCCAATGAACACAACTGCAAATTGGAAAGCATTTTATGCTACCAGAGATCAGGCGTCAGTTGAGGAAAGTGTAGTGTTTCAGTCCACTACAGGCTCTAATGCAAACTTCTTAAAATACAATACCGGCACCGCATCTCAGGTGGAGTCTGGTGGTATAACTATAGCCACTTATACCGATGACTATGCTGGTACAGTCCGAAACGTTAGTACCCCGGACATTGGTGCATGGGAGTTGGTGGGTACACCTGCCGACCTTACGCCACCATCTGTATCATTTACAGCATTGTCCAATTCATGTACTCCCGGCAATCGTACTATTTCGGCAACTATTACCGATGCATCTGGTGTTCCTACTTCAGGAGCAGGCTTACCTGTCATTTACTGGAAGATAAATGCCGGCGCATACACCGCTACACAAGCAGCATGGGTAAGTGGCAATGGCTATTCTTTCTCTTTAGGCACAGGTTCGGTAGCGGGTGATGTAGTCAGTTTCTATATTACAGCACAGGATTTAAATGGAAATGTAGGTGCTACTCCAAGCGCCGGGGCTTCAGGGGCTTCTACATTCCCACCGGCATTCAGCACACCACCTACTACACCTACTACATATACTATTCTCACTTCTTTGGCTGCAGGTACTTATTCTGTAGGTACAGGAAATATAGGAGGCGAGGCAGGCCACTACGCTACCTTAACTGCGGCAGTAGCTGCCTATAATGCCAATTGTATTGGGGGCAATATCACTTTTGCTTTGACCGATGCCTTATATGGTACGGGTGGCATAGCTGAAACCTTTCCAATTGTCATAAATACCAATCCGGCCGCAGGTGCTACCAGAATACTTACCATTAAACCAAATACCGGTGTTAATGCAAGCATAATTGGTGCTGTTCCCAGTAATGCACTCATACAGTTAAACGGGGCAGATTATATTGTTTTAGATGGCAGTAACAATGGAGGTACTACAAGAAATCTGACTATTACAAACTCATCAACCACTGCGCCAACTGATATCTCTTTGATTAGCTTAGGTGCCAATGCTGGGGCAACTGCTAATACGATTAAAAACCTGAACCTTACAACTGGCATTATCACAACAGGACAATCGTATGGCATTTCTGTTGGAGGTAGTACCCCGGGAACTGGAGGTTCTGATAATGACAATGTGATCATTCTAAACAATAATATAAGCACAGGTATTACTACCGGTGTATATGCAAACGGTAACGCATCAGTAAGTGCTACAGGGGATGATAATGTTGCTATTAATAATAATATTTTTAATATCAGCAGTATTAGTTCAATAGGATTGTTCGCTATCCGTGCAGGAAATATTTTAAATGGAAATATTAATCAGAATATAATAAAAGTTAAAGGAGCGAGTTCTACTGTTCCTGTTGGTATTCAGTTAGAAGCTGGTTATAATAATTCCCAGGTTCGGGCCAACCGAATAGACTCTGTTTACAATAGCCTTACAGGAGGCTGGGGTGCCAGAGGTATTAATGTTGGTACAAATATGGCAAGCAGCAACCTTACAATATCTAACAATGTGATGTATGGGGTTTCGGGTAGTAATTTCAGCTCTTTTACAGGTTCATCTGCTACAGGTATTGCAATTGGTGCAAACGTATCAACCCTTACAACTGTTGCAGGTGGAATTAAATTATATCATAATAGTGTTTATATGGCTGGGAATTCTATTCAGGGTTCTGCTTGCCTTACTGCTGCCTTATATATAGGTACTGGTGCTTCCGCACTCGATATCAGAAACAATATTTTTGCCAACCTTATGGGCAATTCTAGTGCTACAACTGGTTCCAAAAGTTATTGTATTTATTCTGCTGCTGCCAATACAGCTTATACCTCTATTAATAACAATGATTATTATACTATTTCCGGTTTGACTAATGCAACGGGTTTTGTAGGCTTCCTTGGAGCTGACCAATCAACCCTGTCCAATTGGCAAGCCGCCACCGGTAAAGATGCTGCTTCGCTATCTGTAACTCCTGCTTTTCAATCAGTTATTGATTTACGTCCGGGTATCGGCTCGGGTGTTTTGGGTACGGGCGACAATACTGTTTTAGGTGATGTGCCTGATGATTATTTAGGCACAACCAGAAATGACCCACCAAGTATGGGTGCTTATGATCTGGGTGCAGATGTGGCTCCCCCCATAATTACACATGCAGCACTTAACGGAACATGTTCTACCGGAGACAGAGTTGTAAATGCTACCATTACAGATGGAAGTGGTGTTGATATGACAGCAACCTATAAGCCAAGAGTATATTATAAAAAAGGTGCCGGAGGTACATGGTACAGCAGTCAGGGAGTACTTGCATCAGGTTCGGCTACTAATGGTACATGGAATTTTACCATAACCGCAGCAGATATGGGGGGCTTAGCTGTGAATGATGTTGTGAATTATTATATCATTGCACAGGATAATGTTAATCCTAATCCTAATATAGCTGCTAATCCGGCTATCGGCTTAGTGGCAACAGATGTAAATACAGTAACCACACCACCAACAACTCCAAATTCATACAGTATACAAAATACTTTAGCTACAGGTACTTATTCGGTAGGGGCAGGTACTGTATCGGGTGAAGTTGGTCATTTTGCTACACTTACAGCAGCTATAGCAGCTTATAATGCCTCCTGCCTTGTAGGTAGTGTTACTTTTGCGTTAACAGATGGCTCTTATAGTGCAGGCGAAACATTCCCATTAACAATTTCGGCAAACGGATATGCAAGTGGTGCAAACCAATTGTTTATAAAACCCGCAACCGGTGTTACCGGAGTACAGATTTCTGGTAACAGTACTACTTCAATATTTAAACTAAACGGTGCAGATTATATTACAATTAATGGTTCTAATAATCTTACTTCTACAAGAGACCTGACAATTGTTAATACCAATACAGCCACAACTGGTAACGGAGTAATATGGGTAGCTGCTGCATCTGCTACAGACAGTGCTACCAACATTGCGATAAGAAATTGTAAGATAGGCGGAAATTCAAGTGTTACAACCCAAATGGGAATTTTCGATGGCCCTACCGCTGCAATAGCTGCCACCCAGACTTTTGCATTATCATCTAACAGTAATAATATTTACCAGAATAACCAGGTTTATAGTGTGCAAAATGGTATTTGGGCAATTGGTAAATCCACTACCTTCCTTACAACAGGTACGCAAATAAAAGATAATAATATTGGTACAGCTACTTCATCAGAAGACATAGGGGTAATGGGAATTTACGCTACTCTTAGAGATGGCGCCGTAATAGATAATAACGTTGTTCAAAATATTCAGGCATCAACTAATTTAAGTGCAGCTTTAGCAGGAACATCTATAAACGGTGGTATTTTAATACAAGATTCTAAAAACTCCAGCATTACCAAAAACGATGTACATAACATAATAACCGGTGGAACAAGTTCCATAAGGGTTTATGGTATTGCAGAGTATTCTACAAATTTCAATACAGTTGGTAATCCGTCATTGAACCTTTTTGCCAACAATATGATTTACGACCTGCACTATACTGGTACAGGTGCCACCTCATGGCAAACCACTGGTTTAAATACCAATGGGGGTTATGGGGATAAATTTTATAACAACTCTGTTTACATAACAGGTAATCCGGTTAATAACGTTACCAGCGGACCGAATGCGGTTTTTGCAAATGGTAACGGAATTGTTTCGGCCGCTGCCGTTGACATTGATGTTCGCAACAATATCTTTGCTTACAATAGTAATCAAACAGTAGGTCAGTATTATAACTATTACACTACAGCTACAGATGCCACTATTACAGCATCTGCTACAATTATCAATAACAACAACTACTATAGAGTAGTGACAGGCGGTGCTACCGGAAATACCATTCGTACAGGAACTGCCACTACAGGTCAAACTTTGGCTGCTTGGAGAAGTGCAGTTTCAAGAGACCTGAATTCTAATGAAACAGATCCGCAATTTACTTCCAATACCAACCTCCGTATCAATCCTGCTGTACCAACACAGGTAGAAAGCGGTGGTGTTGCTGTTGCAGGTGTTACCACAGACTTCGAAGGTGACCTACGCTTTGGCCAGCCGGGTTATGCCGGCACAGGTACTGCGCCTGATATGGGTGCAGATGAAGGCAATTTCATAGCACTGACTTGCTTCCCAGCTTCGGGTGTAGCAGTTACTTTAGGATTAAGTCCAAACAATGCTACACTTACCTGGACTGCAGGTAGCCCCGCACCTTCCAATGGCTATCAATGGGAAATTCGTACCTCCGGCTTGCCGGGTACTGGCGGTGCGGCAGCAACCGGCACAGTAGGGGCAGGTGTTCTTACAGCCTCAACAACAGGTAATCCTTTGGCAGCTCAAACTACTTATACTGCTTATGTTCGCTCTTATTGTGGTGGTAGCGATTATAGTACTTGGGTGGCTTCCGCTACTTTTATTACGCCATGCAACATTTTTACAATTCCATTTTTACAGGGCTTTAATGCTACTGTTTTACCCGGCTGTTGGTCTAAGGAAAACGTTACAGGTAGTATTAATGCTACCGATTACATAGGTTTTGTAACTACCGCAACCAGCGAAACAGCCTCACCTTCAGAGGGTTCTGCCTTTGTTCGATACAACAGTTTTTCGGCGGCTGCAGGCCATATTCAGCGCTTGAGAGGGCCCGTTGTTACTACCGTGGGTCTTACAGGTGGTGTTGTTAATTTCGATTGGTGGCAATCTTCTAACACTGTTCAGGTTGATAATGATAGGATGGAGGTAGAGTATTCACTAGATGGTACAACATGGACAACCATTGGTACCCCCTATGCCAGATACGATGCAACAAAAAATGCTACCGGAGCTTGGTATGCTCAATCTGCTACTATTCCTGCAGGTGCATTAGGTCAGAGCACCGTCATTTTTGCCTTCCGTTTTTACTCTGAGTTTGGCTACAACTGTTACCTTGACAATGTGAAGATTTTGCCTTCATGTGTTACGCCTGCAGCGCAGCCTACGTCATTGACTTTCCCAAGTGTAGGCCCTACAAGTATTTCAGGTGCGTTTACAACAGCCCCGGGTGTAGATAGTTTCCTCGTAGTTATTTATCCTGCGGGATCTGCAACAACACCCCCTGTTAACGGTACTACATACATTGCAGGACAGGCATTAGGTTTAGGTGTCGTTGTAAAAGTTTCGGCAACAGGCACATTCAGTGCTCCCGGACTTACACCCGCAACTCCTTATGATTTTTATGTATATTCAATGAATGGATATTGTTCAGGTGGACCTTTATATAGAACAGCAAGTCCATTGTTTGCTAATCAAAGTTCAGCCGCTTGCGCCGGACCGGTAGCAACTTCACTTTCTATTGGTCCCGGTGGAGATTATGATAACCTTACTGAGGCATTCGGGTTTATTTTGGCTTGTGGTTTACAAGGCCCAACCTTATTACAATTACAAAGTAATTATAATGAAAATGCTGAAACCTTTCCTGTAGTTATTGGAAGTATTCCGGGTTCAAGTGCAACCAACACTTTAACCATCAGACCAAGTGCAGCCAAAACACCATTTACATGGACAGGCAGCAGTGCCAATCCGCTATTCGATTTGAGTGGAGTGAAAAATGTGATATTGGATGGTCGTATAGGTGGTGTAGGTTCTACCAGAAATATTACAATAATAAATACCGGTACGGGCCCTGCAATGAGGATGGTTAACAATACACAAAACGTTACCGTTAAGTTTGTTACCCTTAAAGCTTCTAATGCTTCTGCATCCAGTGGTGTGGTAACCATTGGAACTACCACAGGTACAACATTATCTGACGGAAACAATAATAACACAATAGACAATTGTGGTATTGATGGCAATGGGGTTTCAAACATCGGTATCTATGCTTCAGGTTCTGCGGCACCTGCTGATAACAAATCCAATACCATTTCCAACAATGATATTTATGATTATTTCTCCAATGCTTCCGCCACATTTACCAATGCAGGTCTTAGCATTTTAGATAACAATGCAGTTTCTGCAAGTTCAGCATGGACTATTTCAGGCAATAGTTTCTTCCAAACAGTGTCTCCCCGTACATTTAGTACCATGACCAATCCTTTATCAGCTATCTTTATAAATCCTGTTACAGCTGCTAACAGGGGAGTATTCAACATTACCAACAACAAATTTGGTGGTACGGCTACAAATTTGGGCGGTAGTACACTTTCTTATACAGGTACTACTTACTTATTCCAGGGTATGTATTTGGCAACCGGTACACAGGGTATTACTACAGTTTCAGGAAATACCATTTCTAAAATGGATATAAATTCTACCAATACATCCACCAGTACTATTAGTACAATTTTTGCACCAACGGGTAGCCTAAACATTACCAATAACACGATTGGTAGTGCTACTTCGCCTGCATCATTAACTTTAGGGGGCGGCACCGGTGCAAATTATTTTGGAATTCATGTCGGTGGAGTAGCTTCTACCAATACTACCTTTAGTGTCACCAATAATACGATTGCCGGCATTACAATGAGTGGTACAACCACATCCAATTCATTCATTGGAATAAACATTTCTGCTACAGCTACTTATCCAGGCCCCAATCTCATTACAGGCAATATTATCGGTACAGCATCTGCAGGTATCAATACCGGTGGTACCGGTACTGGTTCCAGAAAGGTATTAGGTATGGTAAATAATAATGCTGGTGCGTTCACCTTTACCGGTAACACCTTTACCAACTTCTCTAATCTGATGACTGGAACTGCAAGTCAACTATTTGGTATCAACTGTACTGCAGGAACTAATACAATAGGAGCTGTAGGTGGTGGAAACAAAAACGTGTTTAACAACTTCACCAATGCGGCTCCAAATACCGGAACAGGTTCCAGTTGTGCTATTATTGCAATTCTTACTCAAGGATCTACAACAGGTCAGTCAGTTGTTAACAATGAAATATCAGCCTTCCGTGCTACAGCAACTTCCGCAAGTAGTGTGAGTGTGTTGGGCTTGTTGCCCGGTTCTGGCACTACTGGAGAGGTTCGGCTAAATAAAATCTGGGATTTGACAAACACATCTACCGGTACTTCCGGATTTATTGCAGGTATCTGGATTAACTCTACTTCAGGCACCTGGACATATTCCAACAACATGATATCCCTTACAAATGATGTTAATACCAATGGTATGCAGGTTTGTGGAGTATATGATGCTACAGCCGGAGGTACACGTAATTACTATTTCAATAGTATTTATGTTGGAGGTAGTTCTGCCGGAACACAAAATTCTGTTGCTTTCCAAAGAAACTACTCCGCTACATTAACCAATATTGATGTTCAAAACAACATCATTCAGAATGCACGTACAGGCGGTGGCAGCAACTATGCCATTGCAAATGTCTTTACTTCCGCACCTCCTGTTACAGGATGGACAAGTGGTTACAATGTGCTCAATGCTACTAACACTGCTAAGCTTGGCTTGTGGGGTGTGGTAGGTACTAATGATAGAACATTTGCTTCATTTAAATCGGTATCAGGTAGTGTAGGTGGATATAGCGGCATCTCATTGCCATTTGTAAACACTGCTACGGGTGACTTGCACTTGAATTATGGTACTACTCCCACTGCAATTGAGTCAGGTGGTGATATTGGAACTACCGGTATCACAACTGACTTTGATGGACAGGCACGTCCAGGCCCTACAGGAAGTGTGAGAGGTGGTGCAATAGCTGCTGATATAGGTGCAGATGAAATAGATGCTTTCCCATTATCTTTAAACGTGGGTGCAACGGGTCTTGCTAGTCCCGCAGGATCTTGTATTACTGCTGTTCAGACAATATCCATCAGAATAAAGAACTATGCTGCTAGTACAACTATCAACTTTGCATTCAGCCCTGTCACTATTTCTGGTACAGTTGTAAATACTACAGCAACGTCTACTCCATTCTCTGTTACCCTTAATACTGGCACATTGCCTGGAGGAGCTTCTATGGATGTACAGGTACTTACTGGTTATGATATGAGTGTAGCAGGCAATTATGTCATAGACGCTTCTGCCACTACACCTGGTGATGAAGATAACTCCAATGATGCCATGGCAACAGTTACTAAAACCAAGACAGCCTTGGCAACAGGCACAGTTTCATCCTCTGTATCTGAATATTGTATCACTTCAGGAAGGCCTACATTAACTTTAACGGGATCTACAGGCGGTGATATTCAATGGCAACAATCAATTACAGGTGTTGGAGGATGGTCTAATGTGGGTACGGTAAACAGCACAACCTATACACCTGCATCCAACCTTACACAAACTATGTATTACCAGGCATTGGTAAGCTGCGGCACAACCAATACCTCCAATATTGTAACTGTTGCTTACAATAACCCTCAAATACTTACCCGAACCATGTCGCGTACAAGGTGTGGTACAGGAGCGGTTACTTTGAATGCTACCACAAATGCAGGCTCCACTATTAATTGGTATGGTGCTGCTACAGGCGGCGTGCCTGTTGGTACAGGTGCATCGTACACTACCGGTATTTTACCAAATGATACCATAGTTTATGTTTCTGCACGGGCAGGTGGTGGAAGTTTAGAAAATGTTGCCACCCCTAGTATAGGAACATCTACGTTCTTTTCCGCTGCAACAGGTTGGGGATTGCGGTTTACAGTTAATACCTCCTGTACAATCAGTTCTGTTACTGTTAGTGCATCTAATACAACTGCGGGTGCGGCATCTATGCAAATTAAAATTACAGATTTGTCTGATGTAGTACTATACACAGGAACCCTCCACAATTTCAATGTTACTACCACACTTGCACAATACGTTATACCTGTCAATATTACCATTCCTCCAGGTAATCAATATAAAATGGTTATGACCTCAACAGGTATCAGTGCCTTAGTACGGGAATCTGGCGGAGTTACGTTTCCTTACAATGCGCCATCAGGTGCCGTTTCTATTACTGCAGGTTCTAATGGTGTAGGAACAGCGCAAACTACTACAGCATATTATTGGTTTTATAATTGGGTTGTAAATGCAGGTTGCGAAACCAACCGTATTGGTATTCCTGTTACCCTTACAACAGCTCCTCCTATTGCATTAGATCAAAGTGATTTGTCAATATGCAGCGGCATTGGCGGAACTGTAAATGTTACCCCTGCAACCAAGAGTAATTATACCATATTTAAATGGTCTTCTGTTCCAAATACAGGATTTGTGTCCGGTAGTTCACCTAACGGTACATCTGTCTTAATCAATCAGACAAATGCTACCGCATTGGCTACCACGCAGGTGTACACATTAACCGCTTCTGGCGGTGGCCCAAGCGGCCAGTGCGGTAATCAGGCAAGTGTTACAGTTACAGTTAATCCTAAACCATCATCTCCCACTACTACTGGTGCAAGTGTATGTGTAAATGGTACCCCCGCTACAATGTCGGCGGTATCTACACCGACCACTACAACTTTGGGTGGCAGCGTAGGCTTTAGCCTAAGCAATACAGGCGGAAATGAAGGCAATACTTTTGCTACAGCTAAAGTAATTGGTACTGTAACTTTACCCGCTTTACCGGCAGGTGCAACCTACTCTAGTGCAAGGTTCCTTATCAATGGAATTTTGGGGCTTACTGACCCAACAAATGGTCAAACCTTTGGAAGTGAAGTGCGACTTGGTTTAAAAACAACCGGTGGTGCCAATGTAACTACTATCGGTTATCAGGGTACAACGGTTACAACTTCACCAAATCCTTTTGATTATGCAACTCTTACTACCAATGCAGACTCAACATCTATTGGTTCCGTGATACCATCAACAGGGGGTACCTTTAATATTGTTTATTATGAAAGTACAGATGATCTACCGTTAAGCAATGATGTCACCTTCCCGGCTACAGGTACATTTGTGTATAAATACTCTATACCTACTACTTATAACTGGTACACTGCACCTTTTGGCGGCAGTCCTATTGGTACAGGAGCTTCATTTAATCCGGTGGGTGTTGCAGGTTCAGGATTAGCAAATACAGCTACTCCCGGCAACTTCACTTATTATGCAGCTTCTTCTAATCTGGTTTGTACATCACCTTCCAGAACATCCGTTGTTTATTCAATAACTGCAAGGCCGACACCAACATTTACTTTGTCTGCTACTGCTACCACTTGTGCAGGTTCATCTGTTGTATATACAACACAAGCGGGCAAAACTGGATACACCTGGACTGTTCCCGGCACTAACAATGTGGATTATCAGGTAACTGGCGGCGCATTAAATACTACCAGCAATACAGTTACTCTCACATGGCTAACAACCGGTTCTAAAACGGTGACTGTAAATTACTCCTCAGGTACATGTGCAGGATTAGCAGCAGCTTCTAATACAACAACAGTTGCAACATCTGGAGCAGCATCAGTCACTATAGCCGGTGCTACAACTACTTGCTATGGTGGAGCAGTTACTTATACAGCTACTCCAAGCAATGGCGGCAGTGCGCCAGGCTACCAGTGGAAGAAAGACGGCATCAATGTAGGCACCAACAGTGCTACCTACAGAGATGGAGGAACAACCGGCGGAGTAATTACTTGCGTAATGACCAGCAACTTTGGTTGTTTGTCTGGCAGTCCTACTGCTACCAGCAATGCGATTACGCTTGCCATTACTCCTAACGCATGGACAGGAGCCTTATCTACAGATTTCAGCAATCCGGGCAACTGGTGTGCGGGTGTTGTACCTGTAGGTGCAGCCAGCATATCTA
>JANMMU010000014.1:0-28748 GCA_031373555.1 Segetibacter sp. | reverse complement strand
CCAAACTTCACAGAAATAGCCCCAACATCAGATCAATAGCTGAAAACCAATAAAATAAAACTAAAAAGTAGAGGTAAATCTTAATGTAGCTAATAATTTTATAATATATTTTTTGCCCTTCGCATTTACAGGAATACCCTATTGATACAACTACTGCCAAGAAAATTCAGTCGGTAACGGCTACTGCGGTTACGTTCAATGGCAGCACGGCACAATTGCTGGCGCTTGTTCCGGGAAACATTATTGTATCGGATGTGGCGGCCAATGCGCCTAATGGCTTTTTGCGCAGGATAACAGGGATTCAGAAAAATGGAGCTTTAACAACAGTCATTACGACTACAGCTACACTTACAGAGGCATTTAAAGAGCTTCATGTTAACAGTTCTAAAACTTACTACAAGGACGATACTACCGCTAAACCTAATACAGCCTTTGAGCCATTCATAAAAGACATAGATGAAGTATTGTACGATGCCGATGGTGATGAGAGTACAACCCATGACCAGGTGAAAATAAATGGAAAGCTGGAAATTAAACCTACAATAAATTTCAACTTCGACATAAGTAAAAGGAGTTTGAATTATGCAAAAATTGACTTCAAATTTGAAAATAAGCTTGAACTAACAGGCACCATAGGCGGGGCGCTGCCAACCATTACGGCAGAAAAACCAATTTTTATAATAAAACTTTCGCCCTTGTACACCACTACTGCACCGCCTATTATGGTGTTTCCTGAGTTGTTTTTAAAAGCAGGCGTTGTGGCAAATCTTGAACTGGAACTATCCGCTACTAATATTACCAACTTTACAATAAGTGCTTTTCTGGAGTATAAAAATGGTGAGTGGAAGTATGGGTACGACAAATCTTTTGACAATGAACTGAGTTTTAATGGTAAGGGCAATGCGGATGTCAAATTCTACCTTAAACCCGGCATTGATTTTAAATTGTACGATTTTGACTGGGCAAAGGGAACCATTTTTGCCGAGGCATATATAAAAGCGCAGGCTCAAGCCATTCCTTTTCAAACCTGCGATGTAAAGGCAGGCCTGCTGGCCGGAGGCGACGTAGTGCTTGAATTTTTAGGTAGAACATTTAGCCCCGCGGTTAAGCCGTTAATTTTTAATGATTCGATTACGCTTTACGAATGCCCTAAGGTGATAACCGTTGCGGCAACCAGCATTACCACTCATGCTGCTGTATGTGGTGGCAGAGTAACTAATTACGATAAAGATACTATTAAGCAAAGAGGTGTCTGCTACAGCTTAAAACCTAATCCGACAGTAAAGGACTCTTTAACCAGTGATGGTGTTGGAAAGGGAGACTTTTTAAGTAATCTAACCAATCTCATTGAGGATACAGTCTATTATTACAAAGCCTATACAATCACTCAAAATGATACCGTATACGGAGTTGAGCTAAATTTCAGAACCTTGTCGGATAGCACTTTTACAGATCCACGGGATGGACAAAAGTATCGTTTCAAAAAATTTGGTACTCAAATATGGATGACAAAGAATTTGAACTACGTTACACCGAGTTCAAATTGTTATAACAATGACCCGGCAGAGTGTAGTATCTATGGTCGTTTGTATGATTGGTCCAATTCATTAGCCGTGGCGCCACCGGGCTGGCATCTTCCAACCGATGCTGAATGGAGTACGTTGACAAATTTTGTAAACAACAATGGAGGAGCCTTAAAAGACACTTTGTTATGGAATTCTCCAAATACTGGCGCTACAAACAGTTCAGGTTTTAAAGCAATTGCTGCGGGTTATCGTAATGATTTCGGTCAATCTCTTAGCAAAGGAAATGCAGCATTTTTCTGGAGTTCAACATCTTCAACATCTGCTGCTTCATGGAGTAGAATTTTAAGTTCTACTGATGCTCTTATTGATCGGGGATATTACTATAAGCTTTTCTTTTTTTCAGTAAGATGCATAAAGGACTAACAGATACTCTGATTAAATAAAAATATTCATACGATAGCTTTATTTTCTATTGAAAGTAGGCTTGACTTAAAAAACTACGCCGCCACCCTTTGTAACAACACTTTACATGGAACAAGCGACGTTACTTTTACCGAGTGGGTAATGTGCAGAGGGATTTCAAGAAAATCTCCGGGAGAGAGGGAGTGGAGATCTTCTCCAATTTTTATATCGCAAGTACCTTCTACAATCAAAAAACGCTCATATTCTGCATGATGAACTTCTTGCGGCGCCATATCCTGTAACCAAACTATTGCAGTAATAGCTGTGGGGGTAAAACCTATTATTTTGGCAAAAACTTCTTCTTTGATTTCGTTGATATTTAAATCGGGTCTTAATATCCATTCGTTATAATCGGATATGGTGGAAGTTGGTGTTAAGATAGGTGGTTCAGCAGGTGGTTCACCATTAGTCAATCTTAACATGTAATCATAAGATGCCAATACAAAAGGCTTAGTGATAGGATCTGGAATTTCGCCTTTAGCAATGCAAACCTTTTCTAAATCTTTTGAATACTCCTCAATTGCATCAGCTACTTCAGTATATTTTATAGCAAATGCTTCTACCTCTTTTGTTTCATCCGAAGTAGCTAAGCCCATTACATAAGACTCTATAATACCAGATTCAATATATTCTTTTAATTTTTCCATCAATTCCTTACACACCGTTTTTTTGAAGCCGATTTAATTACAAAAGTGCAATTTTTATCTAAATATTATTCCCGAATTTAGTTACATATACTATAAGCAAGCACTTAAGGTTTTATTAAAGACGTAAAAGATTGGTTAAAAGGCACATTTTTTATTTATTTTTTATGAAAACACCCCCAAAAATGGGGGTGTTAGGGGGGACTTCATAATTATTGGAAATTATCTTAAATGTTTATTAATTTATGATTTTACTTCGAATTTTTTATGATTACAAATTTATTAGATTCAATTTTTCCTGAATTAATGCGCTCATTATTTTAAAAAAGACGATTTGCCCTAACATCATCTCTATATCTGATTAGGGTGCTAATTGAGTTGTATTTTGTGCATGTGTTATTTTCTAATGCCTTCTTTTTAATGCCATAAAAATCAATTAAAGGTTTCTCATCTTCCCTTGTATTTATAGCGGTAAATTGATTTCCATTGATATTAATAATTGGTCCCAATGTGCTTTCATTTTTTCTACTTAGAATCAATATTACCAGTTACCCTTCGTGGTTAATAATGTTGTTGTTCAGAAGCGTAAAGACTTCAACATTATGATAAACTTTACGGTCGTTTTCTGCTGCCAAATCAAACAAAATACCATTACCGGTTTTGAATGTACAATGTTTTATGGCAATGCTGTCAAAATAACTTAATTTATTTGCCATGAAGAAATTTGTTTTTAATTCTGAAATGCAACAATTGTTTATTATTAGGTTGCTATGGTTGGGGCTTCCTGAAGTATCTGAATTAATAAAGGTTTTGCTTTGTATGCAGCTCAAATTAAGATTCGGTTTATCCAAAGTGAAATTATTTCCAGCTTTTATATAAAATGAAAAACTGTTTATTGGTGTTGAAATATGGATGCTTGTTTTTTGATGTGAAGTTAAAATTATATCATTTCCCACCGTTCTTGGTATGGCAAAACCAACCAAAAACGTATGTTTTTTCTGTGTTGCTGTTGCACCAGGTGTTCCCCAAAAGCCGGGATTAAAATTTCATTTGTAACTTGTGCATAGAGGATTCGACTGATGTTGTGTAGTAAGAAAGTATATGAAGCAACTTGTCTTTTTTGACACCCTACAGAGAGTAGATTTGTTGGTGGGGAACATCTCAAGGCGAAAAAATTAGTGGGTAATGAAAAAATATTTTTTGGGTAGATTAATTGCGTTGACTTATTTATTAAATAGCTGTAATGTTGATAACAACAAACCAATTAAATATTTAAATAGCTATATAGATACTAGTACATTATTGACCTACTATGTCAAATCAGAAATTCCTAACACTATTTGGGAGTTTTTAAAAAAACGTGAGAAATCTTTTTATTTAGCAGATTCTGGAGATATTTGGAGTGCGAATGACGCAATTTTACCAGATTCATTAGTGCCTAGCCGAAAACTTAATTTGATTTTGAAAAACAATCAAATATTTATATTAACATTCACTAAAGGTGGATTTGTAAAAAAGAATTTCATGTACATATTTGAAATGAAAAATAATAATATTATTGGATTTAGCGACCAGGAAATTAGCGGCGAAAATTTTAGCAAATCAGAAATAATAAACACATTGATACTTAATCGCTTTCCTCGATAAAATAATCCTTGGCTAGCCTAACTGTTCCCGCCGTTGTTGATTAGGCCAAAGCCTGACAAAAAAGTATGTTTTTTCCGAATTGCTGTTGCAGCAGTTGTTCCCCAAAAGCTGGGATTAAAATTTCATTTGTAACTTGTGCAAAGAGGATTTGGTTGATGTTGTGTAGTAAGAAAGTATAAGAAGTAACTTGTCTTTTTTGACGCCCTACAGAGCGTAGATTTGCAGGTGAGGAACTTGCAAAGACGATAAAATTTCAACAAAATGGATAATAGTTATTTTATAGAACGTTTACTTGTAACAATTTTAATGTTTTTAATAGCAGCTGTTTTATTCTTTGTAAGTAAACAAATAGTAAGTAAAACAAAGTATTTCGGTAGGGTTAAAATTTTTTTGACAATTATTGTTACATGCATCTTTTCGCTGATGATATTTTACTCGTTTGCTATAATTGATGATAAGCTTGGTTTTGGGAATAAATACCTAACTGGAATGGCATTGGTATTTATTCCAATATCATTTTTATTGCTAATTATTTGTACTATTTTATTTTTTGTAAAACGATAATCCAATTTATTGCCTTACTAACGTTTGTGTTTGTTGGGCTTGTTGATATTTGAGCGAAGCGTAACTTCAATACACCATGAAAAGCAGGTCTTCGACCCGATAGCTAAAGAGAGATTATAACAGTTAATTTCTCTCAATTATCATGGCTGGTATTGTGTATGAAACGTTGCATTAAAAGTAAAAAAGCGCATTAGATTATTGTACAACTATGAAAGGCAAAATAGATTTGGAACTGGTTTATAATGTACCGGTCGGAGACCTGGGTTTCATAGTAAATTGAAGTGGCTTTTCGGGAAAACTTCAACTTTAGCTGGGAAAAATTGGATTTGAGAATGAATGAAACAATGGAAAAAAAATTAAATAAAGTAGTATGAAAACAATCATTTATTTAATATTAATAAGCGTTCCTTATTTATTTCCAAATATTTTATATAGTCAATATGATGATATATCTGATAGAACAGCTTTACTTTTCTGTCATGATAATGACGGTATGCTAAAATGTTATAATGATGGCGACTATGTATTGAATTTTGAAAAAAATAAACTTGTAAATATTATTAGTTCTGACTCACTTTTTTTATATACTGAAGACGATAATAGAATTTTTATTAAAACAAGAAAAGACAGTTTAATTACTATAAATCTGACAGCAAAAGGATCTTTAATTACTTATGGGGAAAATAAATTATTGATTGATACCATAACTCCTTATATGTTATTTTATAAAGACACTTTAAGAACCTTTCAAACATCATATTATGTTGGTGGAATATCTATAATTATTAATTTTCATAATTCAATTTTATATCGTATAAGTTTCGCTCTTGGAAAACATTTTTTTAAAATTAATACAGGTGATTATTCTAATGGCTATAAGTGGAATATTGAGGATACAATTCCAAAGAAAGCTTTTAGTTTAATTCATGGACAAAACTCATCTCCACGACTAATTTATATATACAATTATAATCAAAATGTAGGGGTTACTTTTGGACAAAACTATAATAGTAATAAATTTAATTCTGTACGGTCTATAACTTTTCCTTATTACACAGGAAAAATATTAGACAAAACACTAATTAAATATAATAAAAATGGGAAGGCCAATAAAAGAAAATCCTATATAAGTATAAAAAAATGTTCTTGTTCTCCCAGCTAGCGTAAGTGTTCCTTGTGCTTGTTGATATTTAAGCGTAGCGTAACTTCAATACAGCATGAAAAGCAGGTCTCCGACCGGAAAGCTAAAGAGAGATTATAACTGTTAATTTCTCTAAATTATCAGGGCTGGCATTGAGTATGAATCATGGCATTACAAGTACAAAAGCTCAATAGATTATTGTACAACTATGAAAGGCAAAATTGATTTGGAACTGGTTTAAAATGTACCGGTCGGAGACCTGGTTTTTATTTTTAGATTTAAGTTCGCTTCGCAAAACCTCAAAGCAGCGAATGTTTAGCAATGGAAGCGGCGAAAAAATTCAAAATTGTGTCAAAAAGAAACATAAATATTCTGATTGTAGCATTATCGGTTATAGTTTCCTTTAAATCGAATGGTCAATCTTCGTCTAAATTAGATACTTGTAGGTATATTTATTTGTATGATACAGGTTTCGTATTTTATAGTAATCCACATTTTGCCTGTTCTTTTATAAGAACTAATTATAAATCAATTGATAGTCTTTTTGAGATAAATAAATCAGCAGAAACATATTATGTTTATAATAATTTTTTTAAAGAAGTTATTACACAAGAAATTGACACGGTTGTTCAAACAGATAAAGCAATAATTGTTTATCGTGATGGAAATATTTTGACATCAAAATTTGAATATTTTAGGGCTGCGATAGTGCTTAAATTATGTTTGAACACAGGAGTTAGTTACAAAAACAATAAGGATAATACGAAAAGTAATTTCTACCTTACTAAAAATGGTGAAAAATTGTATTTAATAGAAAAATTAAAAACAAATCCATATTTAAAGGATTGCATTTCCGTTGAGGTATTGAAATAGCCAGCTCTTGGTAGAATAGTTATGATCTTAGAAAGCTCCAATGCTCCGAGCTACCGTAAGTGTTCCTTTGGCTAGTTTAAGTTTAAGCAAAGCCCAACCTCAATACAACATGCAAAGCACCTCACATTCCAACAATAAAACCCTAAGCAAATCACATTTTTACTACCGTTGTTTTCTCTCCATTACTGCATTGGATTAAATAAATTCCCTTGCTCAATGCAGAGATGTCTATGATTTGCTGTTGACTCGATAAAATACCCTTTTGTATTGTTTTGCCATCTGAATTGTATAGAGTATAGTTCAGTGGGTTACTAATATCGAAATCTGCTATGATGGTGCAGGTATTTCCTTTTATTGGATTTGGATAAACAGATAGTTGATTGCCTGAATTTGCTATATTAAATGCAATCACATGGCTGTATGTAAACAAACCGTTTTTATCCACCATTTTCAATCTGTAATAAATAACAGTTGCTTTTACATTGGAAATATCATTTGCGAACTGGTAATGGTTCATTTGGAAACTGGTTGAAGGCAACATACCTGCTTCACCAAAATTTTTTCCGTCTGTACTTCTTTCAATTATAAAATAAGCGGTATTTATTTCTCTTGCAGTTTTCCAGTAAAGGGTAACTTGTTTAGCTCTTTTTTCTCCGGTAAAAGAAAGTAAGTTTAGCGGTAGTATTGTTGCATTGCAACTGAAAGCATTGGTGTTAACAGTTGTGCCATTTGCCAACTGTCCGCTGCTGTTATTTCCAGTAAGGCAAAGCGTAGTTCTGTTAATGTTTATAATACCGGTATGCATATTACCCGATCCACCACCTGCATACAATGCAGCAACTTCAGTCTGTGATGTTATCTGTTGTGGGCTTGTAACGGCGGTGTTGGTGCTGTTGCCATATTCACCATTAGCATTAGAACCCCATGCCCAATAGCTTCCATCAGTTTTTAATGCAGCAGAGTTCATAGCAGAAGCCGATGCATTTATCCAATTGTGGTCGCTTCCTATTTGTGTCGGAATGTTTTTTTGAACCATAGTGCCATCACCCAATTGGCCTGAAGAGTTTTGTCCCCATGCCCATAGTGTACCGTCGCTTTTTATAGCCATGCAGTGTGCCATACCGGCAGCAATATTTACCCACTTATTATCTGTACCAATCTGCACGGGACTTGTTACATTGGTAGTTGTATTGTTGCCTAGTTGCCCATTGACATTGTTGCCCCAGGCCCATATTGTACCATCACTTTTTAATGCAATCGTAAATTCGCTCCCAGTTACAGCACTTATCCATTTATTTTCAGAGCCAATTTGTATAGGGCTTGTTTTGTCTGTTGTAGTGCCATCGCCTAATTGCCCTTTTGTATTGGCACCCCATGCCCATAAACTTCCGTCAGCTTTCAATGCTATCGTATGGTTCTGTCCGGTACTGACAGTGGTCCATGTATTATCTGTTCCAATTTTAGCAGGTGTGTTTTTACTTACCATGCTACCATCGCCTAATTGGCCATTTGTATTTTTCCCCCAAGCCCATAACGTTCCATCATTCTTTAGTGCTACAGTATGTTCCATGCCTGCTGCTGCAGTTATCCAACTACTATCATCTGTAATTTTTTTCAGCAGGGTATTAGATAAGTTGGTTCCGTCTCCCAACTGTCCAAATGTATTGCTTCCGGATACCCACAAAGTACCGTTGATATTGAGCGCCACAGTATGATTAGCCCCCAATGCCACACTATTTGTTCCGTTTTGTTTGCTGCCGTTATAAATTGGTGTTGTGAGGAAAGTATTACTTGCAGTACCTATCCCCATTTGACCTTCTATGTTTCTGCCCCAGACCCAAACAGTGCCGTTGGCCTTTGTTGCAAGTGTATGTTGCGTACCTTTTATTACAGCATTCCATGTGTTTTCATTGCCAACCTGAACAGGTACATTTTGTTTTGCGGTAGTGCCAATACCTAATGAACCATTAATATTAGCTCCCCAGCCCCACAAAGCCCCCTCGCTTGTAATTGCAAAGGAATTAATGAAGCCGGCAGTTAAATAAACCCATTTTTTAGCTGAACCAATTTGTGTAGGCATGGGGCGGTCAATAAATGTTCCATCACCAATGGTTCCATCTATATTACCTCCCCATGCCCACATGGTACCATCGCTTTTTAATCCAAGCGTATGAGAATTGCCACATGATACACTCACCCAGTTGTTATCATTTCCCACCCTCATTGGCATATTTTTATTATTAATCGTTCCATCACCCAACTGACCAAAATAACTGCTTCCCCATGTCCATAGCGAACCATCGCTTTTTATACCTGCACTATGATTGACACCTGCATCTATGGAGACCCAGGTATTATCTGTACCAACCTGCATAGGATGTAGCCTACTTACATTTGTACCATCACCTAATTGTCCGAGAGTGTTTATTCCCCAGGCCCAAACGGTGCCGTCTGATTTTAAACCTAATGCATGGCTTTTAGAAGCTGACACTCTGACCCAATTATTATCTGTACCCATTTGAACAGGCGTAGTGCTGTTAACGGTTGTTGGGTTTCCAACCTGTGTCCATATTTGATAACCCCAACCCCATAATGTACCATCAGACTTTATACCCAGAGTATGTTTTCCTCCGGCAATTAATTTCCATTTATCAGTGCCTATTTGTACGGGTGTGCTTCTGTGAGTAGTAGTTCCGTCTCCCAAAACGCCGTTTGCATTACCGCCACATGCCCATAGGGTACCATCGGCTTTTATCTCAAAGCTTGAAAGCGACTCGACTCCGGAGAAAATTCTTTCATGATTAGCCCTGAAAAAATTGCGGTTTTTATGGTGGACATATCCTTGCTGTGCAATGGAATGAAGAGACCAAAGACAAAATACAAATAAGATAAATGAGGGTAAACGTAAATTCATAATGCAGCGGTTTTAGAGTGGTGTAATGGTCTATAAAGTTAGTATTATTAATGACATATTTTAGGGTTCTAAGTCATTTTTTTAAATTTAATGAGATAGCATTGCAGCAATTAACAAACAAACCTGTAGCCCACACTTTTAATAGTTAGTATTTCAATATTGCTATCATCCTTTAAATAACTGCGTAGTTTGGTTATATATACATCTAAATTCCGGCTATTAAACAAAGAATCATTACCCCAGATGTGCAGTAAAACATCTGCTCTGTTTACAATATTATTTTTTTTTTCAAACAAAAATTTTAATAACTCGGTTTCTCTGTAGGAGAGTTTTTTTTGATCTTCATTCATTTCAAGCAACTGCTTGTTAATATGCAATTTATATTTACCAATGCGCAGTAAGTTGTCTGTTTCCAAAGATTGGTTTACCGTTTTCTTTAAAACATTTTCTATGCGTACAATTAATTCCTCCACACTAAATGGTTTCCGCATATAATCATTGGATCCTGATTTAAAGCCTTTGACTACATCTTCAGTTTGGGTTTTTGCAGTAAGAAAAATTATGGGGGTTTCTACATCCTTTTGCCTGATTTCACGGGCAATTTCAAAACCACTTTTGTTAGGTAACATAATATCCAGTACACATACATCTGGTTTAAACTCAATAAAGCGTTGCATAACCAATTCGCCATTGGTTTCCATTGCTATGGTAAAGCCCCTTGACTCCAATGTTTCTTTTACAATCCTGCCTAAAAATTCTTCGTCTTCTACGTACAATATTTTCATTACTATTAGCTATTGGTTTTACTTTTTTTCATTTAATAAAAAGGCAAAAAAATGTTCAATCAATTGGTAAGTAAAATCAACTGGACTTATACCAAACAATAGAAACTACTTACACTGGTAAAACAATAACAAACTCACTACCCTTGTCTAATTCGCTCACAACTGAAATTGTGCCTTTATGTTTCTTTACAATGTGGTTTACATAACTTAATCCTAAACCATAGCCTTTTACATTGTGCCTGTCACCAGATTGAACCCTGAAAAACTTCTCGAATATTTTTTTCTTATTTTCTTTGCTTATACCAATTCCGTTATCTCTGATTCTGATTTTCAATGAACCATTGGTCTGGAGTAATGTAATCGAAATCTGCGGCTTTTCTTTACAATATTTTAAGGCATTATCCAGCAGGTTAAAGAAAATACTGGCTATTTGAAGCCTGTCTGCATTTATTAAAATGTGATCAGGTTTTGCATCAACCAGAATAGAAGCTTGTTTGTTTGCAACTTGTATGCTTAAAGCATTTACTACCTCTCGTGTCAGAACTACTATATCGAAATGTTCTTTCTGCAATTCCATCTTTTCATTTTCAAACATCGAAAGCTTAAGAACATTTTCCACCAGCAAACTCAACCTGTTAATCTCCAGGCTGCTAATGTCTAAGTAGTCTTGTGCCCTTTTCTTATCTTCTATAGCATTAAAGTTTCTTAGTGCTTCTATAGCTACAGACACAGTAGCAATAGGGGTTTTAAGTTCATGCGACACATTGCTTATAAAATCACTTTTTAAATTTGCTAACTTACTTTGAGCCATCATATTTCTATACAAAAAAACAAAAGCAAGTGTAACAAACGACAATAATAAAATTGAAATTGAAATTGGTAAACTAAGCCTTTTGATAATAAACCAAAGCGGATTATCAAATTGTGCCTGATAGGCCATATGTTTAACCAATCCAATGTTGGTAGGGTTTGTATGTAATGATGCTTTGGTGGTATCAATAATATTGGTACTGTCTTTTAAAACCCTTTTTGCAAATAGTTTATAAGCCAATAAGATTTTTTCTTTAGTAAGTGATTGCTTAAAAACACTGTCTACTTTTTTAGGAGAAATGGAGTCTGTGAATAGTTTGATGACAAGGTTTGAAATATTTAAAGAGTCCTTGCCGGGCAGCGGATTTTTTTCTAATTGTTTTTTTATAAGTTTTTCTCTAAAAACCTTTGCTGAACCATGCTTTTCTATACCATCATTGTTCGGCTTTATAGTGCCTGAAATATGCTTTAATCTATTGGTGTCTTTTGAAAACGCTTTTAGCAAAGCCGCTGTCATGCTATCATTATTGCCTATCATGTTGGTACGAATAATGACGTTAGCTCTTGTTTTGGATGAACTATCCTTTTTAAACTCAACACTCCTGATAACATTAGGATTGATATTGTTCAAAATAGATTCAGCCATGTTGCTAGCTTTAAGCGTTGAAGATTGCTGCGTGATGTATGTAATATTAATATTAGAATCAGCAATCGAACCTTTGTCTGAATTTTTTCTCTTTTCATATTTTCTAGTAAGGCTTTGTCTGATAGTGTCACCAACAACTTCATATTTAGACCCGGTTCTTTTCTGCGATAGAAAATGAATAAAGTTTGAGTCTGTTTTGAGGGTTGATTCTTGCAGCGATAGTATCGTTTCTTTTAAAATAACATCTGCCCTTCTTTGTATGTTGTTATATTCTTCGTTATATAGTTTGTACAACCAATATCCTTGAAAAGTGGCAATGGTAAATATTGCACCAATCATTAAATATTTAGCGGCTACCATTTTATTCATCCTACAAAAGTAACCAGCATAGCAATTGAAGCTAAAAAGTTTTAACCTTGATTAACGTTATATAAGTTTATAACAACGTCTTTTTTCTATTAAAACATTTTCTTTGCTCAAAATTAATATTATGAAAAAAGTATTCCTTGTGGTTTGCTCAATTATGAGTTTAATAGTCAATGCTCAAATGAAAAGTGGCATTATTAAATATGAAATGGTAACAAGTTTCGCCGGTGCAGCCAAAAATAATGATAAACAAATACCGGAGGAAATCCTCGCCATGTTTCCAAAAGAGGTAAGAAACAAAAAGCAGCTTCGATTTAATGAAACGAAGTCAATTTATGAAAATGTGATAGCAGCTAAATCCAATGAAGAAGAAGAAGAGCCCCAGGAATCAAATGGTGGAATGACTTTTAAGATAAAAACTGTCGGCGGTGGCAATGACCCAAAAGAAAAGGTTTATGTTGATCTTAACCAAAATCAAAAGGTGGAATCAAAATCATTTTTTGGAAAAGACTTTGTAATTACTTCAGATAGTATCAACAATACCCAATGGAAACCTACCGGTAAACAAAAAATATTACTAAACTATCCCTGTTATGAAGCCATTACTTTAGGCGATGTGAAAGGAAAGAAAGATACTATTATCGCCTGGTACACTCCTGCTATTTCACCAAAATCCGGACCTATGGGTTTTTGTAATTTGCCCGGAATGATTTTACAACTTGATCTTGGGCAGGTAACAAGCATTGTAGCTACAGAAGTTATAGAGAAAGAAATCAATGATGCCGAAATGGAGAAGCCAAACGAAGGTAAAAAAGTAACTGCAGCAGAGTTTAAGGATATAAGCGAGAAAAAGTTGAAAGAGATGGGCATAGAAAAAGGCAAGCCAAGAGTAATTATTCATAATTCTACGGATATGCAATAAGTCTTAATACCAAATGGATATCCGTAATAGTCCAATTGCATTGGCCTAAACGGTCATCACAACTTGTACCCGGGTTTCGATATCGGCATTATCCCAAAACAGAGTGGACTATTTATACTTCAAAATGGTATAACCTCTATTAAATAAACAACTTTAATTTATGGTTAAGAGAATTTTGTTTCTAGCAATTTTAATTGCATTTGCTCATCTTTTGCCTGCACAAATTGTAGTCAAGGGCATTATTCAGGATACTGCCAATAAACCTTTAGCATTTGCTTCTGTTTCTTTATTAAATAAGGAAGATTCAACTTTTCAGGCGATGGCCGTAAGCGATAAAAACGGTCATTATGAGTTAAAGGAAAATAAAGAAGGCAAGTACTTGTTACAAGCCTCTTTTGTAGGTTATTATACAGAATATATATCAGTAGAGGTTACAAAAACCACCCATACAATTACCCATAATTTTATTTTGCAAAATAATGGTGGCAAACTATTACCCAATGTAGAAATAAGCGCTGAAAGAGTACCCATAAAATTGAAAGGCGACACACTTGAATACAATGCAGGCAGTTTTAAGACCAGGCCGGATGCAGTAGTAGAAGATTTATTAAAAAAACTCCCGGGAATACAAGTAGATGCTAATGGCAAAATAAAATCCATGGGAAAAGATGTGAAAAAAGTATTGGTAGATGGGAAAGAATTTTTTGGAGATGATCCTTTAATTGCCACAAAGAATTTGCCGGCTAATGCAGTTAGTAAAGTACAAACCTATGAGGGGAAGAATGACAATTCATTATTCACCGGCATTGATGAAGGGGAGAAGGACATGACCATAAACCTGATTTTAAAAAATAATAAAAAACGTGGGTACTTTGGAGATGTGATGGCAGGAGGGGGTACACAAGACAGATATGAAGCCGGTTTAAAAGGATTTAAGTTTAATAAGAAAGAACAAATAGCCGTATTGGGTTTGCATAACAACATTAATAAATTCGGATTTTCCTTTAAAGATTACATCAATTTTAATGGAGGAATTACTGGCTTACTAAATGGCAATTCCAGTCTCGAAATATCGCAGGATGAACCAATTGATATAGGACAGCCACAGCCCGGCAACATTACCAGTACAGCAATGGGGGCTAATTATTCTTTTGAAAAAAGAAAGAACAATATTTTTAATTTAAATTATTTGGGAAGTATATCCAATCGGATTCAGTTAACCAATAATAAATCACAAAACTTCACCGGTGATGGAAGTTTTGATAACAATAGTATTTCAAACAGAGATGGCAATGCAAATTCGCACCGGTTATTTGGGAAATGGAGAAATGACATAGATAGTATGCACCAGTTAAATGCATCATTAAAAGGTATTTTTAAAGGTGGTGATTATGTAGCTAATTCAACCGGAGAGGCCATAATTAATAAAAACACAATCAATCAAAATACCAACAATAGCAATGGTAACAATAACAGCTTTAATATAGGAACAATTCTTGGCTATACAATAAGGCAAAAAGGCAAATGGAAATATGTAAGACTACATGCGAGTGCTGAATATATAAGAGCAAATAACTACAACAACTGGAGTAATGTGATTGAGTATATAAACAACCCAAACCTTTTTAAGAATCTTCAGATACAACAAAGGATAAGTAATGAATTTAGCAATCAGTTTGGGGCCACTACTATGCATAAAATAGGATATGCTTTGTATATTAAAGCTGCTGTAGATGCCTATTACAGTTTTGAAAACTTTGAGCAACAGCAAGGATTAACCTTAAACAAAAAGGACATTGTTGATAGCCTTAGCCCACAAATGAGTAATAGGATATTAGGAAACAATATCACTTTGTCTTTATTAAAAAGTTTGAAAAAATACAATTGGAGTATTGGGGTTAGAAACAATGTTTTTAGTTTAACGCCAACATTAAATAATATACAGCAATACCAAAAATCATTTTTCTATGTACTACCTTTTTTAAATTATATAAAAAACGTTGGAGGCAAAAGTTTCAGCGTAGCTTATGATACTAAAATAAAAGCTCCTAATGCAAATGAACTATTGCCCACCGCAGACATCAGTTCCCCCATACTAACACGCTATGGAAATATTAATTTGATCCCGGAATACACTCATAGTCTGCGACTTCATTTTAGTAAATTTAGTCAGTTTGATTTTTCATTTTTCAATGTTTCTACTTCACTTGGTTATACAAAAAATAAGATAGCCTATGGCCGGACCATATTCCCAGGTTTAAATCAAAAGTTGCAATATGTAAACACACCATATGCAGCCAATGCCTCATTAAATTTAGGAACAAGCTTTCATATCAATTCATTGAAAATAAATGTAAATGTAGATCAGACAAATAGCCTGGGTCAAAACGAAGTGCCAATTAATGAAATTATGAATCAAAATAAAACCCTAACCCATCTGTTAAGGGTAAGCATTGCAAATAAAAATACCAATAAACTTGAAGTGGTTGTGGGTGGAAGTATTCAGTATTCCAAATCAACTTATTCATTAGACGAAAGAGCCAACAACATAACTTATACTTACACTGCCAATACTATGTTGGGTTATAAAATAACGGAGACCTTATACTTCAATACAAAATTTGAATTGAACCATTACGATGCTCAAAATTTTTCAGGTAAACTCACCATACCATTATTAAGTGCCGAGATTGCACAAACATTTTTAAAACATAAAAGAGGCATTTTATCACTACGTGCATTTGACTTGTTAGATAGAAATATTTCAATTTATCAGCAAAGCCAACAAAATAGTTTTGTTGAACAACGCAGCAATATTATCGGGCAGTATTTCATGCTAAGTTTTAAGTTCAAATTAAATAAATTGGGTAAAGCGACCGGCATGGTTGAGTAATGAATTATTTTGTCCCGGATAGGGGCTTCTTAGCATTTGTTGCTATGGCAAAACCTACCAACAAGTCTGTTTTTTTCTTGTTGTTGCAGCAGTTATTCCCCCGAAGGCTGGATTAAAATTCCACTTGTAACTTGTGCATTAATGATTCGGCTGATGTTGTGTAGTAAGAAAGCATAAGAAGTAACTTGTCTTTTTTACCACCATACTGAGTGTAGATTTACAGGTTAGGAATACCTGCAAATAACTATAGTAAAAAAGAGGTTATTTTATACCAACATTTTTATATTCATCAAGGCAATTCATGGTAATAAGTTGGAATGAGTGTATGGTTTTGTGCCTATTTATTTTGATACATTTTTAAGAGCTTTATTATGAAAGCTACACAAACCAAAGGCTGGCCTGTACAAGAGGATTGCTAATACCGATTGGACTATTTATAATTCAAAATGGGATAAGAATATTCCCCAAAAAAATGGCTGAACGTTAATTCAGCCATTCTACTTAATGAGATACTTTAATATTTTAAAATCCTAACCCTACTGCAAACCCATTTACCGCATTTGGAAATGGAGCAACCTGTGTTGCAACTCCGTTGGTCAGATTTATACTATATATAAAATGTCCGCTACCGACCGAAAATATCGCATATGCTTTATTGGTAAGTCCGCCAATATCAAAACCATTTGTTGCGCTTACATCTATACCAAGATTTCCTACTTCGATAAGCGTACCATTATTTGGTGGGGTTTGTGTGTATAATTTATCAGTAGTTACATCTACATCATATAAGTTAGTAGTAGTGCTTTCTGCAAAATTGTTTGTATAGGCTGCTGCACTTACATTGGGTAATCCGGGGTTAAGCGGCAAATCAACTGCTGCAATATCACCAGTTATTGGATTTAAGCGTAGGTTCTGTCCCATATTGCTTACCACACGTATTCTATCAACTGTAGGATTAAAATCAAACCCGAAAGAAGTGCCTAAAAGGGGTGTTGAAAATGGGGCTGTACTTATAGCCGTGGCAGCACCTGATGCCATATTGATTGCATATAAGCGGCTGCTGTTTCCCAAAGCCATCAATTGTCCAGTAGCCGGCCTCATGTCTATCCCTAGAATGTTTTCACCACTTTGCAATCCGGTAATAGTTTTTGTAACCGGAGTACCCGGAGTATTTAGATTGAATATTTGCAGATTATTGCTGTTGTCAACAGTGTAGGCAACTGCATTCGTTGGAATTGCAAGTCCAATAATAGTATTGCCAAACATTCCCAAACCGGTAGCATTGCCGTTTGTAAGATTAATTAGATAAAGCATACTGCCGGATCCAGAAGGTAAACTGGCAAGTGCAACAGCATTATCAGGAGAAATATCAAAACCGCCATCTGTAGACGTTCCTGTTGAAATGCCCATTGAGCCAACTTCTACAAGTGTGCCATTGTTTGGTGGATCCTGTTTGAATAATTTATTAGTAGCCAGATCAATATTATATAGTGTAGTGGTAGCTGCACCGGCCATACTGTTGGTATAGGCAACTGCAGCTATCTTGGGAGTACCGGGGTTAAGTGGTAAATCTGTTGCACCTACAGCACCTGTTTCAGGATTTATACGCAAATTTTGCCCGCTTGAGGTAACCATGCGAATACGATCAACTGTAGGATTAAAATCGAACCCAACAATAGAACCGCTGATAGCAGGGGTAAAAGATGCGCTTCCTAATGCGTAAGCTGATCCGGATTCCTGATTAATTACATATAACCTGCTACTATTGCACAAACCATATAGCTGACCTGTAGCAGGCCTGAAATCTATAGCTATAATTTTTTCACCTGCAGGAATACCAGTAATGATGTTGGTAGCAATGGCTGTTTCCGGTGCTTTGGCATTGTACTTAACTAACTGATTATTGGTGCCAAGTCCATAAAATATTAAATCAGGTTTTGTTACCGGCGGCGTTTCTATAATGTCATCATCCTTGCTACAAGATTGTAAAGTAAATACAGCAACAAAAATGGCGATAATAAAATGATAGTTTCTTTTAAACATAAAAATCTTTATTTTACCTACGAGATAATGACATTAGTGGATTTTTATCTTTTATATATTCCCCGGCCAGCCTAACGGTATGGCTACTTTAATGCTGTTCATATTGAGAAGTTCAAATTTTTTTTCGGTTAAAAAAGTCATTAAACCAATGATTTTTTTAAGGCCAGGAAAGCATTATAGGATTAGGCAATGTTTTGTTGTCTTTATTTTGTATTTATATTTACAATAAAAATCACAGATGGAAACCGTCATTAAAATAAGCCCGGCAGAACTGAACGAAAACCTGCTTAACAAGATACGGCAATTCATTGGCAACAAAGAAAATGTGGATGTAACTATCTCCCTACATGAATTTGATGTCTCTTATGCCGATAATCTTGATCGTTCTATTGAACAGGCTGAAACCGGGCAACTGGTGTCCATGACGATGGAAGAATTTGTTGCTTACTCCCCAAAAAAGTAACTATGAGGAATGTTGCTTTTACGCCAATTGCTTTCCAGGAATACAATGACTGGTTTGATACCAATGAGCAAATGGTCGAACGGATAAGAGCCATAATAAAGGACATTGACCGTGACCCTTTCAAAGGTATTGGTAAGCCCCTAGCTGGCGTAAGTGTATCAGTGGCTTGTTGAAGTTTTGCGAAGCTAACTTCAATAACATGAAAAGCAGGTCTTCGACCGGTAAATTACGGAGTGATTGAATAACAGTTAAGTTCTTTAAATATACAGCAGCGCAATTGATTATTGCACAACTATGAAAGGGAAAATTGAATTGGAACTTGTCTTAATTTACCGGACACAGTCTTGGATTTCATAGTAATTGAAGTGACCCTTCGGGAAGACCAAGCGGGGGAGGAACCTGCGAAGGAGAAAACAAATAACTTCCATATATTATAAATAATACTAATCAAGAAAATCTTTCGGAATACAATATTGTACCGATGGCATTGAACGTATAAGCATTGTATAAGACGCTTTCTTAGAAAGCATCTCTTTTAATTCTCTTGCAGCTTGATGTTTTAATGGGGAATTTTCAGGGTGACGTTGCCAATCTATTATTTTAAGTAATACCTCGTTATATTTTTTTTGAATAGCATGTCTCAAATCCTTTGTACTATTTTTTGTGTTTTCATCATGCCCATTATGAACCCTGTCTAAAAGGTCACAGGTATTTTGGGCCTTAACATTGTTAGGATCCAAAGGTTCAAATTTTGGCGCTTCTCCCATTGTCGATAAACTATATAAAATTCCCTTTTCCACGTCATCGGTCTCATTACAAGGATTTAAATACCCACCATCAGGAGTATTTCTTGGCTTAATCATATTAGCAATGTGATCAGCGGGAAATAAATTTGTCCATTCAAATCTTAGTTCAGGTTTATCATTCTTTCCTTCAAAATGTTCGACATCCATTGCCCAGGAACTGGCAAACCATTTTTCAGTTAGATAGCATTTAGAGAAGAAGTTTCGGTCAAAAGCTTGAAGGAGGTCAGAGTCTCTATAGCCAGTTGGAGGTTTCGGTTTAACCTTATTGGTTGAATCTTCTAAATATTCTGCCATCTCCAATATATAATTCTGAATTTCTTCACGCTGAAGTGAAACAGGAGATATTGGTTCTCTTGTTATATTAATCATTTTCAATTCTTGCGTTAAGTTGGATAATAGTACTTTCAATTTCCAGTCTCAATGAAGGAGTTAGATAAATTTCATTTTCGATTAAAATATCTTTCAACTTTTCAACATTTTTTTCTCGCACAGCATTATTGATATTTAATAAAATCTCATCCGCGATTGGAGAAAACTCGTTTTCCAATCCAAAATGTTTAATCATTAATTCAGAAAAGCTACTGCCTACCAACCAGTCAGATACCTGTTGTTTCGAAGTTAGATCGTAGACTAAAGCTTTTTTTATACTGGAAATAATAGCCGGGGAATGTGTTGCTATTATCAGCTGCACATTTGGGAACAATTCAGTAATTAACCTTACAATCTCATACTGCATCCTTAAGTGTATATGAGTTTCCGGTTCGTCAATTAAAACTATCCCGCTAGGTTGAAAAGTGTGATCGTTTTTATTTTTTCTTATAATGTCAGTCGAAATAAGCAAATCAAGAACTATTGATAGAAACGCAGAAAACCCTGCTGATAACTGATTGAAAGTAATAAAATGACCGTCTTTAAATCGAAGCAAGAATTCAAAATTTTCTTGAACAAATTCAAGTTCTAAATCCTGATCGTTTAATATCCCTCGAAGAATGCTTGTAAGCTGTGTAAAGAAATCTTTTGTGTGATTTGATTTACTGCTATTACCATTAATTAAATCAAAGGCCTCATAAACCTTCTTATTAACTAGATATTGTTTAAACCTTGTTGTGAAAGTTTCGGGTTGATTTTTATCTTCTTTAAGAGATTCTAACAAGTCCATCTCTTTTATAACTGTATTGACAGTATTAAATTTTACTCTACGGTTCGCATGGAAAAATGAAAAAATAAAATCATTATCCGTTGAAAATTTACTGACATTTTGATTAATAAAAATTATTTCTAAGCCTGTTAAATCATCAAGTTGTTCTTGAATTTTTTTTTTGTGAATTTCGCTTGTTTGATTTTTTATCTGTGATTTTAAAATGTTTATTCGCATTCCAATATTTTGCTTACTAATTAGAGTATTTAAAATTGCAGATATGCGATTTAAAACAGTTGTTTTCCCTGAACCATTTTGCCCTGTAAGGACTATGTGTTTAAATTCAGAAAGTGGAGACGAAGGAATATTTACATCAAAGACCGTATAACAGTTTTTTATTCTAATTTGTGAGATGTAAGGAAAGTTTGTGGACATATGCTATATTCTTTGTGACAAATTTAAGCATACAAAGCGTTTAGAACTAAGCAATATATATTTTTTTTACTAAAATCCCAGCTAGCGTAAGTGTTTGGTGCTTTTTGAAGGTAAACGAAGCGTAACTTCAATATAACATGATACCTAGGTGACCGCTAAACTAAGGAGTGAAAGAAAAAGTCAGGTGTCTCTCCAAAATCATAAGCCCCTCAATACAAAGTAATACAAATAAAAAAAGCAACTCACGTTGCTTTTTTAGTACCCGGGATGGGAGTTGAACCCACACTCTCGTTGCGGAGAACAGGATTTTAAGTCCTGCGTGTCTACCAGTTCCACCACCCGGGTAAATGACATAATTGCTTTATTCAAAAAATCCCGTCGAAGTAATTAACCTGGACGGGATTTCTTTGAAATGGAGCGGAAGACCGGGCTCGAACCGGCCACCCCGACCTTGGCAAGGTCGTGCTCTACCAAATGAGCTACTTCCGCAAAAACTTTATAAGAACTATTTCCCTTTTATAAAAAAATGTTTCAGCAACATTTTTTTTATTTTGGAGTGCAAAAATAGGACTCCTGCACTTACTACCAAATTTCTTTTCAACTTTTTTTATTTGTACTTAGGCGTGTACAATGTATTATCAGGTACTTCTACATCAGGCTTGCCCGCATAACTTGTGGTATATAATTTGTAACATCCACCAAAAATGAAAGCAACTATGCAAAAAATATTTACATAAAATAAAAACCGTGAGGAAAGCACCCAATTAAAACCAAGGTCTTTTTTCTTATGTTCTGCTATCTGTTCTTGAAAATCGTTTGTCATATTTAAAAATTGCGTTGCAAAAATAAGGAACTACATGAATAATAGGTGCTTTTTTAAACGAATTACTTCACTTTTTTTGTATGAATAAAATAAAATCTTACATAATTCTGTTTTTGTAAAATACTTTATTAAATCCATATCTTATGTTTTTCGTTATTATACCTGTAAGCTGTTTATTGGCTTTTGTTTTGGCAAAAGATGCAATAAAAGCTAAAGAACTCCTCATTGAAGAAGATAGCATAGATGATTTTTAGCACTTTCTCAGTCGCCTTTTTACCTCATATAATTCTAACGTATCTATTTCATAGCCTTAATAGATATTATTGTCGGGCATTTATCATTGTTTCATTAAAATGCTTTATTTGAAGCAAAGCAATTGGCATGTTTAAATAGTTCATTTTAAAAACTTAGCTTATCCTGGTTTTTTCGTTCGTTATTCATATTAGCGAATGCTAAGTTTTATTTGGGTTACTTTAGGCTCCATTTATTAATAATACCTCAATAAGAACGTTGACAAAGCAGTTGAAAAATCACAGGAAATTCTACATAGTACTTACTGTCATACTTTTCATTGTTGAATTGCTCATTGCGTTATACGTACATGATGATTGGGTCAGGCCTTACTTCGGGGATGTTTTAGTTGTAATTTTGATCTATTGTTTTGTTCAATCTATTGTGAGTACTTCAGTAAATACAGTCGCTATTGCGGTCCTTATATTTTCTTACCTGGTGGAGGTTTCCCAGTATTTTAAACTTATCAGGATGTTGGGGCTTCAACAGTCATTTATTGCAAAAATAATTATGGGCAACACATTTGCCTGGACAGATATACTTGCCTACACGGTGGGGATAATAGTTGTACTTTTCGTGGAAAAAATTGTATTGAAAAAATAAACCTGTTCCTTAAAATGATAAATGAATCAATACAGCGACTTGAGTATTTATGCAAAACAATTCCATCAAAACTGGAGTCAATTGGCGAGCCTGCATTTTCTGAAAAACGCAGCCCTGCTAAATGGAGTAAGAAAGAAATAATCGGGCACCTCATAGACAGTGCAACTAATAATCATCATAGAATAATAAGGGCACAAATAGAGCACATTCCAACAATTACCTATGATCAAAACAAGTGGAATGAATTGAATGGTTATCAGCATCAAAACGGGCAACAAATAATAGCATTATGGACAGCTTATAACCAACACATTTTACAGTTGATTAAGAGTTTGTCAATTGAGCAACTATCTCTCAAGGTAAATACCGGCGATGAGTTAAGTGTGACTTTAGAATATTTGATAGATGACTATGTGATACATATGGAACATCATTTGCGGCAGGTTATAGCTTACTAAGCATATTCTATGACAATCGCTTTTATATTCTGCAGAAGCAGGTTAGAAAAGCGGTCAGCGTATAGAAGTAAATGGATTGTTTTAAAATGTCTTTTTAGCAGGGTTTATCTACAGGTTGTAATCTTCCTTTACCTGTAGGGATACCTCGTATATTACCTTTTCAATCTTTTGGGCAACTTTGAGAAGTGATGAAGTACTGGTTTTATTTTTAGCATCCATTTCCACGGTACGAATTTCTGTTTTTATTGAAGTTATGTTCATACTATCTATAGTAGACTTCATTTTATGTGCATATTTTGAAACTTTTTGCCAGTCACCAGACAGCGTAGCGGCCATCATTTCAGAACAATCTGAAGGTGTTATTTTTAAGAAAATACTGGCAAAATGCTTTAGAAATCCTTCGTTGCCGGGGTACATATCTTTGAGCTGATCGAAATTGTATAGTTTTTCATTACTCACACTACTTCTTGTACTTATCATAACTATATTCCTTTATTTATTTATTTATTTTTCCTGATTACTTACAAAAACTATCCCTAATTCATAAAACTGGTTTCGTAAGCATACTTTTTATTCACAAACACTTCTTTGTTTTGTATCATACGGTATATGGTTGATTTGCCAACGTCAAGTTTACGGGCTACTTTCAATACATCGTAATTATACTTATCTAAAAATAATTGTATGAATTTGTTAGTAAATTCTTTAAGAGTGGCCTCTTTCATCATAATATCGCCCATTACATTTTGTGAGCTAACATTCAGATGTTCTGCATCAATATCTTTTTCATCGGCCATAACGCATGCCAATTCAATAACAGATTTTAGTTCCCTCACATTTCCCGGAAAAGCATGAGCCATCAATTTTTTCTTGGCCTCGGTTGTAAGTGATTTGCGGGGTAATTTATTTTCTTTGCAGAAATTGTCCATCAGATAGCTGGCAATAATGAGTACATCGTTTTCGCGTTCCCGCAGCGGTGGAAGATTGATGGGCAATCCTAAAATTCTGTAATAAAGGTCCTCTCTGAAAGTACCATTTTTTACCATTTCCAATAGATTTCTATGCGTTGCCACTATGATACGAACGTCTATTTTTACTATTTCATTGCTACCAACTCTCACAATTTCTTTTTCCTGTAGAGCCCTTAGCAGTTTTGCCTGCATATTAATATCCATTTCACCTATTTCATCCAGAAAAAGTGTTCCCTTGGAGGATTCTTCAAACTTGCCTATTCGTCTTGCCATAGCGCCGGTAAAAGCTCCTTTTTCATGACCAAAAAGTTCGCTTTCAAGCAAGTCTTTAGGTATTGCAGCCAGGTTTACTGCTACAAAAGATTGTCCTTTACGGGGAGAATTATAATGGATAGACTTAGCAACCAATTCTTTACCTGTACCGGTTTCGCCTGTTACTGATACAGTAATGTTGGTCTTGGCAGCTTTCTCCATCATACCAAAAACCCGTTGTATTACAGGGCTGTTACCTATGATTGCATTGCTGAAATCATACTTACGGCCTACTTCTTCTTTCAGTGTTTCCAGTTCCCTTTTAAGTTCTACATTTTCACGTAGGTTAATGATCGAATTCCATAGCTTGTCTTTGGCATCCTCATCTTTTACAATGTAGTCGTAGGCCCCTTTTTTGAGTAAGTCAAGTGCTATCTTTACATCTTCCTGCCCACTGATAACAATAACTTTACTTTCAGGGCTTGATTCTTTGATCTGTGTAAGAATCTGGTCACCTGTCATGTCGGGCATTGAGTAGTCAAGGGTTACAACATCTGGTTTTTCATGCATTTTGGCCAAGGCGGCTTTGGCTGAATCAAACTTTTGGATGACATAATCCGGGTTGAGAGACAGGTAATACTCCAACATGGAGCTATACCACAGATCGTCTTCAACAATAAAAATTTTGATACTTTTTTGGTTTTTCATAGTAATCTATAAAAACGAAAAAAGAGTTTACGGTATTGTTTAATCTTTATCAATTTGGGATTGGTGTTTCATATTTAGACATTATGTGGGTATCCTCGTACCCTTTTTCACTCTTAAGGGGGCTGAAACCCTTTGTAAGTCAGTATTTTTACTGTTTTTGTATTACTTACAATATATTCCCTTTTATGTCTTTATAAGAAAATTTATTTTTTGTATAAAAGGAATAATAAACAAAAATTAATCCATGATTTAAAACTTTAAGGTGAAGTAAAGCACAGGTTTTAAAGTTTCATAAAGAATACTATTATTACTTGCGCTCATTCGTTTATTTTTGTTTCAATATTTATATATGGAGGTAAATGAACAGTTAATTGATAACCTTGCAAGTCTTGCAAAACTTAGCTTCGATGCCGCAGAAAAAGCTGAAATAAAAACTGACCTACAAAAAATGATTTCATTTATTGAAAAATTAAATGAAGTTGATACAACCGGAGTAGAGCCTTTGTTGTTTATGACTAATGAAGTTAATGTGCTAAGGGAAGATGAGATAAACGGTTCTGTCACCCGGGAAGAAGGTCTAAAGAATGCACCATTAAAAGATGATCAATATTTTAAAGTACCCAAGGTGATTAATAAAAGCACATAAATTCTTTGCAAATTGATTTATGCGAAAAGTAGAAGTTGAATTATTTAATTAAAAAGCTAAACTCAAAAAATGAGTTCTATCATACATCTTGACAACATTCAGAAAAGTTACTTCATGGGCAATCAGGCTATTCCCGTGCTTAAAGGAATAAACCTTGACATTTTTAAAAATGAATATGTTGCACTTATGGGGCCTTCCGGTTCAGGAAAAAGTACACTGATGAATATTTTGGGTTGTCTGGATAGTCCAACTAGTGGGGCTTATATTCTGAACGGAAAAGATGTAAGCAAGATGCCCGACAATGATTTGGCAGAGGTGAGGAACAAAGAAATTGGGTTTGTGTTTCAACAATTTAACCTGCTGCCGCGCCTTTCTGCTGCTGAAAATGTTGCATTACCATTAGTATATGCAGGCATAAGCAAAAAAGAAAGAATTGAGCGCTCAATGGCTGTATTGGAGAAAGTAGGTCTTGCAGACCGGAGCCACCATAAGCCTAACGAACTAAGTGGCGGACAAATACAACGGGTAGCTATTGCCCGGGCTTTGGTAAACAATCCTGCTATTATTCTGGCAGATGAACCCACCGGTAACCTTGACAGCAAGACCTCCGTAGAAGTAATGGAAATATTTGCCAAAATACAGGAAGGCGGCAATACAGTAATATTGGTAACACATGAAGAAGATATAGCAAAGTATGCCAAAAGAATTGTAAGGCTTAGGGACGGAATGATAGAGAGTGATAATACGAAACCTTTGAATGTGTAATCAGCATTTGAATGTGATAAATTGTATGTTATTAGTGATTTCATTCTATTTTTTATATTCCTGATAAACACCTTTCCACATTTTCTCAAACTCTTTGGTTAGTTTATCAAAAGACTCCCGTTCGGTTTCAATTCTTAAATTATCCACCTCATCACCCTTTTTCCAGGCATTGGATTTTTTACTTTTTTCTGCACTTGCCTCTGCAAGACCAAATAGATATTCTGTTTGGACGTCAAATAAAGCAACAGAAGAAGTAGTTCTCACTTTTACTTCTTTGTTTTTTAAATAACCTAGTGCAAACATATTTTGAGGGCCATAATTTTTTGTATCAATTTTAAATTCTGTATTGTAAGTATAGACCAATAGCATATGAGCTTTCATCTTTGCAGCAGCAAGTCTTAAATCTTTAATTGATTTATAGTTGTAAGGTAATAGAAGCCTGTTGAAAGGGGATAACTGCTTAATGCCTTCTAATTTAGATAATTGCTCAAACTGTTTTTCTTCATCAGTGTCCCTGGTCAAAACCATTGAGAAATTGCCATTACCTGAATTTGGGTTCGGATATCTATAGTTGGTATAATCAGGTGCCTGTATTCTCGCAATTGCGATGATTGCAGGAAATTCTGCAGTGGGTTTATTTGATAAGATTTTTGAAATATCCTCATCTGTTAATTCAGAAATTTTGACATCCCCACCGGAAGTTGTGTAATTTGTAGCACATGAAAGCAATAAAAAAGAACAAACTATAACAATAAGTCTATTTTTCATATTCATTATTTTCAATTGTTATTATTTCTCTATCAATGCTTAAATAGCCGCCAGAAATCAAGTCCCAAAGCATACGCCATTAAACCTAGTAGTAAAGCCATACCCACCATTTGAGCGTACTCCATAAATTTATCGCTTGGCTTACGACCTGTTACCATTTCCACCAATGTAAACAAAGCATGGCCACCATCCAACGCAGGAATAGGCAGAATGTTCATAAATGCAAGTATGATGGAAAATATGGCAGTTAATGTCCAGAACCTTTGCCAGTCCCATAAACTTGGGAACGTATTGCCAATACTGATAACACTGCCCAAAGAATCGTTTGGATTAACCTTGCCGGTAAAGAGCTGTTTAAGTCCTGTAACATAACGACCCAATGTAGAGAAGCAGCGTTCAAAACCAACAGGAATAGATTGTACAAAAGAATATTTTTTTACGGTAGTTCCCAATATTTCAGCCGGATTACGTGGAATGAAACCTATGAGATATTTATCATCCAGTTTTACTTTAACCTGTGTGGTATCATTGTTACGCAAAACACTTAATACAGCTTCCTGATTGCTTTTTCCTTTTTTCAACCGGTTGAGGTCATTAAAGTATGGCGCAGGTTGGTTGTTAAAAGCAATAATCTGATCCCCTTTTTGTAAACGCCCTTCAATAAAGTTGGCTGATTTACTTACAGAATCAACGTAGGTTGGAACCCTAACTTCTAAAAAACCTTCCAGTTTGCTTTTGTTCAGTTTTTTTATGAACCCTTCGGGTATGGTAAGGTTTACATTTTCTCCATTTCTATCTACCTGCAATTGTTTGGCCTCGCCAAGAATAATGATAGAACCAATTGTTCCAAAATTGTCCAAAGGCTTTCCGTCTATTGCAACTATTTTATCACCATCCTGTATGCCTATTTGAGTAGCAAGACTGTCTGCATGAACGCCAAATTTCAGGTTTTTAGCAGGTAAATATTCCTCACCCCAAACATAGGTAATCATAATAAACAGCAAAATTGCCAGTACAATATTTACTACCACACCGCCAATCATAATAATCAGCCGCTGCCAGGCAGGTTTGCTTCTAAATTCCCATGGTTCAGCAGGTTTTTTTAGTTGCTCCTTGTCCATACTTTCATCCACCATGCCGCTTATTTTTACATAACCGCCAAAGGGAACCCAACCCAGGCCATATTCTGTATCGCCAACTTTTTTCTTCCACAAACTAAACCACGGATTAAAGAACAGATAGAATTTCTCAACCCGGCATTTGAACCATTTTGCCGGAAAAAAATGCCCCATTTCATGCAAAACAACCAATATGTCAAAGCATCGGCTTCGGCAACCGATAGACGCGCTTTTTGGTACTCATCTTCAAACTTAGCATTGGCTGTT
>JANMMU010000085.1:0-14244 GCA_031373555.1 Segetibacter sp. | reverse complement strand
CAAATGGAGATAAGTACGCAATATCTTATAGCCGATGGGGTAGATGTAGGCGCAGCAAGGGATCCTTACCGCAACTTTGTCTATACTTCTTTTCAGGAAATGGCAACTAATATATCTCACCGCCGTACTGCCACTATGTCTAAGCAATTTGGCAATGCAAAGTTGTCAAAAATATGTGGGGTGATAGCAGCAGATGAAGCAAGACATGCCAATGCCTACAAGAGTTTTATAGCTAAAATATTTGAGATTGATGCCAGTGAAATGATGATTGCTTTTGAAGATATGATGCGTAAAAAAATTGTGATGCCTGCGCACTTCATTCGCCAGCAGGGCGAAAAGTTAGGTGCTACATTTTCTCACTTTAGTGATGCTGCACAACGGCTGGGTGTTTACACTTCTCTTGACTATACCAATATTTTAGAAAGCCTCATTAAGGAATGGAATATTAAAGACATTACAGGCATAAACGATGCAGCAGAGAGAGCAAGGGACTACCTAATGGGCTTGCCCGAAAGATTTAGAAAAATAGCTGAGCGCAGCAGTATAAAAGCACCGTTGGAATACGAGTTTAATTGGATTACCCGATAAGCACGATACATGATTCTAATGCCCTGTAATTAGCAATTTGTATAAAAAGGTTAATAGAAGCACAACCCCATAGACGGCCCCGATGAAAAATCAGGATTATCACAACAATGATTTATAGTAGCACTTCTGCTGGTTATAAAAAATAATACGCTTTAGTAAATGGCATTAATGACTATTTATTTTGATTCTTTCACTAGTTTTCTTAAGATCACCCATTGCTTCATGGCATCTCTTGCATCTAATGCAGGATAACCCATTAATTTGGCACCATCAGGAAAATTATTGATTACACCAGACATACCACCTACCTGCACACCATTGCCCAATGTAACATGATCAGAAATGCAGGCTCCGCCACCAATGACCACACCATCTCCTAAAGTAACAGAACCGGCTAATCCACTGGCACCTGCCATAATGCAGCAACGACCCATTTTGCTATTGTGTCCTATTTGAATCAGGTTGTCAATTTTGCAACCATCGCCCACTATGGTTGAACTAAATTTGCCGCGATCTACACAACTATTAGCACCTATTTCAACTCCGTTGCCAATGACTACATTACCAATATGTGGTATCTTCATTAAACCTTTGCCATCAGGTGAAGGCCTGAAGCCAAACCCATCTGCACCAATGGATACATTAGCGTGCAAAATGCAGTAACTGCCAATCACACATCTTTCGCGTATGACGGTACCCGACCAAAGAATGGTATTGATACCTATGTTGGTATTATCCAAGATAGTCACATTGGGATATATAATGGTATTGTTGCCAATAGTAACTTCTTTGCCAATATAGCATCCTGCACCAATTTTGCAACCGGAGCCAATTGTGGCAGTTGTATGTATGACTGCTGTTGGGTGAATGTCTGTATCAAACACAGGTGCTTCTTCTACAAACATTTCTAATATTTCTGCCATAGAGATATCAGCATTCTTTACTTTTATGAAAGCCCTGTTATCGCCGGGTTGCAGATCTATATCTTCATTTATAATTGCAGCGCAGGCTTTGGAAGCCTCCCAGAGTTTTGCATATTTTTTATGGCCGATAAATGTGATTTGGTTGTCTTTTGCAAACTCTAACTGCTCGGGACCTGAAATGGTTTGTGTGGTATTGCCCACTACTACTCCCTTAATTACTTCATTGATTTGCGCTATGGTATAACTTTTCATACAGCTTTATTTTATTACTGCATGATAAGAAATTTTTTGAAAAGAGTGATTTTTATTTTGAAAAGCCGAAGGGCTTTGGCATTTAGCAATACTGGTTTAAGCTTAGCTTTATTACAAAATGAATAGAGGGTCTCCAACCTGTAAACTAAGGTGCAATTGTATTGTATCAATAGTTAGTTCTTTGAGTGAACATAAAGCTATCAGAAAATTGTGTAACACGTATTTCTAAAATAAAAATCACGGCTTATACTTTGCCCCCTCGAAAATTGTTTTAGTATCAGTTTTCATTAGTTCATCCGGCTTAACAGATTCGTTTTTAGCCATCCATTTTTTTACTATTTGCCATCCTACAAATTGCCCGATCATTCCCGGTGAGTTTTCTCCAAAAACCTGTGTTTTAGGGGCATCATTCATGTAATCCCTTATTGCAGAAGGGTCGGTGATGTATAACAAATCATTCTGTACAAAGAATGACCAGATAGTTGATTCGTTTTTGTAACAGCCTTCTAACTGTATTGCGGTGTAGCCTGTTTTTATAGTATCAGCGGTTTCCGGCATTAGTTGATCTAACAGGTAAAGCCGCTTACCTGATTCTATCATTTGTTCCAGCAAACTTTTACCTGATGCCTTATTGGGGTATAAGTCGTCTATAATTGTTTTAATGCTATTTACACCAATATATTCTTTCTTAAATCTGCGTGAAATATAGGCGGGGTATTGTTCCTGTACGGCATCGGTTTTATAAACAGAAAAATTGTTTCCCATATACAATTGTAGCCCTACAGCAAGTGCGTCTGTTGTAAGAATATTGCCATAGCTGTCTATTGGTCCAATAAAGGTTACCAATTTAGTGGGTAGTTTATAATCAGGATAATAATACTTTACGAATTGTAGTCCTTTGGTGATCTCGTCTTGAACGGCGCTCATATCGGCAAATACATTTTCTGCTGAATCGCTAAGTGGTTTATACGATTGAATGTATTGTATTATCAATTGCTCAACTACTTTGTTGCTGTCGGGCTGTGGCGGCAATGCAAGTATATTGAATAAGAAATCCTGCAAAAAACCAGGGTATTTCTTATGGAGTTGCTGAAGCGACTGATCAATTTGTGAAGTACCTAAAGCAAAAAAATCTTTATCGAATCGTTGTAATTGTAAGTCAACTTTGATACCTGAAACATCGGGTATTTTTTTGCTACCACAACTAATCAGTAAAGAAAGAAGTATTAATCCTATAGCAATATTTTTCATACAGTATTGTTGGCGGCAATTTACAATAAGACATTGAATCTGCTTTGCTAAAGATAATTTATTTACAGTTTTTATTACGATAAACCACAATGGCAAAGGCCAATAATGTATACACATAAAAGGCAAATAAACTTTGTGTTTCTTATTAATAACTTAGTGCCTTTGTGGTTCCAATTGGAACAATTTTAAACAACCAATATTAATTTTAGCTGCTACTTATTTTTTTCTACAAACATTGTTTTTGCTGCGCAAAAAAATTAAGACCTTTACACTATGAAAATAGTATTGGCACAACAGAATTACCACATAGGAAATTTTCAAAAGAATACAGAAAAAATAATAGCTGCCATAGAACAGGCAAAGCAAATGAAGGCTGACCTTGTTGTCTTTAGCGAATTGTGCGTATGCGGTTATCCACCAAGAGATTTTTTAGAGTTTAATGATTTTATAAACAAGTGCTATCAGGCTATTGATGATATAAAGCAGCATGCAGACACTATTGGTGTATTAATAGGTGCACCTGCCCGCAACCCTGTTGCAGAAGGTAAGGATCTGTTCAATGCTGCCTTTCTTTTACACGAAAAGAAGATAGTGGGGGAGGTGCACAAAACCTTGCTGCCCACTTACGACATCTTTGACGAATACCGCTATTTTGAACCTGCATTTGATTGGAAAGTACTGGAGTTTAAAGGCAAAAAACTGGCAATAACTATTTGCGAAGACATTTGGAATATCAATGACAATCCGTTGTACAGAATTTGCCCGATGGATAAACTAATGGAACATCAGCCTGATGTTATGATCAACCTAAGCGCATCTCCGTTTGATTATATTCATGAAGAGGAACGCAAAGCGGTTATAAAATCAAATGTGCTTAAGTACAAATTGCCTATGTTTTATTGCAATGCAATGGGCAGTCAGACGGAAGTAGTATTTGATGGGGCATCTGTAATTTTTGATAAGGACGGAAACCTCTGCAAAGCACTTCCATCTTTTGAAGAAGCTATAGACGGTGTTGTATTGAATGATGATGGTTCTATTGATCATATATTGGGGGATGCAATTAAACCTATCAATCACATGCTTCCCAATCCAATTAAATATGAGCCGCAGCTAAATATACAAGGCATATATACCGCACTTGTTTTGGGTATAAGAGATTACTTTCAGAAAATGGGTTTTACAAAAGCCATATTGGGTTCTTCCGGAGGCATTGATAGTGCAGTTACTTTAGCGTTAGCCTGCGAAGCTTTGGGTAAAGACAATGTCAGGGCGGTTCTCATGCCGTCTCCGTATAGTTCTGATCATTCTGTAAATGACGCAGTGCAGTTGAGCCAAAACCTGGGTAATCCTTACGACATTATTAAAATTGCAGACATTTACGAAACCTTTTTAACCACCCTAAAACCTATTTTCAAAGAGCTGCCTTTTAGCCTTGCAGAAGAAAATATTCAAAGCCGCAGCCGCGGAAATTTGTTAATGAGTATTGCCAATAAGTTTGGCTATATATTGCTAAACACTAGCAACAAAAGCGAACTCGCTACAGGCTATGGTACGTTGTATGGTGATATGGCAGGCGGTATTGGTGTATTAGGTGATTGTTACAAACTGCAGGTGTACGCATTAGCAGAATGGATAAACAAGGACAAGGAAATCATTCCCCGTAATATTATAACTAAAGCCCCGAGTGCAGAGCTACGTCCCGGTCAGAAAGATGCTGACAGTCTGCCGCCCTATGACCAATTGGACGAAGTCCTTTACCAATACATAGAACGCCGCAAAGGGCCACAGGAAATTAAAGAAATGGGATTTGAAAGTGCATTGGTAGACCGAATTTTAAAACTCGTAAACACCAACGAATACAAGCGTAATCAATTTTGTCCGATTATAAGGGTGAGCCCAAAAGCATTTGGTGTAGGACGTAGAATGCCCATAGTTGGGAAATATCTTTCGTGAGGAAGTAAGAATAATTTTAGTACGACAGAATTGACAAATGGTTAAAAGAATCTGTTCCCTTCAAAATTAAACTATAATAAATTGGTATGCATTATTCCCAAATTCAATTGACTACTTTTGAACCAATTTTTAATTAATGCAAATTCGATTTACTTACGAAAAAAGGCAGGTAATACAGGCTTTACGGCTACATTTTATTGGACGTAATGAGGTTCGGATTTTAATCATTCTGGTGAATGTATTCGCCGTTATTGCCGCCATACTTTTTTATTTTCAAATGGTTTCCCCTCTTGCATTTTTACTTAGTTCATTGTTATGGGTTTTCTTAATGATTTCATTTTGGTTTATTCTACCCAATTCAGTGTACAAAAAGACATCTACCTTTAAGGATGCTTTCAAAATGAAATTAAACAATGAAGGTATAATCCTGGAGAACCCACGCGGTCAGGTGGAGTGGGAATGGAACAGGTTTTCACGCATGGTTGAAAGCCCCAATTTCTTTCATTTATATTTTGATAGTAAATCATTTTTTCTTTTACCTAAAAATACTACCGAAGAAACTACCGACATAAGTAATATCAGGACCTTGTTGAAAAGTAAAATCCAAAATTGAAATATAGAATATAATTACATTTTCAGTTTAATCATTTAAGTAAATTTTATTTATTCATATTCGCTGCTAAAGATTGTGATATATAATTTTTAAAAGACCACATAACAAATTCAATAAAGAAGCGTTACCTTAACAAAGCAATTGGTATTCAAGTGGGTACAATTGACGGTTCATCCAATTTTCTATGATTTAGGAGTTTTTAAATAAGTTTTACATCTTTATTAAAACCTTATATGCTATATAATAAACTACTCGAAAACGTTGTATTTCCAATTGGAGATAAGGTTTTAAATACACATTTCATAAAAAAATTGAAATATTGGCGCAATGTTGTAGACAAGAAAAATACCTCTGAATTACAACAAATGCAAAAGGAGGGGCTACAGAAACTACTCCAACATACAATAAATAATATTCCATTTTATAAAACCAAAAACATTCAGCTTACCGGTAATCCATATACCGATATTAAGCAGTTTCCTATCATGTATAAAAATGTGATTAAGGATAATATTGCAGATATGTACCTGGGAGATAAAAACAAATTGGTTGTTGAGAAAAGCAGTGGCTCATCGGGTGTACATGGTGAAGTTTATATGACCCTTGATGAAAATGTTGGCTATATGGCTATACAGACATATCTGTGGGAATGGGGCGGTTACAAAATAGGAACTCCATTGTTACAAACCGGAATTACTCCAAACCGGGTTGGAATAAAGAAAATGAAAGATATGGCTTTAAGAACACTTTATGTGCCTGCTTTCAACCTTTCTTATGATGTTACTTTGGCCAATCTTTTAGAAGCTAAAAAGAAGGGATGTAAATATTTTGCAGGATATGCTTCTTCCTTAAGTGTATATGCAGAAGTTGCACTAAAGGAAGGACTTGATATAAAATTTGACGGTATCATCAGTTGGGGAGATAAACTTTTTGATAGTTATAAAAACACCATCAACAAAGCATTTGGTAATCCATCTATTGCAGAAGTGTATGGTACAACAGAAGGGTTTATGATGGCAGGTTTATGTCCACAAGGCAATCATCATATACTAACGCCCCATGTTTATCTTGAGTTGTTGGATAAGGATGGCAACGAAGTTAAGCCCGGCGAATTGGGCTACGTGGTAGTTACAAGATTAGATGCGTACAGCTTTCCGTTAGTCCGTTACTATCTGGGTGATATGGCCATAAAACAAGATGAGAATGCAACCTGCGCCTGTGGCAGACACTATCCCTTGTTGCAGAAAATTGTTGGAAGAGATACTGATATAGTGCATACTCCACAAGGCAAAGCACTAATTGTACATTTCTTTACTTACGTTTTTGAACATCAGCCAACCATTCAGCAATTCAGGGTTATCCAAAGAATTCCTGGTAACATTGATATAGAATATATACCCGGTGCAGGTTTTACGCCTGATGTGTTGAATAAAATTTCAAGTATTATTTGTGAAAAAGCCGAGGAAGTTTTTCCAATCAAATTTATTGAAGTAAAGGTGATCCCGGCTACGGCATCTGGTAAACCACAATTGGTACTGAATACAGTTGTTAGGAAAATGCAGGATATGCTACCATCACAAAATATCGCTTCAGCGCAACAAAATAATGCTGCACCTGATAAAGACATTGTAAGAATGGTAAATGAAACACCCGATTACAGGCCAAAATCAATTTCCAGCAAATATTGAATTAACGGTTTTATTAAACATTGAATCTGAAGTGGAGGATATCCCCATCCTCAACTAAATAATCTTTACCCTGAACAGCAAATTTGCCATTGTCGCGGCAGGCGGCTTCTGAACCATATTTAATAAAGTCGTCGTATTTTATAACTTCAGCTCTGATAAACCCTTTTTCAAAATCGCTGTGAATGACACCTGCAGCTTGTGGGGCCAACATTCCTTTGGTAATAGTCCATGCCCTTACTTCCTGTACACCGGCAGTAAAATACGTTGCCAGGTTAAGTAGTCTGTAGGTAAATGTGATAAGCCTTGCAACACCACTTTCCTTTAGACCCATATCTTCAAGAAATAGTTGACGGTCATCGTAGCTTTCCATTACTGCAATCTCACTTTCTATAGCTGCACTGATTAACAGTATTTCAGCATTTTCACCTTTAACAGATTCTTTCAGCGCCTCTGAAAAATTATTTCCACTGACCACACTTTTTTCATCTACATTACAAACATAAATTACAGGTTTCATAGTCAACAAAAACAAGTCGTAGAGGTGTTTCTCTTTGTCTTCTGCACTTGCTTCAAAACTTCGGGCATTTTTGCCTTGCTCTATAAAAGTTTTTAATTCTTTCAGCAGTTCAAGACCACGAAGCAATTCTTTATCGCCTTGTTTAGCCATTTTTTCGCTACGCGAAATTTTCTTTTCTATGCTATCAATGTCTTTAAGCTGAAGTTCAGTATCAATGATTTCCTTGTCCCTAACCGGGTTTACGCTTCCATCTACGTGAATGATGTTATCGTCTTCAAAACATCTTACCACGTGTATAATTGCATCTGTATTTCTGATATTTCCCAAAAACTGATTGCCTAACCCTTCACCCTGACTTGCACCTTTTACAAGTCCTGCAATGTCTACAATTTCTACTGTTGCAGGAACGACCCTTTGTGGGACAACAATTTTTTCCAACGCTATCAATCGTTCATCGGGTACGGTGATTACGCCAATATTTGGCTCAATGGTACAAAATGGAAAATTAGCTGCAACAGCTTTTGCATTGCTCAATGCGTTGAATAATGTTGATTTGCCCACATTTGGCAATCCTACTATACCTGCTTGAAGACCCATGATTTATGTTTAAAAGTGTTAGTTGTAAAGTGTATAGTTTTAAGGATCAGTGTAAAAAACCTGAATTTTCGAATCAAAAAAAATCAGAGTTAAATACCTTATTCAATCTTGCTACTCGCTACTACTATTTTACAACTGTTATAAAATGGCGGCAAAAGTAAGTATTGGCTTTCAAAGTATAGGTGTATTATTGTAAAATGGTTTTTACAGAGGGTTTTATCCCTAAATTAAACTCTAAACCTTAAACTCTAAACCCTAAACAAGAATACATGGCATTAAACATAGTATGGGTTGCTTTCATTGTTATTGCATTTATTATTGCTATTATAAAATCCCTTTTTTTAGGTGATACTGTCATTTTTAAAACATTGGCCGACGGTCTGTTTGATGCCGCAAAGACATCGGTGACGGATGTTGCATTTCCTTTGGTAGGTACCATGGTTTTTTTTCTGGGTATCATGAATATTGCAGAAAAAGCCGGTGCGGTAGGATGGCTTGCCCGAAAGCTAAACCCGTTTATGAAAAGGCTTTTTCCTGAAGTGCCCGATGGACATCCGGCAATGGGGGAGATGGTGATGAACTTTAGCGCCAATTTATTAGGCCTTGACAATGCTGCAACACCCTTTGGATTGAAAGCTATGCAAAGCTTACAAACCCTTAATCCTGATAAAGACAAAGCAACCAATTCGCAAATCATGTTTTTGGTATTGCATACAAGTGGACTAACCATAATTCCGCTCTCCATTATAACCTATCGCATAGCAGGCGGCAGTACACAGGCTACAAGCATTTTTATTCCTTGTGTATTGGCTACGCTTTGCACTACATTGGCATCTATTGTTGTAGTTAGTTTTATGCAAAAGGTAAAATGGGATATGGTGCTGATTGGTTCCCTTGCCATTATGTTATTGTTGATTGGGGGGACACTCTTAGCTGTCGCATCAATGGCTGAAGAACAACGGGCTTTATTCAGCAATATAGTTGGAAATGCCTTGTTGCTTGCAATTGTAGTTGCCATTATTCTGGCAGGGGTTATTAAGAAGATTTCTGTTTTTGATGCGTTTATGGAAGGTGCCAAAGATGGGTTTGGTGTGGTGCTAAAAATTATTCCTTATTTGGTTGGCTTTTTGGTGGCAATACGTTTATTCAGGGATAGTGGTGCACTTGGCTATATAACTGATGGAATAGCCTTCTTATTACAGAAGACGGGCATGAACACTGAATTTGTACCATCGTTGCCTGTTGCTATTATGAAACCATTTAGCGGCAGTGGTGCAAGGGGATTAATGTTAGACATCTTCAAAAATCCTGCATACGGACCTGACAGTTTTGTTGGTAAATTATCCAGTATTTTTCAGGGGAGTGCAGATACTACTTTTTATATTATTGCGCTCTACTTTGGAAGTGTAGGAATTAAAAAAGTACGTCATGCAGTTTGGGCCGGGCTTTTAGCAGATGCTATAGGAGTGGTGGCTGCTATTTTTATTGGGTATTTTTTCTTTAAGGCGTAGGTGAGAGGTTTTAAGTTTTATTTTCATGAGTCTAGATTATCAGATCTTTCACTTTTTGAATTCAGAGTTCAATATAAAAACAAGTGATTTATTTTTCTTTTAGTTTGCTTTGTTGCTTATATTTGGTAAGATGAATTATTGTAATGAGTCGAAAATGATATTGACCTATTAGTTGGGAATTTTTTAATGTATTTAAGAAAAATTGCCATTAGGATTGTATAGATTATTAATAAAATAATGATAAGACCCTGCTATAACTGTATTTGAAGTATGCAAATAATACAAAGTATTCAAAATAGAATTTACGAAATAAGAGAAGAAAGAGTAATACTCGATTTTGATATTGCCTTGCTTTATGAGGTTGCAACCAAGGCATTAAACCAAGCAGTTAAACGAAATAGTAAACGTTTTCCAACGGATTTTATGTTTCGCCTTACCCAAGATGAATGGCAGACTATCCGGTCACAATCTGTTACCGCATCACAAAGTAAACGCAACACAAACATTACACCTTATGCTTTTACAGAACAAGGTGTTGCAATGTTAAGCGGGGTACTTAATAGCGACCGGGCTATAAATATGAATATTGCCATCATGAGAGCTTTTGTAGAAATAAGGAGAGTTTTAGTACAGCAAACCGATCTAAAAGAGCAACTGAATCAAATAAAAGAAAGACTAGGCGAACATGATGTGCAACTAAACCAAATTTACGATGCCATGGAAAACCTTTTAGATGAAAAAGCTGCACAAAGAAAATGGGATGAAAGGGAAAGAATTGGATTTTCAAAATGATTCAATACAGTTTTTCTCGTGAATTTTTCGGCAGCGAGGCTAGCGCTGATAGACGAGTTTTTGTAAGCAATGAACTTTATAAAACGTTATTAAATTCTCAAATAAAAGGAGTAGACTTTGTTCCAGTTTTTTAAATGGAGAGCCAGGATTAAAGTAGTTATTTTATAAAAATGCGGTTTTTCGGTAATAAATCCCTACCCGAACAATCTATTTAGCCAAACCCCTTGCAATATTGGGGCTTTCTGGGTTTACGCTAAGTTTCAAAAGTTTTGGCTGTACAATCAAATCCATGTCTTCCATAGGTACTGCACCGAGTAATACTTCATTGCCCATAATTATTGCCCCTACAAAACAACTTCTATTTTCAAAACTTATTTTTACAGGTCCTGCATAAGGTACAGTGAGTGACCCGCCATCTGCTGTAGTGGTTTCCCGGGTTTCTAATGTTACAAGCTGTAGTTGTGTGGCAACATGTTGTGGCAGTACCAAATAAGTAGAACCTGTATCTACAAGGCACTTTGTCAACATTGGTTTCAAATCTGTCTTTACAGGATTAGAAAGTGTAATTTGCGAATAGACTAAACCCATAACTTCTTTTATTAATTCAAAAAAAAGGTAATTATTTAAGCTTAAGACTTAGCAATTGCGTAATATTAAAGGGTTTCGCATTAACCACTAAACATTAAACCCTAAACATTAAACCCTCAACTCTAAACCCTAAACCCATTTACAATCCCTTCTCCATAACAATATGCGGAATAGTAACTTCCATAAACTCTTTTCCTGAAACAGTATAGCCTTGTTTTTCATAAAAACCAACGGCTGTTTTTCGGGCATGCATGGTCATGAGTTTGTTGCCACGGTCACGGGCTATGTTTTCTGCAAATTGCATGAGTACTTTACCTATTCCCTTGTGTTGTAAACCCGGTTTTACTGCCATTTGGCGAAGCCTTACTGTAGTGGGGTTAACTTGCGTAAGCATACAGCAGCCTAGTATTTCATCATCTTCATAGGCGGCAATATGGATGTCGTTTTTTTCATTCTCAATATCTTCCTTAGTAAAGTCAAGCCCCAACGGTTTGCGCAATATCTGCATCCGCAAATCGAGTATTTGCTTGTATTCTTTACTGCCGTAGTCTATTATTTTTAGTGGCATAGATAGATTTAATGAAGAAATATACTTTCTACAAAAATAGAATTTAATGATTGTAAATCTCCTGTTATTTTTCGAAGTTATAAATATTAATATTTAATCAGTTTTTTAACAGTAAATGAGAATGCCGACTTATAATCTTCATTTATTAAAACTCTACATTTGTGAGCATTCAATAATAAAAAATTTACCATGCTAAAAAGACTTTCCATTTGTATAATGCTTCTTCTTTTTATAACTGCACTTGCACTGAGTTCAAATGCTGCAGAAAATAAAACAGAATCAAAAGCTGAATTAAAATCTGTTACCGTTTATAAATCGGGGGCCGAGTTATTCCATTCTACACAAGCCAATCTTCTTAAAGGAAACAATGAACTGGTAATCGAAAATATTGCCAATTCAGTGGACATCAACAGTATTCAGATTAAAACGTCATCTGCTGTAACCCTTATGGGCATTGAGTTTAGCAATAACTATATGCTTCCGGGTGAAAAATCTGTTAGAGTTAAAAATCTGGAAGACTCGCTGGAGAGGTTACAGGTAAACTGGAGCCGTTTGAATAATGGCATTACCAACAACGAGGAGTTGATGCAGGTGCTTAGAATGAACCGTGATTTAAAAGGTACACAAAGTGGTATGAGTGTGGTTGAGTTAACCAAACTGATGGACTATTACAAATCTAAAATGGAGGAGCTTCAACTTGTAAAAACAACACTTTCTGACAAAATAAATAAAGTAAATGAGCAAAAAGTAAAAATTCAAAGCCAGATTAATGAAGAAAATAGTAAGAATACAACTTCGGCTGGCAGGTTAATCTTACAACTTTCCGTGGCAATTGCAGGAAAATATGATTTTGCTGTTTCGTATGTTTCACCCAATGCAAGCTGGAACCCCTATTACGATGTACGGTTAGACGATATTAAAAGCCCGATGAAGGTGGTAACGAAGGCCAAAATTGCTCAAACAACAGGTATTGACTGGAAACAGGTGAAGATGTATCTTTCTACTTCAACTCCGGGTCAGTGGGGCACTGCGCCACTTTTGAGTGCATGGTATTTAGGATATGTAAACCCTGTGTATGCTATGAAGTCTCAAATGCGATTTCAAAATTCAATACAGGCTATGCCGGTTACTGAAAGTATTGCTGCAGGTGTTTCTAATGATTATGAATTGCGTGATAAAATTAATTTACGTGGCTATGCTTCAAGCGGAGGTAATATTCCAATTTATATTGTAAATGGAACTCCAATGAATAAAGATGAAGTTGATAAAATTTCGCCTAACTCAATTAAAAAAGTAGATGTTTTAAAAGGCGAATCTGCAACAGCCATGTATGGTGCTGATGCTGTTAATGGCGCCATTGTCATTACACTTAAAGATGGATTAGATGATTATGTATCCATAGCCGATAACACACTCAATTTTACTTTTGACATTGATTTGCCTTACGATGTACCAACCAATGGTAAAGAGCAAACCGCTACCATTGCCTCTGCTGAAATAGCAGCCACCTACAAACATTATGCTGTACCCAAATTGGATAAAGATGCCTATTTGCTGGCCGAAATTGCAGATTGGAATAAATTGAACCTGTTGCCCGGTGAGGCCAATATAATATTTGAAGGTACCTATGTCGGTAAATCATTTATAGATCCGGCAAGTACTACTGATACACTTAATCTTACCCTTGGGCGTGATAAGAGAGTAGTGGTGAAAAGGGAAAAAATGATTGATTTTAGCAGTGTTAAGTTTTTGGGAGCCAATAAGCTACAAAAATTCACCTACCAGCTAACAGTTAAGAATACCAAAAACGAGCCTATTAACCTTTTACTTAAAGACCAATATCCGCTTACAACAAACAAAGAAATTGAAGTAGAACTATTGGATACAGATGGGGCAGAAGTAAATGGAGATAATGGTGTCCTTAACTGGAAATTAGCCTTGTCGCCTAACGAAACTAAAAAATTAAAGTTTAGCTACACAGTAAAATATCCCAAAGACAAGCAGTTAAACCTGAACTAATAAATAATCAGACGATTTATGGGTTTGGTTTAAATAGTATAAAAATTGATACCTTACAATACGTTTTTCCATTCCACATAATCCATTAACTTCGGCGCTCAATTTTTTTGTTACCCCTAAGCTAACTTTCATCAATGAAAATTGCATTAATAACAGGTATTACAGGGCAGGATGGAGCATATCTCACCGAGCTTTTACTAAGTAAGGGATATATTGTGCATGGTATAAAGCGTCGTGCTTCTATGTTTAATACCGACCGTATAGACCATTTGTATCAGGACCCTCATGTCAGCCATCGTAATTTGATTTTGCATTATGGAGATCTTACCGACTCTACCAATCTGATTAGAATAATTCAGGAAGTGCAACCTGATGAAATAT
>JANMMU010000078.1:0-14976 GCA_031373555.1 Segetibacter sp. | reverse complement strand
TGCCCGGATGGTGGGACGACCACTACCGCAACATGCAGCGTTATAACCGCTTTGCCAGTACAGGGGTTTTAGTAGCCAGTGAAGCTAATGCAGAAGTAAGGATAGCTGGATTGACTGGTCGGGAAATTCGTTATACTCCAACAAAAAATGATTTTGACACAGTGTTGGATGGGCTTATGATTGCAGGCAATATTTTCTTTGAAGCAGGTGCAGAAGTTGTTATGCCCAACACCTTTCAGTATTATGAGTATAAAAACAAAAAAGATTTGCAATACCTGAAAAATAATGTAAAGGATAATGCAGATATTACATTAGGAACCGGTCATCCGCAAGGTGGTAATGCAATAAGTGGAACAAAATCTAAAGGGGTTGTAAATCCAGAATTTAAAGTGTATGACTACAACAACCTTTATGTATGCGATGCAAGTGTTTTTCCCGGAAGTGTAGGGGTAAATCCTCAAATTACGGTAATGGCGTTGGCTGATTATGCAGTTCCCTTCGTGTTAGGGAAGTAGAAAAGCAGGGGTCAAAATTTAAATAGGCAATTACATTTCTTCGGGAAGTAGTGGTATGTTCACGGTTACGGTACATCCTTTAACAGGTGATGTCCAGGTAATATTTCCATTGAGCAGATTTGTTCTTTGGCGCATGTTTAAAGTACCCATGCCATTGGATTTGGAATTGGTATCAAACCCTTTTCCATCATCACTTACAACAATTGTTATTGTAGGACTAGAAGTTGTTATGTTTATATAAATGTTATTTGGGGAAGCATGTTTAATAGCATTTTGTATTGCTTCCTGAATAATCCTAAAAAGAATAATTTGCCTGTTGGCCAACAATCCAAGCTTATCCACTGTGTTAAAATGAACCGCAATTTTATCTGCAGCATTTATTCTTTTAACTTCTGTAGCTAGATTTTCCACAAGGTTAAATTGTTCAAGCCATTCTTTACTTAATGATTTAGAAAGCGTTCTAATTTCGTTGATAGCCTCTCCTACAGTTTGTGAAATTGTTCTAAGTGCTTCCGATGGAGTTTCTGATTGGCTTTGTACAGCTCCAATCATCATTTTAGCAGTACTTAAAAGTTGACCAACATTATCATGTAGTTCCTTGCCCATGGCTGTATAGGCAGATTCCTGTACTTCAACTTGTGATTGGAGAAGTTGTTTTTCGAAAGCTTCCTTTTGTATCTGTTGTTGCAGAAATAAATGATTCTGACGCTGTCTGCTTATTATCAGAAAAAAAATAAAAATTACGCTTAAAAAAATTACTAACAATCCAGCTACCTGAATGAAGCTGGAGGGGATTTCTTTGGTGCTCTGTTGTAGTTCAAATAACATACATAAAAAGCAATGGTTAAGCAGCTGTAATACAAAATATTAGCAATGTTATGTAAAAAATTAAAAATAAGCCGAGAAGTTTTTTCATCCCAAAAATTATCCTCTGCCAGCATTGTAATATTTACAAAGAAAATAAAATGGAATAGAAAACAACCTGTAGAAATCCAAAAGAGACTATCCAGCAATATATTGTGATATTCTTTTAGCATTATTCTATAAAAATATATCGTTGCCATACCTACCATTATTATATTGTAAACTCTGAATGAATCCGGATGTAATTGCTCCCAACTTTTTAGAACAGTGAGTTCAAGAAGTGTATAAGCAAGACAGATAGTCGCCGTACCAACTATTACCATTTTAAAGATTCTTTTGGCTTCGATCTTATAAAATGTAAAAAACCAAATTGAAATATCTATGAGAGAGAAAATATTATATGCATAGTTCCTGTTTATAATTCCTACCTTTTTTATATAGGGAACTATCAGACATTCATTTAGTACTGTAATAAAAAGAAGTGCAACAATAATTTTTAAGAAATCAGGCCTTATTGTTTTATAAGCAATAAGGCCTGATAGTAATGCAACAATTTCTATAACCTGGTATAATTTCATTTGGTCAATTAAAAATAATACTATTATCCTATTGATCCTGTGCAATTACTTGGACAAGGGTCTCCATAATTGAAATATGCAAGATCCATGTGAACATTTGTATTATCAAAGGTGGGTGCTAAAATAATAGTTGCTTCTTCACCCCTTGCATGCTTGGCAAGATAAACCCTTATGCCACTTAGGTCTACACCGGTTCCTTTAATCGTGTCAATTATTTCCTGATTAATCCAAATACTTCTTACACCCTGTGGATTTGGCATGTCATCTTTGTAAAAGCCAATTTTTTCTAGTGCTTCTTCTGTGGTGATTTGTGAACCTGTAGCACTTGCAAGTATTCTCAATTTATTTGCGAAAAGTTGTTTCGTTTCCATGTTTTTAATTTTTTATTAGTTTAATAAATTTAGCGAAGCTGGCCAGCCTTTGCTTTTCATTTGCAATATTCTTACAAACCATAATATTCACAACAGGTGTTTTCACCCTTTTTCTCATGTTTTTTCACCCGATTAAAAGGGTGTTTTTACCCTTGACTTCAGTTCTTCATGAATAGCATATTTGTAGAAGATTTTAATCTTTAAATCAGTAATTATTATGAGTAATTTTTTTACATCAGTTATACAGAATGATCACAGATTTACTTCTGTTGATAGAATTAATGATCTGGCACTACTTGAGCCAGTAACAAGAAGGTTGGTTCAAAAAATTATAACTAATGCTAAATCTATGGGAATAGAATTGATGGTTTTTGAAACTTATAGGAGTAAGGCAAGACAGGAACAGTTTTTTAATCAAGGGGTTACCCAACTCCGTAAGGTTGGTGTACATCACTATGGTTTGGCATGCGATATAGTAAAGAGTATAAATGGGGAGCCATCGTGGAAAGGGGATTTTTCGTTTTTGGGCCAGATGGCTCATGCCGGTAAATTAATATGGGGTGGAGATTGGGGCAACCCTAATATTCCCCACTCTTTTATTGATGTAGTTCACGTTCAGCGTTGTTCGTTATCGAAGCAACCCTCTCTTTTTAATGGGGATTGGTATCCTTCAGACGAGTATAATCCTTACATAACGCTTTAGTTTTGGTGAAAGTCAAAATGCAATTAAATATTTAATCATATATTGGATTCCATTAAACGTAATAATCAAATCACTTAGTTAACAAATCCTGTTTGGAAAAGCTAATGACTTATGATATTATTTGGTTAGAAGAATCCTCCCCCTCCCACAAACTCAAACCTATCCCCGTCAAACAACCCCTTATCACTTAGTTTAAGATGTGGAATTACTAACAAAGCCATAAAAGATAATGTCATAAAAGGAGCAGATAATGTAGAGCCAAGTTCTTTGGCCATTTTATCTATTGCTGTGTAACTATTGGCAACTTCATATCCATCTTTATTACTCATTAATCCGGCAACAGGCAATGCCACAACCATTTCATTAGTATTGCTGACATAGCTTACTCCACCCTGCTCTTTTATGACCAGATTAATGGCTTTGCAAAGACTTTCATCATCAGTACCTACGGCAATAATGTTGTGGCTGTCGTGTGCTACAGTAGAAGCTATTGCACCATGTTTAAAACCGAAATTCTTTATCCATGCCATTGCAACGGGTGCTTTGTAGTAACGGTTGATGACTACCATTTTAAGAATATCTGCATCAGTATTGCTTGTAAGAATATTTTCTTTTTGCAGCAGATGTTTTTCAAGATATAGTTTGTTTGTAATCAATTGTCCATCTAATGCTTCTATTACATGTACTGTTGAGTCAGCAGTGTTGTCTTTTACTTCCAGCTCTTTTACATTTTGTATGTCACAATCAAATTGATTGATTGTTGTTGATTGTACAGACTCAATTAGTGTTTTGCCATTTTCTGCCACAAGTTTACCATCAATATAGGTTTGCTTAATTTTAAAATCAACCAGATTTTCTGCAATAATGAAATCTGCCTGATCACCAACTTTAAGCAAACCAACGTCTAGTTTATAATGTACTACAGGATTTACACAAGCTGCCTGTAAAACTTTATAAACATCAACACCTTTGGCAACAGCTCTTGCACAAAGCTGATTTATATGCCCATCAACAAGGCTGTCAGGATGTTTGTCATCGCTACAGAACATCATGTTTGCTGAATGCTCATGGAGTAAGTCTGCCAATGCTTCAAAATTTTTGGCGGCACTTCCTTCACGTATTAAAATCTTCATACCGTATTGCAACTTATCCAAGGCTTCTTCTTCAGTAAAACATTCATGATCGGTACTGATGCCGGCATCTATATATTGTTTAGCCTGTTCTCCTCTAAGCCCCGGTGCATGTCCATCAACAGGTTTATTCAGGTTGTGAGCAGCTGCAATTTTTTCCATCACTTCTTCATCCTTGTAAAGTACTCCGGGAAAGTTCATCATTTCACTTAAGTACTTAATTTCTTTTCTTTGTAAAAGTTGTTCTACATCTGCTGCATTGAGTGCTGCACCTGCCGTTTCAAAAATGGTTGCAGGTACACAACTCGGGGCTCCAAAGTTGAATTTAAAAGGTACTTTGTTGCCATTGTCAATCATGTATTCTACACCAGCAAGTCCGCATACATTGGCAATCTCATGGGGGTCACTTATGGTGCCTACCGTGCCATGAACTACAGCAAGCCGTGCAAATTCACTTGGTATCAGCATACTACTTTCAATATGTACATGACTATCAATAAAACCCGGAAGTATATAGCCAGTAGCTTGTGTGCTTTCAATTTCTTTTATGGTTTTTATTACGCCATTTTCTATTGTTATCTGTGCAGGGTATTGTTTCCTCTTTGTAATATCTACCAGAGTGCCTTCTACTGAAAATATATTGTTCATAAATTATGGTATCTGTTTAGTGAATTATTATTGGTGTGAACAGAAATAAGAAAAATGAGTGAAATGCTATTTAATTTTTGCTCCTTGTTGTATCCAGCAACTAATGATTTGTCGCTCTTCATCCGTCATATTTGTCTTGTTATTTTGGGGCATTGTTTTGGTAATTACAACCCTTTGCAATATTTTATCTTTCAGTTTTACTATATCAGCAGGGGTGTTATACATTACTCCATTAGGTGCAGCCTTAAATACATCATCAGTTGGGTAAGATGAATGGCAAGACTTGCAACGTTTTTCTACTATAGCATTAACTTCTCCAATTCCAACTTCATTTTTACAAGAAGTGTCCATAGGTTTTGGTGATGAAATATATGCAGCCGCAAATAGTATTAATATAGAAACAGGAAACACCCATATGCTTAATTCCCCTCTTTCTCTAAGATTAAGCCAATGTTTTACACCCGCAGTACCTAAAGAAATTACCATAAGAATAAGCCATGGATACTGATAACCAAAAGTGCTTGGAAAATGGTTACTGATCATTACAAATAAAACCGGCAGTGTGAAATAGTTATTGTGCAATGACCGTAAACCGGCATTTTTACCAAGCATGGGGTCAAGCGGTTTGTTTTCTCTCGCAGCCTTAACCATTGCTTTTTGTGCAGGTATAATAGTGAAGAATACATTAGCTGCCATTATAGTACCCAACATAGCACCAAAGTGAATATAAGCTCCACGGGCACTAAAAACCATAGTATAAAAATAGGCAAAGCCGGTTGCGATAATAAATCCAATGAGTGCAAACCATGCCCCTTTTTTAACCAAGGCGGTTTTGCATAAAAAATGATAGAAAACATAAGCCACTACAAAAGAACCAACACCTATAGCAACAGCCTGAAACGAAGTTATGTCTAATACATTTTTATCAATAAGAAATGATTGTGCGTTGAAATAATATACAATAAAAAGCAGACAAAAACCTGACAGCCATGTAAAGTAAGCTTCGTACTTAAACCAATGTAAGTCCTTAGGTAATTCCTTTGGTGCAACTTTGTATTTTTCAAGGTAATAGAAGCCGCCGCCATGTACTGCCCAAAGATTTCCAGCCAATTCATCCCTTACGTTTTTGGTTCGGTTAAGTGCATTTTCGAGCCATACAAAATAAAACGAAGCACCAATCCATGCTATTCCAAACGTAATATGCATCAGCCTTACTATAATATTGAGCCACTCCATAAAATGGGCTTCCAATGGAGAACCCTTAAAATAAAGCCAGGTAACAAAAAGTATGGCCACTGTGCAAATGATAATAAGTGTGTACACAAAACCATGCGATAAGCCAAGTGGTTGGTGGTGTGTATTTTCTGAATTTTCTGTTTCAGCATCATGAACAGACTTCGCAATTTCACTGAAATGAAAAGTAAGCCTTATAAGCATTATAAGGATAAAGGTTAGTACAGCTATTAAAAACAAATAAACCATTGGCTTTTACAATCGAATTTTTTCTTTATTTAAACAAATGTTGGGTCTAGCAATTTTTTTGATTATTCACAAAGAAACAAAGGAATTTTGTTAAGTATTTGGTTGTTTTCGTTTCCTTATTTGTTCCTTTGTAGGAAACTGTATTTTTGAATGATGAGTCAGTTTGCCATTAAAAGTAAGAAAATTGTTACACCCCGGGCATTAAGGGATGGATTTGTTATTGTAAATGATGGAATAATTGAAGCTATAGTTGACCATCTTGAACAGGACTTTACTTCAGAAATTATTGATGCAACTGATAAAGTTGTTATGCCCGGAGTTATAGACCCCCATGTACATATCAACGAACCGGGGCGTACAGAGTGGGAGGGTTTTGAAACGGCTACAAAAGCAGCTTTAACAGGAGGCGTAACAATGTTGGTGGATATGCCCTTAAATTCTTCACCTGTTACAACCACTGTAAGCGCATTTGAAGAAAAGCTTGCTGCCGCATCAGGTAAAATAAATACCAATGTTGGATTTTGGGGAGGTATAGTTCCCGGCAATGAAAATGAAATTGAAGGACTGATTGCAAAGGGTGTACTTGGTTTCAAAGCTTTCCTGACTCATTCAGGCATAGATGATTTTCCCAACGTTACGGAGGATGATTTGAGAAAGGCAATGCCAATTATTGCGCGGCATAACTTGCCTCTATTGGTGCATTGCGAATTGAGTGAGGACATGCCTGTGTCTAATAACCATACATCTTATAAAGCATATTTAAACTCAAGACCCAAAGAATGGGAAGACCATGCAATTGCCTTAATGATAAGGTTGTGCGAAGAGTTTAATTGTAGGGTTCACATTGTTCATCTTTCATCGTCAAATTCTATAGAACAGATTGCAATAGCTAAAAATAAAGGTTTGCCATTAACAGTTGAAACTGCTCAACATTATTTGTATTTTAGTGCAGAAAAGATTCCAGATGGGAATACTGCTTTTAAATGTGCACCACCAATAAGAGAAAAGGCCAATAATGATAAGCTTTGGAAGGCCTTAAAAGATAGAATCATTGATTTTGTTGCAACAGACCATTCTCCTGCACCACCTGAATTAAAATCACTTGATACCGGAGATTTTACAACAGCATGGGGAGGTGTTGCATCTATACAATTTGCCCTTCCTGTATTGTGGACTGCTGCAAGAGAAAGGGGATTTTCGATAATGCATATATCAAAATGGCTTTGTGAAAATCCTGCAAAATTAGCAGGGCAAAAAAGAAAAGGCAAAATAGAAGCAGGCTATGATGCTGACCTTATCGTACTAAATGAGAATGAATCGTTTTTAGTTACAAAGTTTATAATTGAGCATAGGCATAAAGTTACTCCCTACCTAAATGAAAACTTATTTGGTGTAGTGGAACAAACTTACTTAAAAGGCAAAATGATTTTTAGTAAAGGCGAGATGGTTGCACATCAGGGTGAGATTTTTTTACAATAACAGATAAATCAAAACCTATCTTCTAACAATACAAATTAATTAGCTGACTTTTTTGTTGGTGAAATAAAAAAAATAAAATGAATTATCAGGAAAGGGCTATAAAAATATTAGAACGAATAAACGAATTGGCTTCCATTTCTGAGCAACCCGGTATAATCACAAGAACCTATGGATTTCCTTCATTTGTAAAAGGTGCACAACTTGTTGCTGACTGGATGATTGAGGCAGGATTGCAAACCCGTACCGATAATATTGGAAATGTGAGAGGTAGGTGGGTAAGCAAGATTGCAAATGCCAAAACGTTAATTATCGCATCGCATATAGATACGGTTGTAAATGCCGGTAAGTTTGACGGACCACTTGGTGTTATTATGGGTTTGGATATGATTGAAAATATTGCAAACAGTAAAATTGAATTACCGTTTAATATTGAACTTATTGCTTTTGCCGACGAAGAAGGCGTAAGATTTCATACAACATACCTGGGAAGTAAAGTTGTTGCGGGTTCATTTGACAAAACTTTATTAAGCAGAACAGATAAAGCAGGCATCTTATTAAGAGATGCTATTCATAATATTGGTGGTCAACCTGATCTGCTTCAGCAGGATAAAATTCAGGAGGAAATACTTGGATATTTTGAAATTCATATTGAACAAGGCCCTGTGTTATACGACAGCAAAGATCCTGTAGCAGTTGTTTCGGCTATTGCAGGTCAAAAAAGAGTAGAACTTATCTTTACCGGTGTAGCAGGCCATGCAGGCACAGTTCCTATGGATATGCGGCAGGATGCATTATGCTGCGCAGCAGATTGTATCAATAATATCGAGCAGTTTGCCCTTTCTCACAAACATGAAATAGTAGCAACAGTAGGCAAATTAGAAATAGAAAATTCGGCAAGCAATGTCATACCCGGCAAAGTTATATGTAGTCTGGACTTACGCAGTGCAGATGAAGTAAGGCTTAGCTATGCCGCTACGGCATTACAAAACATATTGAATGAAATTTGTGAAGATAGGAATATTGGTTTTCAGTGGAACCTGATTCAGGAAGCTCCACCTGTTATTTGTGATCAAGAGCTTACAAACAAATTATCAGAAGCAATTGAAGCAGCGGGTTATTCATCCATATATTTGGTAAGTGGTGCAGGCCATGATGCCGTACCAATGTCAGTAATTTGTCCGGTTTCAATGATGTTTGTGAGATGTTACAAAGGTATTAGTCATAACCCTTTAGAGGATGTTGAGGAGCAGGACATTGCAGCCGCAATCAAAGTTGCCGATCACTTCATTACAAAGTTGAAACCATAAATTATTTTGCAAAAAGAGGTAAAAAATTTATTTTAAACCCTAAACCCTAAACCCTAAACCCTAAACCCTAAACCCTAAACTCATAACTCTTAACTCTTAACATGGAAATATCAGCACTAACCCGTTCAGTAGTCAAAAGCAATCATGCCGTTATTAGTCCCGATGGATACATCAACAGCAGTGTTCCCGGTTGGACAGATTGTACAGTCAATGTCATCATTAATGAAGATATGGGCGCCAATCTTTGTCAAACATTTATTACTCTCAATGAAGGTGGTAAACTAAAAGGCAAAACAAAAGACTCGCAAATTTTTTTTTACATAGTAGAAGGACAATGTTCTGCCACTGTAGAAAACGAAGCAAAAGGTCTAACTAAAGGTCATTTTGTATATGTGCCGGTAGGTAAGGAGTATTTATTTGAAATACCCACACAGGGTACTAAAATTCTGACTTTTCACAAGGTGTATGAATACCTTGAAGGGCATGATGTACCCGAAGTTATATTTGGTGATGCTACAACAGTGCCGGGTCCACCCTATTTAGGTGATGATGCTTTACGATTGCAGGTTTTGCTACCCGACAACCATTCCTTTGACATGGCTGTAAATATTTTCACTTACGATTCCGGCGGGCATTTACCCATGGTTGAAACCCACATTATGGAACATGGCCTTATGTATCTGCAAGGGCAGGGTGTTTATATGCTTGACCATCAATGGTATCCTATCAAAAAAGGCGATTCTATTTGGATGGCGCCTTATTGTCAACAATGGTTTACTGCTATGGGAAAAGAGCCGGCAGTTTATATTTATTATAAAAATGTAAACAGATTTCCAACAATAGTATAAAGTTAAATGTCTATAATTAAGCTTGTAACTTTGATAAAGGCAATTACTTTTGTAACTTGATTTTATTATAACAAAAATTATTTATGAATACAGTATTAGTACCCATCGATTTTTCAGAAACATCATTACATGCTGCCACTTATGCAGCACAATTATTAGCAGGGCATTTAGGAGTTACTATGGTTTTATACCATGCATACAGTAAAGATTCCGAAGCAGAGGAAGCCTTGAAAACCCTACATGAGATAGAGTTACAATTAGAGAAAAAATTTACCTTACTCATTGAAGTCCTTAACCACAAGGAAGATGATTTTGTAAGTGGATTAGAAAGAGCAGCAAGGCATCGGAATGCAGATTTAGTCATTATGGGTATAACAGGCAGGTCTGCTATTGCACAGGTTTTCATAGGTAGCAATACTTTAAAATTTGCATCTACTAAAGCTTGTCCCGTACTTATTATACCGGAACAATCTGTTTACCGCGAAATCAACAATGTAATGTTGGCATCTGATTTCAAAAATACTTTTAATACTACCCCATCGGTTCCGATTAAAAGTTTTCTCCGAATTTTCAGGCCTAAACTCCATATTGTCAATGTAGATCCAACTCATTATATTTCTTTATCAGAGAGCTATGAAAAAGAAAAAGCGCAATTGAGGGAAATGTTTATAATGTTCAACCCGGAATTTTATTTTATGCGATTGCATGATGTAGATGAGGCTTTACAACTGTTTGCAGAAGAAAAAGATATTGATCTCATTATTTCAATACAGCACAATTATTCATTTATGGAAAAGTTGTTTAAGCGCAGCCGTACCAAAAACCTTTCTTACCATAGCAACGTGCCTATATTAGTTGTACATGAGTAGGAATTTTATGGGAATGACCAATTGTTCGCTTATTGGGCTTTTGTTGTGTTATTCAATCCCGATTTTTCATCGGGACTCACTTGTACGCCATACCGTTTAGCAGCTTTTCAATGTTTTGTTAAGCATATTTATCCAACACAATTTTTCAATCCTATAAGGTTTTCAAAACCTTATAGGATTTTTAATAATTCTTTCAATACTACAAAATGCTTCATTGGATTTGCAAACATTTTAATGATCTTACTCCGGCAGAACTTTACGCAGTCATGAAGCTGCGCAGTGAAGTATTTGTTGTAGAACAAAACTGCGTTTATCTCGATGCTGACAGCAAAGATGAACATTGTTTCCACCTTATGGGCTATGTACAAAATGAATTGGCAGCCTATGCCCGTTTAGTACCTGCAAATATTGCTTACACCTACATCTCAATCGGTCGTGTTGTTACATCTCCTGCACATAGACGCCTTGGCGCAGGCAGAGAATTAATGACTAGTGCTATCAATCAATGCTTTGAATTGTTTGGAAAGCAGGCCATAAAAATCGGAGCTCAACTTTACCTCAAAAAGTTTTACGAATCATTTGGTTTCAAACAATCAGGTGATGAGTACGATGAAGACGGGATACCTCATATTCCGATGATTTTGGAGTAAACCTCATGGATTTTACAACTAATGAAATATTCATTTCCTGATAAATTAAAGCCAAGAATAATGAAGTGAAACCCTTGAAACCAGTTGAGGTTCGCTAAGTTTATTTGATTAAGAAATTTTTATTAGGGCGATTCCCCCCCAAATAAAATAGTGGTGGTTAGTAACTATTTTTTTGTTTTATATACTTATATTTGAAAATGCATTTCTATTGCCAATCCTTTCTATAGGGCAATTATTTCATCCAAAATAAAATTCTTATGAGTATCGAAAAGTTTACAAAATCCCAAGGAGTATTTATTCAAGTAATGAATTCTGCAACTTGTTTAACGGAAAAAAATAAGCTGTTCTCCTTTCCCAAGCAACTCCGATGGTTTATTTCAATGACCCTCTTGTTATCAACTTCTGCTTTATTTGGGCAACTTTCCGGTACAAAAACTATAGGTAATGTAGGACTTGGGGATGACTACGGATCACTGACTGCAGCGTTTAATGCAATACAGAGCAATACTCTTAATGGAGACATTTCTCTGCAACTTACAGCCAACTATAATTCTGCAAATGAACCCGGGCTACCTATAGGTGCTCCATCAATTTTATCGATTGGAAGTTTCAATGTAAAAGTATATCCTACGGTTTCAGGATTGTCAATAAGTGGAAACAGTGCAACAGGGATTATTAACCTTAGTGGAACAAAAAATATAACTATTGATGGAAGGGTGAATGCCACAGGATCAATTCGTGACCTTGTAATAGAAAATAGTGACATTACAACAGGCTATACCATACAATTAATTAATGATGCCATTTTTAATACTATAAATTACTGCAGTATTAAAGGAGGGACTACTGTAGCAACTGGATTAACCAAAAGCGGTGTAATTTTATTTGGCACTGGTGCGACCACAGGCAATAGCAACAACACCATTAGCAATTGCGAGATCAGAGATGCAGTCGCAGGATTTCCGCAAATAGCAATTAATTCAATAGGTACTGATGCATTTCCAAATGCTAATAATAGCATTACCAACAACAATATTCAAAATTTCTGGCATCCTACTTTAGCATCTCGAGGCATAGACCTTGGAGTTGGTAATACAGGCTGGGAAATTACTGCCAATAGCTTTTTCCAAAATGCTACAAGGACTAGTACAGCTTCTGTTACGCAAATACAAACTATAATAAACATAAACAGTACTTCCAGCAGTGGATTTAGTGGATATACAATTATAGATAACTATATTGGTGGTAATGGTGTTGGTGCAAATGGAACATGGACAATTGCAGGATTTGGGCTTTACCGGTTTGTTGGAATGCAGATAATTACTGCTACATCACCGTTATCTAGTATTCAAAATAATTCAATAAGAAATATAAACATCTCTACTAACATAAATGTAAATCCGGTTTTTGCTGGAATTATTGTTCAAAACGGAAGTTTTAATATTGGTACTGTTTCAGGTAATGTCATTGGACAGCCTACCGGAAACGGTTCCATTACCCTAACCATAGGAGGCAATGCAGCTACTCCTACTACTGCTCTACAGGCATATGGTATTTGGATGACAGCAACAGGTACGGCCTCCAGTATTAATGTAAGTAATAATCAAATTGGATCTTTCACACTTGATGCAACTAGTGTTAACCATGCTTTAGGTTTTGAAGGTATAATTGCTTCAAACGGATCTGCAACTGCAATTAATATAACCAACAATACTGTAGGTAGTATTGTAACTGCCAACAGTATTAATAGCCCAACACTTTCAGTTACCGGTGCACAATTATTGAGAGGTATTGATGTACAGAATACCATTACTGGTGGTAATATTAATGTTGCAGTTAATAGTAACATCGTAGCCAATATGAACCAAAATTCCACATTGTATTCTGTTTCAACAGGTGGAACCGGTGCTAATATCAGGGGTATTGTTTGTTCTCCCTCTGCTGCAGGCGGTACAGTAACTGTTAACAGTAACCAGGTTTATAACATATCTGGTGCCGGCGCAACCGCCCCATCCTTTTCATCGCAGGGTTCTGTAACTGGTATTGTAATGTTTGCTACTGGTACCACCAATACAGTTACGGTTGCAGATAATGTTGTTCACGATATTAGAGGAACAAATAACGGCGCTAAGTATTACGCTGTAGCAGGAATTGTAGGTTCAAATGCAACTTCTGCAAATTTTCTTAGAAACAAAATTTATAATTTAAGTAATGCCTCTACGATTAATTCCAGTACCACTCCGCCTATAGCTGCCGGATTTTGGTTTGGGGCTTCAGGAGGTGATTATACTTACGTTAATAACATGGTTACTTTGGGAACAGGTCAAACAACCAATACCATGTTTTGTGGTTTCATAAGTGCTGGTAACTCTGGTGCTACAAGAAATTTATATTATAACACTTTCAAAATCACCGGTACCGCTGCATCAGGCGCAATACCATCGTGGGGTATTATAAGAACTTCATCTTTAGCTACATCATTTGGTGCTTCTGGGAGTGCAGGAGGTAGTGCAATAGTCATAAAAAATAACCTGATTGATAATAATAGAAATGGAGGTACTGGAAAGCATTACGCATTAGGTAATATTTCTGCTTCAGGTTTTACAGGATGGGGCAGTACCGCTTCCAATTTCAACATCCTAAATTCTACCAGTCCAAGTGCTATGGCTGCATCGGGTGTCAATCCCGGAACTGATTATACATTAGCTACTTTTAGAACTTTAACGGGTGGAGAAGCATCTAGCTTAACCGGCGTTGCTGTTACCTTCCTAAACCCTGCCCTTGGAGACCTTCACATAAATATGGGTGTTACAGAAAGTCAAATAGAATCAACAGGTACCCCAATAGGTGGTTTTAAAACAGACTATGATGGACAAGCCCGTCCAGGCCCGGTTGGGTCAGTGAATGGAGGAGGGACGTTACCGGATATTGGTGCTGATGAATTTGATGGGGTAATTTTAGATATTACAGCCCCAACTATTTCTTATTCTCCTTTGAATAATACCTCACTAACAAGTGGGCGAACTTTGACAAATTTTGCAACAATAACTGACCAGGCTAGCGTAGAAGTAACTTTGGGATTACGGCCTCGTATTTATTATAAACGATCAACAGATCCCAATACTTTTAATGACAATACTTCTGGTACTACAGGGTGGAAATATGCTGAAACAAATGGAATATCTTCCCCGTTCTCTTTTAGTATTGACTATACTAAACTATCGGGTAGTACGGGTGTTGCAGTGGGTACTGTTATTCAATATTTTGTAGTAGCACAAGACATAGCTTTACCAATCCCCAATGTTGCTATTAATAGTGGAGCTTTTGTAAGTATCCCAACATCTGTAAATTTAACAGCAACTGCTTTCCCTTTAGCCGGAGCATTAAATTCTTGTAACTATTCACTCCCCAAAATTCAATTTTTCGGGTATTTTTTATAAAACCTGGAAGTTGTGCACATTTTTTTGATGGCTTTTGTAAGATCTGATTTTTATGCACTTTTTTGCTTCGTATTTCTTAGTTTTTGGGGATT
>JANMMU010000077.1:0-38367 GCA_031373555.1 Segetibacter sp. | reverse complement strand
AGACATAGTGGCAGTACGGCGGTGAGATATATTAGTTGCCATTTCCTGAAAAGAAGTATAGACAAAGTTGCGGTAAGGATCCCTTGCTGCGCCTACATCTACCCCATCGGCTATAAGATATTGCGTACTTATCTCCATTTGCCGCATATTGACACGGCCCGAGAGATAAACATATTTATTGAGCAGATCCCCGTGGCGGTTCTCTTCTGCCGTCCACATACGAACCCATTTGCCCCAGCCATTGGTATTATTTTTTCCAATACCTTCTATGTCCATCAGCCATGTTTCATAAGTAGGCAATGCTTCTTCTGTAATTATATTGCCTACCAGTACTGCCAGGTAATCGTAGGGCAATTCCTTACATTCCAATTGCAGCTCTTTAATATCATTTACAAAGTTTTCGCTGTTGCTAACCGGCAAAAGATCAGACGGTTGCCAGTTTGTATCAATTGTTGTTAAGTAAGTTTCTATGATACTATCCATCTGTTGAGCCAGGAAGTTCATTACTTCCAGCCTTGTATGTGTAAGGTTCATCTTGTGCTTGTATAATGCTGAATAAAATTCTGTTGGCGGTGAAGTTACAAAAATACATTTTGACAAAATGTACATGCAAAATGTATTGGGAATGCAATAAGCCTGATTCATTTACGCTCATACGAATAATTACCTGAAATTAACAATCACAGGAACATGGTCACTATACCTAATCCAATCATCATATTCACCAATTTCTACCGAAAGTATATTATCTGTCAAATCTTTTCATGCAAAACAATAATCAAGATGATATGGTTTGTCCCTATGCCTGTAAAGATATAATGTGGGATGCATTTCTTTTCCTTGAATTTGATTATAATGTAGGTGATAACAACTTGATATCCCTTTTATAGCTAAACGTTTTACAACATTGGAATGATTGCCTGCCCTGTATTTTCTGTCCCAAATTGTATTGCTGTTAAAATCACCAATTAGTAAGGTTCGTTTAGTTTTGAGTATCCGATTATAGTGATGAATTGCTTTCCATACTTGTTCAACATATTGTCCATCACGGTCGCCGGGGTTATTGGCCCAAACTGCAAATAATGTAAAGTCAATATCACCCCCTGTTACAGCTATTGGAATTATCATTTTAAATTCAGGGTTGTGATTGCGGAGCACCCTAAATTTATAAGAACTGTAAGAGAAAATACCAAGCCCTTTATTTAAGTTAGACCCAAACCAAAGTCTGTCTGTAGGTAATTGAGTAGTTGCAGCAAATTTTAATTTATCCGGACGTTCGCATTCAGGAACTATTAAGATATCAGGCTTTTGAGATAAAATAAAGTCAGCCTTTTTTCTAAAAGCCATATTGCAGTTCCACGTAATTACTTTCATGTTTATTTGGACGAATGATAAGTTGCGAAAATCGAAAGATGGCTAAAATAGTAACTCCCAAACAGGATTATGCCTTAACAACAATTAATTTATAAAAGGCAAGTATTATTATGACCAAGGTTATTGTTACTAATATTATAGCCACCTTCTTCATTCTTTTTCTATTTTCTACTTTCATTTCCTCTCCCCTTCGTTTGAGTATAAACAAGGTACTACTAATCATTCAATCCCTTTCCATTCAGAATCTGCGGCATACATTTTTCAACTCTTGATTCACGGGTTTTTGATTGTTTAGGTGCCGAGAAATAAAGATTGTATGCCCTTTGCCGCCCCGGGGTTAATGCATCAAAAGCAGTTTTCAAGGCAGGTTTTTTATTTAGGATCTTTTGAAATTCTTCTGGAAATGCAAGTGCAGTTTTCTCTTTAAAATCAACTTTCAATCCGGATTTTTCTACTTCTATAGCTTCATAAATATAGCTCTTCAGCATGGTGGCCTGTTCAATTATTTGCTTACCATTAGTGAACCTGACTTGTCGTGCTGACTGCACATTCTCCGTTTGTTGGATTAGAATACTATTGGCATCATTTAATAGGGCTCCTTTGAAAAATAAGACAGCACAATACTCTTTAAATACATGTATTAAAACGATGTTACTTTTTTGCAGTGTGTAGCAGGGGCAACCCCATTTCAATTCTTCAGTCAGCCCACAATCAAGAATAATCAATCTCAATTGATTGATTTCTCCCTGCCACTTTTTGGCTTTGCTAAAATAAAAATCAACTCTAGGGTTAGTGCCATTCATAGTCGTATTAAGTTCTTTCATTTACAAAATAAAGGTTGCATTTTTTTGATGAAATTCTCTTATAAAGTTGCAGCAATACGTTGTGCTGCAAATTCCCTTTTACCAATGGCAGGAACAAGTTCGCCTATTTTCCCCAATCCATATTTTGGCATATTGTTATAAACACATTCATATTCTCCGGCTTTTACTTTATAGGTTTCGTGCCAAATACCAACATCGCCATTGCTTTTTATTTTGTTGTTGAAGTCTCTCCATGCAGGGTAATGTTGGCTGTTGCGGTCTTTGGCATAAGCCTCCAAATGCTCAAATGATTTCCAGTATTGAACAGTTACAGGAGGAATGCCACCCAAAATCTGAAAGCCAAGAAAACCACTTTCAGGTTTTTGCGAAAGCTCTTTCAACATTCTAGTCATAGCCGATGCTATCGGCAGCCACTTATGAATTTTCCAAAGCCGGTTAATTCTCATACCAATAAGAAATACGACAAAGTCTCCTTCGAGTTGTACAGTCATTCTTTGGTTTATGGTTGTGGGCATGGTGGGGTGGGCTTTTGGATTGATTGAAATTAGTTAATTTAAAATTTATGTAAGTACAATTTATAGTGAATTGTTTTAAAGATATTAGCTAATAAAGGCACAATTAAAAGCTGGTATTCTATAAATTTAAAGAAATTTTAAGAGAAATTTTTGTAGTTTAGAGAAACAAAGAAAGGGAGATGAATAAATGAATGAATTTCATTGTTAAAAAGTATAATCAAACGACTGAAAATAAAAATGTTTGATAAAAAAATAAATGATGATGCCAATTAGGCGTTGGATGTAATCAAATGAAACGATTATTTACGATATTTTTTATCGGGAACATTGCATCATTTTGTTCCACAAATAAGTTGGACTTAAACACTAGTTCTTATATTAAGGTAATCATAAATGGAGATGCAATTAAACCCAATGCATATAATAAAGGTCTCGGGATGGACTATTATTCTTATTTCGATCTACATAGCGATTCTCTGTTATACCTGTATCCAGAATTTACTGAAAGTATCGATCGTAATGTTTTAGTAAATCATGCGTTCAAGGGCAAATTAGATAATGCAAAGTTCCGCGACACAGTGCTGCATCTCTTCTATTCATTAGATTGGAGACCAGTAGGGAGCATTCATAATATACCTGATGGTTCCGTAAATTGTGGGTGGGAATACTATGTTGAGTTTAATGTCGGAGAAAAAATAAAATATTACGTAGTGACAGCTGGTGTGAGCGACACTTTGGATAGATTTTTAAACTTCTTCCAAAGGCTTGAGCATTCTGCGTGGACAAAACAAACTATCAATCCCAATATTATTAACATTGATAACGAGGTTGTAGCTGAAATGAAGCGGTTCGGATCTTATGATAAACGTGAAGTGCCTTATCTATTTCCAGAGTGTGATAACGGAATTGACTTTACAAAGTTAGTCGGACGATGGCGGAAAGTTGGTACCGACTATCATTCTACTAAAAAGGATCGCTTCCTTAGCTATACCTTAAATTCTGACCGGACATTTGCATTACAAAGGTATACTGGGGGGAAATCTAAAGTTATAGTCAAGGGAACATATTCCATTGATTTGAAAGCAGCGAAGATTTTTTACGAGGATGCAAAGGGAAATAAGATGACTCAAACCGTTAGTCAACTGACGGATAGCTGCTTTTCAGTCAACCAGACTTCTTACGGAGGTGGAAGTTCTTCGATAAAGTTAAACAGGTATTAACAAAACCACCAAGAGTATCTTAAATATGTCTTTGGTAGCTTGAAGCATCATCCCCTTCTCACCCATTGTTAAGTCGAAAATTACCAATAACTCTTACCATTTCGTTATTCAAAAGTTTTAAGATCATAGTATTGTTCGAAAATCTTAGCAATTTCTCTTAAATTTGATACATGAAAACATTGACACTTGAAGTACCCGATCATCTCGATGAACATGAAGCCAAAACCCTTTTCGCAGCTAAACTTTATGAAAAAGGTACATTGTCTTTAGGCCAGGCAGCTGAAGTTGCAGGCTACTCTAAACGAACATTCATGGAACTTTTAGGAAACTATGATGTATCGGTTTTTGAATATTCTGAATCGGAACTAGAAAATGATATTAAGAATGCACAGAACTATCATCTCTGATACAAGTTGCCTCATTCTCTTAGACAAAATCGGCGAACTTTCAATCCTTAATAAATTATTCGGAATTATTACAACTACTTCAAAAGTTGCAGAAGAATTTGGCCAACCACTTCCGCCCTGGTTTGACATAAAAGAAGCTAATGATAAGAAATATCAAGCAATAATAGAGAGTTTAGTTGATAAAGGTGAAGCAAGTGCTATTGCATTGGCAATTGAATTTGAAGATTGCCTTCTTATCATAGATGATCTAAAAGGAAGAAAATTTGCGCATCAACTTGGTTTAAGAATAATTGGTACAATGGGAGTAATTGTTGATGCAAAGCTAACAGGCATAATCCCCTCTGTAAGACCAATTTTATCTAAAATAAAATCAACTAATTTTAGAATTAGCGAACAGTTAGAAATGCTTATTTTAGAAAGGGCGGGTGAATAAGCTATATAGTATTCTCGTGTTTTGTTTGATGATAATTATACAATTAGGATCAATTTAATTAAAAAAAACAGCTTTCCCCCCTTCCTCAACCTCTTATAACCCCACCCTTTTTACAATCGAAATAAAAATGTTCATTACCAAAAGATAGGGTAACCCTTGTACTGCAATGTAGAATGCTGTATTTTTTACATCACCAACGCACTTTTTCAAACACATTTTTTTAAACCCTTCAATAACGGTAAATTTGGTTACATATATATCGCTATGTCTGTACAAAAAGATAACAATTCACGAAGAGAGTTTTTAAAAAAATCAACTGCCATTGCTGCCCTTACAATTGCTTCACCTGTATTGGTAAAAGCTGCTGAAAATGATGAACGAATAGCTGCTTATTTTGAACAAATGCCACTACAATTGGAGGTGAACGGTGTTGCACATAATTTATCAGTTGAACCCAGAGTTACGCTATTGGATCTCTTAAGAGAACAACTGCACCTCATGGGTACTAAGAAAGGGTGCGACCATGGTCAATGCGGCGCCTGTACGGTTCATGTAGATGGCAAACGCATCAACTCCTGTTTATCATTGGCCATTATGAACGAGGGTAAAAAGATTACTACAATAGAAGGCCTGGCTAACGGTGATAAACTGCACCCTATGCAGGAGGCATTTATTAGGCATGATGGCTTTCAATGTGGTTATTGCACACCGGGTCAGATAATGTCTGCCGTTAGTTGTATCAAAGAAGGTCATGCCAACTCTGCTGAAGAAATACGAGAGTACATGAGTGGCAACATCTGTCGCTGTGGGGCTTATCCCAATATTGTTGATGCTATAATGGAGGTTGCATCAATTTAAAATATGATTAAATAAAAAACAGAAAGCAATGCCGATTTAGCAACCGTTTATACCAATATAATTGGGCTATTACGGATGCTAAATCGGTATAAAAAAAGGAGGACGGGAATTATGATAAACTTTGAATACACAAGGGTATCATCAACTAAAGCAGCAGTTGATGCAAAATCAAAAAATGCATCTGCACAATTCATTGCAGGTGGCACCAATTTAGTTGACCTGATGAAGAAGGGTATAACATCACCGGAAAGATTGATTGACATCAACCGCCTACCCCTTCAACAAATTACTACTGATGCCAATGGAATAATGATTGGTGCATTGGCTTTAAACAGTGATGTAGCCGAACATCCACTTATAAAATCAAAGTTCCCATTATTGGCTCATGCACTGAATGCAGGGGCATCGGCACAATTAAGAAATATGGCAACAGTAGGCGGTAACATAATGCAGCGTACACGCTGTTCATACTTTTATGACACAACAATGCCTTGCAACAAACGAGAACCCGGCAGCGGCTGTGGTGCCTTGCAGGGACAAAACCGTATGCATGCCATATTTGGCACTTCAGAAAAATGTATTGCTGTACACCCAAGCGATATGTGTGTGGCCTTGGCTGCTCTTGATGCAACTGTACATATTACCGGCCCAAAAGGTGAACGTAAATTATTGTTTACTGATTTTCACCGCCTGCCCGGTAATACTCCGGAAGTAGATAATGTTATACAAAAAGGCGAACTTATTACAGGTGTGCATATCCCATCAAATAATTTTAATAGATCACATTACCTGAAAATAAGAGACCGTTCTTCCTATGCTTTTGCATTGGTTTCGGTTGCGGTTGCATTAGATGTTTCAGACAATAAAATTAAACATGCAAAATTGGCAATGGGTGGCGTGGCAAATAAACCCTGGCGATTGACTGCAATAGAAAAATTCCTTATTGGAAAGGAACCTACAAAAGAAAATTTTACAACAGCATGCAATATGGCTATGGACGGTGCTATAGCTTTTGGTCACAACAATTTTAAAATTAAAATGGGCAAAGCTGCTGTTGCAGAAGTATTGCATCAGGCAGTTCAGAATATTTAGTCAGCTATTTACAAATACCATCTATGGTTAAAGACTTAAAGTTTTCAGGTACATCATCTCCCGACGATCGTGTAGACGGAGTAGATAAGGTAACAGGCAAAGCTACGTTTGCTGCAGAACATCAACTGGACAATATGGCTTATGCTGTATTTGTTTGCAGCTCTATTGCAAAAGGCAGTATAAAAAATCTAATGGTATCGCAGGCAAAAAAAGCAGCAGGTGTGTTAGATATTATTTATCACGAAAACTGCCCCATAATCCCCGGTTATAATCCCTATGCCAAAGACCCCAACAAAAAAGGATTTGAATGGCGGGGGTTAAAAGTCTTTCATAGCAACAAGGTGTACAGCAATGGTCAGCCTATTGCCATGGTCATAGCCGATACGCTGGAACGAGCTGTACATGCTGCATCGCTGGTAAAAGCAGAATATATAAAAGAGGAGTTTGATACCGATTTTGACGGTTCTAAAACCGATGAAAAGAAATTGAAAAAATCCGGCGAATATAAACGTGGCGAAGAAGATGCATTTAAAAAAGGTGAAGTAAAACTGGAAGCAACATATACCATTCCTATTGAAACCCACAACCCTATGGAACTGCATGCCACCATAGCCAAATGGGATGGGGAAGATAAATTAACCGTGTATGACAAGTCACAGGGTCCCAAAGGTGTACAAAGAGATATAGCCCAAAACTTTGGACTCGACGAAAAAAATGTAAGGGTTGTTACCGAATATGTAGGTGGTGCTTTTGGCAGTGCATTACGTAGTTGGCCACATGTGCCTGCAGCATGTATAGCTGCAAAAAAATTGAATCGTCCGGTAAAGCTGATGCTTACCCGTGAGCAAATGTTTACTACTGTAGGTTACCGGCCACATTCGTGGCAAAAGATAGGCATCAGTTCCGATAAACAAGGCAAACTAACCGGCATTACACACCATGCTGTAAGTAACACATCTACCTATGAGGACTTTACAGAAGGAATCGTAAATGTTTCACAGTTTTTATACGATTGCCCAAATGTGAATACAACCTACCATATTTTGCCGCTTGATGTAAACACTCCTACATGGATGCGTGGCCCCGGCCCTGCTACCGGTTGCTTTGCATTAGAATCTGCATTAGACGAGTTGTCTTACCAACTCAATATAGACCCTATAGCATTGCGGTTAATCAATCATGCTGATGTACATCCTGTCAATAAACTGCCATGGAGTTCAAAATATCTGAAAGAATGCTTTACACTGGGCAGTAAAAAAATAGGTTGGGATAAACGCCCCACAGTACCGGGTAGTGTTACAGAAAATGGTATGCAGGTGGGTTACGGTATGGCTGTTGGCGTATTTGGTGCAGGGCGTGGACAGGCTTCTGCCAAAGGCATTTTAAAAAGCGATGGCTCATTAATTTTACAAAGTGCAGTAAGTGATATGGGGCCCGGTACATCAACTGCTATGGTAAATATTGGTGCCGAATTAATGGGGTTACCACAAAGCAAAGTAAGTTTTGAGTTGGGCGACACCGACCTCCCTAACGGTCCTACACAAGGCGGGTCAGGCAGTACTGCCGCTATAGGCACTGCCATCAATGCGGTGTGTACTGCGTTACAGCAAACTTTAAAAGAAATGGCTATTGCACATATTCCATCCTTTGCCAACTTGCAACCACCGGCACTTAAATATGAAAAGGGCATCATTTCCGTAACTGAAAATTCATCTGTCAAAATATCTATAGAAGATTTATTAACTAAGGCTGACAAGCCCGAAATTGATGTGATAAAAGACTCGGCCCGTGCCACCGCCGAAGCACAGAAATATGCGATGAATTCTTTTTCGGTGCATTTTGTAAAACTGCATGTACATCCTGCTACAGGAGTAATTAAACTCAAGCAAATTGTTTCTGTAGCCGATGCAGGTAAAATTATTGCTGAAAATACTGCCCGCAGCCAAATGATTGGTGGCGCTGTTGGTGGCATAGGCATGGCTTTAACCGAAGCAGTTTTTATTGACAACCGCTACGGACGTTATACCAACAGCAATTTTGCTGATTACCATGTACCGGTCAATGCAGACACGCCACCTATTGATGTGTTGTTTGTAAACAAACCTGATAACATTATTAGTCCAACAGGTGCAAAGGGTATTGGAGAAATAGCATTGATAGGTGTTGCACCTGCTATAGCCAATGCAGTGTATAATGCCACAGGAAAACGAATACGAGACTTGCCCATTACACCGGATAAATTGATATAAAATATTCAGGCATCAAACAATTGTATTGATTCAATAGATTTTTTTGAACCGAGCAATTGTAAGTTAAATCAACATTGTTGCTGCCTGCCCCGTCAATTTTTGCGGGGTACTGTATATCAACATGCATCAATGCAAAAGAAAATAAATTTAGAATTCCTTAAGATTTGTAAGAACTGTAGTACTTCTTTAAAAAGTATTTCTTTCTTATTTTAATAACTTTGCATTCTATTTGTGAAAGAGTGCAAAAATTTATGTTAAAGGACCTTTTTTTCTCTACATAAAACTATGATTTAGCAAAATGAAAAACAAAAGACTATATATTATTCTCATTTCAATTCCCTTGTTATTACTTATTCCGCTTATTGCTATGCAGTTTACCAATGAAGTAAATTGGTCTGTAAGCGACTTTGCAATTATGGGTAGCATGTTACTTATAACAGGATTAATTTGCGACTGGATTTTAAAAAGGGTAAAATCGCTAAAATACAGATTAATGATTTGTAGTGTTGTGTTAATCCTCTTTTTTCTGTTATGGGCTGAACTTGCAGTTGGTATTTTTGGCAGCCCAATAGCAGGTTCATAATATGCAAACGGTTAGATGATATTTAATTTTAAGTTTGATGAAAAAATTACATTACTGTAGTGCCGAAAACAAATTGGGATAATCAGATATAATTCCATCTACCCCCAATAACTTCATTTGCTGCATTATAGTAACATCATTTACCGTCCAAGGAATAACTTTTATTGTAAGTGCATGACACCCGGATATAAGGGCTTCATTTACCATAGAATAATGAGGACTATAAACATGTGGACTGAAACCAAGTTTTTCAAGTTGCTTATCAAAATTTAATGTATCACCCTCATCAATCAATAAGGCAGTTTGCATAGCTGGATATTGTTTGTGTATGTATTGCAATGTCCTTATGTCAAACGATTGTATAATTGTTCTATCTGCTATTTTTTTATCAATCAATACCTTCATAAGATGCTCACAAAACGTATCGGGCCGGGGATGAAAAACATCGTCAGTTTCAGGCAAACATTTTGTTTCGATATTGTAATACATCTTTTGCCTTTTGTGGGTTGATGTAAATTGTTCTACTGAATCAATTAATTCCTCAAGCAATGGTTTAACGACTTGCATTTTTGTTTGCTGCAGAAATCGGGGATGTACTTTTAAACCCACATCATAGGTAACAATTTCAGCATAATCCATTGCATACAAATTGTACTGCTTTTCAACTTTTTCCGTTATATGCTCACCTTTGGGAGTTGTGGTAATTTCATGACTAAAAAACGGTTCATGCGATACAACAACTTTTCCATCTTTAGAAATTACAACATCCATTTCCAAGGTTTTCACCCCCAGGTCTATAGCCTTAATCATTGCAGGTAAAGTATTTTCGGGCATTAATCCCCTGCAGCCTCTATGACCTTGTTTATCTAAAACGGGAGTAGTGCTTTTCAATTTTAAACTAGTACAGGAATAGTTGATGAACAATAGAATGACCCATAATTTTTTCATAAACAAAAATATGAAATTAATTTACTGTTCTTGTGGTTTGTGATATGCAATGGAAAAAGCCAACCGTATGAAACAACTTTTAAAAATCATTTCTCCGGTTTATAAATTTTATAGTAATGTCTTTTACATTTCTTTATCTTCCGTTGTAAAATATTAATGTATGCCTAACAAGGAAAGTTCATTTCCTGCCATTCTTATACCGATAACAATAATTTCATTTGCCGTATTTACAAAATGGTGGTTTACTATACCCATTGATGCGCCTGATACCATGTATTGGGGTTTTCCTTTTGCGTTTGTAGGAAAAGGTTGGCACACATCCATGTCGCTACAGATTTTTGTAATGGAACTAATTGCTGACCTTATCTTTTACTTTTTGTTTTGGTATGTGTGTTACAGACTTTTGAGAAAAAAACTTTACAACTTAGGCAATAAAATTCTTCAAAGTATTACGTGGACTTTGGCAGCAATAATAACTATAGTTGCAATTTTAATTGTAGTAACATCCCATTCGGTTATTCATGCAAGACGCACATATGAATGGAAATTGATAAGCAGTGGATATCAGTTTATCTGGCAAAATAATCCAAGACCGCAACTATATCAATCTAAAAACGAAAAAGGAAGTGAATAAGCTATTAAAAGAGATAATCCGCATTAATGAACACCTACAGTAAACACCCGCCTTGTCGAATGCAACAACTTGTACGCAGTGTTAATTAATAATTTCTACATAGAGTTTTAACCATAAATTAAACGGCTAAGTGTTCTACCAAACCTTTAATATAATCGCTAAAAAAAGTAAAAGCGAAACAACGCACCACCACTGTTACCAAACACAAGGGAACTAATTTTTTCATACTTGCATTAAAGCCTACTCCTACCCCAATGGCGGCTGGCGCCCCTAAAAAAAATGTACCAATTATTCCTACTCCATAAAGTCCGTATTTATCCCAGATTTTATATATCACACCTGTCTTTGGCTTGGGTGGGCTATTTTTTCTAAACTTTTCTTGAATAAATTTTTCAATGCGCTCTCCCAAAAAAGCAGCAATAAAAACACCCGCAATACCTCCCACCAAAGTACATGCTAATATAACCCCGGTGCCTAAACCAAAAGCATGTGCTGCCCCCAATGCTGCATATATTTCAAAAGCAGACATTGTAGTTACAGTAAGTATTTTAAAAATCATTTTTTATGTAGTATTGCTGCAAAGTACACTTTTTGACAGCATGGGTTCACTAATAAGTAATTCAGCCAATTGGCATGTTAGGGATTTAAGTCGGGGGGGTGAAACCTACTTTATTAAAATTTCCATAGAATATATTATTATAGAGCGCATTACAATTAGCTCTTAATATGCAACCTAATCAAATGGCCAATCTGTTAAAATTCCCCTCCTTATTTCAACTTGCTATATCCCCACCCTGCAACAATAGAGATAGAAAAGACCATCCACCAAAGTGTAGTGTATCCAAACCTGTCCACTACAAACCCACCCAATGATGGTGCAGCTACCTGTGCTATTCCCCAACCCATAGTGTAGAGTGCTGCATATTGACCACGGTTGTGGTTAGCGCTACGACCTATCCAATAGCTGTTCATAAAGGGCATTGCAAGCATTTCGCCTGCTGTTATTATCATCATACAAAACAGTGCTAAACCAAAATGACCGGTCATTATATTGTATAACCCATAAGACAAGCCTACCAACCAAACACCATATTTCATAAAAATTAGTGGTTGGTTTCGGGCTTCTAATTTGTATATCAATACCATTTCTATAAAAGCAATCACAAGGCCGTTTATGGCCATAAGGGTTCCTATCAATTGCTCTGATATGCCAAGTTTTGTCTTAAGATAAACTGGTAAAATGGTGAACATTTGAAAAAAGCAAAAGGCAAACAGTACCGTACATAAAATGAACATGAGGTATTGTTTATCAGCATACGCCGATGTTTCCTTGCTTATCAACTGCTTGCTTTGTGCAACCGATGCTTTCAGGTTTTTAGGAATTGGCAAAACAAAAATGAGTAATATAGCAGCAGATATATTGGTAAGCCCATCAACCCAAAACAACAAATGATAGCTGTGTCCGGCAAGGAACCCACCAATTGCACCGCCAAACGCCCAACCCAGATTAATGGCAAGCCGGTTAAGAGAATAAGACCTTACACGGTTTTCGGGCAAGCTATAATATGCAATAGCAGTAGAGTTAGCCGGTCTAAATGATTCGTTGATGGTGCTTAATACAAATGAACCAACGCATATTGAAATATAGTTTTCCAAATATCCCAACACTATAAACATTACCCCGCCACCAAACAACGCAAACAGTTGTATGCTGTAAAAGCCCACCCTGTCAGTAAGCCGACCACCAAAATATGCACCTACTATACTGCCCACGCCAAACAAAGCCATTATTATACCTGCCTGTACTATTGTATAATGCAATTTTTGTGTTGCATACATGGTCATGAACGGTATTACCATGGTGCCACTTCGGTTAATAAGAATTACCAGCGACAAATACCATGTTTTCCGCGACAGCCCTGAATAGGCATCTTTGTATAGTTGTAGTATGTTTATGTGAAAATTTGAAAATGGCTCAAAGTGAAAATTACTCAATGTGAAAATGGCTCAATGGCTCAATGATAAAACCGGAAGAAATAAATAGAAAACCCTAAACCCTAAACAATAAACCCTAAATTCTAAACCGATTTATCACCCTCAAACTGATCACCTTTGTGTTTAAAAAGTACATTGAATGTAGTGAGGCTTCCATATATCCGTGTAATATATTGCTGTAGATCCACCTTCTCTTCATCGGTAAATATTTTATGGGCATTTATCTTTTGTTCCATCACTCTTAGCCTGTCACGTAACATTACTATTTTATGAAAAAACACTTCTAAAGGCACTTCCTTTTCTTTCAGCGTTTTATCGCCGGGGCGAAGAATCATCATTCCGTTTTTCCATCGGTCACCTAAGGATACTACTTCCTGTACCCCGCCCCATTCCTGTAGTATTCTAATGAGCGCATCTTCAGCTTCGCTAAATGAAACGCTGTATTCCGGCTCTATCCGCTCGGTTATTTCCATATCAAAATCTTTGGAAACAATCTTAATTCCCTGTTCAATAAAACAGATGTCATACACTTTTTTGTGCAACTTAGTTACAACCCCTGCACCATATACAGGATGTACAATTCTTGAACCTACGCCGAGTAATTCCATGGTTGGTTATGAGTTTAGAGTTATGAATTATGAGTTATAAGCTATTAATTATTAATTGTGAATTATTAATTATAAGTTATCAATTATGAGTATTTGTTTGATTCTGTCTTAATACTTGATACTTACTACTTGCTACTCACTCTTCACTATTTAGAAATAAAAACTTTATCAGAATCTATAACTATAACAGACTTTACAGGAAAGCTATAATTCTCTACTTCCTTATCTTCTTCTAAAATTGATGCAGAAAGGGATGCTTTCAGAGAATTGGAATAAGCCATTGGTGATAATTCACCTGATTGAAGGCTTTGAGAAAGGGCTTCTGCTTCTGATTTATCAGTTACAATTACAATGTCCATATTATTAGTCTGCCAATATTTTTTTATTGCATTATTTACATCGGCCAAAGTTGTTTTCTCCAATAGTTTATCCATTTCTGCAAGGTAGTTGGTGCGGCCATAAAACTTGGAATCCAACAAAAAGCCTAATTGTTTGCCTGGGCTTTGTGCGTATAGTTTTATATAGCTGCGCAAAAATTCTTTGGTCAGTTCAAAGTCTTCTTTGTTGAGTCCATTCTGAATCAATTGGTCCAATTCTCTTTTTACCATTCGCAGCGCAAAATGTGCATGACCTATGTTAATTGCAGACAATTCAGAATATTGCCCTTTCAACCCTTTAGCAGTTTGCACAGGTCTTATCCAAAAACTAAAATAGTTAGATGAACGCGGTACACCGGGTGAAGGCAACATGTTACTGCCACCTGATTCATACCACTCTATGTAAGTATAATCTCCATAATTCATAGACCTTGCTTCACGTAGTTTTTGATAAAGCCGACTGTAAGATTTACGGTGTTCACCCATCCATGAGTTGGCAATCATCAATGCTGCAAAGTCATCATTTGCCCTTGTTATATTCATAGGAAACCCACCAAATATTGCAGACCCAAGCGCATTGTCTTTTGATATAATTTCTATATTGATACCTTGCAACGATGAAGGCTTACCACTCCCGGGTATTATTGGTTTAACCATCGTCAAACCCTTTGCATCTTCATTTAATTTTGTAAGAAAAGCAGTTGGGTAATTGCCTGCAATACCTATAGTCAAGTTATGCCACGTAAAATATTTTTTATAATGCTCCTTAACATCGTTCAGAGTAATATTTTTAAGCCCATTGGAAGTACCAGAGGTCAGGTGCTGATAATTTGTCCCTCTGAAAAGCATGTCTTCCAGGGCTTTCTTACTATACTCTTCATCAGATGATGAACGTATAACTTCATCTACATAATTCTGCTGATTGGATTTTACCCTGTCAAAATCACTTTGGGTAAATGATGGTGTCAACATTAAATCCCTGATAATGGGATAAAATTTATCCAAAAAAACAAGTGGTACTTCATAAGTAACAATGCTAACTTCCTTGTCTGTAGAAGAATAATAATAGGCAGCCCAAGGGTAAATGATGTCAGTGATTTGTTGCTGTGTAAGGTTTTTGGTGCCACCTTCAGTTATTAGACTTGTTGTAAGTTTAGTAAGTCCTTCTTTACCCGCAGGGTCACAAACTGATCCATTGCGAAACATAAATTTGATAACAACTTTATTAGATCCGGGTATCTTCAACTCCACAACTTCATGGGCATATGCAGGAGCATATATCCCTATTACAATCAACAATATTTTTATAAAACGTAGCATAAAACAGGTTTTAATTTCTTTCGGTAATTATTTAATTTCATTTTCTTTTGATGCTGAAATACTTGACACTGTAAGCGCATTGGTAACAAAGTATTTATTGGCAACTCTCATTACATCTTCGGCCTTTACCTTATCGTACAGAGCATACAATCTATTTACAGATTCAGGATTGCCGGTCAGCCATACAAAGTTTGCAAGCGATTCAGCAATACTTGTGGGAGTATCATTTTCCATAGCAAAACTGTATTTAATCCTGCTTTTTGTTTCATCCAATATATGTTGATTCGGAAGCCCCACTTTGGCAGCTTCCAATGCTTTCATTATTTCATCTTTTACATACTGCATATCTTCTGCTTTTCGCAACGAAGCACCAATAGAATATAAATACGGGTCAATAGTATAATTGAAAGAACCGGATAACGATCTTGCTTTCTGTTCATTTAGCACCAACTTTTTATACAACTCGCTTTTTTCTGAAAACAGAATAGAAGACAATACATCTAATGCAGCAATATCAATGTCAGAATCGCTGAAAGCAGGTGATTTAAATTCTAAACCTATATAAGGTGGAAACCCAGCCTTCTCCAAATGCACATAACGGGTTTCTGTCTGTGCAGGTTCTGCTTGAATTTGTGAAACAAAATTTCCCCGCTGCCATTTACCAAAATATTGATTGGCCAACGCCTCAACTTTTGCAGGAGTTACATCACCTACTACAATAATTGTTGAATACTCCGGACGATAAAACCGTTTAAAAAATTCAAGTGAATATTCGTATTGATTGGGCATATCTACAATGTCATTAAAATATCCAATAGTAGTATGCGCATAAGTGTGCTTTTTAAATGCAGTCTCAACCACTTTTTCATTAAGTTGCCCATACGGACTTGAAGCATTTTTTGTGTACTCCCCTTTTACAGCACCTGCTTCTGTTTTAAAATCAGGCAATGAATATTTTAAATTTTGAAAGCGATCTGCTTCCAACTCAAACATTTTATCCAGTTTGTTGGCATTGCCTGTCATATGATAAACAGTTCTGTCGAGCCATGTATTTGCATTTGCAGAAGCACCGGTACTTTTGAGTGCTTCGCTGTATTTGTGCGAAGGGTATTTCTCTGTGCCACGAAACATCATATGCTCAAAGAAATGTGCAAAGCCAGATTTGCCAGGTTCTACCTCATTGCGGCTACCTGCTCTTACAACTATATAAAAAGCCGCCAACCCCGGACTGCTAAACGGAACAGTAACAACATTCAAACCATTTGATAGCTTTTTTTGGTACATAGGATAAGGAATAATTTTCTCAGGATTATTACTTGCCATACCCATCTTACCAGGCGGTCTTTTTCCAGTATTCTTTTTTTGAGCTTGTGCTACGCCAATTATGAGTAGCGAAAACACAATCATAAAAATTATCTTTTTCATGTAAAAATATTTGATTAAATTATTGGTTAATTGGTTAATTGATTGATTCATTATCACATTATCACATTATCACATTATCACATTATCTCACTTAACTCAAGCCAACGCATTTCTTTATCTGCAACCAAGGTCGCTATTTCGCTTATGCGTAAACTTGCTTTTTGTATTTGTTCAAAAGGCATTGTTGCAAATGCATCTTCTATGTTTTTTCTTTCTGCTTCTAAATCTTTCAACTCTTTATCCAGTAATTCAAACTCTTTTTTTTCTTTAAAAGTAGCACGTTTTACTGTTTCAGTTTTAACATTTTTTGATTCAGGATTGGGTGTTACTACTTCTTCTCTCATTAGAAAATTGGCCGGGAGTTTTTCTCTGTCTCGCAAAGTTTCTCGGTACAGACTATAATTACCGGGGAAATCCTTTATTTCTCCATCACCTTCAAACACGAAAAGGTGATCAACCAATCTGTCCATGAAATAACGGTCGTGGCTCACAATCAAAACACAACCCTGAAACTCACTAAGAAAGTTTTCCAATACGCCAAGCGTTGGCAAATCAAGATCGTTGGTAGGCTCATCAAGAATAAGAAAATTGGGGTTCATGAAAAGGATGGTCAGCAGTTGCAACCGTTTCTTTTCTCCACCGCTAAGGCTATTGAGATAAGTATATTGTTTATCCCCGGGAAATAGAAACAACTCCAAAAACTGCGAAGCACTTAGGCTGCCCCCTTTTTCCAATGGGAAACTTTCGGCAAATGTTTTTACATATTCTATCAGCCGCATGTTTTCTTTAAACTCAAGACCCTGCTGGCTAAAGTTTCCGAAGATAACAGTGTCACCAATATTTATTTTTCCGCTATCAGGAGCTTCAAGGCCCTGCAAAATATTAAGGAATGTACTTTTCCCAACACCGTTTTTACCAACAACTCCTATCCTTTCGCCCTTGGTAAAAGTGTAATCAAACCCTTTCATGATTACTTTGTCACCATAGCTTTTATTGACTTTTTTAAGCTCTGCAATTTTACCACCCAGGCGGCTCATTTTCACACTCAACTGTAACTGTGCATCTTCAATTTTCTTTTTGGCTACAGCTTCTACTTCGTAAAAATTGTCTTGCCTCGACTTACTTTTAGTTGTTCTTGCCTTAGGTTGCTTGCGCATCCATTCCAGTTCTTTGCGATAGGTATTTTTGGCCTTGTCTATTGTTGCTAATTCACTTTCTATTCTTGCAGCTTTTTTTTCCAGGTAGTTCGCATAGTCACCTTTGTAACTGTAAAGGTTGCTGCGTTCCATTTCCCAAATTTCGTCGCTTACCGCATCCAGAAAATAACGGTCGTGTGTCACTAAAAGCAGGGTAACATGTTCGCCGTTGAGGTAGTGTTCCAGCCATTCTATCATTTCCACATCCAAATGGTTGGTAGGTTCATCCATGATGAGAAAGGTGTGCTGGTGCTCAAAACCGATATCTATGAGGGTTTGAGCCAAAGCTACCCTTTTGCGTTGTCCACCGCTTAAACTACTAACAGACTGTTGCAGGTGATGAATATTCAGTTTACTTAAAATCTCTTTTACCTTAGATTCAAATCCCCATGCATTCATTTCATCCATTTGCGCCAGCGAATCAACAATACCTTGCTCATCGTTTTCATCTATAGCAGCTTCGTAATTACGAATAGCTTTTAAAACAGGCGTATCGGTATGAAAAATATTTTCTAAAATGGTTTTGGACTCGTCAAATTTGGGGTCTTGTTCAAACAAGGCAACGGTTACGTCTTTGTTTATCCAAACTTTGCCCTCGTCGGGGGTTTCTGTACCACTTAATATGCGTAATAGTGTACTCTTTCCGACACCATTGCGGGCCACAAGGGCTATTTTATCACCTTCGTTTATATGAAATGAAATATTGCCAAAAAGGGGGTTTATACCATAACTTTTACTCAATCCTTCTACTGTAACATAATGCATAGCCGCAAAGATAGGTTTCAGGTAATAAGTAGAATGGGGTATTTATGATAACTTTATTTGGGTCATACACAGGGATACTTTTAAATATAACTCCTGCACTCTCCGTCGAAAAACAACATAATCAAATCTACAAACTGCCAAAGGCTTCGTACAACCGAGGCTTAATAGTTGGCTTTTCAGTCCCGGCGAAGGCTTATTTGCTATGCACGGTTAGGCAACCTTTAATGCTTTAATGGATTTAATTAATGACCCTTTAGTTGACATTTGTTCTTCAATATCAAAATCATCTTGCAATCCAAGCCAAAATTTTGCAGAGTTTCCAAAGTATTTACTTAACCTTAATGCTGTATCAGCTGTGACCCTACGGTTACCTTTTAGAATTTCAGATACCCTTGTTTGTGGAATTTCAATATCTTTTGCAAGTTTATAAGCTGTAATATTAAAAGGAATAAGAAATTCTTCTGAAAGAATTTCGCCTGGATGAATATTTTTAATTCTTGCCATGTTATTAAAATTTAATGGTAATCAATTATCTCAACGTCAAAAGCATTTCCTGCATTCCATTTGAAAATGATTCTCCATTGATCGTTAATCCTAATACTATAAAAATCTTTTAGTTTCCCAGACAACTTCTCTAATCTATTCGCTGGCGGAATTCTCAAATCAGCTATGTCAACCGAGTTATTAAGCATTCTAAGTTTTCTTCTTCCGATACTTTGAATTTCCATAGGAAGCTTTTTCACACGATTCCCTACCCAAACTTGTTCTGTTTCTGTATTGCCAAAAGATACAATCATACTCCCGTCATAAGTTACTAACGTCAAAAGTAAGTATTTTATTTAAAGCAGCAAAAATTAGGGAGCGCAAAAATTGCGCATAACACTTTAGCAATTCCTTCGGGTTGCCACGCAAAAATTCCGAAAGGATATCGGTGTCAAGCATTGATGATTTCATAGGTCAATATTGCGGTCAAAAAGTTTTATTCTTGCTTTTTTTGTTTGGTTAAGAAAGTCAGAATAATCCTTACTACTCATGTCACTAAAAGCACCACCATAAGAAAGGATTTTCTTTCGCAAATGCTCATTTTGTTTGACACTTGGTGTTAATGAATGAACAAACTGATACAACTCTTCCAGTCGGCTAACCGGAACATCCTTCATCTCTTTTAATATAGAATTCAGCGTCAACATTGTGATTTTTGGAGTTAAAGTTACAAAAAAAGGCCTGTCAATTTCAGAAAAAATTTTGATCTGCAACAGGTACACCGGTAACGGTAAAGCTTTAAATTGTGGAATTTCCGCCGAGATTGGTGTTCTTCACCAACATCTCTACTCATTGGGGTTTTCAAGTGAAAAACACCCCTGCAAAGGCGAAAATAACCGCGTTGTGCGTTCCCTCTTCTTTTCGGTGTCCATTTTAATTGTTTGATGAGAAATATACATTTTCATTAGAGACTTTAAATAAAATTTCCTCCTCGTTCATTTCTTCTGTAACAAATACCGGCTTCTCCAAAAGAGTTGAACATTATTCATATATCACAACCTACTCAAAATCAACAATAATTAAAAATTGCAAAATCATAAAAAACTTGCGCCAATACAATTTTTCCTGACCTTTCGTATTGCGCATCATTTTGCCTGTCCAGCTTTTATTCCCTCCAAAAAAAACACTAAACAACTACTCACTACTCCCTGTTCATGAAATAAATAATTTTTTGCCTTTACAAAAAAACGGTTTACCTTGTAACCACAACCACTAATTCTATAAGCCATGAGTATACCCAGCATTCCGCAGCCATTCAGGCACAAACTAGAACCCGCCTCTACTTTCGATATTGACTCTACCATAGACGGGGGACTTGACACCAAACTTTCAGGTGGATTTGATGCCCGGCATTCCGGGAGCCTTGAAACCAAAGTAAGCGGTGCCCTTTCTACAGACAATGTTTTGAAGTTAAAAGGTGACCCCAAAGAGCCTGTTTTTACTGATAGTAAAGTAGAACTTTTAAACCTGCCCCGGTTTACCCTTCAGGATATTAAAGACATGATGAAGGTGCGTATGCGTATCCCTAATTATTCTAACCTCTGTTTCAAGGTTTTGGGGGTTGAGTTATTTAGTGTTTGCATGAGCGGCGAAGGGCAGGTTATTACAGAACCTTACATACCCAATGCTGCAGAACGATGTGAAGATAATTACTGCGAACCCGATACCCGTCCGTTTCCTGAAACTCAGACAGAAGGAAATAGCAGTGTTCTGAAAAACAATATCAAAGGAAAATAATAAATTTTTCATTATGCTAAGAATAACAGCCGATGCCTTGCATGAAAAATTATCAACCGGAAGTGCAGAGATAATACTTAATGGCCCACCCGGCGATTTAAGGGGGCATATATTTATCAGCAATAAAAATACAGATGCTTTAAAAGTAAAATCCCTGCCACTTGTGCATGGCAATAAACTCATGGACAGGATGGGTGCCGATAATGCACTCCGCTTATCTTGCAAGCTAAACCCCGGAGAAGAGAAAATTGTGGAGGTGCTCCACCAGGTACACCCATTGACTGCGCCAGGTACATATGAAAGTACTATTATGGTAGGGGGTGAAAACAGGAAAGTAAAAATGGTGATACAGGAACAAATGGTAATTGATATCCATCCTACCAGTTTTACGTTTACTGGCACAGAGCCAGGTAAAACCCATACTGCTAGTTTCACATTAACCAATCTTGGCAATGTTGCTTTTCAGGTACCTGATGTAAAACATGCAGCAGCTCTGGATATGGATATGCTATGCCGTGCATTTGGTGTGGCCATGCGCAGTAGCGGTGCCAATGGTTATGAAAGTATGCTGAATGAAGTTTCTAAAAATATACAAAGCAATTTACCTGATTGGGCAAGTGTGAATATAGCAGAATGTGGTGTGGTGCTTCAACCGGGTGAGACCCTTTTAATTAATCTGAGTATTACAATCCCCCAAAATTGTAACCCGGGAAAAGATTATTCCGGCAATATCCGTTTTTGGGACAAAGACATTTCATACGCCATAAAATCTATCACACCAAAAATGTCATAATAGATGCAAAGCTCAAACAGCAATTTGTCTGGCATACAGGATATGCTCGGCAATACAATAAAAAATGTTGCAAGCACTTCACTGGCAGCTTATAAACCATTGTTAGATGGCCTTGTAAATAACATGTCTATCCTGAACAAATCTTTATTAAAAGGGCAAATGCCGGAAATCAAATTGCCAAAAGTCTTTAAAGAAACCTGCAATTGTTGCCCTCCTGAATGTGAATGCCCCCCACATTGTATAGCCGCCATAAATAGAACCGCCGCAGAGACAGAAAGGATTGTTGTGCCTTTTATGATAAAAAATAATTGCAGCCATGCCAAGACATACCGTGTAGGCATAAGGCCGCTTACAGACCAGGATGGCAAACCGGCTCCCTCCCAACCAACACTTAGCAAACAGGCAGTTACCCTTGAACCTGGTAAATCTGAAAGAGTACTGATGTCTCTGGATCTGAATAACTTTAATAATGGAAGTACTTATACCACTGAAATTGTATTAAGGGAGAAAGAATTTAATCAAAATATTTGCTTCACATTGCTAATTGATAATGATCATCAGCTTGTAAGCGCAGAGCCAAAAGATGAAAAAAAATACAAACTTCATTGGCAAAGCTGGCAAAGCCATTATTACTGCGAACCTAACAAACAAAGATTAGATACAACAACCCATCAATAAGCAACCTTTTTATTTTTTTCTATGAATGAAGAAAAAATCCCGTTTTCAAAAACATTTGAAGAACTGCTGACTAAATCAATAGAAGCAAACAAATTATTTATTACAGAAGGTGCCCGGGTCTTTAAACAATTTACAAAACAGGAAACCCCCATTAACCCAGGTATTTTTAAAAACGAGGCAATAACCAAAGCTTTTAATGAATATGTAACGTTGAATGTAAACCACTTCAGCAACCTAATTAACCTTGGTTTAAGTTTTCTGAAGAATAGCAGCCCTGGTGAAAACGAAAAATCTGAAGATGTAACTGATAACCCCAGTTTTATCCTTGAAAAAAATGGTGCTCCAGGCGAGGTGGTATCCTTTCAATTTCTTTTAGATAATGTAAAACAGGAAACTGTTACCTGCCAGTTTATACATTCTGGATATGTTATGCAAGAAAACCCTTCCAATATTCAGGACTTTACAACACAGTTTACCCCTCTTTCCTTCCAATTAAAACCCGGCGAATCAAAACCGGTGAGTATAAACACTCATATACCAGAAGGAACTGCCCCGGGCTTATATATAAGTAAAGTACAGGTCAGGGGATTTGAGCCGGCTTATTTTTCCATACTGCTTACGGTTACTGATACTATAAAACCAACTGCCCATGCCAGAAAACAAGCAAAACCAGGACAAAAACACTAAAAGAAAAAATAACCCCGGGGAAGGGTTGTTTGAAATGTTTGATTCAAACAGTTTGCTTAATAATGCACAGAAAGTAATCAGCACAGCAGTAAATGTATTGGAAGAAGAAATTGCGGCGGGCATACTTGCAGCAAAAAATATTGAAAAGAAAATAATTGATGTTGATGGTATAAGGAATGATCCGGAAAATCTGATGAACCGTATTCGCAGGGACACACATGAAGCATTGGATATTTTTTTAGATGCGTTTGCCTCTTTATCAAAACAGTTGGGGGTATTGACCGACACAGTTGCCAAAAAATCTGAAAATGCAAATCCCGAAAGCCCGGCGCAAAATAAATCTGGCAATTCGCAAGTCATAGAACATGACCAAACTGTAAAAGCCGGCCAAAAAATTACGATGCACATTTCATTACAGGACGATGCCATCACTAAACCTGTAAAACTGGATTTGCAAATAACAAATTTTACCGGGCCGGGCACACAAAAAATCCTTTCAAGGTTTGTTCAAATAATTCCAGAATCGGTATCATTAAAACCCGGGGAAGTTAAAGAAATTGCTATAAAAATTTCTGTTCCGGCCAATTGCAAACCCGGGCACTATTATTCTTTGCTGCTTGTTAGCCAAATGCCTTTGATAAAAAATATTATAACCCTTCAGGTCATATAAATTTATTGATGTACGAAGTATTAATGAAATCAATGCTGGTAGAATATGGTGCCGTTACTTTAAAGGGCATCCAACATTATATACCGGACAAAGAGCCCAGGAAATACCTGTACGACCTTGTACATGACTACCCCAACCGTGGCGGCAAGGGTTTTAGACCCGGTCTGTGTATAGCAACCAGCAAGGCGTACGGCGGCTCTACTGCCCTCACTTTAAACAGTGCAGTTACATTGGAGTTATTGCACAATGCCTTTTTAATCCATGATGATGTAGAAGATGAAAGTTTTTTCAGGCGCAATAAACCCACCATGCATGAATACAGCAACAAATCTATAGCTGTAAATGTTGGGGATGCCATGAATGCATTGGGGCTTTATCCTTTGTTGAAAAACAGGGAACTATTAGGCCCCAAATTAACCTTAGACATTTTAGTGGAAGTGCAACACATGGTGACCGAATCTGTAGAAGGCCAGGCCTTGGAATTGGGTTGGCGAAAAGATAATATTTGCACACTAATGGATGAGGATTATTTTAGGATGATTTTAAAAAAAACATGCTGGTATACCTGTATCCACCCTATCCGTATTGGTGCCATCATTGGAAGCCATGGAAGCGTAAACCCCGATATATTTAACAGGTTGGGATATTTTATGGGGGTTGCCTTTCAGATACAGGATGATATCTTAAACCTTGTTGCAGAAGAAAAGAAATATGGAAAAGAAATAGGCGGTGATATCATAGAAGGTAAACGGACGCTTATACTCATCAACCTGATGCAAAAATGCAATGAAAAAGAACTGTCTGTTATCCATAAATTTTTATCCGTCCCTATAAAGAAAAGAGATAACAAAACTGCCGCCCGGATTTTATCGCTCATTCAGGATTATGGCTGCATTGAATATGCAAAGAATACAGCTAAATATATGGCAGGCGGGGCATTGAAGGAATTTTATACAATTTTTTCTAAACTCCCTGACTCAAAAGATAAATCTTTTATTGAAAGTATTATACTCTATATGATTAACAGGGATTACTGATTTATGTTGCTAATAAAAAACATACAAAAATATGATTGTGACGTGCTGATTGCCGGCGGAGGCCCTGCAGGCAGCGGACTTGCATTTCATCTGGCAAGCAATGGTTTCAAAGTGATAGTTGCTGAGGCAGAAAAATTTCCAAGGGATAAAGTTTGCGGAGATGGCGTAAGCCCGATAGCGTTAGCAGAACTGGCAAAGATGGGCATTACACAAACTCAAAAGTTTGCCCTTGCAAATGAAGTAAAAGAAGTAGGCCTATATTATGGCAGCGAGAAGGTGATTATCCCCCTTTCAAAACCAGGTCATTTACCTTTTCATGCACGTATCATTCCCAGGATTGAGTTGGACAACTGGGTTTACGAAGCAGCAAAGAAAGCAGGTGCCGCTTATTTGGAATCTACAAGAGTTACAGGATACACTATCAATAAAGATGTAGCAATTGCCCAATTAAAAAAGGGGCAGATTTTTAGCACCCTAAGGGCCAAAATAATTATTGGGGCAGATGGTAGTACCTCTACCCTTGCAAGGCAATTGAATGGTAACAAGCCCAATGATGAGTTCCAGCTATTGGGGCTACGATCTTATTTCGAAAATGTAAATGGGCCAACCAACAGGGTAGATATTTATTTTAGCGAAGAAAGCTTTCCAGGCATTTTTTGGATGTTCCCGAAAGGTGCTGCTGGTGCCAATATCGGGATGGCGATGGTTTCAAAGACATTACCTTCTAAACCTTCACATGTAAAGGAGATGCTTTTAAACCACATCAATAACAACCCCGCAATAAGAGAAAGGATTGGCGGCGGTGAAATGGTTGGGAAAATACAAGGATGGCCAATCATATTTTTTAACAAGAAAAGTGTTATTAGCGGACAGCGCATTTTGTTGGTTGGTGATGCAGCAGGGCTGATAAACCCGCTTAGCGGAGATGGGATACAATATGCACTGCTTAGCGCCAGTTGGGCTTCAGAAACAATTATTGATTGTTTGCAAAAAAACGATTTTTCAGAAGAAGCTCTACACCTCTATCGAATAAAAGTGGACAAAGAATTGGGATATGATTTTGCATTATCCAATTTATTGGTACAGTTTCCACGCAACAAAACGCTAAGCAAATTATGGATGGGTTTACTGGAGGTGATAATTGCTGAAGCCAAAGAGGATAAAGTTTATGCAGACAGTATAGCGGGTATTTTTGAAGGTACATATCCATCATATAAAGCCCTGAACCTGTCTTTTATCTTAAAATCAGTTAAGCAAGGTGTAAACGGTTTAGGTAACAGTTTTGTCAAAAATATAAGCAACCCCGAAGTAGCTATTAATAAGGGGTTACAAATTTCAGGTACAATAGCAACATTACTGGAAGAATTAAATAAGAACCAGGATGACCAAATTGGTTGGTTAAAGAATACTGTAGGTAAAACAGTTTCATTGGCAGGTCAGATGGCGCAACATTTTATACGTAAATAAAGTGGCTGAGCCGAAGTTTCTAATCGGGGTAATTAAAACGGATAACTGATTTTCATGAAAGGCATTTCATTGTGGAAAATGAAAAATTCATGAACATTTTTTTCAAAAAATGAAATATGGTTCAGGATACAAAAACCAAAAGGCTCAATACATGAAATTGCTTTAATTCACTAAAACATTTCTATACTACATTTTTGTCAATAGAATACCTCATGCTTTCATTCTCTCATATCCCAAGCCTGGATGCAGATGTACTTATAGCAGGCGCAGGTCCCGCTGGGGCCACTGCTGCAACTTATCTTGCCCGTGCCGGGATGCGGGTATTGTTGCTAGATTTCCAGCAATTTCCACGTGATAAAACCTGTGGCGATTTTGTGGGACCTATTGCTATTGAAGAATTAAACCGGCTTGGTATTAACCGGTTTTTTAACCACCCATTTCAATCCAGCAATTTAATTACAGATGCTGCTCTTTTCTTAGATGGTAAAGAATTGGCCAACCACCATATTTCCAGAGTTTCCAATTTACCCGCTTTTGGACGGGTTATTCCCCGATTAACGCTGGATTGGTGGATATTGGAAATTGCCCGGCAAAGTGGGGCACAAATACAAGTGCAATGCCGTGTAACCAATTTTGAAGTTTACAAAACACATGTAGAAGTAGTTTGTAAAGATAAAACCGGGGAACGGCGGTATAAAACCCGTACCCTGATTGGTGCAGACGGGAGCAGCAGCACTGTGTCACGTATACTATCAGGAGCCAAACATTCCTCAAAAAATAAGATGTTGGCTGTGAGGGCCTATTACGAAAATATTGAAGGGCCATGTAGCAGAGCTGATGTGTATTATTCTTCCAAAAGCTTTCCCGGTTATTACTGGTTGTTTCCAACGGGAAAAATGACTGCTAATGTCGGGCTTGGTATTGTTCATGATACTTTTCCTGAAAATGAAATGCATCTAAATGAACTACTGAATGAAACTATTGAATCTGACCCCTCTTTCCGCCGTAGAATTGGCAAGGGCAGCATCCGGGGTAAAATTGTAGGCTGGCCGCTCTCTACTTTCGACCCTAATAAAGAGATTGTGTCTGACAGGATACTATTGACTGGCGATGCTGCAGGTTTAATAAATTCGCTTAACGGCGAAGGAATACAAACCGCAATTTCGAGTGGCAGATGGGCTGCAGAAACCTTGATTGATTGCCTTCAAAAAAATACGCTGGACCAAAGCAGCCTGGGTGATTACAGGTCAACCGTGGAGCAAGAGATTGGATGCGATATGATGCTATCTCAGGTAGTCATAGAATATATACGGAACAGGGTACTCGGCCCGGTTTGGCTGCAACTAATGGATACCATTTCTTCCCGGGCACTTTCCAATCCCAAATATGCTGCAGTTGCCGGAGGGGTACTTTCAGGTATAGTACCTGCGAAACAGGTTTTAAACCCGGCTTTTATGGCAGAAACCATGATGCAAATGAGCATCAATAGCAGTATTTATGGTGTGGAAACACTATTTGGCGGGCCGGAAGCATGGCAAAGATCTACCGCCTCAATGACACAATTAAGCCTAAACCTGGCACAACAAGGGCTTCAAAACCCATTGGACTATATTGAGTGGGTGCAAGGTTTATCATCAAGCGGGTTTGAGCTTTCCCAACGGTTGTGGGGTACTTATTTTCAAAAATAAAAGTCTCTTCAATTGACAAATAAATGAAGAACTGCATAAAATACGATTGAAGGCCAATATTGTTTCTGTAAACCAGGTTAAAATTACCTATCCCTCCCCATAAATATCCAACAAACCATCTGGTAGTTTCACAAATACCTGTTTCTTTTTTTGATCTATTTTTTCAAGGCTTTCCTGATGTATGGGTATTAGTGCTTCATTTCCTTTATATATGATTTTGCAAAACACCTGCATTGGTTGCTCAATCACTTCTATTACTTCACCTATGGCTTTCCCTTCGTTGATCATTACAAAGCCAAGCAATGAGATAGGAGATGATTTTGCAGCATACTTATCAAAATCATCTTTCAGCAGCCATACTTCTTTTTGTATAAGGCGTTTTGAGCTTTCTTTTGTATTGAAACCTTCTAGTTTTACAAATATTTCCGATTCATTTTTTGCTAAAGAAGTTTCTAAAAAATAAGGGAGAAATGAGCCTTTTTTTTCTTCAAAAAAAATAGTTTGCAAACCTTTAAAATCAGTTTTCTTTCCCAAGGCATGTTTTACAACTACTTCTCCCGTTAAACCATGCGTTGCAGCTACTTTTCCTATGCTAAAATAATTGCTCATTAAAAATATTTCACACAAAGAAACAACGAAAACCAACTGATAAAGTGATACTAAATAAACATTATACTTAATTCCGGATATAAACTTGTTTTTCTGCGAGCAAAAACAAAAAAAGTCCCCAACATTTGTGGGGACTTAAAGAATTATCAACCTTTAGAAAATTTATTCTACAGGTGCTGTTTCTTCAGTTGCAGCAGCATCAGAAGCTGGTGGCGGAGTGTCATTAGCTTTTTCAACACGCCTTACAACCGGAGGATTTCTCCTTGCTCTTTGCTTGTTACGATTTTCTTCATTACGCTTTCTGATTTGTGACTCATGGTCAGTATGCCAAACCTGGAATTTATCCATAGCTGTAGCTTCATCAAAAAGTCCTAATGTAACACCACGTAAAAGGTGCTTTAGGAATAATACCCCTTTAAAAGAAAGGATTCTACGGACAGTATCTGTCGGTTGAGCCCCTTTTTGCAACCAGTCTAATGCCTTTTGGCGATCAAGCTGAACTGTTGCAGGCACAGTCAAAGGGTTATAGGTTCCAAGTTTCTGGATGAATTTTCCATCTCTTGGTGCACGGCCGTCGGCAATTACAATAAAGTAGAAGGGACGTTTTTTACTACCGTGTCTTTGCAGTCTCATTTTTACTGGCATCTTAAATAGAAATTTAAATGCGGTTAATAAATATTATTTGGAGGGCAAATGTAAAGCATCAATAGTGAAATTCCAAACGAAGTAGCAGCAATTATTATTAAATTTTCCCTGAATTGTTATTTATTAAAATTTTAAGAAAAAGAACCAATGTAATTTGGGGGACGGGCAGGTTCATTTATTCAACTCCTGTTGTGTAATTTTAATGCCATAAAGTAAAACATAGTAAATTTCACTACATCAACATTGAATTCTAAGGCTTTCATATTTCTATGTCAACCAATTTCTCAAAATGCTTATTTAATATTTTGATTTTGAATAATATTACAATTTTTAAATTCACAAATCAAAATGTAAATTTTGTGGGGCTTTGTTTTTCTAAATATATCTCAAAGGCTTTTTGAAGTCACTTAAAGAGAGTACCAAATTACTTAAGTTTAATTAAACATAAATTTTGTAAATAATTAAAAATCAACAACTTGAATTAATAATAAAATTTTTTTAATGAAATTATTTGCCAAATTGTAATTTTCTTTAGAAATACATTAAGTCTCGAAAGGCTGTTATAATAAATGAAATTTGTTGTTCTCTATTTCAACTGTTTTACCGCTTCATTTTGGGATCACTAATTGCTAAGACCGACTAGAACTATTTATTTTTAGGTAATAAATTCAAAACTTGGTCTCAATTAATTTATAATATCACGACAACAATTACTACCGCTGCGCTTCATATTAATTATATTAAAATTTATTCATCTCCATTAAAGACAGTCTGCTTTTTAGTTCCTCAACCACATTAAAAATGATTGGGCACATTGAATAATACATCATAGTACCAAAGAGCCTGCTGTTAAAATTATCCTTGTGCAGATGAGGAAATTCCCGGCATTCGGTAAACCTGTTTTCATAAATTGAACAACTTGTACCTGCTAAAAAATGGCAGGGTATCGTATTTATTATAAACTGCCCCTCATTGCTTTCTTCAATATATTTTTTCTTGAGATCAGGTAAGCCTATGTTTAACTGCGAGGCAAGGTTATCAGCTTCAAAGGCTGTGATATTGATCATTAAAGATTTACAGCAATTGCCACATTGGGTACAATCAATTTGGGGAGCAATACTATCGTTTATTTCATGCACTAATATATCTACTGCCTTACTATCTCTATTTTTCAAAAAAATACGAAAGTCATCATTTTCATTTTCTCTTTCAGCAGCAAGGTTACTAATACTGCTGAGGTTGGTTACTAAGTGTGGCAATCATTATAGTTTTAATAAAGGTAAGAGAATAACAATGAAGCTTTACACGTTGATGCTTTTCCAACTACCGTATGCCCATTTTTAATTCCTTAGTTTAGGGAACATCAAATAAAGAAACGTTATTAAAATGTCCCTTATTATTTTCATGTTAATGCCCGATATTTGCGCAGCATCTTTGTATTGCAACAATAAACCACCCCAATAATGAAGGACTTTTCCTATATCACAAACTCACACCCTGCTTTTATAGAAAACCTGTATAACGATTTTGTTTCCAATCCTGAAAGTGTGGATCCGGAAATGAGAAAGTTTTTTGAAGGTTTTGATTTTGCTGTTGAGAATGGAAAACCGCAGGACGCTACTCCTGCAACTACAACTGCAAATATTGAATCTGCAAACCCGGTAGATATCCAAAAGGAATTAAGTGTATATCAGTTAATACAGGCATACAGAAAAAAAGGTCACCTAATAGCAAAAACCAACCCCATTAGAGAAAGAAAAGACCGTAGGGCAAATCTTGGATTAGAGAACTTTGGGCTTAATGATGGCGACCTTAGCAAATCTTTTGAAGCAGGTAAGTTTTTAGGGATGCAGGGAGCATTCCTAAAAGACATTATTACTCATCTTCAAAAGTGTTACACAGCATCTGTAGGGGTAGAATATGGTGCCTTAAACGATCAGCCAAAGATTGAATGGCTTTCCAACGAAGTGGAAAAAGAATTTCATAAACCGTTCTCCACTGATCAGAAGAAAGCAATTCTTGAGAAACTAAATCAGGGTGTAATTTTTGAAAAATTTCTACATACAAAATATGTTGGTCAAAAAAGATTTTCGTTGGAAGGTGGGGAGACAACTATTGCAGCATTGGATGCTATCATTAATACCGCTGCCGACCACGGAGTTAAGGAAGTAGTTTTTGGAATGGCACACCGCGGCAGACTAAATGTTCTGGCCAATATTCTTGGCAAAACCTATGAGCAGATATTTAGCGAGTTTGAAGGCTCGGCAATTCCAGACAGTACCATGGGGAGTGGTGATGTAAAATACCATCTGGGTTTCAGAAGTGAACATACCACAAATGATGGGAAAGTTGTTAACCTGCAACTTTGCCCTAACCCATCACACCTGGAAGCTGTAAACCCTGTAGTAGTTGGTTTTGCAAGAAGTAAGGCCGATATTATTTACGAAAGTGATTACGATAAAATATTACCCATACTAATACATGGCGATGCATCTGTAGCCGGACAAGGTATAGTGTATGAAGTATTACAAATGAGTGGACTCGAGGGTTATTATACGGGAGGAACAATACACTTTGTTATCAACAACCAAATAGGTTTTACAACTGATTTTGATGAAGCCCGAACTTCTGATTATTGCACCTCAATTGCAGGAATGGTGCAGGCACCTGTATTTCATGTAAATGGTGATGACCCAGAAGCTGTGGTGAAGTGTGTACAAATAGCTACACGCTACCGGCAGGAGTTTAATGCTGATGTATTTATTGATATGGTCTGCTATCGCCGTCACGGACATAATGAAGGAGATGATCCCAAATACACTCAACCTACTTTGTATGCTATCATTGAAAAACATACTAACCCAAGGGAGGTTTATAACGAAAAGCTGGTAGCAAACGGTTCTATTGATGCAGCGCTGGCTAAGGAAATGGAACAAAAATTCTGGAGTGATTTACAGGAACGATTAGACGAAATAAAACAACATCCACTACCCTACAGCCCGCAAAAGCCGGAGCTGTGGTGGCAGAACATGCGCAAAGCTACCAAAGAGGACTTTGAAAAATCACCTGTAACAGCTATCACAAAAGAACAATTTACTACTGTGTTTGACAGCCTGATGAAATGGCCCGAAGGTTTTCATCCCTTGCGAAAAGTAGATAAATTATTACAGGATAAAATCAAACTGTTTGAAACATCTGAAACAGTAGATTGGGCTACCGGAGAATTACTGGCCTATGGCAGTTTATTGTTAGATGGAAATGATGTAAGAATGAGCGGACAGGATGTAAAACGTGGTACATTTTCGCACAGACATGCTGTACTTAGAGACGAAATAACTGATAAAAGTTACAACAGGCTAAGCCGGATACCCGGTGCTGATGGTTCATTTATGATTTACAACTCACTGCTTAGTGAATTTGGGGTATTGGGATTTGAATATGGTTATTCTATTGCGAACCCAAATGCATTGGTATTGTGGGAGGCACAGTTTGGAGATTTCTCTAATACTGCACAACCTATGATAGACCAGTTTATTTCGTGCAGCGAAACAAAGTGGAGACAAATGAGTAGTGTAGTTATGCTACTCCCCCATGGATACGAAGGACAAGGCCCTGAACACAGTAGTGCAAGAATGGAAAGGTTTCTGCAAATGTCTGCAGAATTGAATTGGATAATTGCTGATATAACCACTGCTGCCAACTTTTTTCATGCACTAAGAAGACAACTTGCATGGTCATTTCGTAAGCCAATGATTGTTTTTACACCAAAGGCTAATTTACGGTTACCAGCAAGCTATAGTAAGATAGAAGACTTTACCACAGGCGGTTTTAAGGAAGTTATAGACGATAATTATGCTACCACAGATTTGGTTAAAAAAGTATTATTCTGCAGTGGTAAAATATATTTCGATTTAGCTGATAGGCAACAAAAAGAGGATCGCAAAGATGTGGCTATCATCAGGGTGGAGCAGCTATATCCGCTTCCGGCCAAACAACTGGATGAACTCTATAAAAAATATAATAAAGCTACCTGGTTTTGGGTACAGGAAGAACCGATGAATATGGGTGCGGCTGCATTTTTACAAATGAACCTGAAAGGTATCAACTATGGTATTATAGGCAGACAACCCAGTGCCTCTACAGCCACAGGATATTCAAAAATTCATTCGCAGGAACAAGCTGAAATTATCGAAACAGCATTCTCGATTTAGGTTAATGTCAAAAACTATAAAATCTTTTACAAACAGAAAACCCATTGAACATTCAATGGGTTTTCTGTTTGTAGGTATCTTCTGTATACGTTTATAAAACCAACATAGCATCTCCATAACTGAAGAAACGATATTTATCCTTAATAGCTTTTTTGTAAGCCTCATTCGCAAGGTCGTAACCTGCAAATGCATAGGTCATAATCATTAAACTGGTTTTTGGTAAATGAAAATTAGTTACCAATGCGTCAGCTACATTAAAATCGTAGGGCGGATGAATAAATGTATTTGTCCATCCCTCACTAGGTTTCAGCAATTTTTGAGCGGTAAAGCTGGTTTCCATAGCCCTCATTGTTGTAGTGCCTATTGAACAAATACGATGACCTGTTTCTTTTGCCTTGTTTACAATTTTGCAGGCAAATTCATCAATATTATAATATTCAGCATCCATTTTGTGTTTGCTAAGATCTTCTACTTCTATTGGTCTAAAGGTGCCAAGTCCTGTATGAAGTGTAACTTCTGCAAAACGAATACCTTTTATTTCGCAACGCTTAATAAGTTCTTTGCTAAAGTGTAATCCTGCTGTTGGTGCAGCAACTGCGCCTTCATGTTTAGCATATACCGTTTGATATCTTTCGCGGTCTTCCTCGTCTGGTTTGCGCTTAATATATCTTGGTAATGGAGTTTCGCCCAAAGCTTCTAATTGTGCTTTAAATTCAGCTTCGGAACTGTCCCACAAAAAACGAATGGTTCTGCCACGGCTTGTAGTGTTATCAATTACTTCTGCAACCAATTCGTCATGGTCTCCAAAGTATAATTTGTTACCTACACGTATTTTACGTGCCGGGTCAACTATTACATCCCACAGACGATTAGGCTTGTTTAATTCACGCAGTAGAAAAACCTCTATTTTGGCACCTGTTTTTTCTTTGCGTCCATACATTCTTGCGGGAAAAACTTTTGTATTATTTACTACAAAAACATCCTTATCATCAAAATAATCAAGTATGTCGCGGAAGTGTTTGTTTTCAATCTGGCCGGTTTTGCGATGAACAACCATCATACGGCTGTCTTCTCTTTTCTTTGTAGGATTTTGGGCTATAAGATTGAGCGGAAGGTCAAACTTAAATTGAGATAATTTCATGTGCTATTGATGCTTTTAATTTTTCCTGGCGGAATGCTTTAATTCAATCAGTCACATTTAATAGAATTCCTCGTGGTGAGGGAATAAGATTTCATGTTACGGCATGAGTTAAAGTCGGCAAAAGTAAGATAAAAAAATAAAACCCTCCCAAATTGTTTTGGGGAGGGTTTTATTACATATACTTAAGATGTTATTTATTCACTACAACCTTTTGCAAATATTGCTCACCGTTGTAACTCAATTTTACCAGATAAGTACCATTAACCATTTCTGATGTAGATATATTAATTGTACTATTAGAAACTACAAATAACTGTTCTTTAATTAATTTACCTGTAAGATCAGTTACCTGCACATTTACCAATCCATTTACATTTTTGTTTATCTGCATTTGAATGTTAGTTCTTGCAGGATTAGGATAAACTGTAAACTTTGTATTAAGCGGAATGTGCATAGATAGTATGGCAGTATATTTAAACTTGCCGTCTTTATCAACCATTTTTACTTTGTAATAAACTCTTTGTCCACGGATAGTTTCGGCATCATCATTAAAAGTGTATCTATGCCTATTGCTTGCTTTAACCGTTCCTATATTTTTGAAATCGGTATTGTTTACGCTCCTTTGTATTTCGTAATGGTCAAAATTTATTTCATTCGCAGCAAGCCATTCCAACATTACTTTATTGTCTATTAACTTGCCGGAGAACGATATAACATCAACAGGCAATGTACCTAAACCGGGGCAGCTACTATTCCAGACAAAGTCAGCAAAGTCAGGGCGATCAACGTATGGGTTTCTGTTTCCCTGAAATACATAGGCCCCATTATTTCTTGTAATTTCTTTGGCGCTAACAGGATCTAAATGATGCCATTTGAGCATGACTTGCAAGTAAGGAATGTCAACACTGGGAAAGGTACTAGGATTCAATGCCTCTGCGCCATTGGATCCGCTAATAACCGCCCATTGTGGAATGTTGTTTTCATAACGTGTTACCATATATAAAAATGCACGGGCAAGATCTCCTTTAAAAGAATCAAGCGGCTCAAACACGGGACCTGCAAAACCAGCAATAGATGATGATCCTAATTTGCTGCCATTTAAAGTTGTAATCGAAGCAGAAGCCACTTCTCCATAAAGATAATTTCCTCTTGTACCATTCACTTTACCATCGGTAGGAAATACATGATGATAATCTGTGCCGGGTCCATTGCTTGTACCTCCACCGAACCAATTTTGAGGAAATGAATGTTCACGATTATAGCAGTCTCCTTCACTAGAATAGTTTCCACACGTATTACCCGGTGTAAAGCTATATGGGTCTAATCCTGTAGGATTGTCTGAATATACATCCCAAATCTGTTGACCACTTCCATTTTCATTTGGCTTAACGTCTGTTTTGGTATATTGGGTAAGGAGTGCATTATAAGATTTTGGAGACATATTGCTTATGATAGTCTTCAATGATGTTTTAAGATCAGCACATGTTTTTCCAGTTGTACTTGCATAGTAGCCCGGTGGTTCGCCGGTAGAGGTAGCTGCTGAAGTTGCAGATGACCCTGTTGATACAGTTGTGTTATAGAACGGCCCTCCTGTACATGAAAAAGTACTTACAGAATAAACGTAGAAATAATACAATGTAGATGACGTTAATCCTGATGCCGTAAAAGTATTGCCGCCTGCAAAACTTACCACTGTACCTGTATTGCCTGTTCCTACGCTTTGGCCAACGGTATAGGTTGTACCATCAACCGGTGAAAAAGATATAGTGCTGTTAAGGCTTCGTATTACCAGGTATCCGTCTGCTCCTGTTGCATCAGGAAATGAGCCGCTGATGCTGCTGTTTGTAGGAAAAAGTGTTAGTACACCGGGTGCTGAAGTTGGTGCGATACATACCGGAGGAGAGGTAGTAGAAAAATTACCGGTAAGTGGTGACAAGGTATTATACAATGGCCCTCCCGAGCAAGCACTGTTTAGTGAAAATGCATACACATAATATATAGTTGCAGGTGTAAGGCCTGAACGGGTAAACGTATTTGTATTGCCTCTGGAAATAACTGTACCTCCACCAAGCAGATCCTCCACATCATAAGATGTTCCATTTTGAGGCAAGGCCGAAAGCGTATTGCCTGTACTTAAAATTACAAGATACTCATCTGCTACAGGAGATGCATCTGTAAAACTACCATTAAAGCTGTTGCTGTTAATACTTGAAAAAACAATGCTGGTAGGTTGTGCAACAGGTGCGTTACAAACAACACCGCCAAAACCCGTCCATGATATATCATCAATTTTTACCCGCAGGGCTGTAGTCATTTGCTTGATCTCAAGACTAAAATTACCAACAACATTTATATTGGAAATAGTAATTGTTTGTACAGTAGAATCAGGATTAACAGAACCAACTGATACACCATTCACTAAAATATCCAATGCTGCACCCGCACCGGAAAAAACCTTTTGGTGTTTAAATGTAAGATTGCCTATACCATTGGGAATATTAGCGGTTGTAACAGAACCATTTCTGATTGTTATTGCCTGCCCTGTTATAGTTTGGTCCGCCCTGGAATCAGTAGCATTCCATGGCAAACCGTTGTCACCGGTCCATGTACGGGCAATATAGCTTGATGGTGTGGTTGCGGGAAGGTTTGTAAATGTTTCTATCCCTTGGGCAAAAGAATAAAAACTAAATACAAGTGTAAATATGGTAAGTGAAAATTTGCGCATAAACTATCATTGAGTCTGCAAACTTAATTATTTTATTTTCTATGAGGTAATTGTTGTTGCTATTAAAATCTCTTTACTTAACTTATAGCATTCGGTACCGTGTCTAGTGCCAATGGTTTTGTTAATTTATACTTTCAGGTTTTCAAAAGGTAATCAGATAACTTAATGTATTATTATCACATAAATAGTTCACTAACTTTGAATTCAATTACCCAAACTGAAATTTTTGAAACTAAATTTTTACAAAAAATGAAGAAAGAGAATTAACTATACATAGATAGATAATTTTTGATAACCTGAAAAAAAATGCTTTACATTAGAATTTCGATTTGTAAGTTTAAAGTCAGAGTTATTTTGAGTAACGTATGTTTACATACTTTTTACCCATTTTATCATTCTATAAGTTAATTGGGTAAACAGCAATATTCAAACAAATGGTTTTTATCACAAACAAAAAAGGAACATCATGAAAACAGGGAAAGTAAAATTCTTCAACGTAACTAAAGGTTTCGGCTTTATTAAAGTAGACGAAACCAATGAAGAAGTTTTTGTCCACGCATCGGGTCTCATTGATCAGATAAAAGAAGAAGATCAGGTATCATTTGAAATTACTGAAGGGCAGAAGGGAAAGAATGCTGTAGAGGTTAGAAAAGTATAACCCAACATTTTTTGGTTTAACTTAAAGAATAAATAAGATCCGATTTTTTACCTGGTCTTGTTTATTCTTTTTTTTACCAAAAACTTTATACATACTGAATCTCTGATATAAAAATTGTAACTATTCACTCCCCAAAATTCAATTTTTCGGGTATTTTTTATAAAACCTGGAAGTTGTGCACATTTTTTTGATGGCTTTTGTAAGATCTGATTTTTATGCACTTTTTTGCTTCGTATTTCTTAGTTTTTGGGGATT